>NZ_CP084004.1:0-748544 GCF_020181355.1 Collinsella aerofaciens
AATCCGGCCCTCAGAATGGGACACATGGCCCACCCTAGCGAGCCGTCAACGCGTACAGTAAAAGCAGGTAATCCATGGGCGGTTACAGATCGAGGAGGACACGACCATGAAAAAGAAGGCCTTTGCGATTCTCACCCTCTGCATCAGTCTCTTTGCCGCGGTTGCCCTGGTGGGCTGTGGCGGAAGCGGCGGCGCTACCGGCAGTGGCGGTGGCGGCGGAGCAGAAAAGCCAGCCGTGGATATGAGGACCGACTTCATTTGGTTTAAGGTCGAGGTCCCCGAGGGCGTTGAGATCACCGATGTTGCCGGCGACACGGCCGACAGGGCCCAGTTTAAGTTCACCGAGAGCGAGCACGCCAGCGACCGCTTCATCCCCGTCTTCGATCCTGACAAGAACGCCGACGAGCTGTTCGACTACGAGGCAAAGTGGAATGCCAGCTTTGAGTGGACCGAGAATGACCCCGTCAAGTACAACGGCAAGACTTGGCGCAACGCTTCCTATACACACTCGGGCGGCGTGACGACTGAGTACTTCACCGAAGCAGGCGGCGGCAGCGTCTACGTGCGCATCGACAATGTCGAGGAGCACAAGGATGCCGTCGAAACCATGATGAAGTCTCTGGAATTTGCCGATGACATCGCCGAGGCAAAAACCGAGGCCATGGACGTTAAGCTCGACGATATCGAGATCAAGCGCTAAAGCTCCAACGGCATGCAGCAGCGCCGTTTTAGCTCAGCCGGGATGCAAGGTGTGACTCCTTGCATCCCGGCTTTTTGTGTTCGAAAGCGCCCGGTCACATCACCATATTGAGCACGTTGACGAATTCCTGAGCCCGGGAGCGGCTGCTCAGGCAAAAGACACAGGCAGTCAACAACCTGTTGCGCAGAAAAACATTGCGGCCCTTGATCCTGTTAACGCCCGTGATGTCCTTAAGGTAGACAATCTCGATATGCTTGCCGCCGAAAGTGCCCTTCTTGAGCACCTCGATGCGGTTGGGGTAGATCCTGACGTCTTTAAACCCGCCCGAACCTTTGTCCTGGAACAGCAAGGTGTTGTTGTCCATGCGCGTCACCCCCATGGGGTTCGTTAAAACTGTCTCTATGGCCACATTTTAACCACCTCAAGGCCCCATGCGAAGATGTCAGACAGCACAGCAATTCGTGTCCGCGCGAGGCTTTAAACTAAATGCGATAAAGATGCATTCCACAAGAGGAAAGTGGGGCGACAGTGATGGGCGAACTGGTAAACCGTGGAGAATCGGCAATCGTGCCCGAAGGTTTTTACAAGCAGGTTTCCTCGATTCTCAACGCCGCTCGCGACAAGGCCTATACCGCCGTTAACTTTGCGATGGTTGAGGCATATTGGGAAATCGGCAAGAGTATTGTTGATGAACAGGGTGGAGAGGAGCGCGCAGCATATGGAGAGGCATTGATTGCGGGCCTCTCCAGAAGGCTTACAGCGGATTTCGGAAGAGGCTTTGGCATCGCAAACCTTCGCAATATGCGTCAGTTCTTTCTTGCGTTTCCAATTCGCGACGCACTGCGTAGCGAATTGAGCTGGACTCATTACCGCAGGCTGATGCGCATTCCCGACCCCGAAGCTCGCGCCTGGTACATGAACGAATGCGCTGACTCTCGCTGGAGCACGCGTCAGCTCGAGCGCCAGATCAACACCATGTTCCGCGAGCGCCTGCTTGCCAGCAAGGACAAGGAGGCCGCCGCCCAAGAAATCCAGAAGAGCGCCCCGGCTCGTCGCCCCGAGGATATCATCCGCGACCCATATGTACTGGAGTTTTTAGGTTTCTCGGACGATACTGCGTTTCGCGAGAGCGATCTAGAGCAGGCGCTCATCACACATCTTCAGAAGTTCCTACTGGAGCTTGGCCGTGGCTTCGCTTTCGAGGCGCGCCAAAAGCGCATCACCTTTGATGGGCGCCATTTCTATATTGACCTTGTGTTTTACAACTATCTGATGCGCTGCTTCGTGCTTATCGACCTTAAGACGGACGATCTTACGCACCAGGACTTGGGCCAGATGCAAATGTATGTGAACTACTACACGCGCGAGCTCATGAACGAAGGCGACAATCCGCCCATAGGCATCGTGCTCTGCGCGGACAAAAGCGATTCGACTGTCGAGTACACGCTGCCCGAAGACAACGACCAAGCGTTTGCCGCCAAATACCTGCCGTATCTTCCAAGTAAGGAAGAGCTGGCGCGCGAGCTGAGTGCCGAGTACCGCGCCATCAACGAAGCGACTAATGGCGAAGCACAAGGATAGCAATACGTTGCGACCGACACCACCGATGGCGCTCCACATCACCTGGGATAAGAGGAGCTTTCCATGACAGACAGACCGAAAACAACACTGCGCGACTGCATCTATGGGCTCGCCGTCGGCGACGCACTGGGCGTTCCTTACGAGTTTAGGCCCCGCGGCACGTTCAAATGCACGGACATGATCGGCTACGGCACGCATGGGCAGCCCGCCGGCACCTGGAGCGATGACACGTCCATGACGCTTGCTACCTGTGACTCGATTAGGGAGCTCGGGCACATCGACACCGCAGACATGCGCGACAAGTTCGTACGCTGGATTGCCCGTGGCGAGTATACGATCGACGGCGTTTTCGATTACGGCGGCACGACCGCCCGCGCTTTGCACACCGGCAAAGGAGGCTCCGGCGAGCGCGACAACGGCAACGGATCGCTCATGCGCATCGCTCCCCTAGCGTTCACCGATGCGACGGACAACGAGATCCGCGAGGTCTCGGCAATCACGCACGCCCACAGAACATCAACCGATGCATGCATCATATTTGTTGAGCTGATGAGGAATGTGATGAACGGCGCGCTCCCCTCGCGGGCACTCCATCTGAAAGGCGTGCCTGAGCAGGAAATCAGGTCAGGTGGCTTCGTGCGCGACACGCTTAAGGCAGCCACCTGGTGCTTCGTCAACACTACCAGCTACGAAGATTGCGTGCTTGTCGCCGTCAACCTGGGCGACGACACCGATACCACCGCAGCCGTTGCCGGCGCCCTCGCCGGCACGGTATACGGCATCGACGCAATTCCGCAGGAGTGGACCGACGCCTTGCGCGGTAAAGAGCTGATAGAGCAGTGTTTGTTTTAGGGCGCACTTACGATAGAAACTGACCAGGAGGCACCACGGAAAGAAAGATCGCAAATATAGACGAGTTCCAAGTGGACGAAAACGGGATTCCGCTATTTCCAGCAGGACTGAAGGAAGAAGCCAACCTCTATGTTCTCCCCGACGGGCGTTACCTCCCCTGCGGGGTCTACCGAACCGAAGATGGCGGCTCACTCATTTATGAGCCATCCGGGCTCAGCTTCTTCGGGCAGATGCTTGCTCAATTCAAAGAGTGCTAGGGGTTTGATTGCCCGTTAGATCGACACCGTTCCAAACCATGGAATGGGCAGGATGTCTCCCACCGCGGCCTGTGAGGTAAAATCTTGACTGCCGCGGAATCCGTCTGCGGGCAACGCTCCGATCTCCGATTGGGGTGAAGCCTATGAACTTGTTTCTTGAAATCCTGCGCCTCTCGATGTATGTGACCGGCATTGCCCGGAACCTCTACTCGATCTGGCGGGAATATAAGCAGTAACGGATAGCGAAGGGAGTCATAAAAAGGGCCGGTTGCAGCCGGCCCTTTAGACGATAATACCTGCGTTGCCCGCGCTTCCGAAGTGTGACTAGCTGAGGAGCGGGTTCCGCAGCACATCCTGATTTTACCCAGCGAGACGGCTCTTTTGCAGCCGCTCCACCGATTATTTACATCTGGCACCCTCAAACAATCAGACGACAGTCCGCACTCCTGCGAGCTGCCCCGTTCCTCTAGCTATCGGATCGCAGCGCCGACCGGCACTACTCCCCTACTTCCCAAAGATCGCAGCGAGCAAGCCCTTGCGTTTGGGCTTTTCTTCTCGGTAGGAACCCTCGGCAACCGCTGCCACCTGACGCGGCTGTTCGCCGTCTCCACGACGCACGATCTGGTATAGGAAGGGCGATTTAACGTATTTGACCTCGATGGGCGTGGCATGTACGGTACTTTCGTTCGATAGATGCAGGCTCGGGTTGAGCGGCGCCACCACATGCGTCTCACGCTTGTCGCTAAACACCACCGCGGCCGCGCGGCCCGTCTGGCCGTTTACGGCAATGCGCACCTGCTCGCCATCGCGGCTGTCCGTCGCTGGGCGATCGACAAAGTAGACCGGTACCATCACCAGGCCGTCCTTATGCTTGCGAGCCTTGCGCGCCCAGGTGCGGATGCTCTTTTTATTGAGCCCCAGCACCGCCTCGGCATCGTTGCCGGCAATGTCGAGCGCCAGCTTATCAATGACCACCTGGTCCTTGGTAGACGCATCGACGGAGACAACGCGGAAGTCGCCTTCCTGCATGGCGGGATCGAACGGGCCGACCTTGGCAAAGTCCCACGGTTCCAAAATGCCCATGAGGCGAACGTCCAGGTAGTTTGCCCGCGGATATGCCCAGTCAAGCACCTCGTAGTACACCAAGGTCTCCTTGCTCATGCCCTTGCCCGGGAAGGACGCCATCATGCGCAAATCCGCGAGCGCCATGGGGAAGTAGAAGAGCATCATGTCGTTTTGGATCGCATCTTCCACGTCGTGCCCGGCAAAGGCGTCGGGGTACTGGCGCACCAGCTGCAGTGCGTTGGCACGTGCCTGCTGCGGCGAGATTTCGCAGGGAATACCCTGCCCAGGTAAATACTCCGCACCAACGCCCAAGGTCAGGCGCTTGCTAAACGTCCCCGGCTTGAGCAGGTCGGCAATGCCGATCTTGTTGCCGCAGGACGGGCACTCAAACACACGCTGCGTTGACTCGCCCTCAAAGGACGCTCCACAGAAGGGGCAGGGAATGCTCACGTGCGTGGCTTCTTGGAACTCCTGCGCCGTGCCGCGGTCCTCCCACAGCAGATGCTCCAGAACCGACTGATTGCGCCAGTGTGAATTAAAGAAATACCAGTCCGGGTCCTCCGGGCGCTCGAGTTGCGACACATGGGTGAGCTTAAGCAGCCCATCGACAACCGTCAGCGGCGTATGGCGAATGCCCAGGGCGCTCTTGGGCTCCCCCGCATCGGCCTGCCACGGAACGACCGTGCCGCAATAGGCGCACTCAAAACTGCGTTTAGCCTGGTGTGAGTACATAGGGCCGCCGCAGTTTTGGCATTTAATGGCAAACATCTCGTCCATGGATACATCCTCCTTTGCGCAGGGGCTGTCGACATTAAGTATGTCGGGCAGGCAAGCACATGACCATACCCATGTGGCCCAAAATGGAGCACCTGGTCGGACAAGAAGGGCCGCTCGTTAGCTCCAGCAGACCATTGCTGCATTTTCTGAGCATCGGCGCACGGTGCGCCCATGCGAGCTACACTATCCCCTTAACCATGATTGTGAGGACGATCGTCATGCTATTTGTAAATCGGCTGGTACATACGCTTGTTCCCGGCGACGAGGGCAAGCCGGTCGATACAACTTGTCGCACCAACGCGGGCTTTGCCGCAAGCCTCATTTGCATTTGCCTCAACATTGCTCTGTGCCTAGCCAAGGGTATCGCGGGTCTGCTCGCCGGCTCTGTCTCGCTTATCGCCGATGCCTCCAACAACCTCTCCGATGCGTCGAGCAACATCGTGAGCCTACTCGGATTCCGCCTTGCCAGCCGCCCGGCAGACGAAGGCCACCCCTATGGCCACGGCCGCTACGAATACCTCGCCGGCCTGTTTGTCGCCGTCCTCGTTTGTGCCGTCGGCATCAACCTAGTGCTCGAGTCCGTTACCAAGATCATCAAGCCCTCCCCCACCGCTTACACGCTCGTTTCCCTTGCGGCACTGGCCACGTCCATGCTCGTTAAGCTCTGGATGGCCGCGTTCAACCGCACGCTGGGGAATCGCATCGACTCCGAGACGCTCATCGCCACAGCGCAGGACTCCAAGAATGACGTCATCACCTCGGGCTCGGTCTTGGTGGCGGCGCTTATTTCGCAGACGACTAGCTTTGACCTCGATGGCTGGGCAGGCCTGGGTGTGGGCATCTTCATCTGCTTCAGCGGCATGGCCCTGGTGCGCGACGCCATCAGCCCGTTGCTGGGGCAAGCGCCCGACCCCAAGCTCGTCCAGGAAATCCGCGACAGGATCATGTCGTACCCCCAGGTCCTGGGCACGCACGACCTCATGGTGCACGACTACGGCCCGGGCCGCCAGTTTGCCAGCGCACACGTCGAAATGCCCGGCGAGGGCGATGCCTTTGAGCACCACGAGATCCTGGACACCATCGAACACGATATCAAGCGCCAGATGGGCATTGGCATTACGCTGCACTGCGACCCCATTGCAACAACCGGTGACGACCTGCGCGGCTGGGTCAAGCGCGGCGTAGCGCAGATCGACCCTGCGCTCTCCATCCACGACTTGCATGAACACGACGACTTTGTTTCGTTTGACCTGGTGCGTCCCGACGGCTTTGACATATCCGACGAGGAGCTGCTGGAGCTCGTCACGCGCATCGTGCACGAGCGCAGGCCCGATACATCATGCGTCGTCACATTTGACTCGGGCTTTAGCTCGCCCGACCGTCCGGCAGAGCAGCTGTAGCCCCGCTCCGCTCGGCCGCTAGTTTCCCTGTGCGCCCGAAATGCCGTTTTGTAGGGCGTTCCAGGCATCCGTCGCCATGTCTCCCAAGTTCTGCGCGGTATCGCCCAGGTTTTGTGTCGTATCGCCCAGCTCTTGCGCCTTGTCTCCCAATTCCTGCGCCTTGTTGCTCAGGTCCTCCAGCATGTTGGAGCTCGAGCTGTCCGTGGCGCCTTGATCACCGGACGCATTGCCCGACGAGCCGTCCTTGCGCGTGAGCTGAATCTCGAGGTTACCGTTGTCGTTGTAGTAGGCAGATGTGACGACCCAGTTGGCATCAACGACGGGCGTCGAGCCGTCGTCGGTCAGAATCACGGCATTCGAAAGATCGGCCCCGCGCGACTTGAGGAGTTTTTTGGCGTTGGACCAATACTGTCCCGGGATATCGCCCAGCTCTACTGCACCTGCCTGGTCGACCTCTGTCTGCTCGGCCGTCGTGCTGGTTGTAGCACCTCGCTTGTTGAGCATGCCCGTCACAATGGCAAACACAATCGAGAGGGCAAAGAAGATCGCCAGCACAATGAGGATCTTCTTGATCACACTCGACGAACGCGACGGCGCCTCTTCCTCGTCCTCACCATACTGCGGAATCGACTTGGGATACTCGCGATAAGGCTGGCGCGCATACGGATCGCGCGACTCATATCGAGGCTGGGCCTGTGCCGTGCGCGGCATATACGTCGTCTGCTGAGGCTGCGGAATGGGATTTTGCGGCAGGTTTTTATAGGGATTCGACGTCGAGGCGGAATAAGAATCCTGCGGCGCGTAATCAAACGGGTCCGGAGCTGCGTTGCCATAGGGGCCTTGCGAAGATGCAGCGTAAGAATCCTGCGCCGTGTCGCCATAGCCCATAACCCGGGTAGGCTCGGCAGAAGGCTGCGTCGCGGCGGGATCGGTATAACCGGGGCTGGGAACGACGCGGGTCGCATCGGCGCTGCCGCCAGCCTGCGCGGAACCATATCCGCCCATTACGGTCGTCTTATCCTGGTCCATGCAACGTTTCCTTTCCGTCGCCAGCAAGCATCAAGTTATCCATGCATTCTACCCGCGCAAAAGCCTATGATGGGCAAAGCCCGCCGGTATCTACAAGACATGCGCGGGCCTAAGGATCAAAAAGCCCCGCCGGGCCTTGGTAGGCGCGACGGGGCGGGCAAGCGGCTATGAGCAGCAGGCTTAGAACAGGCCGGTGATGTTGCCGTCGTTGTCGACGTCGATGTTCTCGGCCGCGGGAACCTTGGGCAGGCCGGGCATGGTCAGAACGCTGCCGGTCAGCGCGACCACAAAGTGGGCACCGGCGGAAACCTTGAGCTCGCGCACGGTGATGCGGAAGTTCTCGGGAGCACCCAGAGCCTTGGCGTTGTCGCTAAAGCTGTACTGCGTCTTGGCCACGCACACCGGCAGGTTGCCAAAGCCGTTCTCGCGCAGCTCGGCGAGCTGGCGCTTGGCAGCCGGCGTAAAGTCGACGCCGTCGGCGCGATAGACCTTGGTGGCAACAGCCTCCAGGGCGTCGGCCACATCGGCACCGTCCTCGTAGGCAAACTTGAGCTCGCTCGGCTGCTCGATCAGGCGCATAACCTCATCGGCCAGGTCGAGCGCGCCCTCGCCACCCTTAGCCCAAACCTCGGACAGCTTAACGTTAACGCCGAGCTTCTGGCACTCGGACTCGATGAGCGCAAGCTCTGCCTCGGTGTCCGTCGGGAAGCGGTTGATGGCGACCACGCAGGGCAGACCGTAGACATTCTGAATGTTGTCGACGTGGCGCAGTAGGTTGGGCATGCCGGCCTTGAGGGCCTCGAGGTTCTCGTCGTTGAGGTCGGCTTTGGCAACGCCGCCGTTGTACTTAAGCGCACGAGCGGTGGCGACGATCACGACAGCACTGGGGCGAACGCCCGTCATGCGGCACTTGATGTCGAGGAACTTCTCAGCACCCAGGTCGGCGCCAAAGCCTGCCTCGGTAATGGCGACATCGCCAAAGCGCATGGCCATACGCGTGGCCATGATGGAGTTACAGCCGTGGGCGATGTTGGCGAAGGGACCGCCGTGGACAAACGCGGGCGTACCCTCGAGCGTCTGCACCAGGTTGGGCTTGAGCGCATCCTTAAGCAGCGCAGCCATGGCGCCCTGAGCCTTGAGGTCGCGGGCGCGAACGGGCTCGCCAGCAAAGCTGTAGCCGACGACGATCTCGCCCAGGCGCTCCTTGAGGTCGTTGATGCTCGTGGACAGGCACAGGATTGCCATGACCTCGGAGGCAACGGTGATATCGAAGCCGTCCTCGCGCGGCACGCCCTGAGCCTTGCCGCCAATGCCGTCGATAACATGGCGCAGCTGGCGGTCGTTCATGTCGACGACACGCTTCCAGGTGATGCGCTTGACGTCAATACCGAGCTGGTTGCCTTGCTGAATATGGTTGTCGAGCATGGCAGCCAGCAGGTTGTTGGCGGCACCAATAGCATGGAAGTCACCGGTAAAGTGCAGGTTGATGTCCTCCATGGGGATGACCTGCGCCCAGCCGCCGCCGGCGGCACCGCCCTTGACGCCAAAGACGGGGCCGAGCGAAGGCTCGCGCAGGGCCACAGCGCTCTTGACGCCGCGACGGCGCAGGCCATCGGCCAGGCCGATGGTCGTAGTGGTCTTGCCCTCGCCGGCGGGCGTGGGGTTGATGGCGGTCACGAGGACGAGCTTGGCCTGGTGATCGGTCGGCTCGTTGAGCAGCGAATAGTCGACCTTAGCCTTGTCGAAGCCGTACGGAATCAGGTGCTTTACGTCGACGCCGGCGTTCTTAGCCACCTCGGTAATGGGCAGCGGCGTGACGGAACGTGCGATTTCGATGTCAGTAGGCATGGGCGGTCCTTTCGTTACCGGATGAGAAAAAGACCAATTCAGCATAGCACGGGCACGCAATAGTAAAACACCCGTAACCGATGAATGGCGATATGTTTATCCAATGCTCAGCGATAGCCTACAGACCAGCCAAAACAAACCCGTCTCTAAACGGCTGGCTCGATACCCAAATGCTCAAAGGTGCGAAGCGTTGCCTGGCGGCCCTGAGGCGTGCGAATCATCAAGCCGCACTGCAGCAGATAGGGTTCGTAGACATCCTCGAGCGTACCCGGGTCCTCGCCCACCGCGCTGGCAAGGGTCGTCAGGCCCACGGCACGTCCGGAGAACGTCTTGGCAAGCGTCTCTAAGATGCGAATGTCCATCCAGTCCAGACCAAGTTCATCAATCTCGAAGAACTCGAGCGCCTGACGACAAATATCAAGCTCAATAGGCCCGTTACCGCGTACCTGCGCATAGTCGCGCACACGCTTGAGCAGACGGTTTGCGAGGCGCGGCGTACCGCGCGAGCGCGAGCCGATCTCGAGCGCGCTCGGATGGTCTATCGTCACGCCCAAGATGGTCGCCGAGCGCGTCACGATCTGGGCAAGCTCCTCGACCGTGTAGTAATCCAGGCGATACGAAATGCCAAAGCGGTCGCGCAGCGGGCCGGTCAGCATGCCCGAGCGAGTCGTTGCCGCCACCAGCGTGAACTTAGGGATATCCAGGCGAATCGAGCGTGCAGCCGGACCCTTGCCGATCACAATATCGAGGGCAAAGTCCTCCATCGCAGGATACAGGACCTCCTCGACCGAGCGGTTGAGGCGGTGGATCTCGTCGATAAACAGCACGTCACCTGGCTGCAAGTTGGTAAGGATAGCCGCCAGGTCGCCGGTACGCGCGATGGCCGGGCCGCTCGTCGTCTTGATCTGAGCGCCCAGCTCGTTGGCGATAACGGTGGCCAGCGTGGTCTTGCCCAGACCCGGAGGGCCCGAAAAGATCACGTGGTCGAGCGTCTCGCCACGGCTCTGTGCCGCCTCGATCAGCACGCGCAGGCTCTGCTTGATATGCTCCTGACCGCAGTAGTCGTCCAGGCGCTGGGGACGCAGGGTACGGTCGACATCGAGGTCTTCGGGCGTCAGCTCCGAGCCCACCATGCGCTCACCGTGCGCCATAAATGCCGCCGGCGAGCTGCCGGGCGTCGCCCACAGGTCCTGAGAGTCATCGGCTTCCCACATCACGCATCCATTCCGAGTCGCTTAAGCGCCGCGCCGAGCAGGTCCTCGACACGCATATCCTGCCCATCATACCCGCTCAGGGCGACCTCGGTCTCCTGCGGGCTAAAGCCCATGGAAAGGAGCGCCGCGCGGGCGTCATCGATCGCCGAAGGAGCGGCGGCGGGGACCGGCATCGCAACCTGACCGGGGATTACGTCGACCGGAACAAAGCCCTTGTCCTTGGCAAAGGTACTCTTGAGTTCCAAGATAAGGCGCTGGGCGGTCTTTTTGCCCACACCGGGCACCTTGGCCATGCCCTTGTCGTCCTCGGCCATCACCAGGGAATACAGCTGTCCCACGGTATAGGTGGAAAGCACGGCAAGCGCCAGTCGCGGACCGACGCCCGAGACGGACACGAGCCGATCGAACATCGTGCGCTCGTCCTTGGAGGCAAAGCCAAAGAGCGTCATGGCGTCCTCGCGCACCTGCATACGGGTATAAAGTCGAACCTCGCCGCCGGGCGTAGGCAGCGTGGCGGCAGTGCTGCCCGAAATACCGAGCTCAAAGCCCACGCCCGACACATCGACGACGGCCGAGCTCATCGTGGCCTCGATAAGCGTTCCATGGAGCTGGGAGATCATCAGTATCCGGTTCCTCTCTGTTGATAGAACTCACCGCCGGTAAGCGCCCGGGTGCGGCTTAGGTTAACGTGACAGATGGCGCAGGCCAGGGCATCGGCGGCATGGTCTGGGTGAGGGTCGTGATCGAGCTGCGTGAGCGTGCGCACCATGTAGGCAACCTGCCGTTTATCTGCGGCACCGGTGCCCACCACGGCCTGCTTGATCTGCATGGGCGTGTATTCGCCAATCTCGAGCGCGCACTCCGAAAGCGCCACGAGCGCGGCACCGCGGGCATGCGCCGTGGGGATGGCCGAGCGGACGTTAGCGCCAAAGTAGATGCTCTCGATAGCCGCGGTATCGGGACGGTAGCGTTCGACGACGCCCTTGAGGTCGCGGGCGATATGCGACAGGCGCACCGCGAGCGGGCTGCCCGCGCTGGTCTCGATACAACCGTAGGCACGGCAGCGGACCTCGCCACGCCGCTCCTCGATAATCCCCCAGCCCGTATGGGCCAAACCAGGGTCGATACCCAAGATAACCAAGCCGACCTCCCCTCGTCTTTTGCCAAGCACAAGGCAAGGCCCCGCGCACTATTCACGAACGTCTGTTCTAGAATAACACAACGCTAGCCTTATAAGTCAGCCGAGATCGAATTGTAGGTTGAGCATACGCAAGCGAGCGCCCGCCAGAGCGAGCAAGGTGCCTTGAAAGAGGAGGGCATTGACCTGGCGGTCATGCCCGACGATTGAAAGGCAGATTGCCGCTCTGGCGGGCGCGCAGCGGTCTAGTTCTGCGAGAAGAATGGGAACTGCCTCGGATCTATCGGCGGATGCGGCATCGGACCTCCCTGGGGCCCACCCTGCGGTCCGCCCTGGCCGCCCATCATCTTTTCGATGGCGTCCTGGACCTCACCCTCAAACTTTTTCATGCCCTCATGCAGACGACGCTGACCGTCCTCGGAGCGCAGCTCTTCCATCTGCTCGGGCGAAATACCCAACAGCTCGCCCAATATGCCCATCATCTCGCCGCGCATACGGTCACTCGTATCGTCGTCGGCAAAGCGGCGCACCTCGGCGCGTGCCAGAGAATCAACCGTCATGCGCTCCTTACCGTTGAGCCCCAGATCGGACCACGCAAGCATGTACGGCCAGGCGCGCTCGACAAACGAACGGGCCGAAACGATCGGCGCCGTCGGTAGCATGCGACGGGCAGCCTCACCCTGGCGCACAAGCATCAGCAGCAGCGAGCAGGCCTCGGGCTTGGCGGCGGCCATCGGGATGTCGTCAAAGGGACGGCTGCGGTCCACGTGCGACTCGAGCGCACCATCGACCTCGCCCGGCTCAAGCCCGCCCAGCAGCTGCGCCGCGCGATCGAGCATATCAACCGGGCCGGCGAGCATCGAGAGTGCCTGCGCCAGCACGCGATCCATGCAATCCTCTACCGCGTTGAGCGTCACGAGCTCTTGGGGCACCACGGCCGAAGCACGGTTGCGCACGCGTGCCACAAACTCGAGCGTCGACAGATACACATCCCCAAAGGGCGCAAAGTCGCCCTGGTAGCCGCCGGACAGCGCGGGCGCCGCCAGCGCGTACTCGGTCTTGGAAAGCGGGCTCAACGCCATGGCGCCCAGCTCGAGCGCCGTATCCTCGAGCATCAGGCCCAGCGCACGCGAACGCAGGCGTTCGGCATCGCCCGCCGACACGTCGCGGTCGAACACGCGCGCCGCATCTGGCGCATCGCGCTCGACGGTGCGAATGTGCAAGCGCTCGGCGATTGAGCGCACAGCAGAACAACGGGCGGCTTCGGCCTCCTCCTGCGCCGGCGTAAAGATGCGATTGCGCCCCAGCACCAGGCCAATCACATTACGCGGACCCAAGGCATCGACGGCAAGCGCCGCCAACAGGGACGACGGCAAATCGCCCTCGAGCGCCACCACGGCACGCGAGGCGCCGCGAGCGCGGGCATTGTCGCGTACGGCAAGCACCAGCGCCTGCCACAGCCACTCCTCGGAACGAAACTCGGGCAGCTCGTGGTCCTCCAGGGCATCGAGCATCACGCCGCGCTGAATCTCCTGAACCAGCAGGCTCTCCTCAAAGCACGGCGCCTGGGCCACCACGCGGCCGCAATCGTCGAGCACAAACGATCCGCCGGTATACACCGACTCGTCATAGGCACCAATCGGCGCCATGCAGGCAAACCATACGCTGCGCTTGGACGCGATCTTGCGGTAGACACCGCTGCGCACGGCGGCAATGGCGGCTGTCTCGCGATCGGTCATGTCAAACGCGTTGAACTGGAAATAGGCGATGAGGTCGACGCCGGTCGGCAGCATCTCGAGCTCGCGATCTAGGTCAAACACCACGGCGATGCGCACGCCGTCCACGTCAAACACCGGCGGTGCCCAACGCGCGTCGTTGCTCTCGCCACGCTGCAGGGCGATGCTTGCGCGCGCGGGCACCACGCGACCATCCTTAAGCATCATGTAGTCGAGCAGAGGCTGGCCCTCAAACGAAACCGCAGAGGGCACGATGCAGATCATGTCGAGCTCTTGGATGCGCTCGGCAACGCCCGTCAAGCCCGTCAGCATATCGTGCTCAAAATCGGCAGCGCCCACCAGGCTGCCCGGCATGGCGCCCATAAAGAGCGGGGCCGGAACGCACAGCACGCGCGCGCCGCGCTCATGAGCCAGGCGAGCCTGGTCCTCGATGCGGCCGCAAATGCCCTCGATGTCACCCAGGCGCATATCGATCTGTGCAAGTGCGAGCTTCATGGCCCAGCCTTTCCGTCGTAAATCGTCGTTGCCGTAGTAAAAGCGCCGGCCGCATAATGCAGCCGGCGCTCGCATGTGCATATGCTAGCTATGATACCCCGAGCGGGGGCGCGCTCCTAGAACGTCGCGGACCACAGCCCATGCAGGTTGCAGTAGGCATAGACGGTACCAGTCTTGGAGCCGCCAGCGAAAAACGTCGTGGGCTTCATGCCGGGCTCAAGGTAATGGACCTCCAGGCGGCCCTCGGCCTCAAGCGCGATCCACTCGATGTAGTGCTCGGGCAGCATGGGGTGCTCCGTCGAGCCCACGCGCGCGCGAATGACGTGGCCGTCGCGCTCGATCTCGACAACGGGCACATGCTTCTCGTGCGCCGCGTCCTCGGTGTTCGCCGTCAACTCCGTGCAGCCGGCAGGGGTCGCAACGTCGTCGCCAAGGGCAGCAACAAGCTTGCCATCGGAGTCCTTAAAGAATTTCGCCATGATGTTCTCCTTTGCTGATGTGCCAATATTCCTGATGCTTCTTATGCCCAAAGGCAGGCGAACCATCCATGGCATTGCAAATGAACACATAACGGGCGAGAACGGTGGGGCGGCGCGTACTATCCGCCCTGGCGGCCCCACCCGAGCGGGTTAGCGACCGTCGCCACCGAGCAGCGCCAGAACATCCTCGCGCGTGAACAGCGCCGATGAGATGCCGTCGCCGCCGAGCACGCTGTTGACCAGATCGCGCTTGGACTCCTGCATCTGCATAATGCGTTCCTCGATCGTGTCCTTGGCGATGAGCTTGTACACGGTCACGGTGTGCTGCTGGCCAATGCGGTGGGCGCGGTCGGTCGCCTGGTCCTGCGCCGCCACGTTCCACCACGGGTCGTAGTGGATGACCACGTCGGCAGCCGTCAAATTAAGGCCCACGCCGCCCGCCTTGAGCGAAATCAAGAACACCGGCACCTCGCCCGCTTGGAACTGCGCAACCATCTTGGCGCGACTCTCCTTAGACGATGCGCCCGTAAGCTTAAGAAAGGCGATATCCTCCTTGACCAGGCGCTTGCCAATGATATCGAGCATGCCCGTAAACTGGCTGAACAGCAAGATGCGGTGACCGCCGTCAAGCGCGCCGTGAACGAGCTCCATGCACGTATCGAGCTTGGCGCTTCCCGCCTTGTAGTCCGCATAGTGCAGATGCGGGTCGCAGCAGATCTGACGCAGCTTGGTGAGCTCGGCAAGTACCTTGAGCTTGTCTTTCTTAAACTCCCCGGCCTCGCGGTGCTGCACTTGCTGGGCAATGCGGTCCTGGTTGGCCAGGTAGAGCTTGCGCTGCTCGCCGGTAAGCTGCGCCATCACCGTATCCTCGATCTTCTCGGGCAGATCGGCCACCACCTCTTCCTTGACGCGACGCAGCACAAACGGCGATACGAGCGCCTGCAGACGAGCGGCACTATCGCCCTCAGCATGCTCGACGGGACTCTCAAAGCGCTTGGCAAATGAGTCGCGCGTGCCCAGAAGACCCGGCATCAAAAAGTCGAAGATACTCCAGAGCTCGGACAGGCGGTTTTCGATGGGCGTTCCCGTCAAGGCAAAGCGCACGCCGGCCGGCAGGCGCTTGGCGGCGCGCGCCACCTGGGTGAGCGGGTTTTTAATGTACTGGGCCTCGTCGAGCACCACGCGGGTAAAGTCCTGCTCGATGTATTCGTCGATGTCGCGGCGCATGAGGTCATACGACGTCACGACCACGTTGTGCTCGGCTGCGCCGGCAATTTGCACGCGACGCTGGGCTTTGGCGCCCACGATGGCGCACACATCAAGCGAGGGGGCAAAGCGCTCCAACTCGGCAGCCCAGTTGTACACGAGCGACGCGGGGCATACCACGAGCGTGGGCTTGGTATCCCCCGCCTCCACGCGCGCCAGGATATGTGCGATCATCTGCAGCGTTTTGCCCAAGCCCATATCGTCGGCCAAGATGCCGCCGAGGCCCAAGTGCTCAAGCGAGCCGAGCCACTGATAGCCGTCGACCTGGTAGCCACGCAGCGTAGCCTTGAGCGAGGCGGGCACCGTAAAGTCCATCTTGCCGAGCGTGTCCAGACGCTCGACGGTGCGGCGGAACGCGGCGTCGCGATCGGCCTCGAGCGCCGGCGTGCGCGCGAGCATGCTGTCGACAAAAAGGGTGCTCGAGGCGGGAAGCGACACGCCGTCGAGCAGGTCGACGGCATCGACGCCCAGGTCCTCGGCAAGACCAAACGCGGCACGAGCGCCCTCGTCCAGGCGAACGATGTCGCCGGACGTAAGGCGCGCAAACGTCTGGTGGCGCTTATACGAATCGAGATAGATGGCAAGGTCAGCCGCTGAAAGCCCGCTCGCACCCAGCTCGACGTCGAGCAAGTTGCTCTTGACGGTCGCACGCACCGAAAGCTTGGGCGCAGGACGGACCGAGATCTGGCGCAGGCGATCGCTGAGCATGATCTCGCCCAGTTCGGACAGGGCAGACAGGCCCTCGGTCAGCAAGTGGAACAGGCGGGCGTCATCGCGCTCCTCAAATGCCAGGCCGCCCTCGTAGAAATCGAAGTACAGGGCAGCCGTGTCCATAACGCGAAACTCCGCCACCGTATCGCGGGGCGGAACGCCGGGGCGTTGTTCTTCGAAGGGACTGCCCGGAGCACCAAGACTAAAGAGATCTGCCGACCAATCGCCGTAGGTCACCGTAATCTTGCAGGTCACAAGACCATCGTCGACGCCGATCGCCATGGCAAAGCTCGGCTCGGGCGCCACGGCGTCGAGCGCGGCGGGAGCGGTCAGGTCGGTGTAGTCGCGCAAGATAGGCAGCGCCATGCGGCAGAACTCGCCCACCTGGTCGGCGGCGATATGGACCGGCGTGCGGCAGGGCAACAAGTGCGATAGGAACGGTGCCGCATGCTGGGCAAACGCCGTGTCGCTACGGCGTGCGCGGCGCGTATCGACCAGATAGGCTGCGTCACCAGCGACAAAGCAATACGTATCGGCCGGCAGACGCAAGTCGTAGCTGCCTCCCGCCGCCGGTGCAATCTTGGCGGCAAGGAGCGGCGGGCGCTTGGCCGGGACTTCGCCCTCCCCCTGCGGCGACGGCTCGACCGCCACCTCGTAGGCGCGATGCGTCGTCGTCCCCCGCGACCAAGCAGGCTCAAAGGACAGGGTCCTGCCACGCAGCAGGTCCAGCACGGACACGACGGAATACTCGGATACCGGCAACTGACGCTCGGCGACAAAGCCGCTGCGGGCAAAGTCGTACGATGCCGAGCGCGAGCTCGTAATATCACCTAGGTAGGCGACCGTCATTGCAACAAAGTCAAGCAGCTTTGTCGACACGTCATCGAATGCCTCGGGCACATGGACAAACGTAAGCTTCTTGCCATAGGAGAACGTACCGCCGCGCACATAGGCATCGGCCATGCCGTCGATATCCTTAACCACGTAGGACACCGAACCGCAGCGAATGCGAAACTCGAGTGCCCAGTTAAAACGATCGGCAAACAGCGGATTGTAGTACGGCACCAGCGAGGGCTCCAGCACTGCCTTGGGCGCATCGGGGTCAATGGTGCTGGCGAACTTGCGACGCATAGCCACGAGCTCGTCCATGCGCGCGTCCGAAAGATCGGAAAGCGCCGCCACAAGGCTCGGGCTCGTGGGGACGGGTGCCGGGAAGGGAAAATTGGGGTTGACCGCAGATGCGGTGGGCGCGGGGTGTGTGGGCTGCTTTGACTGTGCGGGCGGTGCCGTAAACGTGCGGACCGGCGTACGCAAGCCCTCGACGGGCTCGGCGCCACTGGCATCCAGATACGCCAGCGCCGTGGCGATAGCGTGCTTGCACATGCCGGAATAGCGGAAGGCGGCGGGGCAATCGCAGTCGTAGTCGACAACCTCGTGCTCGTCCATGTCGAGCGCCACGTGCGTCTTGTACAGGTCGCCGCGCGAGCCGCGCACCGTGCCCTCAATAGTCACATTTTTGGAGAAGCGCGAGCCGGAGTCCTCAAACGACAGCACGGCGCCGTTGAGCATGAGTGAGCGCCCCTTCATAAAGGTACTGCTGAGCGCCGCCTCCTTACGAAGCGCCTGCGCAAACGTCCCCTGCGCCATCACTTCCTCCAATCTCGCATGCCAAATGATTTTTCTGGGACGGGGATGAAAAAATCATTCCCGTCCCAGAAAGACTGGTCTTCCGCCACACGTCACCCAAAATGATTTTTTAATCCCCGTCCCAGAAAAATCATCTTAGATCACCGTCACGCGGCCTTGATTGCCGACGATGGCCTTTGCCTCGGCCAACAGCGGAATCGAGCGTGCGTTGACCTTGGCCGGCACCTCGGCACGCAGCACACGCCCGTCCACCTGCTCGATAAAAATCTCCACGCGGTCGCCGCCCGGGTTGGCGGTAAGCACCGTGGCAAGACGCGCCATATTGCCCTGGCTAAAGCGGCTGTTGGGCACCATGACCTCAAACACCTTGGGCTTGTTG
Organism: Collinsella aerofaciens; assembly: GCF_020181355.1. Lineage (NCBI taxonomy): Bacteria > Bacillati > Actinomycetota > Coriobacteriia > Coriobacteriales > Coriobacteriaceae > Collinsella > Collinsella aerofaciens. The sequence goes on from NZ_CP084004.1 coordinate 18,575, forward strand.
TTCTCCTCGTTGAGCTCCAGCGGCACGATCTCCTGCGCGATGATCTGGTCGCCGCGGTCCGAGCGCTCGAGCTTGCCCTTAATGCGCACAAACGCATCGGACAGCTGCGCGCCGGTCTCGGGATCGACCTCGCCGTACAGGTACCCCTCGGCCTCCTTGTAGGTCTTGGGGAACACCACGACCGTGGCCTCGCCTTCCATGTCCTCGAGCTGCACAATACCCATGGGGTCGCCGTTTTTGGTTACGCGCTTGGACACGCTCGAGACCATACCGGCCCACCACAGCGCCTTGCCCTCGGGAATCTCCTGGTTGATGGTACCGCCCGTGGGGTTTTGCACCTCGTAGCCGGTATCGATCTGCGAGAACGAGAAGTCGCGCGCCTTACTGAGCGCATACTCAAACGGGCGCAGCGGGTGGTCCGAGACATAGATGCCCAGAACCTCCTTCTCCTGGCTCAGCTTAAGGTGGCGGTCCCACTCCTGGCCATCCGGATCGGGCACGCTCACCTCAAAGCCCGAGCCCTCAACGTCGCCAAACATATCGAAGAACGACGTCTGACCGCTCGCACGATCCTTCTGGCGCTTCACAGCGGCATCGATGATGTTCTCGGGGTTGTTCTTGTCCACAAAGTGCATCATCTGGCGACGCGGATACCCCGTGGAGTCGAAGGCGCCTGCCTTGATGAGCGATTCGATCACGCGACGGTTGGCCTGGCTCGAGTCCACGCGCTCGACAAAGTCGTGCAGTGTCTTAAACGGGCCGCCCGCCTCGCGCTCGGCGATAATCGCCTGCGCCACGCCGGTGCCCACGCCGCGAATGCCGGCCAAACCAAAACGCACGCCTTCCTTGGTAGCCGTGAACTCGGTACCGGACTCGTTGACATCTGGCGACAGCACGGGGATGCCGTCGTGACGGCACGCCGAGACGTAGTGAACGATCTTGTCGGTCTTGCCCGTGTAGGACGTCAGAACGGCCGCCATGTACTCGTGCGGATAGTGCGCCTTAAGCCATGCCGTCTGCATAACCAGGATGGCGTAGCCGGCGGAGTGCGACTTGTTAAAGGCGTAAGATGCGAACTCGAGAACATCGTCCCAAATCTTCTGGGCGACCTCGCGCGTGTAGTTGTTCTTGATAGCGCCGTTCATCCAGTGGTCGTAGGTGGTCTCGTCCGAGCCATCCTCCCAGTGGAGCACCGTCGACGTGAGCAGCTTGATCTTTTTCTTAGCAACGGGCTTACGGATACGCGAGTCCGATTCGCCCTTGGAGAAGCCGCACATCTCGACGGAGATGAGCATAACCTGCTCCTGGTAGACCATGGTGCCGTAGGTTTCGCCCAGGATGTCGTCCAGACGGTCGTCATAGGAGACCGCCGGCTCCTTGCCGTTCATACGGTTGATGTAGGACGAAACCATGCCGGCGCCCAGTGGGCCCGGGCGGTACAGGGCGATCAATGCCACGACGTGCTTGTACTCGGTGGGCTTCATGTTCTTGATCGTGGCCGTCATGCCGGCGGACTCGACCTGGAAGACGCCGGCGGTGTGGCCGGAACCCATGAGCTTAAAGATCTCAGGATCGTCAAAGGGGATCTCTTCCTCTTTGATGTCGATGCCGAAGTTCTTTTTGATGTTTGCCTTGGCCTTGGAGATAACCGTCAGCGTGCGCAGGCCCAAGAAGTCCATCTTGAGCAGGCCCATGTCGGCAACGGTATGGCCCTCGTACTGGGTAATCTCGACGCCGCCCTTGGTGTCGAGCTTGGTGGGCACATGCTCGTTGACGGGGTCGCGGCAGATCAGAACGGCGCACGCGTGCACGCCCTCGCCACGGGTAAGGCCCTCAATCGAGAGCGCCGTGTCGATGATGCGGCGGGCGTCGTCGTCCTTTTTATAGGCCTCGGCAAAGTCGGGGTTAAACAGATCCTCTTTGCCGGGTTGCTTTTCGAGCACCTGCTTGAGCTTGACCTTGGGGTCGCTCGAGACCATCTTGGACAGGCGCTGGCCCATGTAGACCGGGTAGTCCAGCACGCGCGCGGCGTCGTTGATGGCCTGCTTGGCCTTAATGGTCGAGTAGGTGATGACGTGGGTGACCTTCTCGGGACCGTAGAGCTGGCGAACGTGCTCCACGACCTCGAGGCGCCGCTCATCGTCGAAGTCCATATCGATATCGGGCATCTCGGTACGCTGCGGGGACAGGAACCTCTCGAACATCAGGCCGTTCTCGAGCGGGTCGAACGCGGTGATGTTCATGGCGTAGGCGACGATAGCGCCGGCGGCCGAGCCACGGCCGGGGCCGACGCCGATGCCGTTGTCCTTAGCCCATTGCACGTACTCGGCGACGATCAAAAAGTAGGCGGCAAAGCCCTTGTCGCAGATGACCTTGTATTCGTACTCAAAGCGCTCTTTGATGTTGACGCCGCCGATCTCGCGCGTGGCCCAGTCGTCACCGTAGTGCTGGCGCAGGCCTTTCTCGCACTCGCGGCGGAACTGGCTCTCGTGCGTCTCGCCGGGATCGAGCAACGGGAATCGCGGCAATATGATGGAGTCCCAGTCCAGCTCAACGTAGCACTTGTCAGCAATCTCGAGCGTGTTGTCGCAGGCCTCGGGGCAATACGGGAACATCGCCCGCATCTCCTCCTCGGTCTTCATGTAAAACTCCGAGCCGGTCATGCGCATGCGGTTGGGGTCGTCGACCTTGGCATTCATACCAATGCACATGATGACGTCCTGCACGGGCGCATCCTCGCGGCGCAGGTAGTGGAAGTCGTTGGTGGCGATGACCTTGACGCCCACCTGCTTGGCGATGTCGATGAGCGTGCGGTCCATCTGCTCGTCAGTCAGGCCGTTGTCGGTGGTGATGCCGTGTTCCTGGATCTCGATGTAGAAGTCACCGGGCTCGAAGGTATCACGGAAGGTCTCGGCCCACTTGATGGCGCCTTCCATGTCGCCGCGGTCGATGTATTTGGGGATGATGCCCGCGATACAGGCGCTCGTGCAGATCATGCCCTTGGCATGGCGGCGCAGGTTGTCGAGCGTCACGCGCGGCTTGTAGTAAAAGCCCTGCACGGCGGCCTCGGAGACCGTCTGCATTAGGTTGACGTAGCCCTCCTGATCCTTGGCCAGAAGGATCATGTGGTAGAGCTCGGGCTTGTGGTCGCGGGCAAGGGTCTCGTCCGGCGTAAAGTAGACCTCGCAGCCAAAGATGGGCTTGATGACCAGGGGCGGTTTGAGCTCGTCGATGTTGCCCTTCTCGTCCCACATGGCCATGTCTTTGACGTACTGGGCATGCTCGCGCGGGTTTTCCTCGGGATCGGGCTCCACCAGCTCGTCGCGGCGGTCCTTTTCCAAGAAGGCCTTGTCGTGGCTCCAGGTTTTGTACTCGGGCGTGTTGTGATTGACGGCGTCGCAGGCCAGCGCCAGGTCGGGCACGCCATACATGTAGCCGTGGTCGGTAATGGCCACGGCGGGCATGCCAAGTTCAACGGCACGATTGACCATATCCTGGATACGGGTTGCGCCGTCGAGCATGGAGAAAACAGTGTGATTGTGCAGATGGACGAATGCCATGTGATGAGCTCCGATGCGGGTTCGTGTTCTGACTGAACGATTTTACCGCACGGCACGGACAGCACCCGAACCTAGCCAAACCAACACGGCTCCTCTTGCAGTTGCGGTGAAATAGTTCCCGCTTGGGCCACCTGGGCCGCAATACAGGAACTATTCCACCGCAAGTTATCTGAGGACTAGAGGTTGTAGGTGACCACCTGAGGCTCGGCGGGTTCGACGAAGATGGTTGGATTCGCCTGCTCCACGCGGACAAACTTGACGGTCACGGCCCCAAAACCCGCCTTGTGCAGAACGTCGGCGTAAACGCGCGCCTGCAAGGCGTGTTTCTCGAGCAGCTGCTCCGGCGTCTCGTCCGGCGTGCCACCCGTCTTGTAGTCGATGACCAGTGCGCACGACGGATCGGCCGGGTCGGTGGCCAGTGCATCGATGGCGCCCTCGGCATATGCACCGTAGCGGGCGATATCCTCGTCCTCGCAGCCCAGCGAGAAGAACGGCACCTCGGCACGGATGCACGGCCACGCGAGCAGCTCGGCACGAACCGACGACTTGAGCCAGCGATCCAGAGCGACATCGAAGCGCTCGCGCTGTTCCGGCGTCAGGCGCCACAAGCGAGCCAGGGCGTCGGCACGCTCAACGGGCAGCGCATCGGCACCCATCTCGATGAGCCACTGGCAAGCGGCGTGGAAGGCCGAGCCCAGCGCCATGGGGTTGCCGGCGGGCTCGACAGCAGCCACGTCCGCATCGGCCATCTCCGAGCCATCCGACTCCGCATCATCGCCGGACTCGTCCATGGGAACAAGCGCCTCGGCGGCACGGTCCTCGGACTCGGCATGCAGCGCCACGGCAATTGACGAGTAGCTATACGAGTCACGCACCGGGAACGGACAGATGCCCATGCGCACGCCCACTGCCTGGGGATACACGAGCTCAAACGCATCGGGCTTGGGGTCGGCAGGACCGGGCACAGTTGAGTGCGCAGCATTATCAGCGACATCGACATCGCCGCGAACGAGCCTGCCCTCGGCATCCAGCGAAGCGTTAGCCTCAAACGCCTGCTCACCAAACGTAAAGTCCGCCAGCGAGATGAGCTCGTAGTCGCCCGGCTGGGAGTTGTCGAACACCAGACGGTCGCTATCGAGCTGCGGCATGTCCAGACTATCGGTCGGCAGGATGCGGCGCAGCACGTCGTAGGTCAGATCCGTCTCGACATCGAAGGTCGGCGCCATCACCTTGCCGCGGCTCACACCGGCATCCATCGCCAAGATCACCAGCTCGCCCGCTCGCGTCATGGCAACATAGAGCAAGCGGGCCCGCTCCTCGAGCGAAAGCTGCAGGTCGTCGTTGCGCAGGCGAGCAAATGCCTCGGCGGGAGAACCCGTCGCACAGACGTCCTCCATGAGCTCCGGCGGCAGCCACAGCGACGTGCCCTTGCCCTTAAACGCATGCTCAAACTGCTTTTTGACGTCATCGCCCTTCACAAAGGTCCCATCGGCAAGCTTAACGCCATCAAAACGAGCTGGCAGTGCCACGACCTGCGCTCCGCCCTCGACACGCCCCATCTGAGCCGCACCGGACGGCTTGCGCACGCCAAAACACTCGGCAACCGCTACGACCGGATACTCCAGACCCTTGGACGCATGCACGGTCATGATGCGCACCGCGCCGTCGCCCTCCTCGTTGAGGGCACCCGGGGCCTCCTTGCCCGCCAAGAAGCGGTCGAAGGCCAGCGCGATGGAACGCGGCGAGTTGCCGAACTCGGCCTCCTCCTCGGCCACGGCGTCGAGCGCCTTGAGCACGTTGGCGGCGATGGCCTTGCCCTCGGGGCCGCGCTGCGCCAGGCGCACGAACCAGCCGGAGGCATTGACCGCGTCGCGCGCGATGGCGGCGAACGAATCACGCCCCACGCGACGCAGTGCGTAGCGCAGCACCTCGCGGGCACGCGTCACAAGCGGCAAGCCCTGCAAGCCCGGCACATCGGAATCGCTCATGATGCCCATGTCGATATTCCGGCGCGAGGTCTCCCCCGTCTCGCCATCGAGCTTGGTCGCCAGCGCCAGGAACTCCTGGGCGCCGAGCGCAAACATCGGCGAGGCGAGCAGCGGCATAAGGCCCTGCGCCGTATCGGCCGGATTGGCGAGCGCGCAGACCAGGGCACGCACCGTCTGCACCTCGGCTGCCTGGGCAAAGACCGAGCCGCCTGCGATGACGCAGTCGAGCCCCTGATCGCGGAAGGCCTGGGCGTAGACATCGGCGTTGGTCATGCGGCCCAGCAGCAGTACCATGCCGCCCTGGGGCTGGCCGGCATCGGCAAGCGCGCGGAAGCGCTCGGCGATCGCGCGGGCCTTGGCCTGTGTGCGCTCCTGCATACTGCCGCCGGCAACAAAGAGGGCCTGGCGGCGCGAGGCGTCCGCCACCAGCGTGTCCTTGCGGCCGTCGCTCGCCTCAAGATCCAAAAAGCCCTGCATCAGGCCGCCGTCATCGCCGTCGAAGACGCGTGCCACGTAACGCAGCACCTCGTCATGGCTGCGGAAGTTGCGCACGAGTTTGACGAGTTCGCCGGCAGGGGCATCGGCCACGGCAGTCGCCTCGGGCGCGGCAGACGAGCCCACCTTGCGTTCCTGACGACGGAACACCTCGACCTCGGCGCCACGGAAGCGATAGATGGACTGCTGCGCATCGCCCACGGTGCACAGCGCGCGCTCCCCCGCACCCGTCAGGTAGCGTATCAGATCGACCTGCATCTGGTCGGTATCCTGAAACTCATCGATCATGACCATCTTAAAGCGGCCCTCGTACGCAGCACGGATGGCAGGGTAATCGCGCAGGGCCTCGTAGGCCATACGCAGCAGGTCGTTATTATCGAGGGCGGACTGGGCAGCCTTCAGCGCGCGATACTCAGCCTCCACGGAACGGGCCAGGCCCACCAGCGCATCGAGCGCCGGGCCACCGCAGGCAAGCACGATATTGATAAACGCATCGGCGGCCTCGGCCTTGAGCAGCTCGACCTGCTCCTTAGGGAATGCCTTGCTCGCGCGCGGCATGGTGCACGACATCATGAGTCGCGCCGCATCCTCCATGGTTTTGCCACTCGCCTCGAACGCGTCAATGGCGTCGAGTGCCATCTGCGCCTTCTCGGTCGCGGCCTTGCTTGCGCCCAGCGCCGCGCGATAGGCATCGGCGAGTGCCGAGGTATCGGCCTGCCCGCGCGCCACGCACACGTCGTCCATACCGCCCGGCAACTGGCTCGACAGCTCCAGCAGGTCGCGCACCAGGCCCTTGATGGTCGCGCCAGCGCCAAAGGAACCGCCCTCGCCCGCCATGGGATACCAGGCATAGAGGGCCTTGAGCGATGCCGCGAGCTCGGGGGCGGCATCGGGCGCCGTCGCGCGGGCCAACACATGCTCAACAGCCTGGTCCATAAGCTCGTCGGTATCGGTGAGCACCGTGAACTCGGGGTCGATGCCCAGCTCCAGCGCATGCGCGCGCAGGATACGCGAGCACATGCCGTGAATGGTCGAGATCCACGCGTCGTCGACGGTCAGTGCTTCCTCGTCCATGCCCTCGTCGATAAGCGCACGGCGCACGCGGTCACGGATCTCGGCCGCGGCATCTTTGGTAAAGGTAATGGCGAGCACCTGGTCAAGATGTTCAACGAACGGACCGGATTCAGGCGAGAGCGCGTAGACGATGCGACGCGTGAGGGTAAAGGTCTTGCCCGAACCGGCGCCCGCCGAGACAAACAGCGGACGGTCGAGCGTTTTGACAATCTGCAGCTGTTGCGGCATCAAAGTCGAAAGATCCATGGTCTACACGTTCCTCCTTACAAACGTTCCTTCGTGGTTATACGAGCAGCGCGCATGCGCGGCCTGAGCCGACGTCGGGTCGACGGCGGCAACGTTGCCTGCCTCGAGCTCGCGCAGGCGCTCGGCGATGCCGGCCTCAACGCGATCGAGCAGGGCGTCGAAGTCCATGCTGCCACCCTCGCCGGGGAAACCTTTCTTAAGGCCCGGGATGCGACCGTCGCCGCGCTCTTCCTCGAGCAGCTCGGCGCTCGCGGCACCGCGCAACGCCGGCTTGCCGCCCTTGGTCGAAAAGTAGAGCGCCGCGCGGGTGTCCAAATCCAGCGCCCGGCGCATGGCCTGGGCGTAGATGAGCGTTTGGGTATGTGGTGGCAACCAGCGCGGATCGTCGATGGGCGCCGTGCCCGATTCCTCGTCGCGCACCGTGGGGTCGGCGAGCTTAAACTCCTCAACGCCCGTGCGATGCTTGTAGTCGAGCACCACGGCACGATTCTCGGCGTCCACGTCCACGCGGTCGATGCGCCCGCCAAGCGGCCAACCGGCATACTCGACCTTGAGCTCGTTGAAGGCGAACTCCAGGTAGCGCGGGGCAAAGGGGGCAAGTGCCTCGGACTCGTAGGCAAGCACACCCTCCAGCTGCGGCAAGATCTCGGCCACCTGGCGTTCCTCCACCGCAGAGAGCGGCACCAGCGGGCCCTCCGTGCCGCGCTTGCCGGCGTGCTCGGCCAACGTCTCGTCAAAGACCTCGTGCAGTAGCTCCTGTGCGCGCGGCAGATTCTCGGGCGTCACGCGCTCCATGCCCTCTTGGGGCAGACGGGCATGCAGATGCTCCAGCACGTCGTGGACAAAGTTGCCCTTTTCCATGTTGCCAAAGCCCGCGTCGATCGACTGGGGCTTCACGCGGTACGAGACGAACCAGCATAGCGGGCAGGTCGAATAGGCCTCGATCTGCGAGGCGGACGTCAGACGCGGCACGAGCGGCGCGTCCTCACCCTCGCCATCGCGACGGCGCAGGACCAAATACGGCACGGCCTCGGCACTCAGATGCTGAGGGGCTTCACAGGTCACACGCTCGCGCTTGAGGCCTTCACCTGTCGCGGGATCAAAGTCGGCGATGATATCGCCCTCGCCCACGCGCATGGGCTTGGCAGCGCCAGCGGCCTCGGCATGTGCCCACAGCTCGGTCCATACGGCTGCCGGGTAGCACTCGCGTGCCTGGCGATCGTGCGTCACACGGGCGAGCGCGACCGGACCGCTCGCCGCCTGCATCGCACGGCCAAAGCGCACGCGCAGCAGGGCAGCGGGCTCCAAAGACACGCCGTCGCGGCGCAGCTCGGCTGTCAACGTGGCAAGCGGGCCCTCTTCGTGCGAAAGCGGATAGCTGTCCAGGTCGACATCGGCAAACAGCACGGCATCGTAGCTGCCAGGGCGAAGAACCGACGCATCGGCAAGCGACGCGAAGCGCACTTGTGCTCGTGGTGTGCGATCGACCTCATAGGTCTCGTAATCGTAGGCGGTACTGCGCTTGTCCACCTTGGTTCGAACGCCGTCGAGAACCGGCACGGTCGCGGCCTGCGACACGTCGAGCGCGCGAGCATCGTTCATAAGGATGTCGATGGCATGGCGCAGCAAAGCCGTCTCTGCCTGGCGACGGGCCTGGCCGTCAAGGCCGCCTAGAGCGCGATCGGGCAACGCCTCGGCAACGGCAAGCATGGCCTTAAGCGCCGTCACGGGCTTGTCACGCCACAGCGCCTGGAACACGTCCGAGACCACACACGGTACGTTCTTAAACCAGTTATCGTCGCTCGTCGCCTTGCGCGCGCCCCTCACCTGGCCCTGAACGCTCTGCAGCAGGCTCTTGACGCCCGCGGTAGTCTTGCTGCGCGAGAGACGCATATTCTTATCGAAGGTACGGGCATTGACGGCATCAGCGCCCGAAAGCGGACTGTAGATCCAGTCGGTAAGCTCCGGCGCGGGCCACCACTCAGTCTTGGAAGCGGTGCCCTCGTCGGCGGCTTTCATACGCTCGATCAGGTTGGCGAGCGCCGTAAACTGCCTGCCCGCGATGGACTGGGAAAACGCCGTGAACTCAGTCGTCTCGGCCGCAATGTGACGCGCCGCCAAACGGGCGGCGAGCTCGCCGAACAGCTGGGGTGCCCGGGCAGAAACGACGAGCACGCGCACGGGGTCGGCGGGCGTTGCAGTAGCTTTATCGGCCTTGGACTCCTTGTGCGCTTTCACCAACTTATCGATGGCGTCCGCATAGACATGAGCACGGGCATGGGGGCCGGCGACCTCAATAAAGGCAGGCTGAGCGGCGGCCCCGCAAGCGACATCAGACGCGACGGCGTCCTCCCCCAGCGACGCGATCTCAAACAGCACACCGCGGGCATCAAATGCCGTGGCAAGCTCCTCGCGCATCGCCGCCTGCTCGCGGGCAAGCAGCGCGACGACCTCTCCCCCATTGTTCGCCACGGCAGACAGCAGCTCGAGTAGACCGTGCGTAAACGACGTGGTACCGCGCACGCATACGGCGCGGGCGCACGCCGGCAGGCTATCGGCCAGGGCACCGGCCATAATGTCGGCTGCCTCGCAGGGCTCGACCATATCTCGACGGTCCAAACCGCCCGCGTAGGCACGCAAAAGCTCAAACACACGAGCCTCGGCATCGCTTTTTGGCTCAGGCTGGCAATTGTTGCCACCGCATCGCTCGGCCGTCGTCCCCGCCACACCCGGCAGCACATCGCGGGCCATGCGCGCGAGCATGCGCACCGTGCCCTGGCTACGCGAAAGCGGCTGCAGGTCGGCATCGTCGCGGCGGGCAATCATATCCGAAAACAGCATCTGACGTTGCAGGTTGTCGACGAAACCGCGCCCGTCGCCCAAAAGCTCCCAAAGCGAGCGAAGCCACGATGCGGGTGTCTTGTAGTCGATACCCAGCGAAATGCCGGCTTCCGCCGCATCATGACGGCACAGATCGAGCTCGGCAAACGTTGGTGCCAGCAACACGGCACGCCCGTGACGGGCAATAAGGTCGGCAAGCAGCGCCGACTCGGCATCGCTCAAATCCGTGCCGGCATTGGTGGTATAGATTCGAACAGGCATGGTCCTCCGCTCAAACCGTTCGCAATAATCAATGCATCCATCCTACCCGCCCAAGCGGACACATTGCCACCGCAGTTCCATCTTTTGGTACAAAGCAACCTGAACCCAACGCACCAGCCGATTGCAGGCATATAAAAACCGCCCCCGGAGGGACGGTTCTTCGTAATTCAATGTTGTCGCTGGCCTACTCGCCATCCTCCAACTTAATGAGGATCTTGCGGTAGCCACCGTACTCGCCGTTCAGCGCCTTTGAAACGCGGCTCACCGTGGTGGACGAAGCGCCGGTACGGGCCTGAACCTCAACATAAGGCTCGCCCTCGTCCAAATAGCGCGCAACCTGCAAACGCTGAGAAAGGTCGCAAATCTCGCGCGGCGTGCAGATATCGGTCAAAAACGCTTGGATATCCTTCTCGTCGTCCAAAAGGCTAAATGCGTGGACCAGCTGCTTGACATCAGGCTTGTCAAACATGTTCTCGATATTCATCGATCACCGCCAAACCCGCCAAAAGGCATCGAAGTTGATACTGACATCGGGCATCGTTCACCCGTTCTATGCAATAGGGCAACGCCTGTGGCTTTTGCCCGTAGCAGTGTAGCACACCACCAAACTAAAGCGACAAGACTCTCTGCCAGCGGCGCGTTTTTCAGGACGAACGCCGTTTAGAAACCATATGCGCACGTAAGCTCCACGAATATTTGAGACAATGGGCGCCCAAACACCGCGGCGCGCCCGCGCAACCATCCAGGTCGCCGCCGTAAGCCGCTTCACGCGACGCCAGCAATCCCGGCGCAAGAAAGGATTCACGCCATGCGCTTTATGCTTAACTGGCTCTTCACCTCGATCGCCATCGCGATCGCCACGTTCCTCGTCCCCGGTATCCAACCCTTCGGCTTTGCCGAGACCTGGGTCTGCTTTGCCTTTGTGGGACTGTTCCTGAACATTGTCGATTCGTTCGTCAAACCGTTCCTCACGGTCATCTCGCTGCCGCTCACGATCATTACGCTGGGCATTTTCCAGCTTGTCGTCAACAGCTTTATGCTTGAGCTCGCGAGTTACCTGTCGGTCAACCTGCTGGGCGTCGGCATCTCCATCGCCAGCTTTGGATCGGCCTTTATGGGCAGCATCCTGGTGTCCATCACGCGCAGCATCCTCGACAGCATCGCCGAGGACTAAAACGGCCATTCCGGCCGTGTCCGTCTCAACAGCCCAAAACGAAGGCCGCCCATCGCAAAAATGGGCGGCCTTCTTATTTGCCAAGTCTCAAAGGGCGAGAAAATCTACCATTTCCACCCCGTCCCCAAATGCAGGTGTGGGTTAGATGACGTAGTCGTAGCCATGGTTGGGAGCGACAAGTTGATCGAGCGTCACACCGTCGAGGTAGTCGTTGATGAGCTTGTCCAGGTTCTTCCACACGTCGAGCGTGGGGCACTCATCCGAACGCGAGCAGCCCTTGCAGTCGCCATCCAGGCAGGCGACCGGCGCCAGACTGCCCTCGGTCAGGCGCAAGATCTCGCCCACCGTGTATTGCTCGGGCGGGCGCGTGAGCACATAGCCGCCGCCCTTGCCGCGCATGCCCGAGAGCATGTTGGCGCGCACGAGCGTAGCCAAAATGTTCTCGAGATATTTCTCGGAAATCCCCTGTCGTGCCGCGATCTCTTTGAGCGGGATGCGACCGGCTGCCTGGTGCTCGGCCAGATCGACCATAACGCGCAGGGCATATCTGCCCTTAGTAGAAACCAACATGTATAGTGCTGCCTTTCGGTCATTTAGTCCGTAGAAATTCTAGCCGAAATATTGGTTTTGAAAATACCCGTTCCGGTCAAGATGGTTAATCGACTCGTAATAATCTTCTATTTCCTATTGCGTTACTAGGCTTTACTGTCTACTATGCTTGCCAACAGCAAAACGAACAACCCATAAGGTTTGTGGGTTTCGCTGCTACACACACCGTAAAACCACACGGTATCCAGTCATTTGAACACTTTGGAGGTTCACCATGAGCAATGTTTACACGTCCATCGATCAGCTTATCGGCCACACTCCGCTTCTGGAGCTCACTCACTTTGAGGCCGATGAGGACCTCAAGGCCCGCGTGCTCGTCAAGCTGGAATACTTCAACCCCGCCGGCTCCGTCAAAGACCGCGTCGCCAAGAACATGATCGACGAGGCCGAGAAGGCCGGCAAGCTCGTGCGCGGCGGCGACTACACCATCATCGAGCCCACGAGTGGCAACACCGGCGTCGGCATCGCCTCGGTGGCGGCGGCTCGCGGCTACAAGGTGATCATCACCATGCCCGAGACTATGTCCGTCGAACGCCGCAAGCTTATGCAGGCATATGGCGCACAGCTCGTGCTCACCGACGGTTCCAGGGGCATGAAGGGCGCCATCGCCAAGGCCGAGGAACTGCAGAAGGAGACGCCCAACAGCATCATCGCCGGCCAGTTTGTGAACCCCGCCAACCCCGCCATCCACAAGGCCACGACCGGCCCCGAGATCTGGGATGACACCGACGGCAAGGTCGACATCTTCGTCGCCGGCGTTGGCACCGGCGGCACTGTGACCGGCGTGGGCGAGTTCCTCAAGGAGCAGAACCCCGAGATTCAGATCGTCGCCGTCGAGCCCGCTACCTCCCCAGTGCTCTCCAAGGGCCAGGCCGGCCCGCACAAGATCCAAGGTATCGGCGCCGGCTTTGTGCCCGACGTCCTCGACACCCAGGTCTATGACGAGATCATCCCCGTCGAGAACGACGACGCCTTTGCGACCGGCCGTGCCGTGGGCCACAAGGAGGGCGTGCTCGTGGGCATTTCGTCCGGCGCCGCCGTGTGGGCCGCGCTGCAGCTGGCCAAGCGCCCCGAGAACGAGGGCAAGACCATCGTGGCCCTGCTCGCCGACACCGGCGAGCGCTACCTGTCCACGGCACTCTTCCAGGACTAAGGCCTGTCGCCCATAGGTTGAGCCCAGGACGAACCGGTCTCCTCTCTCCCGGCAGTCTGAGCCCATCCCATCAGGGCGCCCCACGAGTCGTCCGAACTTGCTACAATGTCTGCGGCGCGGAACCAGCCTCCCGCGCCGCTTTTCTTTTTTGGCCACATGCCACCAAGGAGAACCTCCCCATGCACAACAAGCGCGTGCTCGTCGCCATGAGCGGCGGCGTCGATTCCAGCGTGACTGCCTATCTGCTCAAGCGCCAGGGCTACGAATGCGTTGGCGCCACCATGCGCCTCACCTGCCCCGCGCCCGATCCTGTCACGGGCATGAGTAAGGTCGACCGCGATATCGCCGATGCAAAGGCCGTCGCCGAGCGCCTGGGGATACCCCACCATGTGCTCGACCTGCAGCAGACGTTCGACCGCAACGTTATCGAGCGCTTCGTGAACGCCTACCAGGAAGGACTGACGCCCAACCCGTGCATCATCTGCAACCGCCACATTAAGTTTGGCGCGTTGTTGAATGCTGCGCTGGACATGGACTGCGACTACATCGCCACAGGTCACTACGCCAAAACAAGTCAGGCGCCCGACGGCACCTGGCAGCTGCATCGCGGCGAGGACCCCAAGAAGGACCAGAGCTACTTTTTGTATTCGCTCACGCAGGAGCGGCTGTCGCGCACAATCTTTCCGCTGGCCGGGCTGGACAAAGAGCGCGACGTGCGCCGCATTGCCACCGAGCAGGGCTTTATCAACGCCCAGAAGGCCGAAAGCGAGGACATCTGCTTTATTCCAGACGGTGACTACGCGGGCCATATCGAGCGCCGCTGCGGACATCCCGCTGCACCGGGCGACATTGTGTGGCGCGACGGCAGCGTGGTCGGGCGCCACAACGGTGCGCTGCGCTACACCATCGGTCAGCGCAAAGGCCTGGGCGTCGCGATGGCGCATCCCGTGTACGTAACGGGCGTCGACACCGCCAACAACACCGTGCATCTGGGCGAGGCCGAGGACCTAACGGCCACAGCACTCACGGCCGACGACTGGATCTGGAGCGCCCCTGCCGACCGCATGGAGGCAGAACTCGATGCCGGCGGCATTCGCGTGGGCGCCAAGTACCGCTACCGTCAGAAAGACCAGGCAGCAACCCTTACGCGCGGCGAAGACGGGCAAATGCTGCTAACTTTTGACGAGCCGCAGCGCGCCATCGCCCCCGGCCAGGCTGTCGTCGTCTACCGCGGCGACGTCGTCCTCGGCGGCGGCACCGTGACCGGCGCACTTAAGTAGCCCCATCCCCTTCATAAATTGCGGTGAAATAGGGACTGTTTAAGCGTTTAAAACCGCCAAACAGTCCCTATTTCACCGCAACTTAGAGAGGACGGCCTCGGTCGGTACTGCCGTATCAGCCGAGGCCGCTGCATCGCTAGCGCTGTACGTAGGCGCGGACGAGCTCGAAGGTGTTGCGCACGCCGTCCATGTGGCTACGCTCGTAGTTGTGGCTCGCATACACGCCGGGGCCGATCAGACCATGGCGAATGTCGTAGCCGGCAGAGAGCGTGGCTTCGACGTCCGAACCGTAATGCGGATACACGTCGATAGCGTAATCGAGCTCAAGCTCGCGCGCGATATTGGACAGCGCCGTCACCAGGTCGTAGTTGTACGGACCGCCCGAATCCTTGGCGCAGATCGACACCATGTGCTCGGTGCAGCCTAGGTCGTCGCCCACGCAGCCCATGTCAACGCTGATCATCTCGCGCGTGTCGGCCGGCACGAAGGCGCCGCCGTGGCCCACCTCCTCGTACACGGTAAAGAGCAGCGAAACCTTACGCGAAAGCGTCACCTCGCCAGCGGCGACGGCACGCGCCAAGCCCAACAAAATGGCGGCCGATAGCTTGTCATCCAGGAAGCGGCTCTTAATGTAGCCGCTCTCCGTCACCGTCGTGCGAGGATCCATAGCGATGATGTCGCCGGTCTGAATACCCAGCTCGAGCACATCGTCCTTGCTGTCGACGTTCTCGTCGAGCAAGATCTCCATGTTCTTCTCGATGGTCTTGACCGGCTCGTCGGCCACGTGCGCCGAAGGCTCGGTGTTAAGAACCACGCCCGTGTAGACATTGCCGTCGCGCGTGTAGACGGTGCAGTTCTCGCCATCGGCCGTAGACCACTGATGCCCACCGAGCGTCGTGGGGCGCAGGCGGCCATTGTCCTTAATGGAACGCACCATGGCGCCTAGGGTATCGACATGGCTCGCCAGTACGAGCGGCTCGCCCTCGCCGCCAAGCTCAACGAGCACGTTACCCTTATTAGAACGCTCAGGCCCAAACCCCATATCGCGCAATGTTTCCATTAGATAATCAGTCGCCGCACGGGTATAGCCGGTAGGCGAAGCAATCGAGGTAAGCGCCTTCAGCTGGTCAGTAATATAGGAGAGCATAGAATCCATCTTGGACACCAAAGTCACCCTTTCATATCGAATTAAACCCACAGCAACAATACCACCACGCACAATTATTTACCTAGCGAGACAACCCATCGAGCTTCTCAGAGCAGCGCCCGTCACGATAACGAGCCGGCGGCCCCCTGCCCGTTAGCCCCAGAATCTTTCCGCAGGACAGAAGGAGGCCCCGCCGCACGTAGTGCGCAACGGGGCCTCCGACATGTCCGAGGACGATTCTGGGGCTAACGGGCAGGGGCCCGCCGAACCAAGTTAGGCAGCCGGGCAGATCTTCTTGAAGAGCTCGATGACGTCGTCGAGCGTTGCCTCGCGCGGGTTACCCGGGAAGCAGGCGTCGGCCATGGCGTCCTTGGCCAGGACCTCGATCTCGTCGGCCTTCATGGCCTCGCAGACGTGCGGGATGTTCACGTCGGCGGAGAGCTGCTTAACAGCGGCGATGGCAGCGTCGGCGGCCTCATCGGTGCTCATGCCCGTGGTGTCAACGCCCATGGCGACGGCGACCTTGGCCAGGCGCTCGGCGCAAACCGGCTTGTTGAACTCCATGGCAATCGGCAGCAGCATGGCGCAAGCGACGCCGTGCGGGGTGTCGTAGTGAGCGGACAGGGTATGAGCCATGGCGTGGTCGATGCCCAGGCCGACATTGGAGAAGCCCATGCCGGCGACATACTGACCAAGAGCCATGCCCTCACGGCCGGAGCCGGGCTGGCCGGACTTGGCCTCGGCAACGGAGTCGCGCAGGTTCTCGCTGATCAGCTTAATGGCCTCAAAGTGGAACATGTCGGAAAGCTCCCAGGCGCCCTTGGTGGTGTAGCCCTCGATGGCGTGGGTCAGTGCGTCCATGCCGGTGGAAGCGGTCAGGCCGGCAGGCATGGAGGCCATCATGTCGGGATCGACGACGGCGACCTCGGGAGCGTCGTTGGTGTCGACGCACACGAACTTGCGGACCTTCTCGGGGTCGGTGATGACGTAGTTGATGGTCACCTCAGCAGCGGTACCGGCGGTCGTCGGCACAGCGATGGTGAACACGGCGTGGTTCTTAGTCGGAGCAACGCCCTCGAGGCTGCGGACATCGGCGAACTCGGGGTTGTTGATGATGATGCCGATAGCCTTGGCGGTGTCCATGGAGGAGCCGCCACCGATGGTCACGATAGCGTCAGCCTCGGCGGCCTTGAAGGCCTCGACGCCGTCCTTGACGTTCTGGATAGTGGGGTTGGGCTTGATCTCGGAGTAGAGGCTCCAAGCGATGCCGGCAGCGTCGAGCTCGTCGGTCACCTTGGCGGTAACGCCAAACTTGACCAGATCAGGATCGGAGCAGACGAAGATCTTCTTATAGCCACGGCGCTGGAGCTCGCCGGGGATCTCCTTGATGGCGCCGGAACCATGATAAGAAATGGTGTTGAGAACGAAACGATTAGCCATTGATAGCCTCCCATCGTGTGCGGGGCACCTATTACGCCCCACGCTATGAGTCCCATCCTAACGCTTTTGAAACGAAAGGTGCGTGAGAACGTCAAATTATTTAAAGCGTTTCAACAGATGATGAAAAAATAATGCGGCAAAGGGACAGCCCCTTTACCGCATTCGGTTACTTTCGACAGCCCTCTTTCCAAGCCTCGGCCGCAACCTTCCAGCGTAAGCGCAAGTCTCGCTCGCGGTCGATGAACATGATGGCAAACGCGACAAACAGCAGCAAGCTCGCCACGACGATGGCGTGCAGGCCCATGCGCTCAATACACCAGTTGCCCAACACGGCGCCAAACACAAAGGTAAAGATCACGCCAAAGTACAGCAGGCCGTTTTCCAAAAAGCCGCGCCTGTGGGTGATGATGTAATCGTCCACGTTTTGCAGCGCGTTGCGCAAGTTGCCGATGCACATGGTCGTAGCGATGCCGTGACCGTGGATCTTGCGGAAGCTCTCGACCTGCATGCCGCAGGCAAACGAGGTGAGGCAGTTGGCGAGCAGGTTGAAATTGCCGCCCGGGATAAAGCTCACGCCCAGTAAGATGACGGCTTCAAAGAACACCGTCACCTGACGCCAGTGGATCACGCTGCCAAACCGCTCGTGTACCAGATCGGCAAGCATAATACCCACGGCAAACGACACCACAGGGAAGAAGTAGCGCTCCGCAAGTGCCCAGTTGCCCTCCGAGATGCTCACGCCCACGAGCAGGATGTTGCCTGTCTGCGCGTTGGCGAAAACATGGTCGCGCCCAATGTACGAATAAACGTCCATAAAACCACCGGCGAGCGCCAAGATGATGCCCAGTTCAATGGACTCCGATATCTGTTTGGCACGCTGCATCGTCGTGCATCCTCCTTGTTGACGACTTTCTCGTGCGTTGGCTGACATATAGCCGCCGTTCATACTGTAACCCATTGACAACATGGCGTGCGCGCGAGACGACCCCTTCGACACGGGGATACACAGTCTGGAAACAAACGACATCCGCATCGACGCGCCAATCCGCCAGCTCATGTACTCCACCAGTCTTTTTAGCCCCGTCCCAAAAAGACTGGTTACAATTACGTGCAGCATACTAACAACGGGAGGAATCGTGGCAAAAAAGCCCCAGGACGCTCAGCACAACCAGCACGGCAAACACGGCCAGCAGCAAAAGCGCGGCGGCAAGACGCAGGCCACGGCCTCCCGAGCCGCTCACGGCAAGCATCCCCAGGCGACGCCCGCCCGCCCTTGGCGACCGGGTCGCAATAAGTTCCTCCCCGTCAGCCGCGCCGACATGGATGCACGCGGCTGGGACCAGTGCGACTTTGTCTACATCTGCGGCGACGCCTACGTGGACCACCCCAGCTTTGGTATGGCCATCATCAGCCGCGTCCTCGATGCACACGGTTACAAGGTGGGCATTATCTGCCAGCCCGACTGGACCGACCCCGCCAGCATCACCGTGCTCGGCGAGCCGCGGCTGGGCTTTCTCGTCAGCGCCGGCAACATGGACTCCATGGTCAACCACTATTCGGTAACCAAGCACCGCCGCCACACCGACGCCTATACCCCCGGTGGCGAGGAGGGGCGCCGTCCCAATCGCGCCGTCACGGTCTACGGCAACCTCATCCGCCAGACCTTCAAGGATGCCCCCATCATTATCGGCGGTATCGAGGCAAGCCTGCGTCGCCTGGCCCACTACGACTACTGGCAGGACAAACTCAAGCGCTCGGTACTGCTCGACTCGGGCGCCGACATCCTCATCTACGGCATGGGCGAGCACGCGATCGTCGAGATCGCCGACGCGCTCGACGCGGGACTGCCCGTCGATCAGATTACCTATATCAACGGCACCGTCTACCGCACCAGCTCGCTCGACGAGGTCTACGACTACGACCTGCTGCCCAGCTGGGATGACCTTGCCGCCGACAAGCTCAACTACGCGCGCAGCTTTAACGTGCAGCAGCAGAATATGGACCCCATCACCGGGCATCGCCTGGTAGAGCCATATCCCAACAGCGTGTACGTGGTGCAGAACCCGCCGTCGGCAACACTCACCACCGACGAGATGGACGAGGTTGCCGAACTCCCCTACGCACGCGATTGGCATCCCGACTACGACGCGGCAGGCGGCGTGCCGGCCTTTGCTGAGATCAAGTTTTCCATTAGCTCCAACCGCGGCTGTTTTGGCGAGTGCTCGTTTTGCGCGCTCACCTTCCACCAGGGCCGCGTGTTGCAGATGCGCAGCCACGACTCGATCATGCGCGAGGCCGAGCTGCTCACGCGAGATCCCGAGTTTAAGGGCTACATCAACGACGTGGGTGGACCAACGGCCAACTTTAGCCGCCCCGCCTGCGACAAGCAGCTCAAGCACGGTGTGTGCAAGAACAAGCGCTGTCTGTGGCCGAGCGTATGCAAGAACATGGTGGTCGACGAAAGCGGCTACACGCAGCTGTTGCGCGACCTGCGCCAGCTGCCGGGCGTCAAAAAGGTCTTCGTGCGCAGCGGCATCCGTTTTGACTACACCATGGCCGATGCCTCGGACGAGTTTTTACGCGAGCTGCTGGAACACCATGTCTCGGGCCAGCTGCGCGTAGCGCCCGAGCACGTGAGCGACGCGGTGCTGTCCGTGATGGGCAAGCCGAGCCGAGCTGTCTACGACGCATTCTGCCGTAAATTTGAACGCTTGAATCGCGAATACGGACTCAAGCAGTACGTGGTGCCGTATCTGATCTCGAGCCACCCCGGTTCAACCATGAAGGAAGCCGTGGACCTTGCCGAAGCCGTGCGCGACATGGGCTACATGCCCGAGCAGGTACAGGACTTCTACCCCACCCCGTCCACCATGTCGACCTGCATGTACTACACCGGTGTAGATCCGCGCACCATGCAGCCGATCTACGTGGCGCGCGACCCGCATGAGAAGGCCATGCAGCGCGCGCTCATCCAGTATCGCAAGCCCGAGAACTACAAGCTGGTGCGCGAGGCGCTAGAGAAGGCCGGGCGTCGTGACCTGATCGGCTATACCAAGCATTGCCTGATCCGCCCCGTGCCGCCACGCCCGGGCGAGACGTCTGCCGGCGGTGGGCATGGCACCGGCAAGAAGGGCGGCAAGGCCCACGGTGGCGCTGGAGCCAAGGGGGCCAAGGGCAACAAGGGGCACGGCGGCATGTCGCGCGCGCAGAACACCGCAGGCCGCAACCGCGCCGCCCAGGGACGGCAGGGCGCCAACGGCGGCGGCAGGCGCAACTAGCGTGGCGAGGGCCAGCCGACGTCTCTTGGCCAGCCGACGTCTCCTCATCGCCCAAGCGTGTTTTCCCTAGGGGGAACACGCTTGGGCTGTCTCCAGTCGTGATTTCCCTAGGGGGAACACGCTCAGACACGCCTAGCCGTGTTTTCCTTAAGGGAATCACAGCAGATTTGTTTTTATCCACGTTGGCCCTTAAGGGAATCACGCTTGCTGGTAGGGACGATCCGTCTGGCAGGCCTGCCTGAGCGACCGCATCGCCTCTACCAGCACAAAGCCGGCGATGGCAACCGTGACCACCACGTCGAGCGGCGTGTTCACAAACCACAGCAGGCCCATGAGGTATGACCCGGCGTTAAAGGCAAAGTGCAACAGGATCGTGTAGCGAAGCTTTCCGGTCGTCACGAGCACCCAGCCAAAAATGAGACCGGCAGCGCCCGCATAGCAGCCCTGCACCCAGTTCATGTGCATAAAGCCGAAGACCGCCGCCTGCAGTACGATTGCCGCGGCGACGCCCCAGGTACTCGGAGCCACCCAGGGCACCATGACGCCGTCTTGCGGTCGCACGTGACGTCGGAGCTTCCAAAGTGGGCGGCACCGCGGGTTAAACGCTCGGAGCGAAAACTCAAAAATGATGCCGCGCACCAGCAACTCCTCACAAAACGGAGCGCCGAGCACCGTGGTCAGGACGGCCAGGTAGCTCGTGTCGCCCATGCCCGTTTCCTCGACAAGTTCACTGTAATCGGCCGCGACCTCGGGCAACAATGACAGTACGGCGTCGGTCACGTAGCCAACGACCACCTGCAGGGCAAAGCCGATCACGATAACGCAGGCAATGCGCTTCCACACGCTACGCAATCCCCCGCCAAGCGGGCGCACGCCCTGCCAGCGCGCCATAAACGAGCGCGGCCACAGATAACGCCACCAAAGCAGCGCCATCAAAAACGACGCCGTCTGAGCGGCAGCCTGGAACCATTGGATATCGAGGTTGTCGACCGGGAAACCCGTCAGCGCCGACACGATGTCTAGCACGGAGAACAGAACCATACTCAGGGCAATATCGGCAGCGACGACGCCAAAACAGGCAAGCGCCCAAACCAGCGCATTGAGCATGCCAACCTCCTCAAAACCCGGCACTTAGGGACGTTCCTTAACTGTCGGCAGAAAAGGAACGTCCCCAAGTGCCGGCAGTTTGGGACAGTCATTGTTGATGAGAATCGGGCGCAATGCCAAAAGCCCCGTTGGGCGAGATGTCGAACGGAAAGGTGCCACAACGATTAAACGCGGCGATAAACATGCGAATGGCGTTGGACGGCGTGGTGCCCACGAGCTGAGTTGCCGCCGCGAAGGCTGCCTTTTCTTCGGGCAAGACCTTCGCGACAACCGGGGTCATGTGTTCTGCCATGGCGCTTCCTTTTTGAAACGACGGTGGTGCGGATAGATGCGGGCCACGCGGCTGGGCGACGGGCTGTGAAGGCAACCCGATTGGCCCGCATCCGGAGTATGTTTCTGCGGCGTTGGTATTACTTAGTATTCTTAAGTATTACCCCGCAGATAGAATACCACATCTGACCCCATGGGAACGGAAAACAGGTCATTTTGTTGCTGAGTAAGTATTTAGAGCGTGATGACGTCCGAGATATCGAGCGCCTGAGCGTCGATGGGGTCATGTGTGGCGAGCAGGAGCGTTCGGCCATCGAGCAGCTCGAGCACGACGCCGGCCGTCGCATCACGCGCAGCGACATCCAAGCCGGTAAAGGGCTCATCCAGAATGACGGCGCAACCGCCGCACAGCAGGGCTCGGGCAATCTCGACGCGACGGCGCTGCCCGCCCGAGAGCTCGGCCACACGAGCATGTACATCGACCCCCGGCACCAGCAGGCGCAACAGGGCTGCGGCACTCGAGGCGTCCACGCGCGCATCGGCACACACCAGCACGTTATCCAGCGCCGAGGCGGACTCGACCAAGCGCGCGCCCTGAAACACCATCGAACACGGCACGCATTCCCCCGCCGCCAGGGCGAGCAACGTCGACTTGCCCACGCCCGAAGCGCCCATCACGCAAACACGCCCGCCCGCGGGTACGTTGAGCACCAGACCGTCGAGCGCCGGTGCCCAGGGCGCACGATCGCCCACGGCAAGCGCAAGCACCGCCGCAGCGCCGGCGCCAGCAGAGGCCGCACGCCCGCGAGCACCGCGCCCACGCGCCCGCACGGCCACACGCCATGCCGCGGGCCCCGAAGCCCGCAGCAACCACACCAGCACACGCTCGCATGCCCACGATGCCGCCACGACCAACACGGTCCACGCCAGCAGATCCGCTGTCTCGATAAGCAGCTTTGCCTGATAGATACGCTCGCCCACGGTGCCCGTCGCCATGCCGATCAGCTCCGCCGCCACGCCGGCCTTCCAGCTCATGCCAATCACGGCCCGGGCGCACGAAAGCACAAACGGCAGGACCTCGCGCCAGGTATGGGCGCAAAACAGACGCCAACCCCGCACACCATGCAGACGAAACATCTGCTCCAGCGGCTTATCCACTTGTGCCAAACCCTCGACCAGCGAAAAATACACGCCCGGCAGTGCCATCAAAAAGACCGCTGCAATGCTCACGCGCGCCGACCCCAGCCAAATGAGCAGCAGAACCACCACGCAGGCAACCGGCGTCGCCTTTACAAACGAAAGCGCCGGCGCCACCAGACGGGCAAACGTCCGCGACCGCACCGAGACTCCCGCCAGTACACCGCCGCAGATCGCGGCAAGCGCCAGTCCGCCCAAGATTCGTGCGCCTGAGCCCACCAGAATCGCCCACGTGTTGGCATCGCACACCAGCCGCAGCAACGCCACCACAACAGCGCCCGGCCCCGGCAAAATCAGCGGCTGTGCCACCAGCGCCGCCGCGAAAGCCCACACGGCAAGCCAAAAGGCGGCAACGGCACCTGCTGCCGCCACCGCCTTCATACGCTTTGTCATGTGTCGAGCAAACGCACGCACGGGCTACTCCATGTAGTAGAAATCATCAGCCGGGAGCTTGCCGCCCACGGCGCTTGCATCCGCATCGGCCAGCACCTGCAGGTACCCACCGAGCGCCGCCTTCATATCTTTCCCCGTCTGGCATACAAGCATGCACCCGGGAATCGCCTTTTCGGCAATCGCGGCGTTATCGACGATACCCGCATCGACCACGGCCTGCGCCCAGTCCGCCGGTATCGCATTGACGGCCTTCACGCTCGCCGCATGGCAGCGCAAGAACTCTGCCACAGCCTCGGGATGCTCCTCGGCAAACGCGCGACGAACCACGGTCACACCCGTCAGCATACGCGAACCCGTGTCACCCGCCAGCTCATCCCACACATCGGTCAGGCTTACCGGCGCCGACAGCTTGCCCTCGCTCTTGGCGATGGCCGCGGTCTTGAACGGCTCCGGCAGCACGCCCACGGCAGACGGGTCGGCAAGCAGGGCCGACAGCACCTCGGTGGGCTCGCTCTTGAACTCGAGCGTCACCTGGCCGGTCAGGCCCGCGCGCTCCAGCAGATAGTTCATGACGTACTCCGGCGTGGTGCCCTTGCCCGTCATGTAGACGGTACGACCCGCCAGATCGCCAAAAGAGGCCACGCTCGCGTCGCCCGTCACCACGTTCAGCACGCCCAGCGTGTTGATATCGATGACCTGGACCGCACCCTCGGTCTTGTTGTAAAGAACGCTCGCCACGTTGGCGGGCACCAGGGCAATATCGACATCGCCCTGAATGACCTTGGGCACGACCTCGTCGGCCGCGGCGCTGATCGCAAAGTCGAACTCGTTATCCGTGGCACCCTCGTCTGCCTGGTCCATAAACTGCACCAGACCGATCGACGTCGGACCCTTGAGCGAGGCGACGTGTACCTCAACCGGCTCGACAGCGGCACCGTCGGCGGCAGACCCGGCAGCCGAGCCCGCAGCAGACCCGGCCACGACAGACCCGCCACCACAGCCAACCAGCGCAAGCGACAACGCACCCGCGGCAAGCGCCGAGGCAAACCCCCGGCGCGTCATCTCAACATTAAACGCGCGCATCGCTAGCACGCCCCCTCATTGGGCATCGACCAGGCGTGATGGTCGGTATGCAGCAGCTCCTCGGCCAGCGGCGAGAGCGGCGCGCCCAAAAACTCGCGGTAGCACGCCTGGACATCGGGATTCTCGTGCGAGAAGCGAATATCGGCGTTCGCATCGAGCCCCCACAGCACCTGGCCGCGCTCGGCTGCCAGCTCGCAGCCGTCGTGGATGGGCTGACCGCCGCCACCGACGCAGCCGCCCGGGCATGCCATGACCTCAACGAAGTCATAGTTCACGCGGCCGTCGCGAATCGCGTCGAGCAGGCGGGCGGCGTTGCCCAACCCGTGCGCCACGGCGACGCGCACCTTGGTGCCATCGATATCGGCCACAGCTTCCTTCCAGCCGTCGAGTCCGCGCACGTCGGTAAAGAAATCCGCATCCGGGTTCTTGCCCGTCACCAGGTAATAGGCCGAGCGCACGGCAGCCTCCATCACGCCGCCCGTGGCGCCAAAGATCACGCCCGCGCCCGTGCCAAAGCCCAGCGGCGTATCGAGCGGCTCCTCGACCAGCGTGTCCACGCTCACGTGGCTTGCGCGGATCATGCGCACCATCTCGCGCACCGTCAGTGCAACGTCCACATCGGGCGCACCGCCCTCGCCCACCATGTTCGGCAGCGCGCACTCGGCCTTCTTGGCTGTGCACGGCATCACGGACACCACGAACAGGTGCTCGGGCTCCACGCCCAGCACCTTGGCGTAGTACGTCTTGGCGATGGCGCCAAACATCTGCTGCGGCGACTTGGACGTAGACAGGCTGTCGACAAACTCCGGATAGCGCGCCTTCACAAAGCGCACCCAGCCCGGGCAGCAGCTCGTAAACATGGGCCAGCCGCGGCTGTCGCCCTCGCCCTTGGCGGCGCCCAGGCGCTCGAGCAGCTCGGAGCCCTCCTCCATGATGGTGAGGTCGGCCGAGAAATCAGTATCGAACACGTACTCAAAGCCAACGCGGCGCAGCGCGCAGGCCAGGCGCTCAACGGTTGCCTCCTCGCGCGAAATGCCGAGTTCCTCGCCCCAGGCGCTACGCACGGCCGGCGCAATCTGCACCAGCACGATCTTGTCGGGATCGGCGATGGCGTCAAACACGGTCTCGGTGTCGTCGCGCTCGCGCAGCGCGCCCGTCGGGCAATGCGTGATGCACTGGCCGCACGCGACGCAATCGGTCTTGCCGATCGGCACGCGCCCGCGGGTGCCCACGGCGGTATGCGTGGCGCGGTTGGTCAGGTCCCAAATCCCTAGGCCCTGTACGCTCTCGCACACCTTGATGCAGCGCATGCATTTAATGCACTTGTCGTTTTCGCGGATGATGGGGAAATCGAAATCCCAGCCCTCGCCCGCCAAATGCCTTTGATACGGCAGATAGAAAATGCCCAGGTCGTTGGCAATGGTCTGCAGGTTGCAGTTACCGCTGCGCACACAGCTCGTGCAGCGTGAATCGTGCTGCGAAAGCAGCAGCTGCACGTTGGTGCGGCGCGCCTCGCGGGCCTTGGGGCTGTTGGTGTGGACCACCATGCCATCGAGCACGTAGTTGTTGCAGGCGGCAACCAGCTGGTCGCAGCCCTCAACCTCGACCACGCACACGCGGCAGCCGCCGATCTCGTTCAGATCGCGCAGGTAGCACAGGGTGGGAATCTGGATGCCGACGGACTTGGCCGCGTCCAGGATCGTGGTGTGCTCGGGCACCACGACCTCGCAATTATCGATAGTGAGCTTGACCATATTGAGTGCTCCGCTTTCGGTGTTATCGCTGACAGTGGGGTTGTTGAGCTCTACCATTCCAGGTTCCTCCCTCCGCGGAACGCGCCAAAACCAAAGTGGTCGCAACGCAGGCAGCGGCTTGCCTCCTGGCGCGCCTCCTCCTCGGTAAGGCCCTGCTCGACCAGATTCCAATCGTGAATACGCTCGCCGGCCTCGCGCTCACCCAGCTCGCAGCGGCCGCACTCGTGCTTGCCCTTAAACTGAACGGTCGGCAGCTCCACGTCGAGCTTGATCTTGTGGTCAAAGCCCAGGTAGCGGTCGATATTTGCCGAAGCAACGCGGCCGGCGTTGATGGCCCGGATGACGGTGGCGGGACCGGTCTGGCAGTCACCGCCGCTAAAGAGGCCATCGAAGTTAGGCACGGCGCCATCCGAATCGGTGACCACGCAGCCCCACTTGCAGGCGATGCCCATGTCCTCAAACGGCTTGGAATCGATGTCCTGGCCAATGGCCACAAACACGCGCTCGCAGGGAATGACGCGCTCGGGCGTGGCGGCGGCACGCGGGGCCGGACGCCCACGACGGGGCTCGCCGATAATCTGTGGCTGCACGCGCAGGCCGCTCACGCGACCCTCCTCACCCGTCTCGATAGCGAGCGGTGCGGTGAGCTCCAGAACCTCGCAGCCCTCGGCCTGAGCGCCGGCAATCTCGGCATCCTGGGCCGTCATGTCGCAGATGCGACGGCGGTAGACGATGCTTACCTTTTCGGCACCGCAGCGCACGGCAGAGCGTGCCACGTCCATGGCCACATTGCCGCCGCCGATGACGCACACGCGCTGGCCGCTCAGGTCGGGCAGCTCGTCGTCGCCGATGGCGCGCAGCATCTTGACGGCCGACTCCACGCCGAGCGCCTCTTCGCCCGGAAGGCCGAGCTTCTTATCGCTGTGGGCACCAATGGCCAGGTAGACGGCATCGAACTCGTCGCGCAGGCGGGCAAGTTCCTCGCCATTGACGGAGTGGTCGAGCTCCACGTCGATGCCGGCACTCAAGATCCAGTCAATCTCGGCCTGCAGGCGCTCGCGCGGCAGACGGTAGCTGGGAATGCCATAGCGCAGCATGCCGCCCAAGTGGTGACGCTGCTCAAAAATGGTCACCTTGTGGCCCATCACGGCCAAGTAATAGGCACAGGAAAGGCCGGCCGGGCCGCCGCCGATCACGGCGACGTGCTTACCGGTGTTGTCCACCACATGCGGCTTGTGGTCGTTGAGGTCACTGTGCTCAACGGCAAAACGCTTGAGGGCAAGGATGTTCATGGGATCGTCGACCATGCCGCGACGGCAGTGCATCTCACAGGGATGCTCGCACACCAGGCCGCAAACGAGCGGCAGCGGGTTGTTCTTGCGGATGACCTTGACGGCATCGGCATAGCGGCCGGCCTCGACCAGCGAAATGTAACCGGGAATGTCGACGTGCGCCGGGCAGCCCGAGACGCACGGGACGCGGGCCTCGCGGTCAAAGCCACAGGAGTGCTCGCGGATGTGGTGCTCAAAGTCGTCGCGGAAACCGCGGATAGCCGTAAGCGCCATGGCGCCGGCCTCGTAACCGATGGCGCAGTCGCTCGAAAGATAGATGGTGCGGGCGGTGCGCTCAATCAAGTTGAGCGTGGACTCGTCGGCGCGGCCCTCGAGCACATCGGCGAGCAGGTCGCTCAGCGCGCTCAGGCCCACGCGGCAGGGCGTGCACTTGCCGCAGCTCTGGGTGGAGCACAGGTTGACGAGCGCCGCCGTAAACTCGACGGGGCACGGGGCGAGCGAACTCACCGCCAGACGACGTCCGAGTGCATCGTGCAGGTCGTCCATGACGGCCTGAGCGTGGCTGCGTTCCATTACGTGCAGTCGAGCCATAAGGTCCCCTCTCACATGGCAGCCCGGAGGCGAGGCCGGGCGAAATTGCTACACGCACAACACTGACCTAAAAAGTTGTGAGGTCTCCATACGGTTCGGCAGGCGGTATAAAATGTCACCCTCAGCGGTGAAATAGAACATTACCGCAGATAAATGCCATATTTGATAAAACGCGTTACCAAACGACAATGCCCCGCCCACGCAATCACGTGGACGGGGCATTGATCATGGTATGCGGCCAGCGACCCTGCTGCTTTTATTTAAGCTCAGGCCAGTAACCCTTGTTGGCCTCGATCATGTCGTCGAGAACTTCCTTGGCGACCTTCATCGAAGGTACGGTCTTGTTCAGCGTAAAGGCCTTGAGCGCCTTCTCATACGAACCCTCGATCGTAGCCTCGACCACGAGCTTCTCGGAGTTCAGCTGCTGCATCATGAGGCCCTGCTGGAACAGAGGAATGTTGTCGCGGCTGATGACCTCGGGGCCGTTCTTGCCAATGTAGGCAGGCAGCTCGACCATAGCGTCGTAGGGCATGTTGGGGATAGCGCCCTTGTTCTCGCAAATGACCAGGAAGCGCTGCTTGGTGTCGTTCTTCAGAGCGATAGCCAGGTCGGCAATCCAGTCGCCGTGGCTGCCCGCATAGAACGTGCTCTCGTCGATCTCGCCCGTCTTCTCGTAGTGATCGATGCCGTCGAAGAGGTTCTTCTCGCGCGTCTCCTCAACCTCGTTAGCACGGGTGCGCTCGGGGTTGGAATGCTCGACGAATTCCTTCTGCTGCAGGTAGTAGTTCAGATACGTGTTGGGCAGGTACTCCGGGAAGCACTCCATAATCTCGTACTCGCCCTTCCAGACGTAGTACCAGCTGCCCTTGGTGTGACGGTTCTGCTCGGGATGCTCGTCGGTGGCCTCCTCGGGCTTCTTTGCCATGAGCGAGCCCATGCCCTTGAGGTAGGAGTCGGGCAGCAGGATCTGGTGCTCCTTGATGTACTCGCGCAGCTGCGGGAGCACCTCCTCGCCCTTGTGGCGGATCGAGGTGAACCAACCAAAGTGGTTGAGGCCAAAGTAATCGTACTCGACATCCTTCTTGTCGATATCGAGCGCGGCGCAAACCACGTCGATGATCGCGATCGGCATGTCGCAGATGTTGATGATGCGAGCGTTGGGACGCAGCACACGGCAGCCCTCGGAGACGATGGCAGCAGGGTTGGAGTAGTTGAGAATCCAGTAATCCTTCTTGGCGTACTTCTCAACGTCATCGATCAGCTCGACCATGGGGAAGATGGTGCGCATGCCGTAGGCAAGGCCGCCGCAACCGCAAGTCTCCTGGCCCACGCAGCCGTGACGCAGCGGAATCTTCTCGTCCTGCTCGCGCATGGCGTAGCCGCCCACGCGCATCTGGGCAAACACGAAGCTCGCGTCGGTAAAAGCCGTCTTTTTGTCGGTGGTCACCGTGAGCTTGATGTCCAGGCCGAGGTCCTCGTGCAAAATCCAGTCCACGAGCACGCCGACCTTGCGCTGGCGCTCCTCGTTGATGTCGTACAGACGAATCTCGTCAACGTCGAGCTCGTCCTTGCGCAGGGCGATGGACTTGACGATGCCGGGGGTAAAGGTGGATCCGCCACCACACAGAGTAATGATCATTGTTTACTGCTCCTTCTCAATTGCGTTTTCGACCTTGTCGCGCATCTCGGCGACCTTCATGCCAAAGATGATCTGGATATTATTGCCGTTGCGGTTGATGCCGCTGTTGGGCACGTGGTTGATGAGGTCCTCATTGATGAGGTCCGGGTTCTTAACGTTCACGCGGAGACGCGTAAAGCAGTTCTCGAGCTCCTCGATGTTGTCCTTGCCGCCAAGACCTGCGACCAGGTCGGCAATACCTGCATCGACGCCCTCTGCGGGAGCCGCGGCAACGGCGCCCTGCTTCACCGCGACAGATGCGGCGGCCTCGCCCTCGGCAACGGACTCGGCGAGCTCGGACTCCTCCTCGCGACCAGGCGTGTGGAGGTTGAGCTTCTTAATAAGGAAGGTGAAGAGGAAGAAGTACAGAGCGGCGTTAACGACTCCAAGCACCAGCATAACCGGCCAGTTGGTCTTGTCGACACCGAGGACCAGGTTGGAAACCACGATGTTGATGATGCCGCCTGCAGTCGAAGCGGGCACGGAGAGGACCTTGAGCAGAACCAGGAAGATGCCGGAAAGAACCGAGTGAACGACAAAGAGCACGGGAGCGGCAAAGACAAAGAGGAAGTCCATGGGCTCGGTCACGCAGGAGAGCACGGCGGTGATGATCAGCGGGATGATAACGGCCTTGGTCTTATCCTTGTTCCCCTTGTAGGCGGTGACGATAAAGGCGAGGCCGATGCCGATGTAGGGCCACAGATTGTTGAAGGTGTAGCTGTTGAAGTAGGTGCTATCGGAGAAGGGCTGGCCCGTCATTGCCATCTCGGCAACACGGATGGGATAGGCGCCGGCGATAACCTGATCACCCAGCGTCAGGGTGCCACCCACATCGGAGAACTGGAACGGGGTGTAGATGAGGTGGTGCAGACCGGTGGGAACGAGCAGCTTGTTGAGCATGCCGTAGATAAACAGACCGATGTTGCCCGACTCCTTAATGATGCCGGCAACGGAGGAGATGGCACCCTGAACCGGAGGCCAAACGATGCAGAACCCAGCGCCCATGATCCAGGAAATGATGATCATGATCAGGAACGGGAAGCGAACGCCCGAGAACATCGAAAGGGCAATGGAGAACTGCTTGTTCGAGTACTTGTTGAACACGGCACCGGTGATGCAACCGAGAATAATGCCGCCGAACACGCCGGTATCGAGCACCTGAATGCCCATAACGGTGGCCTGGCCGGTTCCGGTAAGACCGAGCATGCCGCTCGCATCGGCAAGAGAGCCGGTGGCGTTGAGCACGATGTTGTTAGCCTGCAGGAACAGGAAGAACGACATCAGGGCAATCAGCGAAGCATGGCCCTTGTTCTTCTTTGCCATGGCGCCGGCGATGCCCACGCAGAACAGAATCGAGAGGTTGTTGATGATAAACATCAGCGACTGATAGACAACGGCGCCCACAAGCTGGAACGGACCGGAGCCCAGTACGGGGACCAAAGCGCAGATGGTCTTGTTGGTCAGAATGATGCCCACGATGAGCAGGATGCCGGCAACCGAGAGATACATCATCGGCTGGACGATCGACTTCGCAAACACCTCCAACGGCGCTTTGAAATTGAACTTCTTTTTTGCGGTCATAGCGGTACTCCCCTTCCTTTTCCGCAAATTAAGACAGATGTGCCCTAGACAAGACCGTGAGCCTTGCCTTATATCAATCGATGTGTGGGCACGTTATGCCTAGAGACCAGGTTCTCCAAGCAGGTTAACAATGTGATATGCGAGATAGCTCTTCTCGGCATCGGTAACGACAACGTTATAGGTAGACGACAAGTGGGCGGCTATGGCATCCGCACACGAGAATGCACACGGATACGCCGTTTCATCGATTCGGAGCAGCGCGTCTCCGTTGATTTGCCCGGCCGTAGGATCGAGCGCTCGCTGTGCGAAAAACTGCAGGTGACGAACGAAACGTTCGTAAGGCAGCGAGGTGTCATCGAGGGTCGTGGCATAGCGCTCGGAAACAATCGCGAGCACGTCGCGAACAAGCTGGACCGAAACAATCAGACGGTCAGAGCGCTGCGGCATGGTGGCGTTGACGATATGCAAGGTAATGAAACCCTGCTCTTCTTCGCTCATCTGGATGCCCATATACTCCTTGATAATCTGCAGCGCACGGCCCGCAAGCGCATACTCCTTGCGATAGAACTGCTGGATCTCGAGCAGCAACGGGTTCTCGCAGGGAACGCCTTTGCGCTCACGCTCCAAAGCAAGGCTGATATGGTCTGCGAGAGCAATGAGGATCTTATCGTTGATGTCGGCATTGAGCTCTCGGCGAAGCATCTGAACAATTTCCTCGGAAATCACGAGGTTGACGGGGGGATGGACTCCAAAAGATGTGCCAAGCGGTCAATCGTACGCGAGTCCTGAGAAGTTCCCTCCTGCAACGCGTAGGTCTTTTCGACTGACGCCTCGTCGATGGCATCGCCGGCATGACGGCCAAAGCAGAGGCCTCGACCGATGACGATGAGCTCGGAGCCATCGTCCGAAGTGACCATTGCGACGTTGTTGTTAAAAACTCGCTTGATAACCACGGTACCCACCACAAGAATTTACTCGGAAAGCCAGACGACAGGCTCTTTAACAGCAACAGGGCCGGAAGCATGCTCACGAAGAGTCGAGTTCTCCGAACGCTCGCACACGATAACGAAGACCGTGGGATCAAAGCCGGCAGCGCGAACCACGTCGAAATCGACCTCGACGAGGGGCTGGCCCGCGTCGACATGGTCACCCTGGACAACAAGCGCATGGAAGCCCTTGCCCTCAAGCTTAACAGTGTCGATTCCGATGTGCAGCATCACCTGAGCAGAGCTGTCGTCGGACATGATGCCCAGCGCGTGCTCAGTCGGAAACAGTGCCGCGACAGTACCGGAAACAGGAGCGCACACCGTTCCCTCTTGGGGAACCACGGCAACGCCATCGCCCACTGCACGACTGCTAAAAGCGGGGTCATTGGTTTTTTCTAGATTAACAAGCTCGCCGGAAACAGGGGCGAGGATTTCGAACTCGGAAGCTGCAGTCGTCTGCTTATCCGAGCCGCCCATAAGGCGAGAAAAGAAACCCATGATGGCATGTCCCTTCATAAATATAGCCCAACCAAAATCAATCGAATGCGCCCGTTGAGACGCTCGCGATCAAAGACTTTGGTTAGGCCCACGTCCGAGGGGACTCGGTAACCTTCCGCATTTCTTTTTACGGGGGTTATTGTAGGCAACAACAAAGCCAGAATAGTCATTATGACCGGTGAGCGGGTTTTTTTCTTCGATAAACGGTATTTAAGCGGCACTTAGGGACGTTCCTTTTCTGCCGGCACTCGGGGACACTCCTCACTCTGGTGCATTGGGGACAGGTTTGTTTGCACCAGGTTGGCGCAGATTAACCTGGCCCCATTGCACCAATTTCGTATGCGCTAGATAAAGAGCTCGCATTCCTTCCGCACGACGCAAACCTTGCTCAGCATCTGGGAAACAGCGGATAGCTTGTTGGGATCAAGCTTGCGAGCGCCTCGCGGACATACGGCAATGCAGCGCATGCAGGAGATGCACGCCTCGCCAGCTGCTCGTTTGGGGTCACCCTTGTCGATAGCACAAACGGGGCACGCCGCGGCGCATGCACCGCAGGAGACGCAATCCTCTGTTGCCTCGGGTGCCATGCGGTGGCCTCCGGCTTGTTTATAAGGACGGTTGCCGGGAATAGAGGGCTCGGACGCATCCTCAGCCAACAGCTTTTGCTGAATTTGCTGCGCAAACTCTGCGAGCTGCGCCTCATCCTGCGCATCCGGACGACCGGCAGCAAACTGTCGCGCAATGGAATGTTCTGCAATGGCCGCAACTGCCGCGATCACCCGGAATCCCGCATGCTTCGCAACGTCCTCCAGCTCTACGAGCGTGTCCTCAAACGCGCGGTTTCCGTATACACAAACCAAAACAGCCCGAGCCCCGTTGCCGCGCACCATGCCCAACCGGTCAGCCACCACAGCCGGGATTCTACCGGCATACGCCGGCACAGAGATTACGGCCACGTCGTCCTCAGTCATCGAGACAGCGCTGAAATCTAGCCCGCTATCGGTCAGATCGACGGTAACGGTATTCTTGCCCAGTGCCCCGGCCACAAGGCCAGACACCTTCCGCGTTCCACCCGTCGGACTAAACACAATTTCGAATACGCTCATCGAGACACCCTCCCCTACGCCTGGCAACGCGTCAAGCCGCTTTCACATTCAGACAGAGTATACGGCGCATGGGGGGAGCTCCCCGTTTTGGTGCGCTAGGCAGCCCGATACACCAACCCATACTGCCCGCCTTTTCGGTTTGCATAATTCCCGGTACAGATTGCATATATTTACTGGATACCGCCGCGTTCTCCTGAGGTACCCCATCCTGGCCCGTGCAAAAAACGGAGTATTCTGCAACGTGACCGCGCCAGCACCGCCGCGGGTGGGCAAAACTGTAGGGCGCCGTATCATTTTAAGTCCCGACATGGCGAGAATGACGCGCCCCTGCTCCGGAAAACGGCGAAATCTGACTCGGAACGCTCGCTAGGGATATCCGAAGGCCACCGTTGGCGACGTCGAATCATATGCAGACAACTCGAACTGCAGAATACTCCAAAAAATGCACGGCGCACCCCATAGGACCCATTGCTGCATGGCGGAAAATAGGTCCTCAGCATCCCCCAGATGCATTCCCGAGAACATCACGTTTGAATTAGCGATGGACACGGCAAACAAAAGGGCCCGAGCGTTATTTGCTCGGGCCCTTAGCTTGTCTCACGCTAGCGCGCGATGCGCATCTTACTTGCGCTTGCCGCCGCCGTCGCCGGGGCGACGGGAGCTGCCACCGCGCTTGCCGCCACGGCTGTTGCCGTAGCTGCCACGGTTATCGCGACCGCCGGCACGGCCGCCACGGGAGCCGGCCTGGTTGCCGCCACGACCACCACGATAGCCGCCGCGACGCTCTTCGCGGGTATCGTCGTAGTTGCGCCAGTCATCGCGACGATCACGGCTGGCACGCGGGTCACGACGATCGCGCGACTCGTTAGAACGACCAGCGCCGCCGCGGCCGCCATTGCCGCGAGCACCCTCGCGACGCTCGCCGCCGCGGCTACCGCGCTCTTCAAAGCGCTTGCCGCCACGGGACTCACCGCCACGGGCACCTCGCTCACCGCGACCCTCGCCGCCGCGACGCTCATCACGGCCACCGCGCTCGTCATCACGACCGGAACGACGGCGGTCGCCCGCACCGCGCTTGCCACCGCGCGAACCGCGGCCCTCGTCCTCGCGCTCGACACGACGACGGCCGCCACGGTCCTCGTCCTCACGACGACGGCGGTGTGCCTCGCCCTGGAACTGCTTGGCACGGCGCTCGGCACGGTTGCCGCGCGGGGCCTGCTCAACGACACCAGCACCGCCGCGCTCCTCGGCAGCCACCTCGCGGGCCACGCTCTCCACAGCCTCGTCCACGCGAGCCTGAACGCCCTCGCGCACGCGGGTCTTGCCGCCGCGCTTGGGACGGCTCGGACGCTCACCGTCGCCGCGACGCTCGTCTCGACCGCGGTTGGAACGACCGGCCACATCACCGTAATCGTCGCCGTTGCGTTTGCCGTCGCGACGCGCCTGCTCAAGCTTCTTCTTGCTCTTGGACTTGCCGCGCTTGGTCTTCTTCTTCACCTTAAAGGCCGCAGGATCGCGCTCGGGGTCAACCGCGGGCGGATTGGGGCCCACATGCAGGTCGCCGGCCTCGTAGATGTCGGCGGTCTTGTCCATGAGCTTCTCGATCTCGTAGAACTCATCGACGTCCTGCTCGGTCACAAACGTAATGGCCCAGCCCAGCTCGCCGGCGCGGCCCGTACGGCCAATACGGTGGATGTAGTCGGTCGGCTCGGCCGGCACGTCAAAGTTCACGACGTAGCGCACGTCGCTGATGTCGATGCCGCGGGCGAGCACGTCGGTTGCCACCAACACGTCGACGGTACCGTCGCGGAAGGCCGAAAGGGCACGCTCGCGCTGGGCCTGGCTGCGGTTGCCGTGAATCGCGGCGGCCTTGATGCCCTTGCGCT
Source organism: Collinsella aerofaciens (assembly GCF_020181355.1). Taxonomy (NCBI): domain Bacteria; kingdom Bacillati; phylum Actinomycetota; class Coriobacteriia; order Coriobacteriales; family Coriobacteriaceae; genus Collinsella; species Collinsella aerofaciens. The sequence goes on from NZ_CP084004.1 coordinate 54,543, forward strand.
CCAGACGACGGCAGCAGCTGTCGGCGCGGTGCTTGGTGCGCATAAAGACGATGGTGCGCTCCGGGCCCTCCTTCTTGAGGAACTCGGGCAGCAGGTTGTTTTTGGCCTCGATGGACACCGGGAACACAAACTGGTCGACGGTGTCGGCGGTCGACGTGGCAGGTGTGATCTCCACGCGAGCCGGGTCGCTCACCAGGTCGGTGATCTCGCCCACGGCCTCCTCGTCGAGGGTCGCCGAGAACAGCAGCGTCTGACGCTCGGCCGGCGTCTCGCGCACAATGCGCCGGACGGCGGGCAAAAAGCCCATATCGAGCATGCGGTCGGCCTCGTCGAGTACCAGCACTTTGACCTCGTCCAGGTGGCAGGCGCCCTGCTCGATCAGATCGACCAGACGGCCCGGCGTTGCGACCAGGATGTCGCAGCCGTACTTAAGTGCCGCGGTCTGCGGCTTGTAGCTCACGCCGCCCACGACGGTCACGGCAACATGGCCGGTGACGTCGGCGATTTTGCTTGCGACCTCGTCGATCTGCTGGGCGAGCTCGCGCGTGGGGGTGATGACGAGCATCACGGGGCCGCGGCCGTTGCCCTCGGGCTTTTTAACACCGCGACGGCGGTTGCGGCCGCCGCGCTCGCGCACGGGTTTGGGAGGAGCGATGTGCTCCAGATTGTTCATGGTCGGTAGCAAAAAGGCAGCCGTCTTGCCGGTGCCGGTCTGAGCGGCGGCAAGCAGGTCACGGCCCTCGAGCACTACGGGGATCGAGCCGGCCTGCACGGGCGTGGGCGCCGTGTAGCCCAGGTTCTCGATAGCACGAAGCATCTCGTCGGAGAGGCCCAGCTCGTCAAAGGCGGGCAGGCTCTCGGTAGCGGACTCGACGGCCTGGGCGGCATTGGCCTCATCGGCGGCATCGAAGGCAGCCTGGGTCATGGCCTCGCGGGTCTCGTCCAGAATCTCGGCGTCGGTGACGTCAGATACAGAATTACGCATATGTTGTTGTTCCTTATCTGCACGCGCAATGGGCACGGCATGCGGCCGCGCGGGCGTGCTTGGTAGTGCGCTAATACATACAAAAACAGGTGCGCACAGAGAGGACGTTGCTCAGCACGCTGGCGATCGCTTTGGCAGCCCTATCACGCGCCGTCCAGACGCAGCAGCTCTAAGCGATGGAGCAGATTCGCCGCCGGTTAGTATACCCGCACTCCGTATGCCCCCACGTAAACCACAGATGACGAGGCGGACGGGGCGGGCCTGGCCGATTGTCTCAATCTGTAACAGATGCAGGGCAAAACCGGGTCCAAATGTTACAGAACAAGACAGAGGGGGATTTCCGTCCAGTCCAAACCAAATCTCTCAGTCTTCCTGCAATTTCGAACATGTGGCCTATAATGTTGCTTTGGTTACGCTGTATATTGCGCAGCCATTTAATACGTCGCCCACCGGGAGCCATTAATTCCTATCGCCATATTGGCTAGGAAGCAATCAAAGGAGGTATCCGTGGCAGCAGAGACGCCTTGCTCGGTCCTCTATAACGATATTCGCTCGTTCGGCGGTCTTAAACATCTCGAGATCGCCCGAATGCTCATCAATGGAAACTCTTATCTCGGCAGTACCCTGCTCGAGAAATGCTCTTCCAACCGCTCGTATCTCACCCGTTACATCGTCCATCGCAAGCCTGACCAGTGCGCGCCCGCCATCTACAGCGACTTTACCGTCACCACGCTCAACCTTTCCGCGGCAATCTGCAGCAAGCTCGGCGGCGGCGAGTCCGCCTATCGGGCAATCGCCGAGCACTATCGCGGTCCGGCCGCCAACGAAATGATGTCGGCTCTCGCCAGCTACAAGCTGGACAGCCGCCTATATGCAAATGCCCTCAATCGCATCGACAACTTTGACGGCAATGCCGTGCGTGAGAAAAGCACGCTTTACCTTATGCTCTTTGTGGCAACGGGGGCGCTCGCCGATCCCGTTCAGGGCGTGGCCACCGTCGAGCGCTTTTGCGACAGCAAGACAGGCGGGCACTTTGGCACCACCGAAACTACCGTAGGACGTGGCTTTATGAGCAGCCTGGGGCAGCCACGCACCGTCGCCCCTAACCTCGGTCTGCTCAGAACCCATGCCGACAACTGCGCCGACATGCAAATCCATCCCCTCACACGCGATCCGCGCGGCACTGTGATTGGTTCTTTGCCCAAAACCTCGCCCAGCATCACCGATGTAGGCGCCGACGCCTCGCGCGAGCATCTTCGTATTTGGCTCGAGGGTGAGCACTGGTACGCCCAGGGCCTTGGATCGACCAACGGCACAGTGCTCGAATCGGGCGCGGGTGACGGCGATACCGTAATCGAGCCGCCCCGCGACCAACGAGAGCCCGGCAAAGTCTATCCCCCAGTGGAAATCGAAAACAGCGACAGGCTCCATCTGGGTCTCTACACGACATTCCTTGTCATTGTGGACTAGCACGGACGGCGATCGGAAGACGGTCGCCGTCCGTCTTTCGTCTTCTACCTTCTGCGTCGTAAACGACAATACTCAGCGGCATACGTGGGCAGTGCGGCTATCATGGTTCTTTACCGATATCCGCACTGCTCACGTATACGTGCGGCAACCCATGCCAGACAAAGGAACGCCATGGATACTACCGATAGCGCCTATGGCGACAAACTCATCCGTCTTGACACGTTCGACACCGCCGTGGCGGTCGACCCCAACGCCGAGGACGAGGCCAAGCGTCGGTTTATGACGCTTATTCTCCAGACGGCCCACCGCAACAACGGCAACATCGGGCACGTGCTGCGCGCGACCAACACGAGCGGCGAGGTCTTTGCCGTCAAGCTACTCAAGGACAACGCCATCCTTTCCGGCCAAGCCCCCGACCGCTCCGCCGAGCAATCGGCAGCGCACCTGGCCAACACCGCCGCGCTGTTCGAGGAGTACCGTCATCTGTGTACCGTCTCGCACCTGCGCGGATTTCCACGCGTCTATGGCTACGGATCGTGCGAGGATGACCCGCTCATCCTCATGGAGTGGGTCGAGGGCACCTCACTCAAGCAGGCGCTACCTCTGCTTCCGCACGACGCCTCGGGCGGGCTGACCACCCAGATGGTCGCCGCCGTCGGAAACGCCGTGCTTCGTGCGCTCTTGATGACCCAAGGCCTCGTGAATCCGGTCGTCCATCGCGACCTGTCGCCTGCCAATATCATGTTCCGCACCACCAGCCGAACACTCGAGCAGCAGATTGCCGATTGTTCCTTTGACCCCTGCCTCATCGACATGGGCTCCGCGACCATGGCTCTCGGCGACGACACGATCACCCGGCGCGCCGACATCTGGCGCTTTGCCACACCCGCATACGCCGCGCCCGAGATGCTCACGCAGGATATCGAAGGCATCGCGGCTCTTCGCCGTTCGCCGGCAATCGATGTCTACGCGCTTTCGAGCATTCTGTACCAGCTCTACAGCGGTCGCAAACCGTTTGACTTTGAGTCGACGGACGCCACTGCAACCGGCTCGTTCTATCTCGTAAAGACCAAGACCAAGCCGGCGCCGCTCGAGCTGCGCTGCGAGGGCGATGAAGCGCTCGTCCAAATCATCATGAAGGGTCTCTCAGTCGAGCAGTGCGATCGTCCCACCGAGCAGCAGATGCTCGAGGTGCTCTCGGCATACCTCACTGATGCCGAATCCGAGGGCCGCGAAGGCACAGGAGACGAGGCCGCGATTGATATCGATTCTGGCACGCACCTTAAGGTCGACGTCGCCGGCGAGCGCGCACGAGAGATCCTGAATCAGGCCGCCACGATGCCATGACCCGCCGCCGCTTTATTATCGGCGGCGCTATCGCAGCCGTTGCGGGGCTCAGCGTTATCGGGGCGGCAACCCATGGCTTTGGCATCCCCGACTACCTTGACGGCATCCGCGGTTCACTTGACGACTACACCTGGGATCAGCTGCAGGAGATTTCGCTCAAGATTAAGGCCGCCGAGACCCGTAGCGAGGCACGCGAGATTGCCAAGCGTTACCACCTGCTCGACGCTGATGGGCATATCCCCTATCCGTGCACCAAGCGTGTCACGCTCACCAACGGGCTGGAGGTCGGCGCGCAGCTTGTGGGCATCCGTCACGATGAGCTTCTGGACGGTACGGGCAAGGCCGGGCTGACGTTTATGTTCGACGCGGGTATTGCCGAGCGCAACGCTGCGGCTGAACCGCCGAGCGCCGGCTGGGCAGATTGCGAGCTGCGGGAATGGCTCAACGGCGACGGCCTTAAGCTGCTGCCCAACGAGTTGCGCACACTCATTAAAGGGGTCAAGAAGGTCTCGAACAATGTGGGCGCCGCCAACAGCGCATCGTGCCTGAGCGAGTTGCCCGCAACCCTTTGGCTGCCCGCCATGGTCGAGCTGTGCGGTACGCAACCGCCCGATTCGTTTACCGAGGGCTATCACTACCTGGCAGACATCTACAACGGCGAGGGCAGGGAGTATCAGCTCTTCCGCGAGCTCAAGGTGAGCCCGTATTCCACGAACGAGACGATGGTCCGCCAGTGGAAGGGCAAGGACACCTGTTGGTGGGAGCGCACGGTGAGCCCCGACACATCGGAGAGCGAAGGCACGCTCTATATGAACCGCGTGGGGCACGACGGCGACGTCTTTACGTACGCAACGCCTGCGGAAAAGCCAAGCAAGCTAACCTGTGTGATCCCCGGGTTCTGTATCTAGGCGGCGGGCGTCTTGCCGTGACGGGACCCCTCCCCGGCAATTGTCTCGATCTGTAACAGTAAGGGGTCAAAAACCTCTCTAGATGTTACAAATCAAGACATTTGAGTTGACCGCGGACGGTTTGTCTCGATCTGTAACATCTAGCAGGAAAAACGGTCCTTAGGCGTTACAGGTTGAGACGTTAAGTTGTGGCTCGATGTAATGTCTCGATCTGTAACAGTTACTCGACAAAAACGGGTCTAGTTGTTACAGATTGAGACATTAGACCGGCTACGGTCCGCCGACCTGGCTATCACCTCGACCAATACCAGAATGTCATACATTTCAATCTCCACTGGACACCCCCAGGGGGTATGGGTGTATAGTATCGGATGGTTAACATTTCCGACACTACGCCACAGAAAGGAGAAGCCATGGCTCAAGATAAGTTCGATGTGGGCGGCATGACGTGCGCCGCCTGCCAGGCGCACGTGGACCGTGCCGTGAGCAAGCTCGACGGCGTCCAAAGCGTCGCGGTCAACCTGCTCGCCGGCTCCATGCTGGTCGACTACGACCCCGCGCAGGTCTCCCCCGACGACATCTGTACCGCCGTCGATCGCGCGGGTTATTCGGCCTCGCCCGTTAGCACGGGCACCGATGCCGCCAACTCAAACGGCAACGCGCAAGCCAGGTCCGGCGCCGCCCATATGGAGTCGCCGACCAAAAAGTTGGAGGCCGCCGCCTCTGCCATGCGCACCCGCCTCATCATCTCGATCATCTTCCTCATCCCACTGTTCTACATAGGCATGGGGCACATGCTCGGTTGGCCACTGCCCGGCGTCTTCACCGACCACACCCACAACATGACGCTCGCGCTCACCGAGCTCGTCCTGCTCATTCCCATCGTCTACGTCAACGACGCATACTTTATCAACGGGTTTAAATCGCTTACGCACGGCGCGCCTACCATGGACGCCCTTATTGCCGTGGGCGCCACTGCTTCCATCGCCTGGTCGCTCTACGCCATGTTCATCATGGCCGACCAGCTAGCCGCGGGTCAGGTCCACGAGGCCATGATGACAAGCATGGACAACCTGTATTTTGAGAGCGCCGGCACAATCCTGTCGCTCGTCACCGTGGGCAAATATCTCGAGACACGCAGCAAATCCAAGACCGGCGGCGCCATCGAGGCGCTCATCGACTTGGCGCCCAAGACCGCGACCGTCGTGGCAGAGGACGGCACCGAAACCACCGTCGATGTCGACGCCATCCTTCCCGGCCAGGTCCTGCGCGTGCGCCCCGGCGAGTCCATCCCCGTCGATGGCGTGGTGCTCGAGGGCAGCTCGGCCGTGGACGAGAGCGCGCTCACCGGCGAGTCCATCCCCGTGGAGAAGACCGCCGGCGACACTGTCAATGCGGCCACGGTCAACCGCACGGGCTCGTTTACCTTCCGCGCCACGCGTGTGGGCGCCGACACGTCGCTCGCCAAGATTATCCAGCTCGTCGAGGACGCCAACGCCACCAAGGCGCCCATCGCCCGCATGGCCGACAAGGTCGCCGGCGTGTTCGTGCCCGTAGTATTCGCGATCTCGGCCGTGACCTTTGTGGCGTGGATGGTGCTGACCGGAAGCGTCAACGAAGCGCTTACCTCCGCCGTCGCCGTGCTGGTGATCAGCTGCCCGTGCGCGCTGGGCCTGGCCACGCCAGTCGCCATTATGGTCGGCACCGGCAAGGGCGCCGAGATGGGCATTCTCTTTAAGAGCGCCGAGGCGCTGGAGAACCTGCGCAGCGTGGGCACCGTGGTGCTCGATAAGACGGGCACGGTCACCCGCGGCAAGCCTGCCGTGACCGATATCGTGGTAGCCACGCGCGCTGACGGCTCGCCCGCCATGAGCGAAAAGGCGCTGCTCAAGTTGGCCGCCGCGCTGGAACGCTCAAGCGAGCACCCGCTGGCCGAGGCGATTATGGTCGAATGCGAGACACGCGGAATCGTCGCGCGCATGGTCGAGGACTTTACCGCCGTGCCCGGTCGCGGCGTCACAGCACGCGAGGGGCAAAACGCCATCGCCGCCGGCAACATACGCCTGATGGACGAGCTGGGCGTTACCGTGCCCGCGGGTCTTGCCGAGCAATTTGCCGCCGAGGGCAAGACGCCGCTGTTCTTTGCCAAGAACGGTGAGCTTGCCGGCACCATTGCCGTAGCTGACGAGGTCAAGGAGACGAGCGCCGAGGCCATCGCCGCATTGCGCTCGCTTGGCGTCGACGTGCGCATGCTCACCGGCGACAACCGCGTCACTGCCGAAGCAATCGCCCGCCGCGTGGGACTGAGCAGCGAGCAAGTCATCGCCGACGTCCTCCCCGCCGACAAGGAACGCCATGTGCGCGAACTGCAGGACGCGGGCGGCAAGGTCGCCATGGTGGGCGACGGCATCAACGACTCCCCCGCCCTGGCGCGCGCCGACGTGGGCCTTGCCATCGGCACCGGCGCAGACATCGCCAAAGAAGGGGCTGATGTGGTGCTCATGCGCAGTGACCTCATGGATGTCGCCCGCGCCATCGAGCTTTCGCGCGCCACGATCCGCAACATCAAGCAGGACCTGTTCTGGGCGCTGTTCTACAACGGCATCGGCATTCCGCTGGCGGCGGGCGTGTTCTTCCCGCTCACCGGGTGGCAGCTCTCGCCAATGTTTGGCGCCGCGGCCATGAGCCTGTCGAGCGTCTGCGTTGTGAGCAATGCGCTGCGCCTGCGAACCTTTAAGCCATCAGTTGCGGTGAAATAAGGCGTAACATGCTTAGCTAAACCGCTATTTAGTCCGTATTCCACCGCAACTTTAGGTACTCAACGAAAAGGAGATAATCATGAACTACATCGTTAAAACGTCTGGCCTTATGTGCGGCCACTGCGACGCTACTGTCGAGACCGCGCTGCTCAACGTAGCCGGCGTGACCGATGCCGATGCCGATCACGAGACCCAGACCGTCCAGGTGGAGTGCGCCGACACCGTGACCGCCGAGCAGCTCGCCGCTGCCGTCGAGGGCGCCGGCGAGAAGTTCCACGCCCTGTCCGTGACCGCCGCGTAGCAGCTGCGCACCAACAGACACCGCTGCCCAACCAGCCCCTCAGAAGTTGCGGTGAAATAGTTCCGGTTTAAACGCTTTAAGCCTTCAATCAGGAACTATTTCACCGCAACTGACGGGGGCATTTGAAGGATTGACCAGAAACGAGGACTCGCCATGATGGCAGACCACAAATCGGTGACCCGCATGCTCAAGACGGCACGCGGCCAGATCGACGGCATCTTGCGGATGGTCGAGGAGGACCGTTACTGCGTCGATATTTCCACGCAGCTTATGGCCACGCAGGCGCTCATCGCCCGCATCAACGCCGATGTGCTGAAGGCACACATCGAGGGCTGCGTCGCCTCGGCCATCGAATCGGGCGACGAGGAGCTCAAAGCCGCCAAGCTCGCCGAGATAGAGCGCGTCGTCGATAAGCTCGCCAAGTAATTGGTGCATTGGGGACAGGCTTCTTTGCACCGTCTTGGTGTTCCGGGGACAGGTACGTTTGCACCACCTTGGTGCAGATTAACCTGTCCCCAATGCACCAAAAGGGGTATAAAGGCGTGCAGCATATCGAATGAAAGGCAGTGTGCATGAATGACTTTATGAAGGGTCGCAACGGCGCCGATGAACTCACCGTCGTGTTGGGCTTCGCAGGCATTATCATCGCGATGATCGGATCGATGGCCCGCATCCAGTGGCTCAGCTGGATCGCCATCGCCGTAATCGTACTCGGCGTGCTGCGCGGCCTGTCCAAAAACATCGACGCCCGCCGCAAGGAGAACGATGCTTTTGTCACGGCGACCGCAAACGTCCCCGGCCTAGGCAAGTTCGTCGCCAGCTTGGGCGGTGGAACAGCAGCGGCCAGCACCTCGCGCGCAGCTGGAACGAGCAAGGAAGACTTTGAGCGTGCCAAGCGTACGGCCAAGAAGATGTGGAAGGGCCGCAAGACCACGGCCTATCTCAAGTGCCCCAACTGCGGCCAGATGCTCTCCGTCCCCAAGGGCAAGGGCAAGATCCGCGTCACCTGCCCCAAGTGCCACGCCAAGATGGAGACGCGCTCCTAGCCGCCATACCATGGGACAAATAAAAGCCGAGGCCTCGCACTGAGACCTCGGCATTTTTGATTATGACAAAGGGATTGCCCCTTTGTCACACCTATGCCACGCCGTCGCGGGCGAGCTCCTCGGCCAGTGCCTCGGACGGCATGGCCATAATCGTGTCGAGCTCGGCGTCCACCTCGGGAATACGCTTCACCTTGAGTTTGCGCACCAGATCACCACGGCACATCACGTACGCCGGCTCACGCAGCGCGCACAGGTCATCGAGCGGGTTCTTGCGCGTCACCAGGATATCGGCGGCCTTGCCGCACTCGATTGTGCCGGTCTCGCCGCCCAGCCCCAGCAGCTCGGCATTGACCTGCGTGGCCGTATGCAGCGCGAAGGCGTTACTCACACCCACGTACTTGGCAAAATAGGCCACCTCACGCCACATGTCGTACTGCGTCACGAACGGGCAGCTCGAGTCCGTGCCAAGGCCCACCTTAACGCCAGCTTCCAGTGCGGCACGGGCGCTCTCGATGATGCCCGAGCACACGATGTCGCCGTTCTTCTTTTGTGTATCGGTCGAATGGGTCTTTTCCGGGTCGAGCAATACAAACGGCAGCGCCGGGCTGATAGTGCAGGTAACGCAGGGCGCACGCCCCTCGAGCTGCGTGCCCGCGGCGCCACGGTACAGCTCCAGAATCTCGGACGTCAACGGAGCGCCGTGCTCAATCGTGTCAACGCCGGCCTCAAGCGCAACCTTCACACCCTCGGTACTCTCGACATGGGCCATGACCGGAAGGCCCATATCGTGCGCCGCCTTGCACGCCGCCGCGGCAACCTCCACCGGCATACGCAGCACGCCCGGCTCGCCCACCTCGGTCGCATCGAACACACCGCCCGTTACGAACAGCTTAATGACGTCGGCACCGCGCGCATACAGGTCGCGCACCTGTTCGGCTGCCTCGGCGGGACTGTTTGCCACCTGGGCGAACAAGCCCGCACCATGGCCGCCCGGCACCGTGACGCCCGTTCCCGGCGCCACCAGGCGAGGACCTTGATACTTGCCGGCGTCGATGGCATTACGAACGGCGATGTCGGCAAACAGTGGGTCGCCCGCGCCGCGCACCGTGGTCACGCCGCTTGCCAGTTGTTGTTGGGCGCTGCCCTTAAGAATATGGCGCACGATGGCGCGCCCCACGGGATTATCGAGCTTCTTCATCAGCGCGCCGGCATCGCCCGCCGAAACCGGCTTGCCCGAACCGCACAGATGCACATGCATATTGATGAGACCGGGCATGAGATACGCACCTGCCAGGTCGATGACCTCGGCACCTGCAGGTGCCTGCGCCACAGCACTCGGCCCCATCCACGTGATGACACCGCGCTCAACAGTCACGGCCATATCGGGTTGCGGCTCCATATGCTCCGAACCATCCAGGACGGTCGCATTGATAAACAACGTGGAACGATCGGCAGACGCCATATCGAGCTCCTCCCCCTCAGAAAACTTGAACATCTGTCCATTATTATCCAGTGTAGCCCGATTGCCACAGACATATCGGTTAACGGAGGGAAGAGGGGATGTGGGGGACGGAATACGTTGCAGTCCCACCCCACCGACAACAGGGAAATGTCTCGATCTGTAACAGGTACAGGGTTATTGGGCCCCCTGATGTTACAGATCGAGACAAAACCTCTCAGCGCCCATACCACTGACGTCTCCACTCCTCAGCCAAATCGGGCCGTCGCGGAATACCCGCCAACCTCATCTTCTCAACCAGCTTCCCCGGATTCTTGAGCTCATCAAACGTAAACCGAAGCACCTTGTGCCCGAGCATTGTCAGATGGGACTCCCGTTGACGTTCTGCCACGAATGGGTCGACCGACCCCCGATCCCCACCATCCTGCAGGGTATACTTTCCCTTCCCGTCGAGCTCGCCGATGACACACGTCCCGTTCTCGAGCCGCCAAAAATAGTCGACGCGAAACACCTGGCTCGAATCGAGCGGGTCGCGAAACTCCACCTGCAGCTCCGGAACTGGAAAGCCGTACGCAATAAAGAACGCTCGGAACCGAGACTTGCCGCCGTTTTCGGACAGCCCGTCCGCATACGACGCAATCACCTGTGCCCTGCGATACCCTCGCCTGCCCTCGCAATCGGCACGGAGGCGCTCGCACAAATCCCAACGTGATACGCCTTTCGCCCGCAGTGCAGAATCGGCAATCGCCAACCCGTAGGAGAACGGCGCACGCAGTAAGCAATCCTCCACCGTGCGCCAAAAACGACGTCACCCGCACGCCATCAACACGCTCGAGCGCGCCCGCCATCTGCGGACGCAACAACCTGCACCCGCCGCTCAACGTCACCGAACAACCCGTCTTAACAAGAAAGCGCGGCCCGAGCAGATCATTCGGCACCTCCAGACCCCACAAAAGCGCCGCGTCATAGCCCCAAAACGCCCAATCGGGATGAAATTCCGCAAGCCCTTTGATAGTCCTCAGCGCTCGCTCCGCCGGCGTCAATGCATCCCAATCATGCTGAAAACAGAACAGGTACGGCTCGGGCTCCGCGATATCGTCGGTTCCAACATGGCGTCGCAGCCACATGAGCTCGGTATTGTCATGCGTTGCGAGCAGCGCACCTTGCTTGGCCGTCTCCGTGAGCCGCGCGAGCATTCTATTCCGCGCCAACGTGTTGCGAGTCGCATGTTTGTGTTTGAGAACGGTATTAGGCACTTTCATCACCGCCACGTCAGACAAATGGGCCATCGTCACCGTTGCCTCCGCTGACAAATGTCTTGATCTGTAACAGGAAGACAGTCTTTGAGCCTCTAGTTGTTACAGATTTAGATTGTTCGGCACCGCGTCCAGCCTTTGTCTCAATCTGTAACAGGCAGGTCGAATTTGGGCCTGTAGATGTTACAGATTGAGACATTCCCCCAACCAGGTGCCAAACGTCTCGGTCTGTAACAGTTAGACGTTCTCCAGACCCCCAAACGTTACAGATTTAGACAAACCAGCGGCGCCCAGGCGTTCGTCTCGATCTGCAACAGGTAGACCGGTTTTTTGTCCCTAGACGTTACAGACCGAGACATAACGGCAGAAGGCAAGGCAGGCGACGCCAGCCACACCCCCTACTCCCACTCCTGCTCGTAGATGTTGAGCGACTTCACGTACCGCCCCTGGGCGCCCATGATGTCGCGGACCAGGCGCAAAAAGAAGCTGATGCACGAGGTGTCAAAGCCATCCTGCAGGTCCTCCGGATGCACCGCACCCGGCCCATCGACTGCCGTGTCACTCAGGCGCGCGATGTCGTACAGATAGAGCTGTCCCGCCGTCAGCCAGACATCGTCGACGCAAGCGAGGCGCACCGCAATCGCGCCGTCGCTCCAATGCTCCTTTTGCACGATATGCGGGTCGTAGACATCAAAGCGACGGTCGGTGCGCGTATCCTTCAGCGCAACTATGCCGTTCGCAGGATCCTTGTCCAAAATGCCAAAGCGCGAGAAATACTGCGTGTCGCGTACCTGCTCGAGCCGCTTGAGCGAGGCAGGCGAAAGCGATGCCGGCGGCTCGTCAACATACAGCTCGAGCAGCGTCTTGCCATGGCGATAGGAGCGCTCGAAGAGCAGCCAATCGGTAAACGCCATGTTGTAGGCCATGATTTCGTTTTGCGAAGGCTCGGTGCAATAGCTGAGCCACGGGTCGACAATGATCTCGAACTGTTCGCGCGCCGGCTCCAAAAACTGGAACTTCCGCAGCATCCAAAAATGGGCTATGTCGGCAATATCGTTGCCGACGGCTTCGGCTAGCTGCGCTCGGTCTAAAGCGTGGTCAGTCATGGCATCCTCCTCAAACTGATAGACCTCAATTTGAGCTTACGAGGAGGGTGGTCGGCCACGACCAGCGCGGGCAAAATAGGCCTCCGGCTGCAAACCAGATGCTGACCAAACACTTGACGAAAAGCTTGACCGAAAATGCGCACCGCAACAAAACCGCAGGTAAACATAGACGGCCAACCCGCCCTTTTGAGCCAGATACCCACAGCCACCACAGAAACAACAGGTGACCACAGCCCAAGAAGTCGACAAATAAACACCCGTACGTCGACAAACGAGCAAATCGCTCGCAAAGAGTGTCCCCAACGACTAGACAAAAAATGACTAGTCATTGGGAACGTTCTTAAATGACTACTTTACAGCTCCAGCGCCTCGGCGACTTCGGCAGCGCAGGCCAGGGCGTCGGCCATGGCGCTTACCACGAGCGAACTGCCATTGCGAGCATCGCCGGCCACGTATACCGGTGTGGCGCCCGCGGCGACGCCGTCGACACGGGCCGCAAGGTGCGAGCCCTCGGCAGCCATCACCGGCAGCGGACGACCAGCGGTGGCAACAGGCACGCCAACGGCGTCGAACACGCCATGCTCGGGACCCGTAAAGCCGCAGGCGATGAGCACCAGCTGGGCCGGCACCTCGTGCTCGGAGCCCGCGATGCGCTCGGGCTTGCCAGCCGACCAATCCAGATCGACCACGCGCAGGCCCGCGGCCGCGCCCTTCTTGTCCAACAGTACCTCGAGCGTATCCACACCCCAAGCGCGCATCTCGCCGCCCATGGCAGCGATGGCCTCCTGCTGGCCATAATCGGTCTTCTTCACGTTGGGCCACTGCGGCCAGGGGCTGCTCGCCGCGCGCGCATCAGGCGCCGCCGGCAAGAACTCAAACTGGCGCACGCTGCGCGCACCCTGACGTACCGCGGTGCCCACGCAGTCGTTACCGGTATCGCCGCCGCCAATGACCACAACGTCCAGGCCGCGCGCGTTCACCGCGGGCTCGCCGCCATCGAGCACCGAGACGATCGAAGCCGCCAGGTAGTCCACGGCATACACCACGCCCGGGGCATCAATGTTCGCAGCCGAAAGCCCACGCGGAGCACGGGCGCCGGCAGCCACCACGACGGCGTCAAAGTCGTCGAGCTTGGCGGTAACCTTGGAATCGCTCACGTCGGCACTCAGCTCGAACACAATGCCCAGCTCGCGCATGAGCGCCACGCGACGCTCGACCACGGACTTCTCGAGCTTCATGTTGGGAATGCCGTACATGAGCAGACCGCCCGGGCGGTCGTCGCGCTCAAACACCGTCACGCGGGCGCCACGACGCGCAAGCTCCCATGCTGCCACCAGACCAGCGGGACCGGAACCCACCACGGCAACCGTGGGTGCACCCTCCCCTGCCGGCTCAAAGCGGCGCGGACCGCCGTTGGCCCACTCATGGTCGCTAATCGCGCGCTCGTTGTCATGAATCGTCGTGGGCTGGCCATCGACCGAGCCCAGGTTGCATGCGGCCTCGCACAGCGCCGGGCACACGCGACTCGTGAACTCGGGCATGGGCGAGGTGAGTGACAGGCGCTCGGCAGCCTCGTCCCAACGGCCGCGGTACACCAGCTCGTTCCACTCGGGAATCAGGTTGTGCAGCGGACAGCCGCTCGGACGTGCCTTGCCAAAGCTCGCGCCCATCTGACAAAACGCCACACCGCACATCATGCAGCGGCTCGCCTGGGCACGGCGCGCATCGTCGTCGAGCTCCACGTACAGCGGATCGAAATCGCGGCTGCGCTCCTCCACGGGGCGCAGCTCGTGGGTCACGCGATCGATATCAAGAAAAGCACCGGGCTTACCCATGGCACTTACGCCTCCTTCTTGGTCGAAGCAACAGAGCTGGCGGCGGCGGGCACAGCGCCAGCGACACCACCCGCCACATCAAAGCGAGCGACATCGGCGGCGTCGGCGCGACCGGTCACAATGTCAAACGCCAGCTCCTCGGCCTGCTCATGCGTCTTGCCGACGGCCTCGGCGGCGGCGACAATCGCCAGCACGCGCTCGTACTCGGTCGGAATGACCTTCACAAAGTGCTTGCTCATCGTCTCAAAGCTGTAGAGCAGCTTAATGCCGCGCGGGCTCTGCGTCGCGTCCACGTGCTCCTGGACGAGCGCACGAATCTGCGCCAGCTCACCGGCCGTCGGGGCTTTAAGCTCAACGCTCTCGTGGTTCACACGGGCATCGAGCGTGCCGTACTGGTCAAAGACGTAAGCCACGCCGCCCGTCATGCCGGCGGCGAAGTTCTGCCCGACCTCGCCCAGGATGAGCGCCAGACCTCCCGTCATGTACTCGCAGCCATGGTTGCCGCAGCCCTCGACCACCACCGTGGCACCGGAGTTGCGTACGCCAAAGCGCTGGCCGGCCAGGCCGTTAATGAAGCCGCGGCCACTCGTAGCGCCAAAGAACGCAACGTTGCCCACGATGATGTTCTCGTCGAACTTGTAGGTCGCATGCGGGTTGGGGCGCACCGACACCTCGCCGCCCGAAAGGCCCTTGCCAAAGTAGTCGTTGGCGTCGCCGCACACGTTGAGCGTAATGCCGCGCGGCAGGAAGGCGCCAAAGCTCTGACCGGCCGAACCATCGCAATCGATGGTGATGGAGCCGGCGGGCAGGCCCTCGGGATGCGCCTTGGTCACCGCGTTGCCCAAGATGGTGCCCACGCAGCGGTTGACGTTGGCGATATCGGCGCGGAAGCGAATCGGACGCAGGTGCGCACGGGCATCGGCCGTATAGGGCACAAACAACGTGGAGTCGAGCGTCTTTTCGAGCTCGCTGTCCGCAGCCATCTGGGGCAGGAAGTGACGGCCGTCGGCACCCGGGATATGGGCACCAAACTCACAGGTCGCGCTCGCCAGCACGGGCGACAGATCCAGCAGGTTAGCCTTGCGGTTGCCCGGGACCTCAATCTGGCGCAGGCACTCGGGATGGCCGACCATCTCGTCGACGGTGCGGAAGCCCAGGCTCGCCATGACCTCGCGCAGCTGCTCGGCAACAAAGAGCATAAAGTGCTCGACGTGCTCCGGCTTGCCGCGGAAGCCGCGACGCAGGCGACAGTTTTGCGTGGCGATGCCGGCCGGGCAGGTATCCTGCTGGCAGTCGCGCTGCATGAGGCAGCCCATGGAGATGAGCGGCATGGTCGCAAAGCCAAACTCCTCGGCACCCAGCAGGCAGGCGACGGCAACATCGGTGCCGTCCATGAGCTTGCCGTCGGCCTCGAGCACCACGCGCGAGCGCAGGCCGTTTTGCAGCAGCGTCTGCTGGGCCTCGGCAAGGCCAAGCTCCAGCGGCAGACCGGCGTGCCAGATCGAATCGCGAGCAGCGGCACCCGAGCCGCCGTTGTGGCCGCTGATCAAAATCTTGTCGGCAGCGCCCTTGGCAACACCAGTGGCGATGGTGCCGACACCGGCCTCGCTGACCAGCTTGACCGACACGCGCGCGCCGGGGTTGGCGTTCTTAAGGTCAAAGATCAGCTCTGCCAGGTCCTCGATGGAGTAGATGTCGTGGTGCGGCGGAGGCGAGATCAGGCCGATGCCGGGCGTGGACTGACGGACCTCGGCAATCCAGGGGTAGACCTTCTTGCCGGGCAGGTGACCGCCCTCGCCGGGCTTGGCGCCCTGGGCCATCTTGATCTGAATCTCGAAGGCGCTGCACAGGTAGCGGCTCGTCACGCCAAAGCGCGCGCTTGCCACCTGCTTGATGGCGGAGTTCTTGGAGTCACCGTTAGCCAGCGGGGTCTCGCGACGCGGGTCCTCGCCGCCCTCGCCCGAGTTGGAACGGCCGTGCAGGCGGTTCATGGCGATGGCCATGCACTCGTGTGCTTCCTTGCTGATGGAGCCGTACGACATGGCGCCGGTGTTAAAACGGCGGACGATGTTGAGCGCGGGCTCCACCTCGTCGAGTGCCACCGGGGTGCGACCGTTGGCATTAAAGTCCAGCAGGTCACGCAGGCGCACGGCACGGCCGGTGCGGTGCAGGCGGGCGCTGTACTCCTTAAAGGTGTCGTAGCTGTCCTCGCGGCAGGCGGTCTGCAGCAGGTAGACGGTCTGCGGGTCGATAAGGTGATCCTCGCCGCCGAGCGGGCGCCACTTGGTCAGACCCAGCGTGGGCAGCTGATCGGGAGCCGGGCTCTTAAGGATAGCGAGCGCGGCGTCGTAGCGCTCATTCTGCTCGCGCTCGACGTCCTCGACACCCATACCGCCCACACGGCTCACCGTGCCGGCGAAGTACGCGTTGACGAACTCCGGAGTGAAGCCCACGGCCTCGAAGATCTGCGCGGAGTGGTAGCTCTGCACCGTGGAGATGCCCATCTTGGACATGATGGAAACGATGCCAGCGGTCGCAGCCTTGTTGTAGTTGGCGATGCCCTGCTCGGCTGTCACGTCCAGATCGCCGTGCGCCGCCAAGTCGCGAATGCACGCGTGCGCGTTGTACGGATAGATGCCGCTCGCGGAGTAGCCCACCAGTGCCGCAAAGTCGTGCGGGGACACGGCGTCGCCGCACTCCACCACGATGTCGGCAAAGGTACGCACGCCGGCGCGAATCAGGTGGTTGTGCACGCAGCCCACGGCGAGCAGCGACGGCACAGGGACCTCGCCCGCCGCAGCACGGTCGCTCAGCACCACGATGTTCACGCCATCGCGAACCGCGGCCTCGACGTCTTCGGCAAGCTGCTTGAGCGCAGCCTGCAGCGCGCCCTCACCCGCGTCGCGGCGGTACACGGCACGGAAACGGCGGGTCTTAAAGCCCACGCGGTCGATGGCGCAGATACGCTCGAACTCCTCCTCGCTCAGCAGTGGGCGCTCCAAGCGCACCAGCTGACAGGCCGCACGAGAGTCCTCGAGCAGGTTGCCGTGGTTGCCCAGGTAGAGCGTGGTCGAGGTGACCATATGCTCGCGAAGGGCGTCGATGGGCGGGTTCGTGACCTGAGCGAACAGCTGATAGAAGTAGTCAAAGAACGAACGCGTCTTCTTGGACAGGCAGGCCAGCGGCGCATCGATGCCCATCGAGGCGAGCGGCGCCTTGCCCTGCTGGGCCATGGGACGCACGACCTCGTCAACATCATCCCAGTGATACCCGAGCTTAGCCATGCGCACGGCGGCAGGCACCTCGGCGTCCTCGGCGGGTGTTGCCGCAACGGGCTCATCGAGCGCGTCGACGGTCAGTGTCTCCTCGGCAATCCAATCACGGTAGGGCTTTTCCTTGGCATAGCGGGCGCGCAGCTCGTCGTTGTAGATCACGCGGCCGCGGGCAAAATCGACCTCGAGCATCTGGCCCGGTCCCAGACAGCCGCTCGTCAGGATGTTCTCGGGGCTCACCTCGATGGTGCCCACCTCACTCGCCAGCATAAAGAGGCCGTCACGCGTCACGTAGTAGCGAGCCGGACGCAGGCCGTTACGGTCGAGGGCGGCACCCAGGGTACGGCCGTCGGTAAAGGCGATAGCGGCAGGACCGTCCCACGGCTCCATGAGCATGGACTGGTAAGCGTCGTAGGCGCGGCGCTCCTCACTCAGGCTGTCGTTGTGATCCCACGGCTCGGGCAGCAACATGGACGCGGCACGCGTGAGCGGGCGACCGTTCATGACCAGGAACTCAAGCACGTTGTCTAGAATCGCGGAGTCGGAACCCTCACGGTTGATGATGGGCATCACGCGCTCAAGATCGTGCTGCAGCACGGGGCTGTACAGGTTGGGCTCGCGGGCGCGAATCCAGTTGACATTGCCCTTGAGGGTGTTGATCTCGCCGTTGTGGATGATAAAGCGGTTGGGGTGCGCGCGCTCCCAGCTGGGCGTGGTGTTGGTGGAGTAGCGCGAGTGGACGAGCGCCACGGCCGTCTTGACGGCGGCGTCGTTGAGATCGATGAAGAAGCGGCGCATCTGCGTGGCGACCAGCATACCCTTGTACACGATGGTGCGCGAGCTCATGGAGCACACGTAGAAGATCTTGTCGCGCAGGGCAAACTCAGCGTCGGCCTTCTTCTCGATGGTGCGGCGGCACACATACAGACGGCGCTCGAAGGCGTCGCCCGCCGGCGTGTCGTCCGGACGGCCCAGGAAGGCCTGCAGGATAGTGGGCATGCAGGCGCGGGCCGTCTCGCCCAGGTCGTGCGGGTCGACCGGCACCTCGCGCCAAAAGAGCAGCGGCACGCCGGCCTCGGCGCAGCCCTCCTCAAACACGCGGCGGGCATCCTCTACGCCCTTGTCGTCCTGCGGGAAGAACAGCATGGCCACGCCATAGTCGCCCTCTGCCGGCAGAATCTGGCCGCACTTTTGAGCCTCTTTGCGGAAAAAGTGATGCGGAACCTGGAACAGGATGCCGGCGCCGTCGCCGGTGTTCTTCTCGAGTCCCGTACCGCCGCGGTGCTCCAAGTTGACCAGAATGGACAGTGCGTCGTCCAGAATCTGGTGATGGCGCTCGCCGTTGATATCGGCAAGCGCGCCGATGCCACATGCATCGTGGTCGAATTCGGGGCGATAAAGGCCCTGCTGCTGAGCGGAATCTGCCTGCATCGCGATCCTCCCCTAAATATTAGACAGTCAGTTGAATAGGCATACTAGGAGCATCGCCGGCCCGTTGTGTTTCCCGCCCGTTTCGAAACAATCGCGTAACGCACGCCCTACGAGTGGACACCGCCGACCTCAAGGACGGCAACAAGGGCCCCAAGTTCGGCCCGTATGCTCACCGCTTCAAACATCTCAATCTGTAACAGGAAGACCAAATTTCGACGACTAACTGTTACAGATTGAGACGTTTTTGAGAGACGGCTCCGAATGTCTCAATCTGTAACACGGAGGGTCGGTTTTGGCGGCCAGCTGTTACAGATCGAGATATTCCATAGGACCATTTCTTCCTGTCTTGATCTGTAACACCTAAACCCAATTTCCATCCCTAGTTGTTACAGATCAAGACATTTCGGCAACCCCCTTTTCACCATCTTATTCAAATACAACTATTTTGTTAGTCTTGGTTAACTTTTTGGCCTAAAACGGGTATCCTTTGCGGCGTCAAACAAACGGCACGCAGGAGCTCACCATGCCCAACCATCTCAAACATCATTTTGGCTCCCGACGCACCGGCGGTCACGGAGGCCTAGACATTGCGCGGCACATCGGCCCCGGGCTACTCGTGACCGTCGGCTTTATCGACCCGGGCAACTGGGCCTCCAATATGGCCGCGGGCTCGCAGTTTGGCTACGCGCTGCTGTGGATCGTCACACTGTCCACGATTATGCTCATTGTGCTGCAGCACAATGCGGCGCACCTGGGTATCGCCACGGGCACCTGTCTTGCCGAGGCCACGACACGCTACCTCCCCCGCTTCGTTGGACGCACGGTGCTCGCCAGCGCCTATCTCGCGACCATCGCCACCGCCATGGCAGAGGTCCTGGGCGGCGCGATTGCCCTTCAAATGCTCTTTGGGCTGCCCGTGCGTGCGGGCTGCGTCATCATAGCGGCAGTATCGATGGCGATGCTCATGACGAACTCCTACAAGCGTGCCGAACGCTGGATCATCGCCTTCGTCGGCGTGGTAGGCCTCTCGTTTTTGGCCGAGCTTGCACTAGTCAAGGTCGACTGGCCGCAGGCCGCCGCAAGCTGGATCACACCCAGTATGCCCACCGGCTCGGCCGCGATTATCGTAAGTGTCCTAGGCGCGGTCGTTATGCCACATAACCTTTTTCTGCACTCCGAGGTCATCCAATCCATGCACTTCGAAGGCCAAGGCGAGCAAGTTATCGAAGAGCGTCTGCACTACGAGCTCTTCGACACGCTCTTTTCGATGGGCGTGGGCTGGGCAATCAACTCGGCCATGGTCATCCTGGCCGCAACGACCTTCTTTGCGCATGGCATAGTCGTAGACGACCTCGCCGTCGCAGCGGACACGCTCTCCCCCATTCTGGGCCCGGCAAGCTCGACCATCTTTGCGGTGGCACTGCTGTTTGCGGGCATATCGAGTAGTGTGACGGCAGGCATGGCGGCAGGCACCATCACCGCGGGCATGTTCGACGAGGAATACGACATCCACGACCGACATTCCTCGATCGGGGTAGCGGCCTGTTTCGCCGGCGCAGTGGCGGCGTGTCTGGTCGTCCCAAATCCTTTTGAAGGTCTCATCTGGAGTCAGGCACTGCTGTCGCTTCAGCTGCCGATTACGGTCTTTGTGCTCATACGGCTCACCAGCTCAGCCCGCGTCATGGGCAAATACGCCAACTCGCGCCCGCTCAACGCGTTGCTCGTAGGGATCGGTGCCATCGTGACGATTCTCGATGTCGTGTTGTTGACAGGGATGTAATGGGGCGGGGCACCTACCCAGGCAAACGTCTCGATCTGTAACAGATAGACACGCTTTTGATGTCTAGATGTTACAGATCGAGATCATTCCGAGGGACAGCTCCGTTTGTCTCAATCTGTAACACGTAGACCCCGTTTTCACTGCCAGATGTTACAGATTGAGATCTTCTGCCGGACGGTTTTGGTTTGTCTCGACCTATAACAAGTGGACCCAATTTCCGCTTCTAGATGTTACAGATTGAGACATTTCTTCAGCTCCAACCTTTTGTCTCAATCTGTTGTTAGCGCCGGGCGATTTTAGCCGCTAATAGTCAAACTATTTTGACCAATCCCGGTCACCGAATAATGGCCACCGTGCCTCCCCGCCGCCACTACGCTGGTGGTGCCAACACGCCGGCGTTAGGAGGACCATTGAGGTGAACGAGAGACACGATGACCTACAGGAGATTATAGACGCGGCGCTCCGGGAGATGGCCGCGGAGGAGGGCGACGGGTTCGACCCGCAGGCATGCAACCTCGCGGAGTTCTGCAGGAGGACGGGGCTCACCCGCTCCCGCGCGAGGACGGTCAGGGCACACGGGTTCAGGGCCCTGCCCCACGGGAACAGCGGGAGGAGGGCCGCGCCGGGCGTGCTCGCCGGCCACACCGGCCTGGTGGACGACCTCCTGCGGAAGGGCGTCACCAACTCGCAGGTGATATTCGAGCGGCTGCTCGGCCAGGGCTACGCCGGCGGCCTCACCACGGTGAAGACCTATATCGCCGCGCACCGGGACCTCGTGCCCGCGAAGAGGCGGCAGGCGGCCCCGCAGGGCTGCCGCGGCCAGCGCTTCAGGACGGCGCCCGGAGAGGCCTACCAGATGGACTGGGGCTTCGTCGCGGTCGAGCGCCCTGGCGGGGAGCGGGCGCGGATCGCCTGCTTCGCCATGGTCTGCCACCATTGCGGGGGCGCCCACGTCGAGTTCTTCCCGAACGCGCGCCAGGAGAACCTCCTCATCGGGATGCTGCACGCGTTCTCGGCGCTGGGCGTGCCCGCGACCGTGCTCACCGACAACATGAAGAGCGTGGTCGTCCGCCGCGATGCCGACGGCCGGCCCGTCTGGCAGGCCGACTACGCCGAGTTCATGGGCGTCGTCGGCTTCCGCACCAGGTTGTGCAGGCCGCGCCACCCCTATACGAAGGGCAAGGTGGAGAGGCTCGTCCGCTTCGTGAAGGGGAACTTCCTCGCGGGAAGGTCCTTTACCGACCTTGACGCCCTCAACCGGGAGGCCGCCCTCTGGTGCGCCGAGCAGGGAGGCCGCTGGCGGCGCGCGGCGGCATGCGTCCCGATGCGCGAGCACGAGGCGGCGTGCTCGGCGAACACCAGGCCGCTCGAGGTCACGGCCGAGGTCGAGCGGTACCTGTGCCCGCGCCGGAAGATCTCCTTCGACGGCTTCGTGAGCTTCGAGGGGCACCGCTACGGCGTGCCCTACTGGTACGTCCGCCGCGAGTGCAGGGTGAACCGGGAGGGGCGCGTGGTGCACATATACAGCGACGACCTCTCCCGCGAGCTCGTCGCCCACGCCGTCGGCACCGGCGCCGACAGCTGGTGCGAGGGGCAGTGGGAGACATCGCCGGCGCAGCCCGAGGAGCTGCCGACCCAGCCGGTGGGGACCGTGGTCGAGCAAATCGCCCCGCCCAGGACGAAACCCGGTTTCGAGAGGTTCGACTTCGGGAGGGCCGAATGATGGCGGGCGCGGGGGCGAGCCCCTACGAGCTCGCGAGCGACGCCGCGTCGAGGCTCGGGATCGCCGTCGGGGCGGAGGAGCTCGCGACCCTCGCCTCGGACCTCGACCTCGGCGACGGGGAGATGGCCGCCGTGGCAGCCACCTTCTCCTACCTTGCGGAGAAGAGGAGGCTCGCCTCCATCGAGACGCTGCTGAGGCTGAGCAGGCTGCCCAGGCGCGAGCCCAAGACCTTCGAGGGCTTCGACTTCTCCAGGATCCAGGGCCGGGACGCGGCCGCGCTGGGCAAGCTCCCGTCGCTGGCCGACCTCTACGCGCACCGCAACGTCGCCTTCGTCGGGCCCGGCGGCATAGGGAAGACGCACCTCGCGCAGGCCTACGGGCGCGAGTGCTGCATGCGGGGGCTCAAGACCTACTACATAAAGGCGACCGAGCTCAGGGACAGGTTCCAGAAGGCCGTCCAGCGGGGAAACACCTCGCGGGTCGTCTCCTCGCTCGTCAAGCCGTCGTGCCTCATCGTTGACGAGGTGGGGAGATGCGTCTACGACAGGCCGTGCACCGACCTGTTCTTCGATGTCGTCGACAGGCGCTACGAGAAGGAGGGGCCGAACGCGATGGTCCTCACGAGCAACATCGCCCCGAGCGGGTGGGATGAGTTCTTCACGGGCGACGACACGCTCCTCTGCGCCCTCGACAGGCTGTTCGACAAGGCGTCGGTGTTCGTGATGCGGGGCCCGAGCTACCGCGGCAGGGAGCTTGACACCTACTCGGTGGAGGCCGTCCCCCAGGCGGTGAAGGTGAGGGGGATCCAGCCCGAGGGGATGTAGGAATGCGATAGGAAAGTCATAGATGCGGGCGTGTTGGCTAAAATGGGTCGGCCGGGATTGGTCAATCTCGGCCGACTATATTTGGCTAAATTATTCCGGCGCTAACACTGTAACAGATAGACCCGTTTTGAGCCGCCACATGTTACAGATTGAGACAAACAGTCGGCCGGACTCACAACAGACAGGAGCGGCTAACAGCAGCCGTGATCCCTTGGGGACGGAGGAAAAGGGCCCCGGCCGGGATGACCGACCGGGGCCCTTGGACAGAGCTATGTTCGGCTTTCGCCGCGTGCCTGCGAGCTACTCCTCAACGAGCTCAAACTGATCGGGACCGACGCCGCACACCGGGCACACGTAGTCCTCGGGCAGCTCGGGCGTGTCGACCTCAACCTCGTAACCGCAAACGACGCACACAAACTTATACGTCTTCTTCTCCTCAGCCATGATGTTCTCCTCTCGAACGCGACTGGTGATGTACTTCGCTTATTAGTATATGTTCTCAATAATATAATGCAAGTATTTTTAGAACATTTCTAGCCTTGATACGATGAAGCCTTGGGCGGCGTCTTGCCCTTCAGCACCTTGTGGTAGTAGTCATAGGTCAACGGAGTCTCGCCACTCAGACGCTCGGCATCCTCAACCTCGCCAATAAAGAGCAGATGCGTGCCCACGTCCACGGTGTCAATCAGACGGCAACTAAACAGCGCTGCCGCGTGCTCGGGCACATAGGGCATGCCCAGCGTGGTCTCGCGCGTCTCGTACTTGGCAAACTTGTCATAGTCACTGCTGGTGCGGAACCCAAAGTTGCCAATGTAGAGCATATCGGCCGTCTGGTCGATCACGGTCAGCGCGAAGGCCTTGGCAGACGAGATAACACCAGACGTGACATTGTCCTTATTCACGGCAATCGAGATGCGCGGCGGGGCGGATGTCACCTGCACCGCTGTGTTGATAACGCAGCCGGCACGCAGCCCGTCCGCCGCGGCGCTCACCACGTACAGGCCACTCGGCATGGTAAAGAACGCAGTTTTGTCCATAACGATCACTCCCCTAGCTCGGGTTGGAACCTCATGGATGTATGTACCCACAAAAAAGGCGACGCCCATAACGGACGCCGCCTTTGAGACATATGTGTCAGAACAGTAAGAAAGATGAGACGCCCGCAGTTGCGGTGAAATAGGGACTGAATAGTCCCTCAATCAGGCAAAACAGTCCGTATTCCACCGCAACTTATGAAGGGTGGTCAGCGATTGCGCTCTTTGAGGGCGCGGTCGATCTCGCGTTGAACATCACGCTTGGCCATGTCCTCGCGCTTGTCGTAGAGCTTCTTGCCGCGACCCAGACCCAGCAGCAGCTTTACGCGGCCGTCGGTATTAAAGTAGAGCTCCAACGGAACCAGCGCATAACCACGGTTGCGAAGTTTGCCGTCAAGAAAGTCGATCTCCTTGCGGTGCAGCAGCAGACGACGCCGACGGTCGGGATCGCGATTCCACACGCCACCATGGCTATAGGGGTGGATATGCAGGCCGACGAGCCAGCACTCCCCGCCGCGGATCAGCGCGAAGGTATCGGTGATCTGGCAGGCGCGCTCGCGAATCGACTTGACCTCGGTGCCGCTCAGTTCAATGCCACACTCAAATGTCTCATCGATAAAGTACTCGTGATGCGCCGAGCGATTCTTGGAAATGAGCTTGCGCTCGCGCTTACTGGGCATCGCCGGCCTCCTTGGCTCCATCGGCGTTTGAGCCCGCAGTCTCGCGCTTTGCCTCGCGCTCGGCATTGAGCTCGGCATCGCTCTCGCGCACCAGTTTGATAATCGCCGCGCAGGCCTCCTCGCCCACCAAGTCGCGAGCACGTACCGTCAGGCGCGTCGCCTCCTGCTTGTCGCCGTCGCTTGCGGCATCGGTCGCGCACATAATCAGGCAGATGGCAATCTCGGCCGAAGGCGAGGTCGGAACGCCTTGCAGGGCCAGTTCACCCATCACGTGCTCGTCGCTCTCATCGGCGGCATCCGGATAGGTGGTATGGATCTTGTTGAGCAGGCGCGTCGTATGCGCATCGTTGGGCGCCAGGCGCAGCGCCAGACGCGCGCAGCCCACGGCAGCCGAAACGTTCTCGGTCTCGGGCTCCAAGAAGTACTGACCTAGATTGGCGTAAGCACGGGCGGCGCACTTGCCATCACTTGCACGCTCCAGCACCGAGAACGAGAGCGATGCCCATTCCTGCTTGTCCTCGAGTGCGCGGAACAGCTCGGCCAAATCCAAGCGATAGTTGCAGTTCATGGGGTCCCAACGCACAGCCTGCATCAGGGCATTACGAGCGCTCACATAATCCTGCTGGCGAATGTAGGCAAACGCCATATCAGAGTACAGGCGGTCAAACGGCACCTCGACCTGCACGAGCTCGCGCGGATCCTTCTCCACGCGGCGATAGGCCAAGCGCTCAAACTTGCTATCGAAGCTAAAGAATTGGCGCTTCTCCTCCGTCTTGCACTCAGCGTCGATATACTCCTCGGCGAGCTCCACCAGACGCTCCAGCAGCGGCGTCGCCGTAGCCAGGTCGCCCTGCGCCAGATAGTTCTCGGCATACGTGATGTCTTGCAAGCTGATGGGCAGATCCATGGCTACTCCTCGATCTGAGCGAAACACGGCAGGCGCCGTATATACGATCAATACACAAAACCCGGGTCTCTTACGAGGCCCGGGCGTTCAATTTTGGTAGCCCGTACCAGATTCGAACTGGTGATCTCCGCCTTGAGAGGGCGGCGTCCTAAACCGCTAGACGAACGGGCCATATGTAGCAAATGCAATGGCTGGGATGGAGGGAGTCGAACCCCCATTGACGGAACCAGAATCCGCTGTCCTGCCATTAGACGACATCCCAATGACTGCATCGCTGCGCTCGGCTGTGCCTTTGCGCAAGAAAGAAATATACGGGAAGTCTCGCCGTGACGCAAGCCCCAATTTTGACTTTTTTGAAATTCAGTCAAATTGGCCTGATTTCGCCCAACCCGTGAAGGACCTGTGAAGCCGACCGCTGCACACGAAGGGCAAAACGCCGCGAGCGGTAGCCGTCAACCGTTGGCAGATTCTACCGCGAAAACAATAGCACCAGGCAACACAATCGAAGTATCAATGATCGCGTAGATATCGAGGCGCCATGGACGAAGAGCTTGATTACCTATGGGAGACCCTGGGCCTCGAGATCACTGCTGACCTTTGGCCCGAACGGGACAAAATCCATCCCACACTGCGCCCCGCCATCACGGTGATGCAGGCAAAATACCGCCGTGCATCCTTTTTGATCATGCGGGTGTCATGGCACGCGGGACTCCCCGACCTTAAGCGAATCCAGGCAAGCCTCGTCGAGCTGTCCGGTATGCCGACCGTCATATCCGAGGCGCACCTGGAGCAGCGCCAGCGCGAGCGACTGCAACAGCAGCGGATTCCCTTTATCTGCCCCGGCGTTCAGGCATATCTGCCCTTTATGGACGAGGAGTACTGGAGCGGCAAGCCCAACAAGCACGTAAAGGTCTACGATCCGCACGAATGGGCACAGCTGGCGGACTGACTGAGGCAGGCCCGCCAACCGGGATAGTGCGCATGCCCGCCAACCGGAAAGCTCATCCCGGAATTTACGTCCAGAACGGGACGCGCTTTCCCCTAGAGGCCCCAAGCGGAAACTGCGTCCCAGATTTCGCGCTCAAACTGGGATACGGTTTCCGCTAGCCCCTTCAACCGGAAACTGCGTCCCGGAATCCGAGCTCAAAACGGGACGCACTTTCCGAAGCCACTACAACAGTACCTCGGTCCAGGCCGCTTCCCTAAAGCCGGGAATCGCAAAGTCGTCGCCCACCAGCAGCGGACGCTTGACCAGCATGCCGTCGGTCGCCAGCAGCTCGTAGCACTCCCGATCCGTCATGCCCGCATCCAGACGCGCCTTCAGGCCCAGCTCTCGATATTTCATGCCCGACGAATTAAAGAAACGCCGCACCGGCAGCCCCGAACGAGCAACCCAGGTCGCAAGCTCATCAGCCGTGGGATTGTCCAAAACGATATCGCGATCGATATACTCTACCCCATGTTCGTCCAGCCATGCCTTGGCCTTCTTACAGGTCGAGCACTTGGGATATTCAACAAACAGTACGGTCATGGGAATCCTCCGAATATAGATCGGCCAACGCGGGCACACGCCACACGAGGCGCCTTCGTATGATGGGCCAATTGTAGCCCACGGGTCACACGCTAAACGAACCGTACCCCGAATCCGCGTTTGATGAACGGCAGTAGCTCCATTGCCTCGGGCGTGATATGGCCCGCAACGTTCATGCGCTCGTCACCGGGAAGATCGACCCGCGCAATCTCAAGCTCGCCTTCGTAGCGCCCATATCCGCTATTGCTCACAGCGATCGACCCCGCCTTTCGCGGCAGGCCGGCTCCGGCATCCGTCGGCACGGAATCCGGCTTAAGCGTCGTACGTGACTCCTGAGACCTAAAGATGAGGACACTCGAGTCGGGCCGGTCGTGATGAATCTGCCCGCGCACATAGGCATAACCGGGCTCAAGCTCGCATTGCAGGTCCACGTATCCGGCGGAAACTTGAGCAAACTGCGCCCAGCCCGCATCGGATAGATCGGGGTCGCCGACCAACACAATGTCGCAATCGGCGCCATGTGCAAGCTCAAGCATATTGAGGGCAACCTTTGACGCGCGACCGCGCTGTGCCTCGACCGTCGGCAGTCCCTCGAATACCGGCCCGCGAACGTTAGCATCACCCGGCACAAAAGCCATGATTTCGAATCCAAGCGCCGCAAGACGAAGATTCACCCGAGCAATGTCCTCCAGAGCTAAACCGGTATAAGGCTTGGGGTAAAAATTGTGGCAGGCGGCAAAACGAGTCACATCGGCACCGGCCTCACGCCACGATGCGATTTCATCAGAACTCACTGTCGATGCATTGACCACAATGCGAAATACACCGGACAGCTCCGCGACCCGCTGGGCGCTAAAGCCATAGTCCAAACGAAGGTATTCCAACCCCAGATCGCGCAGGTCCTCGATGCGCTCAAGCCCGAGCAAATCGCACGTGCGAGGCCCCACATCGGCAATGAGCGCAATGCCGCGGGCGGAAAGCAGCGACAGCACATGACGGACCTTATCGGCATACGCCGCTCCCCCATCCTCGGGAATATGCAGCGAGGTGAACGCATAGCGCGCACTCGCCGCGGCACCACGCTCAATCGTCCGCTCAATATCCTGCAAAGGGCTGGAAAGATAAATCGAAATACCCGTTTTCACGCTTCAACGCTCCTTTAAAAAAGGCCGGCGGAGCAGCTAGCCCCGCCGGCACAACCATAACATCAAGAAATCTGCCGCGCGCCGCGAGCTCTGAGCAACACGGCTCGCGATATCAAACTACTCGCCAAAGAACTCGTTGATCTTCTGCTCGTCGACGCCAAAGAACCACGTCAGGACAAAGCCGGCGGCATAGGCAAGCAGCATAGCGGCAACGTAGCCGAGCTGCTGGCCAGGAACGACGATCAGCAGGCCAAACAGACCGGAAACGCCCTGAGAAACCGTGCCGATGTGAAGCAGCGCCGCGAGCGCGCCGCCAAATCCGGCACCCAGGCAGGCCGTCACAAACGGACGAACGAGCGGCAGCGTAACAGCATACATCAGAGGCTCGCCCACACCCAGGATTCCAACGGGGATGGACTCGGCGACGTACTTCTTGAGCTTGGCGTTCTTGGTCTTAAAGTACAGCGCCAAACCGGCACCGACCTGGCCGCCGCCAGCCATCATAAGGATGGGAAGCAGGTAATTGATACCCTTGGTAGCGCCGTCGGGATCGTTGAGCATAGCGTGGATCGGCGTGAGCGCCTGATGCAGGCCGACGGACACCAGCGGCAAGAAGCCTGCCGACAGGATATAGCCGCCCAGGACGCCCAACTTCTCGAAGATAAAGGTCAAAACGCTAAAGATGGCAGTCGTCAGCCATGCGCCAACCGGCTGGATGACGAGCATCAGAGCAAAGGCGCCGATGATGAGCACCAGCAGCGGGGACAGGAACGTGTCGAGTGCGTTGGGCATAACCTTGCGAATCTGACGCTCCATCCAGGCAAAAAATGCACCAGCGATGAGAGCCGCGATCATGCCGCCCGCTGCGGGGTTGTACTGCGCATTGGTGAGCGGCAGCAGAATGGCAGTGGCAGGATCAGCCGCGCCAGGCGCAAGCAGGGGCATGGCACTGTTGGCGATACACATCATGCCGGCGATGCCGCCCAGCGCAGCGGAGCCACCAAACTCACGTGCCGCGTTATAGCCCACCAAGATGGGCAGATAGGCAAACAGGGCCCAGCCCATGGAACGAATGCCCTGGTACCACCACTCGCCTGCAAGCGCGCCTGCCGTCGAGACGTTAATGACGTTGCAGATACCGTTGATGAGGCCAGCCGCAATGATGCCGGGAAGCAGGGCGACGAAGACATTGGAAATCTTCTTGAGGAAGGCCTGAACCGGCTTGGACTCGTACTTGGCCTTCTGCGCGGCCTTGTTCGTGGCCGCAGCGTCAACCACGCTCTCGTCAGCAACGCCTTTCGCAAGGCCGGTGAGCTTGGAGAACTCCTCGAGCACCTTATTCACCTTGCCCGGACCCAACACAATCTGCATCGTGTCGTCCTCGACCAGGCCCATCACGCCGTCGAGTGCCTTAATGCCCTCCGTGTCGACGTTGCCCGTGTCTTTGACGGTCACGCGCAGGCGCGTCATGCACGCCGCGTTTGCGAGCACGTTGTCTTTACCGCCCAAAAGGTCCAGCAGCTTTTGAGCCAGCTCTTTGTTCGTCATAACTCCTCCTTGTATTGGGTATCTCGTCTGGATGTCATATCAGCTCACGCCGCGCACCTATTGGGCATCGGCATTGCTCTTCTCATGGCCACTCACCGCAGCACGGACATGGCCTCGCGCCCGCTCAAGAGCCACCGCGGCCTGCTCGGCATCGCAGTCCAGCAGCACCGAGACAATAGCGGTTTTTACGTGGCCGCCGGTATCTGCAAGCGCCTGAACAGCGCACTCGCGCGTGCAGCCGGTCGCCTCCATCACGATGTTCTGGCCGCGCACCACCAACTTCTCGTTCGTCTGCTGCACATCGACCATCAGGTTTTGGTATACCTTGCCGATCTTGACCATGGCACCGGTCGAAATCATGTTGAGAATGAGCTTTTGAACCGTTCCCGCCTTGAGCCTCGTTGAGCCGGTCAGCACCTCGGGACCGGGCACGGGCTCAATGGCAAGATCTGCGCTCTCCCCGATCTTCGACCCTTGGTTACAGGCAATTGCAATGGTCTTGCACCCAGTTGCCTTGGCATACACAAGGCCGCCCACCACATAAGGAGTACGACCGCTTGCCGCCAGGCCAACGACAAGGTCCTTGTCCGAGAGTCCACGCTCCCGCAAGTCGCTCGCGCCAAGCTCCTCGCTGTCTTCGGCACCTTCGACAGCCTTGATAAACGCCGTCTCGCCTCCGGCAATGAGCCCGACAATCAGATCGGGTGACACGCCAAACGTGGGTGGACACTCCGAAGCGTCGAGTACGCCCAGACGACCGCTGGTGCCTGCGCCCATGTAAAAGACGCGCCCGCCGCGCTCGAGCGCCTCGGCAGCCCAGTCGATTGCCGTGGCAACCTGGGGCAGCACTTTCGTGACTGACTGGACGGCACGAAGATCCTCATCGTTCATCGTCGTGACGATTTGCAGCGATGTCATCGTATCGAGGTCCATTGACCTTTGATTACGCTGTTCGGTCGTGAATTTTGTTAAATCGAGCATTTCATTCACCTCATCTTTCCTGTTTCTCGATGTAGTTTTGCTTAATGACATGCGTCGCCCGTTCGTAGTCGCTGGCAACGTAAGCAGCGTACAGGGCATCGACAACCATAAGCTGGGCCATACGCGAAGCCATGGCACCGCTGCGGACCAAGGGTTCACTCGCAGCGACGCCGAGCACGGCATCGGCCATGGTGGCAAGCTTGGATGATCCATCTACTTTGGTAACGGCCACAACGGGACAGTTGTGACGTTGAGCCTCGGCGGTGCAGTCCAGCACCTCTTGCGTCAAGCCCGAGTAGCTAAAGGCGATTGCCATATCGCCCTCATGCATGTTCTTGGCACATAAGAGCTGATCATGCCAGTCGTCGTACAGATGGCACTCTTTGTCGACACGCATGAGCTTTTGCGCTAGGTCGTGCGCGACCAAACGAGAGGCACCAATACCGAACAGATTGACCGCGCGTGCCCGCTTAAGACGGGCCGCGCATCGCTCCAAGACGGTGTAATCGAGCGTTCGCGCCGTCGCCTCAATCGTGCGCACGTTGCTTTTCATCACCTTCCCCACGATACGTTCGACGCTGTCATCCATGGAGATGTCCTCGAGGGCTACGTCTTTCTTGTCACCTAAGAGCGCCAGCTCGGCAATCAGTTCGCGCTGGAACTCCTTGTAGCCCGCAAAACCCAAACGCTTGCAAAAGCGCAAAATGCTCGAGGGCGAGGAGAACGTGACATCGGCAAGACCGCGGACGGACAGCCCGACCACCTCGTGCGGATGAGCGCTTACATATGCGATGACATTGCGTTCCGCCGGGCTCGCGCTGAGCTCACGCTCGCGAAGCCGCAAAAGCAATCCGTTTGCCATCTCAAACACCTCCGTTGAGAAGAATTAAAGACCAACGAACGATTCGTACCGGATACAAACAGCTTTTGCGGTACATTGTGCCGCATCGTGGCGCACAAAGGGCGAGCGTTCTACCGCTCGCCCCTCAAATCCGACCGCTCGGAAATACGCGCGACACAAAATAATTCAACGAGGTCGCATTATCAGAAACGGGTTTGCTACCGGCTAGCGCCTCGCATGGGCGCCGATCGGCCGAGTCACATGGCGCACCAACGCCGCTGCCAGCAATACCAACAGCATGGCGGTGACATAGCCCGCAGCATCGAATCCTAAATCGATAACGTCGAAATGCCTGCCGGGGACAAAGATCTTATGTACCTGATCGCCAACGGAGCAGGCGGCGCAAAAGAGCAATACGGGCACGCAACGGGAGCATACGCTCCACGGACGCCTGGAAAAGCAAACCACGACCACCGAGGCGAACAATCCGACGAAGAAAAATTCTACGGTATGGGCAACGCGACGGACGTTTGTGCCCACCCACATGCGAACGGAAGCAAGTCGGCCAGACCGGACATTCGAGGCAGCCGAATCGGCGCCCCCGGTCATTCCGTTCTCCGTCTGAGCTTCACCCGTGGCATCGGCAGCCTGAACGCCCGTAGCCTGACCCTCCACCACACGCGCGGTGGACTCGCTCAGCAACGACGTCTCTACCGCATTTTGCTCCGTCAGCACCCAGATGCCCGTCAGCGTTACAGCGAACAGAACGATCGCGGTCCATCCGATTATTTGTTTTACGCGTGCCAAGGGCCAACCTCCTTTTTTGAATATCAGCGAGTGTAGCCCCAAATGACATCGTCAACGTATCAAAATTTGAATCGCAACAGGAAGCGACAAAGCGACGCAAACCCCTACCCCGCCTCGCGCATCCAGCGATCGAACGTCCCCACGCACACACCCAAGCACTTTGCTGCCTGGCTGCGGGTAATATCGCCTGCCTCATAGCTATCGCGCACCAGCTCAAACTGAGGAGGGCACGGCTTGCGAGGTCGACCGAAACGGACCCCTCGCGCTCGCGCCGCTGCAATCCCCTCCGCCTGGCGCCGATGGATATTCTCGCGCTCCACCTGCGCCACGTAGCTCAGCAGTTGCAGCACAATATCGGCAATCAGGGTGTTGGTCACATCCGGCGCGCCGCTGGCCCTGACGCGCGTGTCAAGCAATGGCATGTCCAACACCACAATGGCAACCCCGAGCTCCTTGGTAATGCGTCGCCATTCCTCAAGAATCTCGGAGTAATTACGGCCAAGTCGGTCGATAGAAAGCACCACCAGTACGTCCCCGTCTCCCAGGACGTGCAGCAGCTCGCGATAACGCGGTCGATCGAAGTCCTTGCCGCTCGCATGGTCGGCATAAATATTCGCCGAGCCCACGCCATAGGCGCCCAGCGCATCCAGCTGCCGATTAAGGTTCTGATCGCGCGAACTCACCCGCGCATAACCGTACACCGTCGCCATCTCATCCCCGCTTTCTTGTAAACCTGCCAAAAAGGGACAGGTTTATTTTGGTAGGTTTTACCTCTCAAATAGCAGGTAAGCGGGCGGCCGAGCAGACGGCAAGGTAGCCACGATTCAAATGCGAAGGGCGGTCCCGAAAGGCCGCCCTCCGCTCTCTCGCCACGAGTCGGGATTTAGCTAATGGATAAGCTTAAAGTCCAAGTGCCCACGCGTGGTATTGACGCGCGAGACCTCGATAATCACGCGCTGCCCCAGCTCGTAACGGGTGCCCGTGTCGGCACCTGTGAGCGTTAGCGCGTCCTCGTCGAACTCGAACCACTCGTTGCCCAGGCTCTTAATTGAAACCAGGCCCTCGACCTGTGTTAGGTCCAAGCGCACAAAGAGGCCCATGCTGCTAACCCACGAGACGGTTCCGGCATAGCGCTCACCCAGACGGTCCTCATAGTACTGGGCAATCTTGATCTTTTGCGTCGCATGGCTGGCGGCATCTGCCGCGCGCTCGGCATCGCTACATGCGCGGCAGATCTGCGGCAGAATGCGCGGCAGCGACTCGCGCCCCTTACCGATCAGCCGCGGCGTACGGACCAAGGCGTCCTTGCCGCCGAGCTGCTCATAGGCCAACTGCAGTTTGAGCACGCGGTGCACCACCAGATCGGGGTAGCGACGGATGGGACTCGTAAAGTGACAGTAGCACGGCGCGGCGAGCGCAAAGTGGCCCTCGTTGCGCGGCTTGTACAGCGCGCGCTGCATGCTGCGCAGAAGCAGCGTGTTGACGAGCGGTGCGTTGGCCGTACCGGCGGCAGCATCAACTGCAGCCTGCAGCTCATCGGGGCTCCCCAGGGCAATACCGGCAGCACGGCGATCGTCGATGATGCCTAGCTGCGCCAGCGCAACGGCAGCACCGTGCAGGCTATCGGGGCTCGGATCCTCATGCACACGATAGCAGGCCTCGATATCACGGTCTGCCAGCCACTCTGCAACGCACTCGTTGGCGAGCAGCATGGCTTCCTCGATAAGCGACGTGGCACACGAACGCTCACGCGCCACAATCTGCACGGGCACTCCGTCCTCATCCAATAGAGCACGAATCTCGGCTGTGTCAAAATCGACTGAGCCGCGGGCGCGACGAATACGACGGCGAAGTTCGGCGAGTTCGTTAGCGGCGACAAGGAAATCGCCGAGGTCGATGTTGTAGCCGCGGGCGGCCTCCTCGCACGCAAGACCGCGCTCAAGCGCTTCCTCGCGCGAGGTCTCGGCAGCCGCAACATCCTCGGCTGCACCCTCCAGCACCGAATACTCAACCGCGCCGGCACGCACCAGCAGCGCCTCGGCGCCGTCATAGTCCATACGCACACGCGAGCGAATCACGCTGGGATACGGATCGTAATGCCGCACGCGACCCTGCGCATCGAGCTCGATATCGACGGTAAACGCAAGACGGTCCTCGTCAGGGCGAAGCGAGCACAGGTCACAGGACAGGCGTTCGGGCAGCATGGGAAGCACGCGATCGGCCAGATACACCGATGTCGTACGATGGCGAGCCTCAAGATCGATATGCCCGTCCCAAGCCACATAGTGTGAAACGTCGGCGATATGCACACCCAGCTTGTAGCCACCCTCGGGCGTGCGCTCCAACGAAATGGCGTCGTCAAAGTCGCGCGCGTCGACTGGGTCGATCGTGATGACAAAGCGGTCGCGCAGATCGCGGCGGAGCGGGTCCTTAAGCGCCGCGGACACATCGAGCGAAAGCCCCTCGGCCTCGTCCAGCGCGGCCTCGGGATAGCTATCGGTATAGCCGTAGCGCGCCATCACATATTGAACGCCCAAATCGGGCGCGTCATCTCCGCCAATGCGGCGTTCGATCGTCACAGCGCCCGATTCCAGGCGCGTCGGGTAGGTCAAAATGCGCGCGACAACAGCATCACCCGGGTGAACGCCCAGACGATCCGCCGAGGTATCCTCAGGCAGAATGAAGAAGTCAGCCTTCAGACGCGAATCGAGCGGCTCGATCACACCGAGCGGACCGGCGGTCTGGTACGTACCCACCACGCTTATGGCTGCGCGCTCAACCACGCCTTCGATCACGGCGCGCCGCTCACCGTGCGGGCTGTTCTTAATGCTCACGGCAACGGTATCGCCATCCATAATCTCGCGCTTGCCACGGCCCATGACCTTGTAGTCGCCATTCTCGGTTATGACATAGGCACTGTGCTCATGGAGCTGCACGCGCCCGGTCAGGCTCGGACGGCGTTCGCTGCGCACCGGCCCGCGCTTATTGCGAGCTCCACGCTTATGCTTGTTATTGCGCCCCATGGCGCCTCCTAACTATCGATTGCCGACTCCAAAGAGTCTACCCAAATGATTCGCCATCCTGCCGTCCCCTAGGGATCAAAAAACGGGCCGCCCCATAAGAGACGACCCGTTGGAAGGGATGAATTCCAGGCATGCCTACACGCGCAGGTAGCGGCGCATGGCGATGGCAGAACCAAAGAGACCGATAATCACGCCGACCAGAATCAGCGCAGCATAGGTCACCAGGTAGTACTGCATCGGCAGGGCAAACGACATCCAGCCGATGCTCTCCTGCAGACGCGGAATCATCAGATTGCGCAGCAGCTCCAGAACGCCGATGGAAAGCAGCGAGCCCAAAATGGCCTGCAGCACGCCCTCGGTGATAAACGGGCCACGAATGAAGCCGTTGCTGGCGCCGACCAGACGCATAATCGCAATCTCACGACGACGCGCCGTGATGGACAGGCGAATCGTGTTGTTGATGAAGATGAATGCGATAAAGGTCAGAAGGCCAACGAGCACCACGGCGGCGATGCGGATGTAGTTGGTCACCTGGAACAGGCGGCTCACTTCCTCCTGGCCGTACAGCACGCTCGCGTTGACGTCGCCGTCATCCGCGATCTTCTGGAAATCGGCATCCTTCTTGAGCTTCTTGGCCGTGCTCTCGACCTGAGACGGATCGTCCATCTCAATAGCGAAGGAAGCCGGCAGCGGGTTCTGGCCATCGAGCGCGCTCATGGTGGCGTCGGCGTTGCCCGACATCTTGCTCGTATACTCGGCCAGCGCGTCGTCCTTGTCCTTATAGGTCACGGACTTGACGTTATTCCACGTCTTAAGCTCGGCCTCAAAAGCCTGAACATCGGCCTGATCGGCGTCATCACTAATGAACGCGTTGATGACAACCTGATCCTCGACGGTGCCGATCACGGAGTTCAGCATCGCAGAGCCCATGATGAACAGGCCGATGATAAACAGCGAAAGGAAGATCGTGATGACGGCGCCGAGCGAGGTAGTCCAGTTACGGAAGAAGTGGCTGATTGCCTCTTTGAAGGAGTAGCCCACGTTAGTTGGTGCCATAGTTGCCGTAACCTCCCCTCTCCTGGTCGCGGATGACGTGGCCGCCCTCGAGGGCGATCACGCGACGGTGCATGCTATCGACCATCTCGCGGTCGTGCGTGGCGACGATCACGGTGGTGCCGGTGCGGTTAATACGCTCAAGCAGCTTCATGATGCCCAGCGAGATCGCCGGGTCGAGGTTGCCCGTGGGCTCGTCGCAGATCAGCAGCGGCGGACGGTTGACCATAGCACGGGCGACGGCAACGCGCTGCTGCTCGCCACCGGAAAGCTGGTCGGGCAGCGAGTCCATCTGATCGGCCAGACCGACCAGACGCAGCACCTCGGGCACCTGGCTGCGAATGACGCCCTTGGGCTTGCCGATGCACTGCAGGGCAAACGCCACGTTTTCGTAGGCGGTCTTTTGCGGCAGAAGCTTAAAGTCCTGGAACACGGCGCCAATCTGGCGGCGCAGGAACGGAACCTTACGGTTCTTGATCTTCATGAGGTCCTGACCGGCAACCAGGATGCGGCCGCTCGTCGGCTTGACGTCGCGGTTGAGCGTCGACAGCAGCGTGGTCTTACCCGAGCCGGAGTGACCGACCAGGAAGACGAACTCGCCCGGATAGATCTCGATGTTGATGTCGTCGAGTGCAGGCTTGTTAGGCTGTGCCGGATAGATCTTGGTGACATGCTCCATAAGGATGACGGGCTCGACACCGGCCTGCTTGGCCATCTTCTTGCGGCTGGCCTGCGGATCGATGGGCGCAAACACCGACGTAAAATCGGGGTTGTTGAGCGCGTTATCGAGGCTTGCGACCTCGGCTGCCTGATCGCTCTCGACCACCGGGGCAGCAGGCTGCGTGGGGTCGGGAATAGCGGCAAAGAGACCGGACTGCGCAGGCTGAGGAGCCGGCGTCGCAGGGGCCAAGGGGTCGGGAATGCCGGCCATGGTAGGCTGCGGCGTGGCGGCACCAGCCTGAGGCTGCTCCACGCGAGCGGTCACGGCCTGAACGGGCTCAAAACCCGCCGTGCCGGAAAGCGCGACATCGCTGGTTGGATTGTAGGCAAAGGGATCGGATGCCGGCTGTGCCTGATCTGCCGGCTGAGCGGGGGCCTGAGCAACAGGCTGGCCCTCTGAATCCGGAGTGGCGAAACGACTGCCCTGGACGCCTGCCTGCGTCTTGGGGGCATCATCGCCCGCACCGGAGGTACGGAAGTGGTTACCCACTGGTGCTCCTTATCGTCGTGCGTTTAAACTACATGAGCGCTTTGTATTTTAGCAGCATTAGCTTTGCTGCACATAAGAAGCATGGCCCTTGATTCTCATTTTCATTGCAACAGCCTCAGGACTCAGCGCAACGCGTTGCGCTGAGTCCTGAGGCGCGAATCCGGGTAGGCAACCCCAGAGGGGCCGGAATCCCCCGGCCCGCGATGGAGGGAGGCCGGCATGTCCAGACCCAAGCCGTCCGGAAGGTCGTACGGGAGGCTCACGAGGCACGAGAGGAACACGGTCGAGAGGATGCTCGACCGCAACCGCAGCGCCCGCGAGATCGCCGCGGAGCTCGGCAGGTCGCCGTCGACCGTGACCAGGGAGGTGGCGGCGCACCGCTACGTCACCGCGCCGCGCTCGCGCTACGGCGAGCCCGCGCCCGCGGACCTGTCGGGGGCCTGCCCCAGGCTCTCCGCGTGGCCGAGGTGCTGCAACGGCTGCTCGCACAGGAGGGGCTACGGCTGCTCGAGGAGGCCCAGGGTGTTCTACAGCGCCAGGAGGGCGCAGGAGGCGGCCGACGCCGAGCTCTCGGCGAGCAGGTCCGGGATCGACGAGACCGAGGAGGGCGCCGCCGCCAAGCTAGCGGCCATCAGGGACGGGCTCGCGCGCGGGCTCTCCCCGCAGCAGATAGCGGCGACGACCCCCGGGCTCAGCGCCTCCACCGTCTACAGGTGGGTGGACGCCGGCTACGACGGCATGACGAACATGGAGCTCAGGCGCAAGGTCGGCTACAGGCCGAGGTCGCGCCGGGCCCCGAAGAGGGCGACGTCCCACTCGGCGCGCAGGTCGCACGCGTCGTTCCTCGCGCTCGGCGAGGACGCCTGCGCCGCGGCCTGGGAGATGGACACCGTCGAGGGCCCCAGGGGCGACTCCGCCAGGCTCCTCACGCTCCTGCACCGCCCGAGCCGCTTCCAGCTGGCCCTGCCGCTGCCGGACGGCACGTGCGCCTCGGTCCTGGCGGCGCTCTCCTCCCTGCGCGGGGTCCTCGGCGAGGACGGCGCGAGGCGCGCCTTCGGCGCCGTGCTCACCGACAACGGGAGCGAGTTCGCCGACGAGGGCGCCATCGCGGCGCTGTTCGGCGAGCGGGACGGCGAGACCAGGCTCTTCTACTGCGACCCCCGGCAGAGCCAGCAGAAGGGCGCGTGCGAGAAGAACCACGTGGAGATCAGGAAGCTGCTGCCCAAGGGCGCAGGGGCCAGGTTCGACCGGCTGACGGCGGCGGACTGCGCGCTGCTCATGTCGCAGGTGAACTCCGAGCCGAGGGGGGCGCTCGGGTTCCTGACGCCGGCGCGCGTGCTGCGGGCGGCCCTCGGGGAGGACGCCTCCGCCCTCATGGACGCGTTCGGGATAGAGGAGCTGGCGCCCGGCGAGCTCGACCTCACGCCCGGCTGCATCGACAGGGCCAGGGCCGCGAGGGGCGAGGGGCCGCTGGCGGGATAGGCGGCGGGCCGGGACATGGGCCGGAGGGCCCGTTGCGCTGAGTCCGGAACGGCTGCGCGGCGGGCTGGCGGAGCATGCGGCGGCGGCATGGGGGCACCGGCCTCCACAGCCTCTCCACCTGCGGAAACGAGGCGACGAGCAGGTGCCGGGGGCTATTTCCGCGTTGCGCTAGCTGCGGAAACGCGGGGCCCGTTCAGGCTGTTGCGTTGAGATTGAAAATCAACCTAAGAAGCATGGCGTGCTTAGGGATCCCGTCGGCCGTGCACAGGGTTACTCTCCAAATCGTCCTCGGACATGTCGGAGCCCCCGCTGCGCACTACGTGCGGCGGGGGCTCCTCCGTCCTGCGGAAAGATTTGGAGAGTAACCCTGTGTCCGGCCTGCGATAACTAAGGGGTCGCTGCGTTTTACTTGGGGTGCTGCATATACAAAGTTGGAAGGGTCTGAATTGCGCTTTGTCGATATATGCCCTTTTCCCTGATGGGACCGTGCTTGAGGGGCGTCTTCATAAGTTGCGGTGAAATAGGGACTGTTTTACCAGTTAAAAGGTCTAATCAGTCCTTATTTCACCACAACTGAAACAGGGGCGCTCTCCAAGAGAGCGCCCCTGCCGGGTTTCCATAGTTCTGGCGAAGCAGTCCTTGAGATCCGCCTTGCCTTATGCCAAGAACTCCTTGGTGGTCGCCACGATGTTGGCGGCGTCCAGGCCATACTTGTGCAAGAGCTCGGCACCCGGGCCGGACTCGCCAAAGGTGTCGTTGACGCCGATCTTCTTGAGGGGCGTCGGGCACTGCTCGCACAGGACGTCGGCAACGGCGCTGCCCAGGCCACCGATTACAGAATGCTCCTCGACGGTCACGACGTGGCCGGTCTTGGTGGCGCTCTTGACGATCAGGTCGGCATCGATGGGCTTGATGGTGTGCATGTTGATGACCTCGGCGTCGATGCCCTCGGCAGCGAGCTGCTCGGCGGCCTCGAGAGCCTCGCCGACCATCAGGCCGCAGGCGATGATGGTGACGTCGGCGCCCTCGCGCATGACAATGCCCTTACCCAACTCGAAGTTGTAGGTCTCGGGGTCGTTGATAACCGGCGAGGCCAAACGAGCGAAGCGCATGTACACCGGACCGTCGCACTCGTAGGCGGCGCGCGTTACGGCGCGGGCCTCGACGTCGTCGGCAGGAACGATCACAGTCATGCCGGGGATGACGCGCATGAGGGCAATATCCTCGCAGCACTGGTGCGTGGCGCCATCCTCGCCCACCGAGATACCGGCATGCGTGGCACCGATCTTAACGTTGAGATGCGGGTAGCCGATGGAGTTACGGACCTGCTCAAAGGCGCGGCCGGCGGCAAACATGGCAAAGGTGCTCGCGAAGGCAACGCGGCCGGTGGTCGCGATACCGGCGGCGACGCCCATCAGGTTGCTCTCGGCAATGCCCACATCGAAGAAACGATCGGGGCAGGCGGCCTTGAACTTGCCGGTCTGCGTGGCGGCGGCCAGGTCGGCGTCGAGGACCACAAAGTCATCGTGCTCGTTGGCGAGCTCGACGAGGGCCTCGCCGTAGCTTACGCGCGTGGCGATTTTTTTGACGTCTGCCATCCTAGAGCTCCTCTCCGGCGGCCGTGAGCTCTGCCATGGCCTGCTCAAACTGTTCATCGTTGGGGGCCTTGCCGTGCCAACCAACCTGGTTCTCCATAAAGGAAACGCCCTTGCCCTTCATGGTCTCGGCGATGATGGCGGTCGGCTGACCCTTGGTGGCGCGGGCCTCGGCAAAGGCGGCGCGGATCTGATCGAAATCGTTGCCGTCGGCAAGCTCCACCACGTGGAACTTAAAGGCGCGGAACTTGTCGGCGAGCGGCATGGGGTCGTTGACCTCCTCGACGGGGCCGTCGATCTGCAGGCCGTTGTGGTCGACGATCACGCAGAGGTTATCGAGCTGATGGTTGCCGGCAAACATGGCTGCCTCCCAGACCTGGCCCTCCTCGCTCTCGCCATCACCCAGCAGGGCGTACGTGCGGTAAGTATCGCCCCAGTGCTTGGCGGCAACCGCCATGCCCACGGCGGCGGAGATGCCCTGGCCGAGCGAGCCGGTGGACATATCGACGCCCGGGGTGTCGTTCATGTTGGGATGACCTTGCAGGTGGCTGCCGATATGGCGCAGCGTCTCGAGATCCTCCTTGGGGAAGAACCCACGCTCGGCGAGCACGGCGTACAGGCCCGGAGCGCAATGGCCCTTGGAGAGCACAAAACGGTCGCGATCGGCCTTGCGGGGATCGGCCGGGTCGACGTTCATTTCCTCAAAGTACAGATAGGTCATGATGTCGGCAGCGCCGAGCGAACCGCCCGGATGGCCGGACTTGGCAGCGTGCACGCCGGTGACGATGCCCTTCCTTACCTCGTTGGCAACCTTTTTGAGCTCTTCGTCGCTCATTGTGCCTTCCTTTCATCCTCATTAGACAAAATGCGCACGGCACGGAAAGGTAATCCCAACACAGCCGCAATGCACGTACGTCATTCATTATGCTGGAAACTGATGGCTTTACCAGAGTTTTTATCATTATTTGAACAATTTAGCAGGCAGAACCGCTGATGAAACGGTTTATCAATGTGAACGTCTTTTGGATGGAACGCGATCGACCCTACGCGCTAATGTCCTTGAATCCCTCGCCGAAGGCTTCCGTAACGTCGGCAACCGTCACGATGGCATGAGGATCGCGCTCGCGCACGATCGTCTTGAGGGTATTGAGCTCTCGACGGCTCACGATGACCATAATCACTGGCTTCTCGGCACCCGAATACATGCCAGTCGCCTTAAACTTGGTACAACCACGACCCAGGCCATACATGATATCGGCAGCGATATCAGGGAACTTGTCCGAGATGATGAGTACCATACGGCGTTTGTTGCCACCATCGACCACGGCATCGATCACGTAGCCGCTAATGACCATCGAAAGGCCTGCATACAGTGCGTTTTCGATTGAAAAGACCGGAGCCGATAGCGCGCATACGGCAACATCGATCGCCATGACGGTCGAGCCCACCGGCAGCGAGGTGTTACGCGAGATGATTTGGCCAATCGTGTCCGAACCGCCGGTGTTGGCGCCGGCGCGCAACACCATGCCGTAACCGATGCCCGTAATAATGCCGCCCCACATGGCAGGGAGCATCAGGTCCGCATCCGCCAGAGGTGCTACAAACGGGGCGAACAGATCGGTAAAGAAGCCCAGCAGCACAAAGCCCGTCGCGGTCTGCACCACGTAGAACATGCCGCCCTCGCGCATAACGACCAACAACAGCAAGGCGTTCATCACGATCGTCTGAATACCAACGGGAAGCGATAGGCCGCGCGCCGCGCCGACCGCCTGGATAATGGTGGCAAGGCCCGTAACGCCACCGGCGGCAAGACCGTTGGGAATCAAAAACAAGTCGGTCGCGATGGCGGCCAAGGCACACCCCAACATGATCTGGGGCAGGTCGTGAAAGAAGTTCATCGAAAGAATGCGCTTGATGTCCAGACGATATGCCATGCTGCCTCCCTCAAAAAAGCGCACCCAAACGGATGCGCTTTGAACTTCTTCTTGTATTCGATTCTACCGATTCGCCGGACAAAAACCACCCCTGCGCAGGGTTTGCTCTGGATACAAAACCACACCGCTCGGAGGTTTTTAATCCATTTCCACATAAACCCGGGCGGTTTAAGCAGACGGGGTCTCCGCGTCAGCGTTGCCGGTAGCCCAGCGATGGTAGCCAATAACAAACGGGTCCAGGTCGCCATCGTCAAGGACGGCCTCGACATTGCTGGTCTCCACGCCCGTGCGTAAGTCCTTGACCATCTGGTACGGGTAGAGCACGTAGCTGCGAATCTGGTTGCCAAAACCAATCGTGGTCTTGGGTCCGCGGATCTCATC
Source organism: Collinsella aerofaciens (assembly GCF_020181355.1). Taxonomy (NCBI): domain Bacteria; kingdom Bacillati; phylum Actinomycetota; class Coriobacteriia; order Coriobacteriales; family Coriobacteriaceae; genus Collinsella; species Collinsella aerofaciens. Next base: position 98,197 of record NZ_CP084004.1, read on the forward strand.
GAGCGCCTCGGCGCGCTTCTCGAGCTCAATCTCGTACAGGCGAGCCTTGAGGATCTGCATGCACGCGGCCTTGTTCTGAATCTGGCTGCGCTCGTTTTGGCAGGTGACCACAATGCCGCTGGGAAAATGCGTCACGCGCACGGCGGAGTCGGTGGTGTTGACGCCCTGACCGCCCGGGCCGCTCGCGTGGTACACGTCCACGCGGATGTCATCGGGACTGATCTCGATGTCGATATCATCGGGTAGCACGGGGATGACCTCGACGCCGGCAAACGTGGTCTGGCGGCGCTTCTTGTCGTCGGTGGGGCTAATGCGAACCAAGCGGTGGACGCCGGCCTCGGCGCGCAGCATGCCAAATGCGTCCTTGCCCTCGACGGTAAAGGTCGCACGGTCAATGCCGATGACCTCGGCCGCGGGACAGTCGTTGATGGTGACCTTCCAGCCGCGACGCTGGCAGTACTTCATGTACATCTTAAAGAGCATGAAGGTCCAGTCCTGGGCCTCCAGACCACCCTGTCCGGGCTTGATGGTCACAATGGCATCGCCGTGATCGAACTCACCGGTAAACCAGCTCGAAAGCTCAAGCTCATCGATGGCACGGGCCAGGCGCTCAGCCGTGGCTGCAGCCTCCTCGCGAAGGGCGGCGGCGTCGGGGTCATCCCCCATCTCCTCGGCAAGCTCCAGCGCGGCGCGGGCATCGGAAAGCTCGCCGCGCGCGGTGTCCACGGCAGCGATATCTTCCTTGGTACGCGCGATCTCCTCCATGGTGGCACGGGCGGCGTCGGCGTCATCCCAAAAGCCAGGGGCAACACTTTTGGCCTCGAGCTCGGTCACGCGCGTGCGCTTTTCGTCCAAATGGAGATACGACTCGACCTCGCCGAGCCGGTCCGCGAACGCGTCCAGCTCGGCGGGCGTTACCTCTAAAGCCTCAGCCATTAACGATTCCTGCCGTGGCAGTACTTAAACTTCTTGCCGCTACCGCAGGGGCACGGGTCGTTGCGGCCCACGTTGACGTACGGATCGTCGCTCTCGGACTTGCGATAGGTGGTCACCTTGCCACCGTTGTTGACGGCAGCCGGTCCGCCTTGGACAGCCGTGCGGGCCTGCACCTGCGCCTGCTTGCGCAGCACCGAGTCGCCGTTGTCACCATCGACCTCGGCAGGACCGGAGAAGCGCGCGCCCTCGAGCGCGGGCTCCTCCTTGTGCTCCACGGCACGCGGGGCAGCCTTGATCTCGATGCGCAGAACCGTGCGCAGGTAATCCTCATACATGGTATCGACGAGTATCTGGAACGCGCCGTAGGCCTCGGTCTTGTACTCGACCAGCGGGTCGCGCTGGCCAAAGCCGCGCAGGCCGATGCCGGTCTTGAGGTAGTCCATCTCCTGCAGGTAGTTCATCCAGCGGGTATCGATGACGCGCAGCATGACCTGGGTGTTGAGCTCACGCATCAGGTCCTCGCCCAGGCGCTCGGCCTTCATGTTGTAGCACTTCTCAACGTAGGCCAGGACATCGGCAGCCAGGGCCTCAAAGTCCTCGTCGGGGAACTTCGGCGTATCGATATGCCCGGTGAGCTCCACGACCCACTTGCGCAGGCCCTCAAGATCGCGCTCGCCATCGTGGCTGTCCTTGGTGCAGAACTCCTGGACGCAGCGGTACACCGTGTCGTGCATGACCTCGGTGATGTGGTCGGTCAGGTCCTTGCCATCCAGAATCTTGTTACGCTCGGCGTAGATGACCTGACGCTGTTTGTTCATGACGTCATCGTACTCAAGGACGCTCTTACGCATGGAGAAGTTGATGCTCTCGACCTTGTGCTGGGCGTTCTCGACGGCCTTGGAGATGATCTTGTGCTGGATAGGCATGTCGTCGCCCATGTCAGCCGTGACCATCATCTTGGAGACGCGGTCCATCTTGTCGCCGCCGAACAGGCGCATGAGGTCGTCCTCGAGCGACAGGTAGAACTGGGTCTCGCCCGGGTCGCCCTGACGACCGGAACGGCCGCGCAGCTGGTTGTCGATACGACGGGACTCATGGCGCTCGGTGCCGATGACGGTCAGGCCGCCGGCGGCAAGCACGCGCTCGCGCTCGGCCTTGCAGGTCTCCTTGGCCTCGGCGTTAAACTGCTCGAGTTGCTCGGGCGTCACGTCCTCCATGGTCAGGCCCTCATACTCCAGGCGCTCGCGCACCAGCTCGTCGGGGTTGCCGCCCAGCAGGATGTCGGTGCCACGGCCGGCCATGTTGGTGGCAATGGTCACGGCGCCGTAGCGTCCGGCCTGGGCAACGATATGGGCCTCGCGCTCGTGATGCTTGGCGTTGAGGACCTCGTGTGCGATGCCGCGCTTGGTAAGGGCGGCGGACAGCTTCTCGGAGCTCTCGATGGAGACGGTGCCCACCAGGACCGGTTGGCCCTTGGCGTGGCGTCGCTCGACGTCGTCGGCAACGGCGTTGTACTTGGCCTGAATGGTGCGGTACACCAGGTCCTCGTGGTCCACGCGCTGCACTGGCTTGTTGGAGGGGATGACCTCGACGGGCAGCTTGTAGATCTCGCGGAACTCGGCGTCCTCGGTAAGTGCCGTGCCGGTCATGCCGGAGAGCTTGTCATACAGACGGAAGTAGTTCTGCAGGGTGATGGTGGCCAGGGTCTGGTTCTCCTCGCGTACGAGCACGCCCTCTTTGGCCTCGATGGCCTGGTGCAGGCCCTCGGAATAACGGCGGCCTTCCATAATGCGGCCGGTGAACTCGTCGACGATCTTGACCTCGCCGTTGGTGACCACGTACTGCTTATCGCGGTGGAACATGTACTGGGCCTTCAGCGCCTGCTGCAGGTGGTTGACCAGCTGGCCGGAGAGATCGGCATAGATGTCATCGATACCCAGGCGGCGCTCGATTTTCTTAAGGCCGCGCTCGGTGGCGGCAATGGTGTGCTTGGCCTCGTCCATGACGTAGTCGCCCGTGGGCTCCACGTCCTCGGTGGCGGTGAGCATGTCGTGCGACACGTCCTCGCCGCGCTCAAGGCCACGCACGGCACGCGCGAAGTCCTTGTAGGTACTGGCGGACTTGGTGCCAGCGCCCGAGATGATCAGCGGGGTACGCGCCTCGTCGATTAGGATGGAGTCAACCTCGTCGACGATGGCGTAGTTGTGGCCGCGCTGCACACGCTGCTCGGGGCGGGTGACCATGTTATCGCGCAGGTAATCGAAACCGAACTCGGAGTTGGTGCCGTACGTGACGTCGGCCTGGTAGGCCGGGCGCTTGAGCTCGAGCGGCATGTTGTTCTGGAGCAGACCGACGGTCATGCCCAGGTACTTGTAGATGCGGCCCATCCACTCGGAGTCGCGCTTGGCAAGGTAATCATTGACAGTAACGACGTGCACGCCCTTGCCGGCAATAGCGTTAAGATAGCCGGCCAACGTGGAGACGAGGGTCTTACCTTCGCCGGTCTTCATCTCGGCGATGTGGCCCTCGTGCAGTGCCATGGCGCCAATGAGCTGCACGTCAAAGTGGCGCATACCCATGGTGCGCTTGGAAGCCTCACGCACGGTGGCAAAGGCCTCGGGGAGCATGTCATCGAGCGACTCGCCGTTGGCGTAACGCTCGCGGAACTTATCGGTCTGGGCGCGGAGTTCCTCCTCGGTCATCTTCTCAAACTGGGGCTCAAGACCGTTGATCTGGTCGACGATCTTGTAGTAGCGCTTAAGGTCCTTATCGGATCCAAAGGACAGCAGCTTTGACATGAATCCCATGTGGTTTTCCTTTTTGGCCATCGCCCACGCCGTGCAGCTGCGGGCGAGTTAAACACAGATGATTGTACTTTAGCCAAACAAGGCGCGGCCTATACGGTCGACCTCGACCGCCACGTAATAACTACGACCCGACCGACCTGCCAAAAAGGGACTGGTTTATTTTGGCAGGTTTTATCTGGGAAAACGCCGTCACTCTGCCATTTGGTGCAAACCAACCCGTCCCCTTCGCACCAATCTGGTGCAATGGGAACGGGTTAGCCTGCACCAATAAAAAGAAAAGGGCCGCGCACCCAAACGGATGCACGGCCCTCATGCCATGAATGCGAGTGATTCCGCGGCGAGCTATTTACTCAGCAGCCTCGGTGGTCTCGGCCTCGGCAGCGGCCTCCTCGACGGGAGCCTCTGCGGGAGCCTCGGCGGCCTGCTTGGCAGCCTCCTCGGCAAACTTAGCAGCACGCTTGGCCTTCTCGGCAGCCTTAGCCTCAGCGGCGGCCTTGCGAGCGGCCTCGGCCTCAGCAGCCTTGGCAGCCTTGGCAGCCTTGGCCTCCTCAGCCTTCTTGAGCTGGGCGGCAGCGGCGCCACCGAACTTGTCGGCGAAGCGCTGGACGCGTCCACCGGTGTCGACGAACTTCTGCTGGCCGGTGTAGAACGGGTGGCACTCGTTGCAAAGCTCGACCTTCATCTCAGACACGGTAGCGTGCGTCTTGAAGGTGTTGCCGCAGGAGCACGTCACCGTGCACTCGACATACTGGGGATGGATACCCTGCTTCATGGTAGGACTCCTTATTGGTCAGGCGCTGGTTACCGATCAGCGCATAAGGCGTCTTGGTTTCCGACCAAGACAACAAACTTGGCTATGGTACCACGGCGTCGCGCGTCCCACAAAAGGTTCACGGTCTTTGTGCAGGGCGGCGTGGCCAACCGCAGCGAGCACGCACCCCGACGAGCCTTCACCCATGTTGCAGACGTGTAACGCCGCAGTAAGCACACCCCTTTTGGCGCCAGACAGGTACAATGATGAACACTGTACCGTAGCGGAGCGCCCCGCGCGCGCCGCAATCACGCGAAAGGGTTTCCCATGGCCGAGATCTCGTCCTCCCGTATCGTCATCACCGTCCTTGGCAAGAACCGCCCCGGCATCGTCGCCGGCGTCACCCGCGTTCTGGGCGAGGCCAACGTCGACATCCGCGACATTACGCAGTCCATTATCGAGGACATCTTCACCATGACCATGCTGGCCGACACCGCCGAGTCCAAGCTCGACTTCGCCGAACTGCAGAAGGCACTGGCCGAGGCCGGCGAGCTTTCGGGCGTCAACGTGTCCATCCAACGCGAGGATGTTTTTAACTTTATGTACCGCCTGTAGCGAACAGGCTGCCCGGGGACAGGCTGGCGCGTCTGCGCCCAAGCGCGCCGTCCCGACGCAGCATAGAGAGGAGCGCGCATGGCCTACGACGCCAAGAAAATCTATTACCGCTTTGACGATCACCTGAGCCGCCTGGTTCTGGACTATGAAGCGAGCCGCCAGATTTCGCCCGAAAGCGAAAATCTCTACTATGGCCTGCCGACCGACCCTTACGACGAGGATCTGTTCGTCGAGCATAACGTCAAGCGCGGTCTGCGCAATGCCGACGGCTCGGGCGTGGTCGCGGGCCTTACCCGCATCTCGGACGTGCACGGCTACAACAAGGTCGACGGCAAGGTCGTACCCGACCAGGGCAAGCTCACGCTGCGCGGCTATAGCATCGAGGACTTGGTCAACAGCGCCCAGGCCGAGAATCGCTATGGCTACGAAGAGGTCGCCTACCTGCTCATCACGGGCTCGCTGCCCAACAAGGAGGAACTTGACGGCTTTTGCGGACGCCTGGGCGCCTTTAGGCACCTGAGCGACGAGTACGTCAAAGAGTTCCCCATGACCACGGTGTCGTCGAGCATCATGAACGTGCTTCAGCGCGCCGTGTTGCTGCTCTACGCCTTCGACGCCGAGCCCGACGTGATTACGCCCGAGCACGAGATCGACGTCGCCATCTCCATGCTCGCCCGTCTCCCCCGCATCGCCGCATTCGCGCATATGGCATCGGTCGCCAAGCGTCGCGGCTCCGAGGTGCACGTGCCGCACCCGACGCCCGGCCTTTCCACCGCCGAGACCATCCTGCAGGTCCTGCGCGGCGGCATGGCGTTCACTCGCGACGAGGCCATGCTGCTCGACGTGATGCTCATGCTGCACGCCGAACACGGCGGCGGTAACAACTCTACCTTCGCCTGCCGCGTGCTGTCCTCTTCGGCTACCGACCCGTACTCCGCCTACGCCGCGGCTATCGGTTCGCTTAAGGGCCCGCGCCACGGCGGCGCCAACGCCAAGGTCGTGTCCATGCACGAGGACATCCGCGCGCATGTTTCCAACTGGGAAAACGAGGACGAGGTCGCAGCCTATCTGGGCAAGATCCTCGACAAGCAGGCCTTCGACGGCACGGGCCTCATCTACGGCATGGGCCACGCTGTCTACACGCTGAGCGACCCGCGCGCCGAGGTCTGCCGTCATTACGCGCGCTCGCTGGCGACCAAAAAGGACCTGGGCGAGGAGTTCGCGCTCATCGAGCGCATCGAGCGCCTGGCGCCGCAGGTGATGCGCGACCACGGCATGACCAAGCCCATCTGCGCCAACATCGACCTGTACACAGGTTTTATCTACAAGATGCTCGGCGTGCCCGAGACGCTCTTTACGCCACTGTTCGCCGTCGCCCGCATGGCCGGCTGGTCGGCACACCGAATGGAAGAGCTCTTCTGCGCGCACCGCATCATCCGCCCGGCATATCGCCCGGTAATCGAGCCGCTAGAGTACAAGCCGCTCGCCGACCGCTAGGACGCGGACCGTTATAGATCCAGAGTGTGGCCAGGGCCCCAAGCCCTCGGCCACGCTTTTTATGTCTCTTGGAAAGGACCACATCAGATGATCGTGTTTTCCGATATGGATGGAACGCTGCTGACGAGCGACAAGCAGATGAGCGACGCCACCTGGGCGATGCTCGATGAGCTCGCACGTCGCGGCATTGAGTTTGTGCCCTGCACGGGCCGTCCGCTGTCGGGCGTCTTTGAGCCCATCCTTGCCCACCCCGCCGTGCACTACGCGGTCTGCGCCAACGGCGCCAGCGTCTGGCAGCTCGACGAAGATGCGCCTACCGATGCCTCACGCGCCAAACGTATCTTGAGCCGACCGCTCGACCGTGGCATCGCCCATCGCATCCATCGCATCGCCGCCGGCCACGATGTGACCTTCGATATCTTCGCCGACGGCCAGTGCTTCCTCCCCCGCTCGCTCTACGAGCGCCTGGACGAGTTCTGCGGCGGCGACCCGCATATTGCCGGCTCGCTCAGGCGCACGCGCACGCCCATCGACGTGGACGTCGACAGCAAGATCGACGAGGTCGAGACGCTCGAGCGCATCGCCATGTACTGGCACGACCCCGCCGACCGCGACGCCATCGCGGCGGCGCTCGGCACGCTCGACGGGATCGAGGTCACGCGTTCGTACGAAATGAATATCGAGGTCATGGGCGAGGGCGCCACCAAGGGAACGGCTCTGACATGGCTGTGCGAGCATCTGGGCGAGTCCCTTGCCGACGCTTGGGCCTTCGGCGACAACATCAACGATATCCCCATGCTGCAGGCAGCGGGTCACGGCATGGCCATGCTCAACGCCGAGCCCGAGGACCGCGAGGCCGCCGACGCCGTGACCGAGTACGACAATGACCACGACGGCGTAGCCCGCGCCATCATGGTCGCCCTCGCCTAGCAGCAGCAACCCAGCGGGGTAGCTAATTTGGGACGTGTCTCTATAGTTTTGTCAACCGCGTGCTTCGCGCCATTTCGGCATGACGCATCCGGGCATCTGGCGCCCCCGCTTGGTTTCCTCTTCGGTTGATCCCGCCGCCCGCTAGGCCGCGTACGGGACGGCGTCGCGCATGATCGCGTAGATGACCTTGAGCCTCTTCCTCGCGACCGCCTTCAGCGCCTTGCTGTGCCTCATCCCCCTCGCCCTGCACTCCCCGTAGTACCTCCCGAACCTGTTGTCCGTGCCGATGAGGGAGTTGCAGCTGAATATGAGCAGGTTCTTGAGCCGCCTGTTCCCGCCGTGCTGAGGCGACGTCGACCTGATGCTGCTCCCGGAGCGCCTGTCTGACGGCGCCACGCCGCAATAGCTCGCGAGCTCGTCGTGCCCCCTGAACGCGGATATGTCGATCGACGTCACCAGCGCCGCGGCGGTCTTGGGGCCGATCCCGGGCACCGTGAGGAGGCACTCGTAGACCTCGTCGCCCGCCAGCGAGTCGGCCACGAGCGAGTCGAGTTCCTCGATGTCGGCGTCGAGGGAGGCTATCTCCCGGGCGAGTATCCGGACCGCGACGTCCTCGCCGGCCGGGAGCCGCCTTCCCGAGCGCGACGAGGCCAGCAGCGCCTCCCAGAGCCTCCTGGCCCCCGCCGCGGGGGCGCCCGCGCGCCTGGCGGCGTTCGAGAACCTGCGCCAGCCGGCGGCCGAGCACCCGGCGGCCCCGCCGAACTCGGCCAGCATCGACACCTGCCAGCGGCTCGACGGGTCGACCGCGCCCTCGAGCGCGGGGTCGGCCTCGAGCAGGGTCGCGCGCAGCCTGTTCTTCGCGCGGGTCCTGGCGGACGACGCAAACTCGCGCTGCGACGACAGGATCCGCAGCGAGGCGGTCCCCTCGGGCTCCTCGGGCGCCGGCCTGAGGGCGCGGGGCACGCCGAGCGCGGTGCGCGCGATCACCTCGGCGTCGATGGCGTCGGTCTTCGCGATGCCGGGGAACATCCCGCGGGCCTGCTTCTCGGCATATCCGGGCAGGTAGGCGCAGGGGTTCCCGTGCGCATGGGCGCGCGCGAGGACCAGTGCGCCGATGTTTCGCTTCTGGTCGACGACGACCAGCGCGCCGGAGCCGGCCCGCTCGAGCAGCCGGTCGATGTCGTCGGGCCTGTTTGCCAGCTCGGCCCTGAAGGCGACGCCCCCTCCCGCATCGAGCGCGCACGCGCTGTGCGAGCTCTTCCCGACGTCGATCCCCAGGTAGGCCACGGGCGTCTCTGCTGCAGGCATGGTGTATCCTCTCCCTTGAGCCGGCCGTTAGCCGCGGAAGCGACACCCACATTACCCCGCCGTGGCCCGGTCCGGGCCCGGCACATCTCTATCAGTCGTTCCCCGCGGCCCCTCCCGCCCCGGCGGCAACACGTCCCGGGCCCTCTACGGGGCAGGGGCTGACGGCCGTCCGGGGCGGTCGGCCAGCGACCACCGGTACGGCTCAATCGTATAACCGTGCAACGGAAAAGAGCCGCCCTTTCGGACGGCTCAAACTGTAATGGGGCTATTTTAGCTACCCGCTAGTGGGGTAGCTAAAATAGCCCCGTCCCAAATTAGCTACCCCGAAAAACCGCAAGGAGTGTCCCTAACTGCAGGATTAGGCGAGGCTCTCCAGCACGTGGCGAAGTTCTTGCTGGACGGCATGGTCGCGGTTGCAGCCCACGATGCGGTCGGCAACCGCCTTGAGCGCAGGACGCGCGTTTTGCATGGCGCAGCCCGTGCCGACAAAGCGAATGATCTCGTAGTCGTTCATCGAATCGCCAAACGCCATGACCTCGTCGCGACCAATGCCGTAATGCTCCGCGAGCTGCGCGATACCCGAGGCCTTCGACACACCAGGCTGCATGGCATCGATCCACGCGTTGCCCGAAGGCGCAAAAGTAAAGAGCTGACCAAGTTCGCGCTGTAGCACGTACGCACTGTCCATAACCGCACTGTCGTCGCAAAAGATACTCGCTTTGATGATATTTACGCTGGGATCGGGCAGCTCCCAAATACGCTCGGCATTGGGAAGGTCCTTATCGACCTCACGCACGAACTTGCACTCGTCATCGAGCAGGAAGGACTTGGTTCGGTCAAAGAGCGCAAGATGCAGATTGGGGAACGTCCTGACGGCTTGGGCGAGCCTTCGAATCGCCAGGTGGGAATACACCTCACGGTCTACCATCTTACCGTCGGCGTAGACCTGGGCGCCGTTAGCGGCGACAAAGTCCATCTTGTCGCGAACGGGCGCAAAGAACTCGCACAGGCGATCGTAGCGACGACCTGACGATGCGGCGAAATGCACGCCATGCTCGTGTAGCGCCAGAATCAGTTCGTAGGTCTCGGGAGGCACCTGGCCGTTTTCGTCAAGCAGTGTGCCGTCCATATCGGATGCAATCAGTTTAAACATAGAAAAGCTCCCTTCGGGCTTGATGGAATCGGACGTATATCCAAAATCACCGTACCCAAAGGGAGCTCAAATAAGACTCCGCGGGCGTAAACGTTACAAGGACCTGGCAAATAGCTCACACATGCCAGAGGTCCTACGGTCGCGGCGCCAGGCGACACGTCACCCCAACGACCAGTCGTTTAAGAACGTCCCCGATGACTAGTCCGCGTAGGTGAAGGTCGTGACGTCGAACATGCCCTCGGGGCGGATGCGGAGCGTCGGGATGACCGGCAGGGGCAGGAAGATGATGCCCATGATGGGATCGAGCGGCGGCTCAATACCCATGGCACGTGCCTTGACCATAAAGTCGTCGTGCTGCGCGGCAACGTCCTCGGCCGTGCCTTCGCTCATCAGGCCACCGAGCGCCAGCGGAATGCGCGCCACGACCTCGCCGTTGCGCACTAGCACGTGACCACCCTGGCCCACGGCCTCAACAGCGGCCATCATATCGGCGGCGTTGTCGCCCACCACGCACACGTTGTGCGAGTCGTGGCCGATCGTGGAGGCAATGGCGCCGCCCGTGATAGTGAAACCGCGCACCCAGCCTCGACCGATGTGCTTGCCGACCAGGCTCAGGCCAGCGGGGCCATCGCCATCGACGCCCTCGGCCTGCAGCGACACGCCGCGGCCATGGCGCTCAATCAGCATAATGCGACGCAAGTCCTCGTCAGTCTCGGGACGGACCATACCCGTGATGGCCTTACCCGGCACCACGTCAATCACAGCCTCGCCCGGCTTAAAGGCATAGTCGAACACGTCGAGCGATAGCTTCGGCAGCTTAACGGAAGCGCGCAGCTCGTCGGCAAGGGCCGCGACCTCGGCCATCTCGGGTGCGATCTCGCCCACAAAGGTGCCGTCCTGCGCCACCAGAGCACCGGCGGCATATACGCGATGCGGAGCCGTGGCAAACGTCAGGTCATTGAGCACCAGCAGGTCGGCACGCTTGCCCGGGGCGATGGCGCCACGCAGTTCGTGCGGGTCGCGGCAACCGTGGTCCAGGCCAAACGCCTCGGCCGTGGAGAGGGACGCCATGGAGATAGCGACCACGGGGTCGATACCGGCCTCAATCGCCACGCGGCAGGCGTTGTCGATCATACCGGTCGAAAGCGCATCGGAGGGAGCGCGGTCGTCGGTCGCAAAGCAGCAGCGGCGGGCACGGGAAGGATTCTCCAACAGCATCGGAGACAGGTTGGCCAGGTCGTGGCTGCACGTGCCCTCACGCAGCATCACATACATGCCGCGGGACAGCTTGTCGAGCGCCTCCTCGGGAATCGTCGACTCGTGGTCGGCGATAATGCCCGCTGCGGCATAGGCGTTGAGGTCCTTACCGGCAACGAGCGGCGCATGGCCGTCGACCTGCTTGGACGGCGTCTGGTTGGCAGCATCGATGCGAGCACAGGTCTCGGAGTCAGCCATAAAGACGCCCGGCAGGTTCATCATTTCGCCCAGGCCAAAGACATCGCCCGGATGCTCGGCAAAAAACTCCTGCATATCGGCGGCGGTAATCACGGCACCGGCCTGCTCGTCGGGCAGCGCGGGCACGCACGAAGGCATCATGTACTTGATGGAGATGGGCGCGCGGCGGCCATCCTCGATCATAAAGCGCAAGCCGTCGAGACCGGCAACATTGGCAATCTCGTGGCTATCGGCTATAGCGGTGGTGGTGCCGCGCGTGGCGGCCATACGCGCGTACTCGGCGGGACGGATGTTCGAAGACTCAATGTGCAGATGTCCGTCGATAAAGCCCGGGGCGATGTAGCGACCCTGGCAGTCGATGGCCTCGGCAGCCTCGTAGGTGCCAGCGGCATCGTCGCGCCCGTCATACAAAACGCCGACGATCACGCCGTCCTTAACGGCAACGCTGCCGGGTGCCACACGCTGACCATATACGTCGACGATCTGCGCATTGGTAAACAGCGTGTCGACGGGCACGCGGCCCTCGGCGGCCTCGATCACAGACCTCATGACCTCAACGGACATACATACTCCTTTAACCGTAGAAAAAAGCTGCGGAGCGGACAGACCTTCACCGCAGCAAGCCAATAGCCATTGTATGCCCAAACGATGGGTCAACAATACGCCTCTCCGCTTAACGGCACACGCCGCTTGGCGCAATGGGGGCAGGTTACTTTGCACCAATGACAAGGAGTGTCCCAAAGTGCCGGCACAAAAGGAACGTCCCCAAGTGCCAACCACGGAAGCGCCGATGTTTTGGCATCGCCAGCGAGCGGGTCGCATTTGAGACAAGGTGACGTGAAACGAAAGGGCGCTGACCTTCTGGTCGCGCCCTTGAAGTTGAACGTCAGATTGTCCAAATGCGGCCCGCGCAGCGTCGGCCGGTCCGCCGTTCGGTAGAACGGCGGAACTAAATCAACTTGAAGCCCTTGCGCTTACCCACAGAAAGGGTGTCGCCCAGCTTGAGGGCGCTGGGATCGATGTTGTAGCTCTTGGGAGCCACGGCCTTGCCGTTGATCTTGACGCCACCGCCGTCGATATCGCGACGAGCCTGGCCGGCGCTCGCCGAAAGGCCCAAGTTCTTGAGCAGGCCGGCGAGGTAGATCTGGCCCTCGTCGTTGACGGTCAGCTCGACATGCTTCTCGGGGAAGTCGGCAAGCTGGCCCTCCTTGAACACGCGGTCGAACTCGGCCTGAGCCTCGTCTCCGGCGCCGGCGCCGTGGTAGGTGTCGCACAGGTCGCGGCCCAGAGCGCGCTTGAGCTCGTAGGGGTCGGCAGAACCATCGGCCAGGGCGGCGTCGATCTTGTCGACCTCGGCCGGGGTGAGCGAGCTGGCCAGACGATAGTACTTGCCGATCATCTCGTCGGGGATGGACATGGTCTTGCCGAACATATCCTTGGGAGCGTCGGTCAGGCCGATGTAGTTGCCATAGGACTTGGACATCTTGCGCACGCCATCGGTGCCCTCGAGCAGCGGCATGGTGAGCGCGATCTGCGGCTCCATGCCCATCTTCTCCATGAGCTCACGGCCAGCGAGCAGGTTGAAGAGCTGATCGGTGCCGCCCATCTCGACGTCGGCCTTGATCTGCACGGAGTCGAAAGCCTGCATCACGGGATACAGGAACTCATGCAGGGCGATCGGCGTCTGAGACTGGTAGCGCTTGGTAAAGTCGTCGCGCTCGAGGATGCGGGCGACGGTGAACTTGGAGCACACCTGCAGCAGACCGGCCAGATCCATCGAAAGGATCCAGTCACCGTTGTGCACGATGGTGGTCTTCTCGGGATCCAGGATCTTCATGGCCTGGCTCACGTAGGTCTCGGCATTGGCCTCGATCTGCTCCTGCGAAAGCTGCGGACGGGTGGAATTCTTGCCCGAAGGGTCGCCAATCAACGCGGTACCGTTGCCGATGATGAGGGTGACGTTGTGGCCCAGGTCCTGGAACTGACGCATCTTGCGCAGCGGCACGGCGTGGCCCAGGTGCAGGTCGGGGCTGGTGGGGTCGACGCCGAGCTTGATGTTGAGGGGCTCGCCCTTCTCAAGCTTCTTGCGAAGGTCGGCCTCGGGAACGATCTGCGCGGCGCCCGAGGTGATGATACGCATTTGCTCGTCAACAGACAGCATTGGGTATCCTCCTTTTGCTATAGCACCCTCGCCGAAAACGGCGGTGCTGGAAGTCCATAAACTCTCTTATGATAACAAACTGACGCGACGCGGCACCTACGACAGGAAAATCCTCGTCCTGCCGCATGCGTCAATGGCAACTGGCAGACGTGTACCGTCACGCTCAACCAGATAGCGCACCTGCCGACGACGCAAGCAGTCGCGGCAACGGACCTGTCCCGTCGCATCGGTGGCGCAGACGCCCTCGGCGGTCAGCAGGCAGTGCTCGCACACCATAAGCTCGGGACGGTCGGCGTCGACCGGACCAAAGACGCCGGGTTCAGCAGCCAGTTCGGCAATACGCTCCGCATCATTGCCGAGCAACTCGGCCGGCAAGTACACCCGCCCCGCACCGAGTCCGCGCAGCCAGGTAAGCGTGGCCCGATTCGCGCAGAACACCGGCGCCGCCACGTCAAATGTCACGCCCAGCTCGCGAGCGATCACCACCTGTCCCAGGTTGCGGCAGACGACGCACCCGGCACGCTGCATCAGTGAGCGGGTCCGGTCAGCGTCACCCGTGCGGCACACCTCGTCAAGCACCACAACGGCGTCGGACAAATCGAGTTCTCCGCGCGGGTCGGCATCCATCAGCTGCCAAGCAAAAACCATGCGAGCGGGAACCGCGCACTCCACCAACTCCGTCGACGCACCACCATCCACCGCAACGCCCTCAAAGGGCAGCACCTCAACGGCACGCGCAACGGGCGCAATCGCATCCGCCTCGGCCCGCATGCGCTCCAACACCGCCGCCGTCTGATCCAACACGCCGGCGCTGCGAATCAGGTATACCTCGCAGCCCGCGTCCACCTTACGCTTGCAATGCACGACGACGCGCTTCCCCGCTGCGGCATCCACCGGGCAGGGCACCTGCGGCCAGCGCTTGGGCACATCGGGACGCGTGTCGACACCCGGATAGAACCGAATCTCGAGCGTGTCACCCGCCGCCACAGCGGCGTCGAGCTCAACGGTCACCTCTTCGTGGCCCACAGCGACCAAGCGCCCCACGCGCACGCCCTGGTTAATTGCGCGCTCAAAGCTCATCAGCCCGGCACCCGAACGCCCTCGCAGGTACGCATCGGTAAACCCACGGTTAAACGACCTTCCCAGCTCGCGCTCAAGCTCTTCCACGGCACCGGAGTCCCACGCGCCGTCGCGCAGCATATCGAGCGCCCGGCGCCACACCCGTACCACGTTGAATACGTAATCGGGGTTCTTCATGCGCCCCTCGATCTTGAGCGACGCCACGCCGGCATCTACAAGCTCAGGCAGATGTGCAATACCCAGATAGTCGCGCGGGCACAGCAGGCGATCTCCCTCGACGGCAACAACGCTCTGTCCCGCCTCGTCCACTAGGTCGTACGCCAGACGGCACGGCTGCGTGCAGTCGCCGCGCATCGCCGAGCGCCCACGCCGCAGGGCCGAGAACTCGCACGCCCCCGAATAGCCGATGCAAATCGCACCGTGGCAGAATACCTCGATGGGCACGCCCGTGGCACATAGCGCCGCAATCTCGTCGACCGTCAGCTCGCGTGCCGTCGTCACGCGCTCGACCCCCAGCTCATCGGCGGCAAGCCGCACGGCGCCTTCGCTATGAGCGCCCGCCTGCGTGGACAGGTGAATCTCGACCCCGGGAATCGCCGCGCGCAGCGCGCAGGCCAACCCGGCATCGGCGACAATCAGAGCATCGGCGCCCAACTCCAGTGCATGAGCTCCCAACGCCACCGCGTCGGACAACTCATCGTCAAACACGAACACGTTGAGCGTCACGTACACGCGCACGCCATGGGCATGCGCCACGGCGCAGCCGCGCGCAAACTCGTCATCCGTAAAGCCATGCGCGCTCACGCGGGCGTTAAAGCCGCCCAACCCCGCATAGATGGCATCGGCACCCGCGGCGATGGCCGCAAGCATCTGGTCGAGCCCGCCCGCCGGCGCCAGCAGCTCGGGCAGCGCCACACCGGCAGCATCCAATCCAGTCTCGTATTGTCCGCTCGGCCCCATCGCCCGAATCGCCATCGGCAAACTCCTTACCAAGGTATGCATTCACTCTGAAAAATGCCGTCTTCCAGCATACACGAGGCCTCGCGCGCCCCGTTTGGTTTATCGTGTAATAACTTATGTCCATCCTGCCCCGACGGCACATCCGCCGTCCGGCACGACATACCTGGAGGTCAATATATGGGTCCTCGCCAACGACAGGGACGCAGCCGTTCAAAGACGCATGCCCTGCCCATAATCCTGCTCTCGTTTTTGGGCTTTTTGCTTATCGCGGGCGTGGCGTTTGGCATCGGCATGGTCGGCAACGTCAACCGCTGGCTGTCCGATCTGCCCGACTACACCGACGCCAACGCGTATCTGGTGAGCGAGCCCACCGAGATCGTCGACTGCAACGGCAACAAGATCGCAAGCTTCTACACGCAAAACCGCAAGTCCATCACCAAGGACGAGGTCTCCCCCTACGTGCTGCAGGGCACCGTTGACGTCGAGGACGAGCGCTTCTACGAGCACGGCGGTATCGACCTGTGGGGTATCGCGCGTGCTGCGGTGGCAACCCTCGGCGGCGGGCACGAAGGCGCCTCGACTATCACCCAGCAGCTGGTGCGCAACACCATCCTGCAGGAGGAGCAGTTCGACTCGACCATCGAGCGTAAGGTGCGCGAGGCCTACATCGCCGTAAAGATGGAGGACATGTACTCCAAAGACGAGATCCTCATGATGTACCTCAACACCATCTATTACGGCCACGGCGCCTACGGTATCGAGGCCGCCGCCGAGACCTACCTATCCAAGAGCGCCGCCGACCTCACCCTGAGCGAAGCCGCGCTGCTCATCGGCCTTCCCAACTCGCCTTCGCAGTACGACCCCACGGTCAATCCCGACCTGGCACTGTCTCGCCGCAACAAGGTCCTCGACAACATGCTGCGCCTGGGCCACATCACCCAGGAGGAGCACGATGCCGCACAGGCCGAGCCCATCACCCTCAACGTGACCGAGATTTCGGGCAGCGGCGTCGACGTATACTCGCAGCCCTACTTTGTCGCCTATGTTAAGCAGCTGCTGGAGCAGGAGTTCTCGACCGACGTGCTCTTTAAGGGCGGCCTGACCGTCAAGACCACCATCGACCCCACGATGCAGCAGGTGGCAGAGAATGCCGTCCGCGAGCAGCTCGACACGCTCTCACTCGACGGCCTGGACATGGGCATGGTCGTCGTCGACCCCAAGACCGGCTACATCAAGTGCATGGTGGGCGGCTAC
Source organism: Collinsella aerofaciens (assembly GCF_020181355.1). NCBI lineage: Bacteria > Bacillati > Actinomycetota > Coriobacteriia > Coriobacteriales > Coriobacteriaceae > Collinsella > Collinsella aerofaciens. The sequence continues at coordinate 115,104 of NZ_CP084004.1, forward strand.
GACTACAACGCCGACGAGAACCACGTAAACCATGCCACGGCCAAGCGTCCCGTCGGCTCCACCTTCAAGGCCTTTACACTGGCAACTGCCATCCAAAACGGCATGAACCCCAACGTCACCCTCAACTGCAACTCGCCGCTCAAGGCCAAGGGCACCACGACCGAGGTCCAAAACTACGCCAACCATAGCTATGGCAACATCACGCTTAAGCAGGCGACGGCATACTCCTCCAACACCGGCTACATCCAGGTGGCGGAAGCCGTCGGCAACAGCAAGATCATCTCGCTCGTCAAAAAGCTCGGCATCGATCCCGCCAAGGACAACATCGAGGACGTTCCCGTCATGACGCTCGGCACCGGCTCGATCTCGCCGCTCGAGATGGCCGCCGCCTACGCGACGTTTGCCAACGGCGGCTACTATCGCCAGCCGATCGCCATCACCGAGATTGACTCTCGTACCGGTTCGGTGCTGTACCAGCACACCGACAATCCCTCACAGGTGCTTACCGAGGGCGAGGCCGCCGCGGTCACCGATGTTCTGTCCGGCGTCATGCAGGGCGGCGGTACGGGTGCTGCCGGTGCCCTGAGCGTCAACCAGCCCTATGCCGGCAAGACGGGCACCACCGACAACACCACCAACCTGTGGTTCTGCGGCTATACCCCGCAGCTGGCGTGCGCTCTGTGGACCGGCTATTCCGCGGGCGAGATCCCTATCCAAAAATACGGCACAGACCTGCTGGGCGACAGCACCAACCTGCCTGTCTTTAAGCGGTTTATGAACACCGTTCTGACCGGTACCGAGCGCGAGGAGTTTGCGACCGGAACGGCGCCCACCTACAAGAACAACAGCGTCTGGAAGTTCTACGGCACCAACAACACCAAGAAGACGGAGAACGACGACAAGGACGAGAACGAGGACGAAGAGGAAACCACAACGACGACAACGACGACCACGACCACCGAGACCACAGGCGGCGACACCACCGGCGGCACCGGTACGACCGGTGGCTCGACGGGCGGCTCCACTGGTGGTTCGACCGGCGGCGATGGCGGCACGCCTACGCCTACGCCTACACCCACTCCCGACCCCTCGCCCACGCCTGACGATACGGTTGGCTAGAAATTCATCCGGCCATTAGCAACAAGGCCCCCGAGCAGCTTATTAAAGTGCTCGGGGGCCTTTTAGTTTAAAGCGACCTGGTGGACGGCCTTTATACCGGCAAACAATATAGGGGGTACCGACCAACGTCGATACCCCCTTACAAGCCACCATGTCACGCACACAGTGCCGAGCGCACGACCCGCACGCCTACTTGCGAGAATTGCTCAGCTTATTGATCAGCGCCTCGAGACGCTCGCCGTCCTCGGCCGTCTGGGCAATAACCAAAATCGTATCGTTGCCGGCAAGCGAGCCAAGCACATCGGGCAACTCTGCCGCATCAACGGCGGCGGCGATGCCGGAAGCCGTACCAGGCTGAGCCTTGATCATAACCAGATTATCGGTGCGCAGAACGCCCGTTACGAGCTCGGAAACCATACGCTGCAGGTGCAGGTCCTCTGCCAGAACATAGATACCCTCGGGGAGCTTACGCAGCCCCATATCGGCAATATCGCGAGAGACAGTCGCCTGCGTGCAATCAAAGCCCATAGCGCGGAGCTCATCGACCAGCACGCGCTGCGTGCGGACGTCCTTATTGCGCACAATATCTCTAATGGCATCCTGGCGCCCATTGCGTTTTTTAGCCATACAAACCCTCTCTCCAAAAGATGGCGGAGACAATCAATCAGTGACTGAATAGTTTAACGCTATTTGAAGGCTTTTGTGTATAAGAACGCATTTCGAAACAATTCTATGCAAATTTGTTTCGAAATGAGCCGTTTAGGCGGTTTTTGCGCCCGTCCGGTTAAGAAAAGCTGCCAGATGCGTACACATCACGCAGCGCGCGGGCTTGGCGCTGGCGATCGGCCCAAACAACAAACCGAGTCCCCGATGGTTATCCTTGAGCGCGGCGACCATCTGACGGGTTCGAGGCGCATCGAGCATATCACGCATGCGGGCGGAACGCTCGATTGACGACACCCCATGCGGGCTCAGACACAAATTCTCGATGCAGGCGACCAGTCCGGCAAAGTAGAACTTTTGGCTTGCCAGCTTGAGCCGACCACCGCTGTCTGCTTCCGAGAGTGAGTCCGCAAGCTCGTCGAGCGCTCGAGTGTCATCGGATACCTTGGCATACATGGTGGGATCAAAGGCATCTGTAAGTTTAGGTGCCGCCGTGTGGAAACAAGCATCGCCGCAGCCGGACACGCATCGTGTCTGCGAAAGCGCGCATGCCATAAACCCAACTGTGCGAAACACCTTGTCGCACAAAAGGCATGCCTCAAACAGCGAGCGGCTGTACATCACACCAGAGGTCTGAACGACTAGGCCGCCTAAAATCAACTGAGGCAGCCCGGCCACCATCGAAGATTTGCTATCAATGGAAATATGAGCAGCATCCAAGACGCGCGAATGGCGCTCTCGATGTGCATCATAGCGGTCGAGCGACACCGTGGGGAGCACTATGTCTGCCGTAGAATCGCACGCGATATTGACCATCTTGGAAAGGGACTGCGGAGCAAACCACTCATCGGCGTTCATAGCGATGATTTGAGAGCCGCGCGAGGCAGCAAAACCGGCACGAAGACAAGCGCCGCGCTTCGCGTCCTCGACGTCAATCAAATCAATATGAATGTCCCTGTCGGCAGCAACTTGAAGCGAATGGCGCACACCGGGCGCAGCATCGCGACAGACAACGACAATCTGCAAATCGTAGAGGTCTTGGTTCTGGATACTCTCGAGCGCACGCATCGCATAGCTGAGCGAACCTTCTACCACAAGGATCACCGAAAGTCGCGGATGCGAGCCACGTCGAACCAAGTTATCCGTCCTCTCGACAGCAGTGAATCAAACTGTCGTTCATGGTACACCCCGGCAATAAAAGCAATGAGACACCGGTTGTATTGCACGCCAAGAACAGATGTTGCACACGCGCAGCCCACAGATGACAGGTGCCGACGCACGACGCGCCGAGCCCTCCCCTAGTCGAGCACGACAAGCTCGGCGGGATCGTAATCCACGCCCATAAACGTAAGGCCGCAGGCAGGAGCCGTGGGGCCCGCAGCGGTACGGTCGCAAGCATCGATGACCTCGCGCATCCACTCGGGTTCACGGCGATGCATGCCAATCGCGACAAGCGTGCCAACGATCGTACGGACCATCGAATGCAGAAACGCATTGCCCTCGATGGTAAACGTCAGGATGTCCTCGCCAAACGCAACCTCATGGCCAAACTCGGCGCGCATTACGCAGCGGTGCGTAGGTTTGCCCACGGCAGAAGCAACCTTGCAAAAGCTTTTAAAGTCCTGCTCGCCCAGCAGCGCGGGGCAGGCAGCAGACATAGCCTCAACATCCAAGGGATAGCGATGCCACCACACCGCACCGCGGGACAGCACGGGGCGCGCATCTCGATCGGCAATACGGTACGTATACGTACGGGAACGCGCGTCAAAACGTGCAGAAAAGCCTTTACGGGCCTTGTAGACCTCGTTGATGGCGATATCTTTGGGCAGCAGGGCATCCATAGCCCGCAGCCACCTACGGCGCGTTAGGGCGAGCTCAGCGTCCGTTACGGGCACGCTGATGTACTGAGCCACGGCATGCACGCCGGCATCGGTGCGACCCGCGCACGTCAGATCGATCGGACGGCGAAGCAGCGTCTCGATGGCTCGACGCAGCTCACCCGCAACCGTCGTCTGTCCCGGCTGCTCGGCAAAGCCGCTATAGGACGAGCCATCGTATGCCACGCGGAAAACGAGCGTGGCATCGAGCTCTGGAATCGAATTGAAATCAGACGGCGCGGTCATGGGCGCTCCCAACAAACAGGCAATGGCATTTCGACAAAAAAAGAGGGGTACGCGAACGTACCCCTCGAATATAGCCTATGCAGACGGATTGTCTACTCAGCGGTCTCCTCAGCAGGAGCCTCCTCGGCAGCCTCGACCTTCTTGGGAGCAGCGGCCTTCTTGGGGGCCGGAGCAGCCTTCTTGGCCTTAGGCGTGCAAGGCTCGGTGACGAGCTCCATGATAACGATGGGAGCGTTGTCGCCCTTGCGGTGCCCGAGCTTCATGATGCGGGTATAACCGCCGTTGCGATCCTGCCACATACCCTGGGCAGCCTTGTCGAAGATCTCGGCAACGAGCTGCTTATCGCCGAGCTTGGCGATAGCCAGACGACGAGAGTGCAGGTCGCCCTTCTTGGCCCAAGTGATGATCGGATCGACGACCGAACGCAGCGCCTTAGCGCGGGTCTCGGTGGTCTTGATGCGGTCGTTCTCGAAGAGGGCCTTAGCAAGGCTCTTCTTCATGGCCTTGGTGTGGCTCGCATCGGTGCCGAGCTTCAGGCCCTTCTTAACGTTGTGACGCATGGTCTAGTTTCTCCTCAAATATGCGAAGCATTAAGCCTTCAGGCTCAGGCCCATGGACTCAAGCTTGTCCTTCACTTCCTCGATCGACTTAACACCGAAGTTACGGATGTTGAGCAGATCGTTCTCCGAGAACTCAACGAGCTGACGGACCGAGTGAATGCTGGCGCGCTTAAGGCAGTTGTAGGAACGGACGGAAAGGTCCAGATCCTCGATCTGCTTGTCCAGCTCGGCGTTGTCGTTGGTGACCTCGGGAGCGAAGATCGAAGCCTCCTCCTCGACCTCGGGGGTCTCGGCAAGGTTCATAAAGGCGGCCATATGCTGGTTGATGATATTGGCAGCCTGGACCACGGCGTCGCGCGGGGCGATGGAGCCGTTGGTCTCGATCTCGAGGACAAGGCGGTCGTAGTCGGTGTGCTGACCGACACGGCAAGCCTCAACGAGCTTGGCGCAACGGGAAACCGGCGAGTACAGCGAGTCGACGTGGATCACACCGATGGGATCGTTGTCGCGCTTGTTGGCCTCGCCAGAAACATAGCCGCGGCCATAGCCGATGCGCATGCTCATGGTGAGATGGCCACCCTCGGTGAGCGTAGCAATGTGCTGCTCGGGGTTGACCAGCTCAAACTCGGACGGAATAAAGAAGTCCGCACCGGTGACCTCGCAGGGGCCGTCAACCGAGATGGTGGCGGTCGCCTCGTCGGTCGTGCCGAGAGCCCTGAAGACAAGACCCTTGACATTCAGGACGATGTCGGTGACATCCTCGACCATGTTAGGGATGGTCATGAACTCGTGCTGCGCACCATCGATCTGAATAGCCTCGACGGCGGCACCCTCGAGCGAGGACAGAAGAACGCGACGAAGGGAGTTACCCAGCGTATCGCCGTAACCACGCTCGAGCGGCTCGACGGAGACACGAGCAGACGTCTCGTTGATCTCTTCGACCTGAACCTGAGGCCTAATGAATTCTGACATGTATTACCTCCAGCCTCAGCAGCCCGGATGGACTACTTAGAGTAGAGCTCGACGATGAGCTGCTCGTTGATATCACCGCTGATCTGCTCACGCGTCGGCAGAGCGAGCACGTTACCAGACAGCTTCTCGATATCGACCTCGAGCCAGCCAGGGACCTCAAAGCGCTCGGAGGAAATCAGGGCCTCCTTGATGGGGAGGAGGTCACGGAACTTCTCGCCGACAGCGACGACGTCGCCGGCCTTGACGCGGTAGGACGGGATGTCCACGCGCTTGCCGTTCACGGTGAAGTGACCGTGACGGACGGACTGACGAGCCTCTTTGCGGGTGCGGGCGAAGCCAAGACGGAAGACGACGTTGTCGAGGCGAGACTCAAGAATGATCATGAGGTTCTCACCGGTGACGCCGTTCATCTTACGGGCCTTGTTGAAGTAGCCGTGGAACTGCTTCTCCAGAACGCCATAGATGAACTTGACCTTCTGCTTCTCGCGCAGCTGCATGCCGTACTCAGATTCCTTGCGACGGCGCTTGGGCTGACGGATAGATTCCTTCTTGCTGCTGTAACCGAGCTCAGCGGGATCGATCCCGAGCTGACGGCAGCGCTTAAGAACAGGAGTCCTGTCGATTGCCATATTGATACGATCCTTTCAGTTACACGCGGCGACGCTTCTTGGGGCGGCAGCCGTTGTGCGGAATGGGGGTCTTGTCCTGGATGCTCGAGACCTCGAGGCCAGCAGCCTGGAGGGAGCGGATGGCGGTCTCACGACCGGAGCCGGGGCCCTTGACGAAGACGGAAACCTTCTTCATACCGTGCTCCATGGCCTGCTTGGCAGCAGCCTCGGCAGCCATCTGGGCAGCGAACGGCGTGGACTTACGGGAGCCCTTGAAGCCCACCTGGCCAGCCGACTTCCAGGAAATGACGTTGCCCTGGGGATCGGTGATCGAAACGATCGTGTTGTTGAACGTAGAACGAATGTGAGCCTGGCCCACGGAAATGTTCTTACGGTCCGCGCGCTTCAGACGGGCAGCGCGAACGTTCTTCTTAGCAGTAGCCATCTATCTAGCGCTCCTTATTTCTTCTTCTTAGCACCGATCTGACGCTTCGGGCCCTTGCGGGTACGAGCGTTAGTGTGGGTGCGCTGGCCGCGGACCGGGAGGCCCTTGCGGTGACGAAGGCCGCGGTTGCAGCCGATGTCCATAAGGCGCTTGACGTTCTGGTTGCGCTCACGGCGGAGGTCGCCCTCAACCATGATCTGGTTCTTATCGATATAATCGCGGATGGCGTTAACCTCATCCTCGGTGAGGTCCTTAACGCGCGTATCCACGTTAACGTTGCACTCGACGCAAATCTTCGTCGCAGTGGTGCGGCCGATGCCGTAAATGTAGGTCAGACCGATCTCAACGCGCTTCTCACGCGGGAGGTCGACACCATTAATACGGGCCAACGTAGTCTCCTCTCTTAACCCTGACGCTGCTTATGACGGGGGTTCTCGCAAATGACGAGGACCTTGCCATGGCGCCTAATGATTTTGCACTTATCGCACATCTTCTTGACCGAAGGACGTACCTTCATCGTTCTTCCTTTCGGTAGCGCTCAAACTACTTCCCTACTATCTACTCGCCCAGCCGCAGGCGTTTAAAACTATGGCTGGTCTTCACACACAATCCGACCGTAGGTTGAGCTAAGCCTGCAGTCGGAAATGGAGTGCGTGTATGCGTGCCGCTATTTGTAGCGATAGGTGATGCGGCCGCGGGTCAGGTCGTACGGGGAAAGCTCCACGACAACCCTGTCACCGGGGAGAATACGGATGTAATTCATTCGGATCTTGCCAGAAATGTTGCACAGAACCGAATGACCGTTCTCGAGCTCGACCTTAAACATGGCGTTGGGCAACGGTTCCTTTACCGTACCCTCGAGCTCAATTGCGTCTTCCTTCTTCACAAGCAATCATCTTTCTCTAGAAAACGACAGCGATTGAGTATTCTACAACACGTATGCACGCATCGTAATAACTTCGTAATGGCTCCACAACTAAATGGAACTTGTTACATTTCTCCGCCTTGGAGGGAGCACCAAGCACCTTGGGCATCCGTGGTGAGAATCACCGGACCGTCATTGGTAATGGTGACGGTGTTCTCGTAGTGCGCGGCGGGCAGGTGATCGTTGGTCGTAACAATCCAACCGTCGGAGCCCGTGCTCACATGGTTGGAACCCATCGTAACCATCGGCTCGATAGCAATGACCATGCCGGCCTGGAGGCGAACGCCCCTCCCCTTCTTTCCATAGTTAGGAACGTTGGGGTCCTCGTGCATCACGCGGCCAATGCCATGGCCTACATAATCACGAAGCACACCGTAACCGTGAGACTCGGCGAGGGACTGAACGGCATAACCGACGTCCCCGATATGGTTACCGGGAACAGCCTGCTCGATGGCAGCCTTAAGGCAATCGCGCGTGACCTCGCACAAAGCCTTGGCTTCGGGCGTGGGGGTGCCGACGAAAAACGTCCAAGCATTATCGCCGACCCAACCGTCGACAACGGCTCCCGTATCGATGGAGATGATATCGCCATCGCGCAGGATCATGTCGGGGTTGGGAATACCGTGGACCACGGCATCGTTGATCGATGCGCAAATGGTCCCCGGGAACCCGCCGTAACCCTTAAAGGCCGGGGTGCCGCCATGCATGCGGATAATCTGCTCCGCGAGCTGATCGAGCTCAAAGGTGGAAACGCCGGGGCGCACCATGGCTCCAACGTGGCGGAGCGCCATCTTAGATAGCGCTCCTGCCTTCTTCATCTGCTCGATTTGCGTTGCAGACTTAATCTTGATCATAGACCGAGAGCCTCTTTGACATCCCCGTACACGGTCTCGCGAGCCTGGTCACCGTTGACCGACTTGAGCAGACCCTGGCCACGATAGTAGTCGACGAGCGGGCTCGTGGACTTCTCGTAGACGTCGAGACGGTTCTTGATGGTCTCGGGCTTGTCGTCGTCGCGCTGATACATCTCGCCGCCACACTTGGGGCAGGTAGCATCGGCAGCGGTGCCGGTGTAACCGCATGCGCGGCAGGTGCGACGCGAAGACAGACGATCGATAATGACCTCGGGGGCCACATCGACCAGAAGGGCGCAGTCGATCTCGCGACCCATGGCGGAGAGCTCGGAATCGAGCGTCACAGCCTGGGCGGTGTTGCGCGGGAAGCCGTCGAGGATGAAGCCCTGCTGGGCGTCATCGGCGGCAAGGCGCTCCTTGACAAGGTCGATCACGAGCTGGTCGGGAACGAGCTCGCCAGCGTCCATGTACTTCTTAGCCTGAATACCAAGCTCGGTGCCACCCTTGACGGCAGCACGCAGCAGGTCGCCCGTGGAAATGTGGGCGACGCCAAACTCGGCGACGAGCTCCTGTGCGACGGTGCCCTTACCGGCACCCGGAGCTCCGAGCAATACGAGGTTCATGAGCAATCCTCCTCTAGCCTATTTAAAGAATCCATCGTAATCATACATCTTGATCTGGCCTTCGAGCTTATCGACCGTGTCGAGCACGACGCCGACCATGATGAGGATGGACGTGCCGCCAAATGCCTGGATCAGATGGTTACCCGTGAAGGAGAAGATGATCGAAGGCACGATGGCGATGAGCGCCAAAAAGACAGCGCTGGGAAGCGTGATCTTGTTGAGCGCGTTCTTGATGTAGGCCGCGGTAGCCCTACCCGGACGCACGCCCGGAATAAAGCCGCCCTGCTTCTTAAGGTTATCGGCCGTGTCATCGGGGTTGAACACCATGGAGGTGTAGAAGTACGCGAAGAACACGATGAGGACAACGTTAAGCACCCAGTTGAGCCAACCGGTCGAAAGCGCGGAGGCAACTGCCTGAATCCAGCCGATGCCGGGGAAGAACACGGCAATCTGAGCCGGGAAGTACAGCAGCGCCGAAGCGAAGATGATCGGCACGACACCCGCGGTGTTGACCTTGATGGGCAGGTAGGTGGTCTGGCCACCCATCATGCGACGGCCCACGACGCGCTTAGCGTAGGAGACCGGGATGCGGCGCTGGCCGCGCTCAAGGAAAACAATCAGCGGGATAACCAGCAAAATGATGGCGCAGATGATCACCATGGTGATGATGCCACCGGCATTGCCCTCGGTGCTGGAGAAGATAGCCTGCGGCAGGCCGGCCATGATGTTCGCAAAGATGATCAGCGACATGCCATTGCCGATACCGCGCTGGGTGATGAGCTCACCAATCCACATGATCAGCATGGCGCCCGCAGTGAGCGTGCCGACGATCATGAGGTCGAAGATGATCTCGGGAGCGCCGGCGCCATTGAAGCTGATGCCGAAGCTCTTAAAGAGGAAGAGGTAACCCACGGAGTTGAGGATTGCCAGAGCCAGGGTGAGGTAACGCGAATACTGCGTGATCTTGGTCTGACCGACCTCGCCCTCGCGGGCAAGCTCATGCAGGGAAGGCACAACGGCCTGGAGCATCTGGAGGATGATCGAGCTGGTGATGTAAGGCATGATGCCCAGCGAAAACACCGACACATAGCTCAACGCGCCGCCAGAGAAAAGATTCAGGAGGGCCATAGCACCTGCGGCGACCGAATTGTTATCGGTCGAGAAAAGGCCCAGCATCCCCTGGAAGGGAATGCCGGGCACAGGAACGTGCGCACCAATGCGGTACACGACGAGCATAGCTATGGTAAAAAGAATCTTTTCGCGCAATTCTTTGATGCGGAAAGCATTCTTAAGACCATTTAGCACGGCAGCTCGACCTTTCCGCCGGCGGCCTCGATCTTGGCCTGCGCAGAAGCGCTGACCTTGTCGACCTTGACCGTGAACTTCTTGGTGAGCTCACCATTGCCGAGCACCTTGACGGGCTCGAACTCGCTCTTGGTGATGCGAGCGGCCTTAAGAGCGGCACCGTCGATCACAGCGCCGTCCTCGAACTTACGCTCGAGACGCTCAACGTTAACGGCGGTGTACTCGATACGACGGGGGTTGCGGAAGCCCGGAAGCTTGGGCAGGCGCATAGCCAGCGGAGTCTGGCCACCCTCGAAGCCGGCACCCTTGGTGCCGCCAGAGCGGGAACCCTGGCCCTTCTGGCCGCGGCCAGAAGTGGTGCCGTGACCCGAAGAATTGCCACGGCCGACGCGCTTACGGTTCTTGGTGGAACCGGGCGCGGGAGTAAGATCGTGAAGCTGCATTTGCTACTCCTCTACAATCTCGACAAGGTGCTTGACCTTGAAGATCATGCCGCGGACGGACTCGTTGTCAGCAATCTCGCGAACCTCGCGGATCCTGTGGAGACCGAGGGCACGGACAGTACGGACCTGGTCCTGCTTGCAACCATTGGTGCTGCGGACCTGCTTGATCTTGATGGTGTCAGCCATGCTTAGTTCTCCTTACCGACGAACATCTCGGAGACCGTCAGGCCACGGCGAGCCGCGACGTCCTCAGGGCTGGAGAGCTCCTTGAGGCCCTCGACGGCAGCCTTGATGATGTTGAGGCCGTTGTCGGTACCGAGGGACTTGGACAGGACGTTCTTGATGCCAGCAAGCTCAAAGAGGGGACGCACAGCGCCGCCGGCGATAACGCCGGTACCCTCGACAGCGGGCTTGATGATGATGCGGCCGGCACCAAAGTGGCCGAGAACCTCGTGCGGGATGGTGCCCTGCTCGGTCACCGGCACGTGGAACATGTTCTTCTTGGCATCGAGAGACGCCTTGGAGATGGCCATGGGCACCTCAGCGGACTTGCCCATGCCAACGCCGACGTTGCCCTTGCCGTCGCCAACGACGACGAGAGCGACGAGGCTCATGCGACGACCACCCTTGACGGTCTTCGACACGCGGTTGATGTAAACGACGCGCTCCTCGAACTCGGAGGCCTCGCGCTGCTGCTTCTGATTACGAGCCATGTGCTACATACCTCCTAGAACTCGAGACCGGCGGCACGAGCACCGTCGGCGAGGGCCTTGACGCGGCCATGGTAGATACGGCCACCGCGATCGAAGGCGACCTTGGTGATGCCGGCCTCGATGGCGCGCTTGCCAACGAGCTGACCGACCTTCTCCGCAGCCTCCTTGTTCGAGGTGTGGGTGCCCTTGAACTCGGCCTCGAGGGTCGAGGCAGAGACGAGCGTCAGGCTGGAGCCCTTGCTGTCGTCGATGATCTGGGCATAGATGTTGGCGTTAGTACGGGTCACGCGAAGACGCGGACGCTCGGAGGTACCCGAGACCTTGCCGCGAACACGACGCTGACGACGCTTGAGGCCTTCCAGCTTCGCCTTATGCTTGTTCATACGTAAACTCCTAAAAAGGTTGATCTTGCCAGCACCTGACGGGGTGCTGGTCTTATGCGAGTGAGTCGGTTACGACTACTTGGCGGCCTTACCCAGCTTGCGGCGGATGTGCTCGCCAACGTAGTGGATACCCTTGCCCTTGTAAGGCTCGGGAGGACGATGGCCGCGGATCTCAGCGGCGATCTGACCGACCTGCTGCTTGTTGATACCCTTGACGTTCACGTGGGTGTTGTCGGGAACCTCGAAGGTGATGCCCTCGGGAGCCTCGACGATCACGGGGTGCGAGAAGCCCAGGGAGAACTCGAGGTTCTTGCCCTTCTGCTGCACGCGGTAACCGACGCCGGCGAGCTCGAGCTTCTTCTCGAAGCCCTCGGAAACGCCAACAACCATGTTGTGGATGAGGGCGCGGGTGAGGCCGTGGCGGGCACGGGTCTCACGCTCGTCGTCGGGACGGGAAACGGTGAGGACGTTGTCCTCGACGTTGATAGCGAGCTTCTCAAAGACATCGAGCTCGAGCTGGCCCTTGGGGCCCTTGACGACAACGTTGTTGCCGTTGACTGCCACTTCGACTCCGGCGGGAATCTGGACAGGCTTATTACCGATACGAGACACGGTGATCTCCTTTCCTTCTACCTACCGAGCGAATTACCAGACGTAAGCGATGATCTCGCCGCCGACGTTGTGCTTGCGAGCATCGCGGTCGGTCATGACGCCATGGCTGGTGGAAATAATGGCGGTACCAAGGCCACCGCGGACGCGGGGCATGTCGGCAACGCCGGTGTACTTACGCAGGCCCGGCTTGGAAATGCGGCGGATGCCGTTGATGACCTTAGCCTTCTTGGGACCATACTTAAGCGTGATGTGCAGAGTCTTCTGGGGAACGGTGTCCTCGACATCGTAGCCCTCGATGTAGCCCTCCTCGTGCAGAACACGAGCGATCTCGACGAGCTTCTTGCTGCTCGGCATGGAGACCGTGGCCTTGTTCACAGAGTTAGCGTTACGAATGCGCGTAAGCATATCTGCGATCGGGTCTGTAAGGTTCATACAGATTCTCCTTCGTTCTTGATGAACACGTGCTCTTGGTTCTTCGCCGCCCTTAACGGCAAAGCCTTTTTAGCGCGTTTTCCCTGTTCCAAACTGATGCTTGAAACGCTGGTAGTGACTTACCAGCTGGCCTTCTTAACGCCGGGAAGCTCGCCCTTGAGTGCAAGCTCGCGGAAGCAGACACGGCACAAGCCGAACTTGCGGTACACAGAGTGCGGACGGCCGCAGCGCTGGCAGCGCGTGTACTCACGAGTAGAGAACTTCTGCTTGCGATTGCACTTGACGATCATCGATGTCTTAGCCACTTATATCCTCCTCACATAGAGTATTGTTCGCCCCAAGCGCCGCCCCCTTGTGGGAACGGCGCTTATAGGGCAGGTGAACCTATTTCTTGAACGGGAAACCGAAGGCGTCCAGAAGGGCCTTGGCCTCCTCATCGGTATTGGCGGTGGTCACGAAAGTGATGTCCATACCGCGCTGGTGATCGACGGAGTCGAAGTCGATTTCGGGGAAGATGAGCTGCTCGGTGACGCCCATGGAGAAGTTACCACGGCCGTCGAAGCTCTTGGCGGAGATGCCGCGGAAGTCGCGGATACGGGGGATCGCGACGGAGGTCAGACGATCGAAGAACTCCCACATACGGTCGCCACGCAGGGTAACCTTGCAGCCGATCGGCATACCAGCGCGCAGGCGGAAGGTAGCGATGGACTTGCGGGCACGGGTGATCATCGGCTGCTGGCCGGTGATGGCGCGCAGGTCGCGCACGGCACCGTCGATGGCCTTGGAATCGGTAGCGGCCTCGCCGACACCCATGTTCACGACGATCTTCTCAAACTTGGGGATCATCATGACGTTCTCGTACTGGAACTTGTCCTGAAGCTGCTGCTTGACCTCGTTGTTGTACTTGGTCTTCAGACGCGGCACATACTTCTCTTCTGCCATTGTTCACTCCTTCTTGGGGTTTTAAGCACGGGGCGTGGCCACGATGGGTTGTCCTCGTGCCTCCTGACTGCATCCGCGCCGCTCATGGCATTTCGCGGTTTGGACTCGACGCAGCAGGAGCCGACAAAACAATCGGTACTATACGCGCATCGTGAGCGTATTTCCAGAAAAACCTCGTCTGCCTGCACAACTCCACAACTCCCCCGCACAAATGGGTCCCAACAAGCAGTTGCGGTGAAATAGGGACTGTTGGGCGGCCTAACAGGCTTAAACAATCCGTATTTCACCGCAACTTATTGGTGGGGATGCGATTAGCGCTTGCGGGGGACGAGCTTGGTGCGGCGCAGGTGGATCATCTCGGCGGCGATGGAGATGGCGATCTCCTCGGGGTCCTCGGCCTCGATGGCAACGCCGATCGGAAGGTGCAGCTCGCCGATCTGGTCCTGCGTAAAGCCTTCCTGCTCCAGGCGGGCACGCACAAAGGCCGTCTTGCGGCGCGAGCCCAGACAGCCCAGGTAGGCAGGCTTGGCGCGCATGGCCTGAATCACCACGTCGATATCGGACTTGTGACCCGCCGTGGCGACGACCACCAGGTCGCGCGGGCCGATGGGGCACAGCTCGCTCAGGTTCTTGTAATCGACCAGGCGACGATCGTAGACACCGGGCACCCATTCGGGCGTCAACGTGCCGGGGCGGTCATCGCAGGCCACGACGGCAAAGCCCGCCGCCGTGAGCACGCGCGCCGTCGCGGCGCCCACGTGCCCGCAGCCAAAGATGTAGGTCAGGCCCTCGGGGCAGAGCGTCTCGATGTGCGCCGCGGGAATCTCAGAGGCAGCGTTGGTGTAGGTGACGTTACTCCCCTCCTCCACCAGTGAAAGCCCGGGGCAGCCCGCAATGGTATGGCGCGATGCCTCGCCATGGTACTCGGCCACATCGCCCTCGAGCGCGCTCGCGATAAACGGTTCAAAGTCGATGACGAAGTCGCCGATGCGCCGATAGACCAAGACGTCGGCAATTTCCTGGAACAACGGTGCCTGGGTCGCATCCAGATGCAGATAGCACAGGCAGATGGCTCCGCCGCAGATCATGCCGGTATCGGAGTTCTCGCCGCCCATGGTGTAGCGGACCAGACGCGACTGTCCCGCGCTCAGGAGTTCGCGCGCCTCATCCAGCGCAAAGAGCTCAATCTTGCCGCCGCCGATAGTGCCCGCCTGGCTGCCGTCGGCAAAGACGGCCATCCAGGCGCCCACGCCGCGCGGCGACGACCCCGCCGTGCCGGCCACGACCACGAGCTCGCACGTCTCGCCAGCACGCAGGGCGGCAAGCGCCGCATTCACAACATCGAGCTTTTCCATTGCCGCCTTCTATCCTCTAAAGACATCGGTGAGCATGGCGAGTGCCTCGAGCACGCCGCCGCCGACCGACGTCGCCTTGTCCGAAATGTAGTTGATATAGCTGGCATCGCCGCGCGGATCGACATCGGCGCATTTAAAGCCCTCAGTCACCTGCACGCCGTTCGCCAAAAGTCCGCGCAGACAGCCATCGATCTGCGTGCACATGGGCGTATCGCCCGCGTAGCCAATCACGTTTCCGGCACTCACGATGTCGCCGATTGCGCGGTCGGACCGAAACACGCCGGCGGCGGGGCTGTGAATAACGCGCTCTTTGCCATAGCCGGCGATAATGCCTGGCACGCCCGTGTTGGGCTGGGGCGAACCCTGGGTGATGACGCGGCCCAGAAAATGCCCGCGCATGGTCTCGACCACGGCGTCGCAATCGACCGGCGCGGTAAAGCCCGGCCCCACGGCGATGACGACAGGAGCCATATCGCGCGTGGTGCCCAAGTTGCGCTTAGCCAGAATCGCGTCGACCACGGCAGCGGGTTTCAGCTCGCCGAGCATCTTGGCCTGGGGGTCCACCACAACGGCGACGTCTCCCGCTTGGGTAATCTCGAGCGCCTCTGCCGGCGTCTGCGCCAAGCGGGCGCGAATGCCCTCGACCTGGACCTCGCCCAGGCGAATGGCCTCGCAAAAACTGATTGTGCGGCGGATGCACGTGGGAACCGCGATATCGGCCATAACGACCGACACGCCAGCGCGCACCAAGCGAGCGGCGACGCCCGTGGCGATATCGCCGGCACCGCGAATATAAACGAGCATTCCCGGGGCACCTCCCTGTGCTACGGTTTGAGCAGAGCAAAAGCGGTTCGACCTCTACTCTGATGATTATTTATTATCACAGTATTATACGGCGGTGAACAGATGGAAACGACGAGCGGAAACCTTGCCTCCACGCTCAAGATCGAGCCGGGCATTACCGCAATTATCGGCAGTGGCGGCAAGTCGACCCTACTAAAGACGCTCGGCCTTGAGCTTATGCGCGCCGGCGGCCGCGTGCTCCTCTGTACCACCACGCACATGTTTCCCGTCGCCGGCGTGCCATGGGACGGGTCGAGCCGTCGCCTGGGCGCCGCGCCTTGGAAGCCGGGAGCTCTGCATGTTCCTGGCTGCACTTGCGAGGCATGCGCTGGCATGAGCCGCGGAAGTATCTGCCAGGCGGGTGTTTTGGACCCGGAGACAGGCAAGCTCTCCGCCCCCGCCGAGCCGCTCAACGAGCTGGCGCAGCGCTTTGACTACGTGTTGGCCGAGGCAGATGGCAGCAAGCGACTCCCGCTCAAGGCGCATGCCGCCTGGGAGCCGGTAATTCCCGACGCCACGGCAAACGTTGTCTGGGTCGTCGGCGCTTCGGGGCTGGGCAAGCCCGTCGCCGAGGCTGCCCACCGCCCCGAGCTCTTCTGCGAGCGCTGCGGCTGCGAGCCCACCGACGCTGCCACCCCAGAGCGCGTCGCCATGGTGCTCAATGCCGAGCTGCGAATGCTGAACCTCAACAATGCCCGCATCATGCTCAACCAAGTCGACACGCTTGCCGACCCAACGATGGCAGATTGCTTCGAGGCAGCCCTCGGCAGCCCCATCGTCGCCACCAGCCTCAAGGGGTAGCTAATTTGGGACGGGGCTCTTTTAGCTACCCCATGTTGAGAGAAAAATCATCAGGCAGGCAAGGGTAGCTAAAAGAGCCCCGTCCCAAATTAGCTACCCTGGCGGCCTTCCTGCTAGCGGGGGACGTAGCGGCCGGGTTGGGCTCCGGTGGGCTCGCCGTCGCGTGCCACCAGCACGCCGTTCACAAACACGACCTTGGCGCGGCCATGTGCCCCAAAACCCTCGAGCGGCGTGTAGTCCACAGCTTGATGCTGTGTCGCGGCACTGATTGTCCAGCGCGCTTTGGGATCCCACACGCACACATCGGCATCGGCGCCCTCGGCAAGACAGCCCTTGCGCGGGTACATGCCAAACACGCGCGCCGGGTTCTCGCTCATCAAGCGGCACAGATCCTCGGGGCCCAGCTGGCCCTCAAAGCTCGTGGCAATCGCGACGGGACGATGTTCCACGCCGGGCCCGCCGTTGGGAATCGCGCGGAAATCGTCGCGCCCGCGGTCCTTTTGCCCGTGCAGGTTAAAGCTGCAATGATCGGTCGCAATCGTATCGATCTCGCCGGCCACAAGCGCCTCGCGTAGCGCGGCACGGTCACCGGCATGGCGCAGCGGCGGGCTCATCACATACTTGGCACCCGCAAAGCCGTCCTCGCCCTGCTCCAAGTAGCAAGTATCGTCGAGCATCAGATACTGAGGGCAGGTCTCGACATAGATGTTCTTCTGCCCGCGCGCTTTGGCGGCGCGGATGGCCTCGAGCCCCAGCTTGGTCGAAAGGTGCACCACGTTGACCGGTGCGTCGCCGGCCAGGTGCGCCAGATACAGCAGACGGCTCACCGCCTCGGCCTCGCACACGTCCGGACGGCTGAGCGCATGGCCCTCGGGTCCATGAATCCCTCGCTCGTACACGCGCTTCTGCAGTTCATTCACCAGCGTGCCGTTCTCGCAATGCACGCACAGTATGCCGCCAATATGTTTGAGCTCCTCGAGCACCTCGAGTGTCTCGGCATCGTCCAAGCGCAGGTGGTCATAGGCAAAGTAGGTCTTAAACGACGACACGCCCGCCTCGCGCATGGCCGAAAGATCGGCGCGGTTGCGCTCGTTCCACTCGGCGAGTGCCATATGAAAGGCGTAGTTGGCCGTGCAGGTTCCGCCGGCGCGGCGATGCCACTCGGCCAAGGCATCGGGCATGGTCACGCCGCGATCGGCCGTCGCGTAGTCCACGATGGTCGTCGTGCCGCCGCAGGCAGCTGCGCGCGTGCCGGTCTCAAAGCTATCGGCTGTCCAATCCATGCCGGTCCAGCACTGCATGTGCGTGTGGCCGTCGATAAAGCCGGGAAACACCCAGCAGCCCGCGGCGTCCTCGACGGTATCGCCCTCGGCCGGCTCAATCGCCGCGGCGATCCGCACGATCTTATCGCCATCCATGGCAAGATCGGCGCGGCGAAGCCCCTGGGGCGTCACGAGCGCGCCGTTTTTGATGATGATCATAATTGCTCCTTATTGATTGATGCTGTTGGCCACGCGATCAAAATACGAGCAGGCGGCGATATGCTCCGTTATGCGTCGCTGTCCCTTGGCGGTATCGACGTCCCACAGCTCGTAGGCACGCGCCTCGACCAGCACCACGTCAATACGGTCCTTGAGGATCGAACCGCCGCCGTCCTTGCCCTCAAGACGCATGAGCGCATCGAACAGTTCCGCCGGAAAGAGCACCGGGCTCGAAGGCTCACCGTTGCACGCAAGACGCACCGGATGCTTGCGGCCACGTTCGTCAAATGCACGAACCATAGCCTCAAAAGAATCCGAACTCACGAGCGGCTGGTCGCCCGGCAAAAAGAGGCAACCTTTCCAGTTGCGTTCGACTCCCCACGAAAGGCCCGCACGGACGCTTTCGCTGCGCAGCTCGCCATCGTGCAGCACGCACGGGCAATGCTTGTCCTCGCAAATCTGAGCGACCTCGGGCCAACGCGTCGAAACCACGACGTCAAAGCCCCGGGGAACCGAATCGATGGTCCGGGCAATCAGCGGCTCGCCATAGATATCGGCAAGCATCTTGTTAGAGCCAAACCGCTTGCCCTCGCCCGAAGCCATAATGACGCATCCAAGTTTCATGGTGATACCTCCCCTGAAACCATCGTACCCATAACTCGCGCCGCGGGCATCTACATCGAAAGCGCTTATCCCGCACGCCCGCGATGCAAAAAGGGGCACCCCGCCGGTTGGCAGAGCGCCCCCTTTACATGGCTTACCTCAACCCGGCTTTAGGCCTGGAACCAACGGGCGGTGTTGCGCTCGTCGAGGGCCTTGAGGGTAGCGGCGGGATCGGCAACCTTCTGCAGGAACATCATGGCTGCGATGGCGTACGGCTTGTAGCTGGCCTCCTTGTACATGCCCACGCGGTGCATGTCGAAGACGTCGGCGTTGACCTCGCCGTGCTCGCAGGAGACACCGGAGATGTCGGCGGGCAGCGGGTGCATAAAGATGGTGTCCTGGCCGTTGGCAGTCTTCTCCATGAGCTCGGTCGTGGAGCACCAATCCTGATGGGTGGCGTTCTGAGCGAGCAGCTCCTTCTCGAGCGCAGCGATGCCGGCGTCGTCGCCCTCGGCGTACAGGTTGGTACGCTTCTCCATGGCGGCAAACGGAGCCCAGCTCTTGGGGATCACAATGTCGGCGCCTTCGAAGGCCTCGGCCATGGTGTTGACCTGCTTAAAGGTGGTGCCGGACTCGGCGGCATAGCCCTTGGCGCGCTCGACGACCTCGGGCATGAGGTCGTAGCCCTCGGGGTGAGCCAGGGTGACGTCCATGCCAAAACGGGGCAGCAGGCTGATCAGCGACTGCGGGCAGGACAGCGGCTTGCCGTAAGAGGGCGAATAGGCCCAGGTGACGGCAACCTTCTTGCCCTTGAGGTTCTCAAGGCCGCCAAACTCGTTGATGAGGTAGAGCATGTCGGCAGAAGACTGCGTGGGGTGGTCGGAGTCGGACTGCAGGGAGATGAGCGTGGGACGGTGATCCAGAACGCCGTCCTCGTAGGCCTGCTGTACGGACTCGGAGACCTCGGCCATGTAGGCGTCGCCCTTGCCGATGTACATGTCGTCGCGGATGCCGATGACGTCGGCCATGAAGGAGATCATGGTAGCGGTCTCGCGGACGGTCTCGCCGTGAGCGATCTGGGACTTCTTCTCGTCCAGGTCCTGCAGCTCAAGGCCGAGCAGGTTGGCGGCCTTAGAGAAGGAGAAGCGCGTACGGGTGGAGTTGTCGCGGAACAGCGAGACGGCAAGACCGGAGTCGAAGATCTTGGACGAAACGTTGTTCTCACGCAGCTCGCGCAGGGCGTCGGCGACGATGTAGAGCGCCTTAAGCTCATCGGTGGTCTTGTCCCAGGTGTGCAGGAAGTCGCTGCCGTACATACCCTTAAAATCGAGGCCGTTCAGCTGCTCGACGAGCTCGGTAAACTTAGCGTCCATGGAAATGTCCTTTCTAAAGATGAAACGATCGCAATGAGTAGATGTGCTCCGCCATGCGCGTGTGGCTAGAACATGCAGAGCACCATGACGAGGACCCGCCACCGTTGAGGAAGCATGGGAGATAACGACCGCGGGCCCCAAGTCAACAGGGGGTGCCGGGGACACGAGCGGCCCCCGGCTCAACAAAATCGAGGAATGGGACTAATCGATCTTGTTGTTGGTCAGACCGGCGCGGAACACGGTGGCATCGCCATCGGCCTGGCTCGGATCGTAGAGGTTCAGGGCAGCCACGTACATGGCGGCAGCGGTGACCAGGTCGTCCTTGTAGGTGACCTCGTTGGGAGCGTGAGCCTGAGACTCGGCACCCGGGCCAAAGCCCACGCAGGGGATGCCGTAGCGGCCCTGGATGGAAACGCAGTTCGTGGAGAAGGTCCACTTGTCGCACAGCGGGCGACCGGTGCGCTTGTCCATGCTGGGCTCGCAGCCGATGCGCTCGTCACCAAACATGGCCTTGTGGGCGTCGACGAGGGCCTTGACGTGCGGAGCGGTCTCCTTGTTGATCCACGTGGGGAAGTAAGCCTCGGTCTCGTAGACCTCGCCGGTCCAGGACGGACGGTCGTACATGTACATGGAGACCTTCACGTCGTCGCCGTACTTCTTGGCGGCCGGCAGGTTGCGGATCTCGTCCAGGCAGGACTCCCAGGTCTCACCGGCGGTCATGCGACGGTCGATGGAGATGGCGCAGGAGTCAGCGACAGCGCAGCGGCTGGGACTGGTGTAGAAGATCTGGCTGACGGTGCAGGTGCCGCGGCCCAGGAAGCGGGCATCCTCGAAGTGCTCGGGGTTGTACTTGGGGTCGAGCATCTTGACGAGACCCTTGATGTCGGTCGACTCGTCGCAGCCGTTGTTGTTGAGAGCGCGGACGTCGGCGATGATGTCGGCCATCTTGTAGATGGCGTTGTCGCCGCGGTCGGGAGCGGAGCCGTGGCAGGAGGTGCCGTGAACGTCGACGCGGATCTCCATGCGGCCGCGGTGACCGCGATAGATGCCGCCGTCGGTGGGCTCGGTGGAAATGACGAACTCGGGCTTAATGCCGTCCTTGTTGTAGATGTACTGCCAGCACATGCCGTCGCAGTCCTCTTCCTGGACGGTGCCGACGACCATGATCTTGTAACCCTCGGGGATGAGGCCCATGTCCTTCATCATCTTGGCAGCGTAGGTAGCGGAAGCCATGCCGCCCTCCTGGTCAGAGCCGCCGCGGCCGTAGATGATCTCGTCGGTCTCGTAGCCCTCATAGGGATCGGCGTCCCAGTTCTCAATGTTGCCGATGCCGACGGTGTCGATGTGGGAGTCGATGGCGATAATCTTGTCGCCCTCGCCCATAAAGCCCATGACGTTGCCCAGGCCGTCGACCTTGACCTCGTCATAGCCAAGGCTCTCCATCTCGGCCTTGATGCAGGCAACAACCTCACCCTCCTCGCAGGACTCAGAGGGATGGCTAATCATTGCGCGAAGAAAACGCGTCATATCAGCACGGTGGGACTCAGCAGCAGCCTTGATAGCGTCGAAATCGAGTTCTTTAGCCATTGTTCATAACCTTTCAAACGAAGGAATCTACCTGTGAGGTGGCGGAGCGATACCTATTTACTCCGCCCCAACGATTAGCAAGTGGGATATTCGCCTTCCCAAACAATGCGGCGATACTGGTCGGGATCGGTGTCGCCCTCGGTGGAGAAGCAGAGCACGGAGCTCGTCTTGTCCAGGCCGATGAGCTCCTTGAGCTCGGCGTACTCGGGATCGAGCATGAGGGTCTCGACCAGGCCGGTGGTCACAGCGCCGGACTCGCCGGAGATGACGCGCGGGTCGCCCTTCTCGGGGGCGCCTAGGGTGCGCATGCCGCGAGCGGTGACCCAGTCGGGGCAGGACACGAAGGCGGTAGCGTGGTTGCGCAGGATATCCCAGCCCAGGATATTGGGCTCGCCACAGCACAGGCCGGCCATGATGGAGGGCATGTCGCCGTCCACGATGCGCGGGTCGCCGTCGCCGGCGGCAGCGCCCTTGTACAGGCAGGCGGCCGGAGCGCACTCGACCACGACGAAGGTGGGCGGGTTATCGGGATACAGGTTGGTGAAGTAGCCCACCACGGCGCCGGCGAGCGAACCCACGCCAGCCTGGACAAACACGTGCGTCGGGCGGTTGATGGCCATCTCGCGCAGCTGCTCGGCAGCCTCGGAAGCCATGGTGCCGTAACCCTCCATGATCCAGGACGGGATCTTCTCGTAGCCCTCCCAGGCGGTGTCCTGAACGATGACGCCGCGCTCGCAGGCGTCGGCCTCGGCGGCGGCCATGCGCACGCACTCGTCGTAGTTGACCTCTTCGATGGTCACCGTGGCGCCCTCGGCGGCGATGTTATCGAAGCGGGGCTTGGTGGAACCCTTGGGCATGTGCACGACGGCCTTCTGGCCGAGCCTGTTGGCAGCCCATGCCACGCCGCGGCCATGGTTGCCGTCGGTGGCGGTAAAGAAGGTGGCCTGGCCAAAGTCCTTGGCAAGCTGATCGGAGGTCAGGTAATCGAAGGTGCACTCGGCAACGTCCTTGCCGGTCTCGTCGGCAATGTAGTTGGCCATGGCAAACGAGCCGCCCAGGACCTTAAAGGCGTTGAGGCCAAAGCGATAGCTCTCGTCCTTAACGCACAGGTTGGACAGGCCCAGGCGCGCGGCCTGGCCGTCCAGGCGGGCAAGCGGAGTGACGGTGTACTGGGGGAACGACTGGTGGAAGGCACGGGCCTTCTTCACGTGGTCGAGGCTCATGATTCCCAAGTGCTTGTCATCGCTCTTGGGCATCGTGTTGCCCGCCCACTGGATCTTATCGGCCATACGGTGAACTCCTTAAGTCCTCTCTTGCCGGCCCCCGCATACGCGTTTCAGCCCATTCCCATTCATGCGACTGAACTTTTATGTGGATGCCAAACAAAAAGTTTGTTAGCACTGTTCTATCACACTTTTTGATTGGCAAACCTAACAAATTGTTTGTTGCCGTAATCGGTACCTTATCGCCGACGAACGGTTACATAACGCAGCAACGCTTTCGTTATTTGCGAACAGGTGTGGTTTATGGCAAAGTATGCCCAAACTAATTTTTAGGAAGGCACCCATGACCCCGTCACAGATTGAGTTTTACAAGCGCCTCGCACACGGTCTGGCGCTCCAGTTTGGCCCCAACTGCGAAGTCGTCGTCCACGATCTGGAGACCGAGGACGTGGACCACTCCATCGTAGTGATCGAAAACGGCCACGTCAGCGGGCGCAAACTGGGTGACGGTCCCAGCCATATTGTGCTTGAGTCCATGCACGATGGCACCACCGACGTGCACGACCGCGAGCCATACCTCACCAAAACCGCCGATGGCAAGCTGCTCAAGTCCTCGACCATCTTTATCCGCAACGACGAAGGCAAGCCCGTCGGCATTTTGGGCATCAACTTTGACATTACGCTTATGAAGGCTTTTGAGCGCTCGCTCGACGCTTTCACCGGCACCGGCGGCACGGGCTATACCGAGCCCGAGCCCATCACCAAAAACATCGGCGACCTGCTCGAAGACCTACTGCGCGAGTGCGAACAGTTTGTGGGCAAGCCCGCGGCGCTCATGACCAAAGACGAGCGCATTCGTGCCATTGGCTACCTCGACCGTCGCGGTGCCTTCCTCATTTCCAAGTCGAGCGAGCGCGCCTGCGAGTTCTTTGGCATCTCCAAGTACAGCTTCTATAGCTACCTCAATGAGGCCAAGGCGGCGACCGGCGACAAGTAGGCACTCGCTTGGATTGCCCCTCCCCTTTTGGGCGCGAGTTCTGGAAAGCACGAATCCAAGACCGAGCCGCTTGGGAAGTTCCATATAATCGATGTCATTAGTATTTCGAAAGGATGGAACAGAATGGCGTTGAGCAAGGCATCATGCACCGGTCGCGGATTGATTCCGGCAATTGGTGGACATGTGCACCGCATGTTCGATGAGGGTGAAGACGACCTGTTTTCGCTGAGCCTTGACGATGTGATGGATGATCGCCCGTGGACCGCCGACGAACTCATGGGCGGCGGCGGGGCTCGCCCGTCAAGCCCCAATCCCGCACTTGCGCCTAAGACCGCATCTGCGCCGACTCCTGCGCAGCCGGCTGTTTCGACGCCCGCGCCTACACCCGCACCCACTTCGGCGCCCACGCCCGCTCCCCGCCCCGCAAGCGACCCGTCCGAGACGGCGGCATTTCTCGCAGCAGCGACGCAGGGCAAATCGGCCGACAGCACCGTTATGTACAGCGCCCAGCAGTTGCCTGTTCCTGCGGCACGCAAGCCTCCGGTCGCAAGGCTCGATGAGCCCGTTGCCCGTCAGGTTGCCTACGATTCCTGGGCCGCAGCCGATCTGGATGAGACCTCTACCGGCATGCCGGCGCTCGACGTTCCAGTTAACCCGCTTTTTGCCGCCAACACGAGCGCCGCAGACTATGAGGGCGGTACGGCATATTCCGATTATTCCGATGGCTATGCTGGCAACGGTCGCATCGAGACAGAGGATTATGGCACCGCATCGAGCGATTATCCCAACGATCCGTACGCTGCCACGCCTGCACCGGAATATGACCCGGAGGCCGCGTCCGCGCCGGCGTATACCAAAAGCACGGGCGAAGAGCGCTTCGCCGATTATTACGCCGAGGAAAAGGCGCTGCGTTTCTCGGAATTTCCGCAGGCTGTCAAGGTTGCCTTTATCGCCATTATCATTGCCCTGCTCGGCGTCATTGCGTTTGAGGGATTCCAGCTGTTCCGCGGCCCCACCCAAGCGGAGTCGGAGACCCAGCAAAAAGAGGACGATAACCAGTACCTGGACATCAACACCCTCAAGGGCGACCCCAACGACGGAGACGACGAGTAGCGAGAGCTGAAGGCGGCCGCTGGATCCCGCATCCAGCACCGGCTTCTAAGTGCTGTTTTGTCATCCAGCTACACTTTTCCGAAGTTTTAAGGTGCCTATTTCGACACTTTTCCGGATTTTATACTCTGTCCCTCCAGATGCGCTTTACGGTGCAGGCATTGGAAGAAGGGCCATGTGCCGCTGGCGGCCCACATGTTCTGCAGATCAAGCTGCTCGGAGACGATTCGCGCGAGCCATCTAGCTGGAAGCTCTTCGCCGACGGCGCGTGCGTTGCGGACGGATCCGGCGCCTTTGCCCGCGAGTGCTTCTGCGAGGGCGCCGAGGTGTTTTTGGACCTGTGCCGAGATGCCGTCGAGGCTGCCGAGCTGCGTCAATGGAGCCAGAGGGAATACGAGCTGCTGAGCGCCGCGCGTGGGGTTGCTATGGCGTAAGCGAGAGATCTCAGCAGTGTTACTAACGAGCAGAATCGATTTTTGCAATCAAATCGTTCGCCCATGCCACGGCATCATCGACAGTCGGCAAAACGTTAAGTCCTTCCGCCTGGGAGAAATACAGTGAGTCCCAGCCCACTCCCCTCGAGATCATTGGAGGCCACTCCTGCTCCGCACGATACGTAAAGAGTCTGATACAAACCTCTCGAGTTTTTAGGTAATCAATTTCCCCGTTGGAAATTGCAATCTGGAGATCTATCAGATCATGGGCGCGCTCGCTGCCGGGGCTGCTCGCAGCATGAAGTTTCTGGGCAATCTGATGCTCGAGCCTCATGCACGGAACCGGCCCCGGTTCGGGAAACCCGAGACCTTTCAATATTGCCGCAGCTTCAGGCGAGGAAACCATATCGGGATCGTCGGCGTCGCCGATTTCGTTATGACCGACCTCAAGCGGCAGCGTCATCCACGATTTACCATTGTAGGCAATCTTGATTTCGAACGGACGCATGACGTAAGCAGTTGGAATTCCCTTCGGAGATGCGGGCTCCCTCGGAACAATGGCACCCGAGAATCCGTTCCAGCCTATAGTGAGCGAATCTTCAAGCTTCGTCATGTAATCGTTCAGTGAGGATGCCCTAGCGGTATCGAGGTCGCGCGAGAACCGCGTGACATCCTTCCCAAAGCGAATCTTCAGGGCATTTCCACCCTTTGCGGCTCCATCGGGTAGCATCTGCCCAACAACAACGGCCGCAATGAGCCTTTTAACACGGCCCGGTTCTTCGCCCAAATCAGTGCAGAGTCGGTCTATCGCTATGTCAAGGTTACGTCTGCTGGTTGGCTTCTTGACTTCCTTCACGACAGCTCCTTCATCAGTCTCTCATGCTCATTGGAGGTAATAAGGCCCTCGGCTTGAGCGTGCTTGGTTGCCTCGATGAGGCGTTCGGTCATAACGGACCCCTTACAAGCCTCAATCGCATCAGCAACGCATTGAGAAGGGATTCCTTCATAGAACGTCGTTTTCGCATTCTCTGGAGCGGGCACTGTTTTTACCCAAGCTGGCAGTTTGCGGCGAATACGCTTTGGTGTTGCCACGGTCACGGCACGAGGATCAACAAGTGCAAGTGCATGCATAGAAAGCACTGATTCGCCCCACAGGAAACCCTCGTCACCAACAAGAGCCACTGCCTCCGCAAAGACGTCACGGGGCGTCGGAACCCATTGGGTGAGCTTGTACACTCCATGTCCTCGGCGCATCAATTTCCCAGTGGCACACCATCGGCTCAGTTCTCCGGTGGTTACGCCAATCTCGCGTGCCTGCGCAGCAGTCACGATGCCGTAGCCATCTGCCGCCAGTTCGAATATTTCATCAAAGTGTTTCATGTCAAAAGACTAACACTTTTGTATGTCTTTTGACATAGACATGGTCTTAATCAAGCATTAGAGATCTATTTAAATTCGTATAGCATTGCAATCGCCCTCTCTGAATTCGAAGCCCGCGCCGACAGCATGCGGAACTAAAAAGTACCGGCAAGAACGATATCGAATGAAATCGCTCCCGCTGGCATATATCTTACCATATAAACGAACACGTGTTCGTTCTCATCAATTATCGATTTATCACACGCCCGCTTTAGCCGCTGCCCGCGCGAATCGTCTAGCCGATAGCTCTTCGCCGACAGCGCGTGCATCGCAAGCGGCTCGGGTACCTTTGACCGCGAGTGCTTCTGCGAGGGCGCCGAGGTGTTCCTGGACCTGTGCCGCGACGCCGCGCACGCGGCCGAGCTGCACCAGTGGAGCCAAAGGGAGTACGAGCTGCTGAGTGCCGCGCGCGGGATTGCAATGGTTTGGAAACAGAGCGGTGGCGTTATCGAACTGTCGGCGCCGCCGCCTCACCAATTAGGCTGAAAGCAATCCACTCCACGTGAGCTCTGCAAGTATCTCCCAACCGCCGAACACTCACCGATCGCCATCGATCGTTCCCCAATCAGCCGGCAACTGAATCAGCGGCACAGGGTGTAAGGTAAAATGTGTAAACGGATTCAATCATTGCCAAGGAGCGAGTCGATGGGATCATTTTTCAACAAAGCACTCCAGTTCCTGAGCAAGAACTGGAAGAGAATCGTCACATCACTTGGCACCCTTGCTGCGGGCCTCTTCCTCGGAAAAAGCCTAGAGAAGCACGAAGCAGAGAAAGAGTTTTCGAAGCTCCAAAAAGTAATCAGGAAGCAAGAAGCCAAACTCATAGCGCTTGAGTCAATACAGAAGAAAAGTTTCAGCGATCAAAGAAAGATACGAGAACTCAAAACAAAAATTAGAAAGCTCGAGACGCAGAAGGATTCGCTTTCAAAACCGCCAAGGAACTAGGTTGAGAGATCTCCAATGTTTAGGAAAAAGAAGGACCCGCTTAGGGAAGTCGATGCGATCCTCCTAGATCATGAGAATCGCATCGCCGCACTCGTAGCAAATGCTGCGCTTCTCGAAGAGACAAATGTGGAAGATAGCCTCACTCCCGAGGATGAAACTGGGGTCGAGGAATGCGCACCGTCACCCATTGTCGTTCCAACCTGGAATGAGATGGTGGCACGAGCGAGCAAATTCGCTTCGGAAGAGGATAGCCTCGACAGCCTCCTGACACAGTCAGACTGTGATGAAATAGACAGCAAACTCGCCGCTCTGAATGAGGAATTCGCCGCACAGCATCGCCTTGACAAGTTTGACATCGGCATTGCAGTGATGTCGGGAATTCTAGCTGCCGCAGTGGACATGTTCCTAGTCGGCGTTCCCGCTAGAACTCACGAACAAGGCTTACGAGCACAACCCCTTGAGAACTACGTCCGCGACCAGTTTAAGAAATGGCTTCCCGAAGACGAAATGAAAAAACTCGCCGCAACGCCTGCAGCAAAGGTCCCGTATGACGCACAATACAATGCCGGCTTTACCGAAACGTGGGTTGAAGGACTATACCCTACGATGCACAGGCTCTACTCGCTAGGCCATGACCCGCTGCTGGGTTTTGTAGTGGGCGTGGGAGACATCCTCAACGGAACCATTACCACCGTCGACAAGACCGGCAACGTAGTAGTTCAACAAATTGGCAGATACACAGATCGCAAGGCATCGACCGTTGCCGAAGCCCTCATCAGACAGTTCATCCATCTCAAAACCGATGTGAACACCGCCATGGGTCTCCCGGCGCCCCTCATGGGACTGTTCAATATTATGCAGTTTGGCGAACTTGGGACGGAGAAGCAAACAGTTGCCGAGATTGTCCAAGGCATGTACTACGAAGGCTACGACTTCGAACACTTCTGCGCGCAGAGCATCCCCACCATGCTCGCCGAGATCGCGGTGCGAGTCTCATACTTCTCCAAACGAATCCATGAGGGGCATAGCGTGAAGGAGTCCATCCCGTTCTCCAAGAACAGGGAGAAGCATCCCAAGCTCGCCACTATGCTGTTCCTGGCACATTCAGTTGCCGCGGGTATCGATGCCGGCAGGATATACTTCTCGAAGAATCCAATGGAGCTCAGCTACCCTGAGATGGCCACCTTTGCCGTTTACGCCATGGGACAGCTGAAGTGGTCTTTGGTGAAGAAGCCCAATCTCAGACACAAGCACATCATGCAAGCACTTGATCTCGAGCTGCAGGAACTTGCGAAATCATCCGAAGAAAGGCTTGAAAACATGAAGGGTTTTGAGTTCATCTTCGCTTAAAACTGAGAAGTTGAACCTTTCCGATTTTATTAAAGTCGGAAGCTCCCTCCGGCACATAGGCAGCATAGGCCCGACGTCGCCCGTTTGCAAACGGAGAACCGTCTCGCAGTCTAGCCATCTTCCGGCTGGACGTTTCACGTGCGAGATTGCAATGACGCAATCGGCATCAGTCGTGGCATAGGATCCGCCTGCAATAGCCGCTTGCCGACACGCTCCGTTTTAACGACATTTAGGTGGATATCGTAAAACTAATCGGCCATCTGCTTCAACAGCACTGAAAGGAGCCAGTCATAGGCTTCACACTCGCATCGCGTAAAGTTACGAGTATTTCGGAATACGTTCACAAAGAAATGAGCACCCACATTGAGTCCATCACCGTCGACAGAGGGGGCACCTTTATCTTTAAAGCCTGGATCCCGATGAACGTGAATCAGATCAAACGCGCCTGTGCTCGGTTGGCCAAGGAGCAGGCCGGGGATTGCTGATTGATCGTGAAATACCTGACCGCTTTGATCTCGTCCCTCACGGCGCTCATCGGACTTTCCGAGGCGCCCAAGCAGCGATCGAAGCAAAGAAAGACGATATGAGAAAGCCATTTGGGTCGCCTCCCCCGCGGCGCAGCTTCTTTCCGCGGGCTCGGGATGCCACAATGGGCTTTGAGTATCGGCCCGTGCGGTAGCCCTTACCGCACCTGCGGGGAGGAGGCTTCCCATGCCCCATGTTACCTCCATCGGCCTGGACGTCCACGCGCGATCGGTCGCCGCCGCGGCGTTCAACCCCTTCACCGGCGAGGTGGTGCACCGTGACTTCGGGACGGACGCCGCCGAGATCGCGGAGTGGGCCCTCGGGTTCGAGGAGCCCAGGGCCTGCTACGAGAGCGGCCCCACCGGCTTCCACATGGCGCGCGAGCTGCGCGCGCTCGGCCTCGACTGCGCCGTGGCAGCCGTCTCCAAGATGCAGAGGCCAGCGGCGGACGCGCGCCGCAAGAACGACCGGCGCGACGCCGAGTTCATCGCCCGCATGCTCGCCACCCACAACATCGTGGAGGTCCCGCTGCCCGATGCGGCCGTCGAGGCCGCCCGGGACCTCGACCGCGCCCTCGACGACGCCACGGCGGAGTACCGCCGCGCCAGGCAGCGCCTCAACATGTTCCTGATCAGGCTGGGCCACGTCTGGGACGAGCGCAACGCCGACGGGGCGAGGAAGGGATCCTGGACGCGCGCCCACTGGAGGTGGATATCCGGGATCAGGCTCGAGGGGCCCCAGCGCGACGTGCTCGAGTACTACGTCACGGCCGCGAGGTGCGCGGAGTCGGACCGCCGGCAGCTCGAGAAGAAGGTGCTCGCCCTCGCCCGGACCGACCGGTGGCGCCCGGCCGTCGAGGCGCTCTCCTGCATCAAGGGAATCGACACCCTGACGGCCTTCAGGCTCGCAGCCGAGGCGGGCTCCTTCACGAGGTTCCGGACGGCCCCGGCCTTCGCGAGCTGGTGCGGGCTGGTCCCGTCGGAGCGCTCGAGCGGCGAGACCGAGCGGCGCGGCGGGATAACCAAGACGGGCAACCGGCTCGCCAGGACGGCACTGGTGGAGTCGGCGTGGCACTACCTGACGTGCACGCCCCGCCCGAAGGCCCCGGCGCCCGGCGCGGACGTCCCCGCGGCGATCCGGGCGCGCGCCGACGACTGCACCGCCAGGCTCTGCCGCCGCCGCGAGGCGCTGGCGGCGGCGGGCAAGAGCTCGTGCAAGGCAAACGCCGCCGTCGCGCGCGAGCTCGCCTGCTGGGTCTGGGAGATCGGGCGCCGGGCGGAGGGGACCCTCGGCTGACCCCGTCGGACAACAAGCCTCCCGCCGGGAGGGCCCGCGCCTCGACGCATCGCCGGCGCGCGTTCACGAGCCCTTTTTGGGCAGCCCAAGGGCCGCGCCCGTGAACAAGACTGGTTTCGGACGAGCGCGCCGGACGGAGAATCGAAATGCGGTGGGGTGCGCGGACATACCGGGCTGACCGCCGGCAGCGCGCCCGCAAGAGCCCGCGGATATTAGCTTGCCAGGCAAGCGTCGACTAAACGTGCAGCGTGCGCGGGCCCTCCCGACGGGAAACGAAAAAGCCCGGTTTAAAACCGGGCTCGAACAAACACGCCTATTGACAATGGCTTTCTCATATTAGCAGCATTCGAAGCATAACAAGTCGCTGCCATTAAGGCACCGACCTCTTGACCAAGCAACGGCGTTTCCCAGCTCTCCAGAACTTGGGCTGCCGTCAACTTTATTCTATCCGCGAGCATCTGGTTTACCAAATGGATTTTCGGTAAAGGAAGCACGGCACGCCCGCAAAACCACTACGCCCCAAGTGCCGCCATGGGGATCACCGCCACGCCGTCGTCGCGTGTGTAGGCAATGCTCCCCTTTCCAACCACAACCGCCAAAAACGCCGGCGCGGCATTCTGGGCGGCAGGATTGGAGAGCACTTTCCTCTCCAGCGCCTTGAGATTTCTCGCTCCATCGTCTGCTTTCGCATCACTCAGCTTGACCTCGATGGCTCCCATCCGCACAGGTCCTCGGTCAGCTTGAGCCTGTTGAAGAGATCCAGGTGCGCAGCGATGGTCCTCTCGTCGGGGCCCGTCTCACCGTACGAGGCGTCCTTTATGAGCGTCTTGTACGTGACAGCCTGGCTCTCGTTCATGGCAAGAGCTCGCAAAAGGCCGTGTGCAAGCTCGGGCGATCATGCGATATACGAAATTACGCCATTCTCAATGCTGTTTTTACGCCG
Organism: Collinsella aerofaciens; assembly: GCF_020181355.1. Lineage (NCBI taxonomy): Bacteria > Bacillati > Actinomycetota > Coriobacteriia > Coriobacteriales > Coriobacteriaceae > Collinsella > Collinsella aerofaciens. The sequence continues at coordinate 147,111 of NZ_CP084004.1, forward strand.
TTCTCAATGTAGTTTTTACGCCATTTTCATTGTAGGTTTTACGCTTGGCATCCTTAGCGCGACCCATTCCGAGCAATCACATCAGAGCGCGCTTGGTTATCTCCGCTCGCACATCTCGGCAAATGAAATCAGCTTGGTATCTCCCCTGCTCGCCGCAGCTTCCTGACATCCTTGCGTAAAGCCACGCTTCGAGAAGATCACGTAGCTTTTATGCTGACGCCTAAAGAGCTCGCTTCGGTACACGAGCTTTTCCAGAACATCCTCGCCTGCCGGTTCGTTACGCCATTTGCACTCCGCAAAGAGCGCCGCGCCCTCTCCGTCGTCGACAATCAAATCGATCTCTTCCTGCGTACGCGTCCGATTGTCCGTTCCCCACCAACGGCCAACTGTTGCCGGCACCACACCAAGTTCGCCCGCGCGTGCGAGTTCGTACACGTATTGTCTGCATATAAGCTCAAAGACCGTACCCATGTAATCCGATACGTGCGGCTCAATGCGCCTATACGCCATCTCGGCCATATCGTTTTGAATCAGCCCAATGTTCTGCGGCACAAACTTGTACCAGAACCTAAACATCTGGTCGCTCAGCAGATACACGGCTCGCTTATTGCTCGTCTCGTTTAGGGGCAGCTCGCGCTCGACAATCCCAAGCGACGCCAGCTTATCCACATAGCTCTTTACGTTGCTCGCAGGGATTCCCATAGAGCTCGCAATCTCTGAGATCTTCGAGCGCCCCTGGGCAATTGCTTGCACGATCGCATCATATTGCTCGGGATTGCGGCACTCTTGCAATAGCAGGTTACTCGGCTCCTCAAAGAGATAGCCCGTAGGAGTAAGAAAAAGACGTTTGATGTTGTCCTCGAGCGATACGGTAGGATCGACTTTCTCGATATATGCAGGAATGCCGCCCGTCATGCCATAGCAAACCGCAGCGTCTTCGCGACCCATGCTCTGCCACAAGCCGAGGGTCGTCGTAAAATCCAGCGGCATGATCTTAAACTGGGCCGTACGCCTACCGTATAGCGGACTCTCGTAGCCCAGCACCTGCTCTTCCATGAACGAAAGCGACGACCCGCACAGGATAAGCATGAGCTTGGTCTCTTTGTACAAGTGATCGATCTTGTCTTGCAGCAACGAGCTGATCTCGGGATTCGATTGGGCGAGATAGGGATACTCGTCAATCACGACAATCAAACGTTCCGTGCGAGCCATGGTGGCCAACGCATCGAACGCCTCGTCAAAACTACGAAACGACACACCTGCAGCACCAACCGAACCCGCAAGTATCGCCTGGCTAAAGCCGTGCAGGTTTGCCACTGCATTGGTACGACGAGCTTGAAAGTAAATAGCCTTCTTGCCTTGGATAAACTCTGTGATAAGACGCGTTTTACCCACGCGACGGCGGCCGTAAATCACAGGCATTTCAAAGGAGCCCGTGCCATACAGTCGATTGAGCTCGGACATTTCCACTGTTCTTCCGATAAACATAGGGCCATCCTTCCTTTGCGTTATAGCTAGCTATATTATACCTTCCTATAATATAGCTAGCTATAACGCAATTCGACAAGCGGCGCACGCAAAAGGGGCGGTACACCCCCGCACGTGGACCGTTCCGGAAAATGTATCCCGTTCTGGAGCCAAAAACTGGGCCGTAGTTTCCGCCAAGCATGCCATCCGGAAAGCGTGTCCCGTTCTGAGCCTGAATTCTGGGATGCACTTTCCGCTGAAGCTTCTACCGGAAAGCGAATCCCATTCTGAGCGTCGAATCCGGGACGCAGTTTCCGGTTGAGGGCTGTTCCGGAAAGCTTGTCCCGTTCCGAGCGGCAATTCCGGGTCACGGTTTCCTCAGGTACAAGGCGACAGTCCGCCGCCCTTATCACATGCCTTCAAATATGCGATCCAGAAACACAAAACAGCAGATAGAATGCTCTTTTTCAAAAAGTACACGTCCCGAAACTTACCAAGACTTCATATCCAGCTACCGTTCACGGTCGCCGATTACCGCCCACCGATTCAAACAAGAAATATGTCGCCAAAAGCAGGCCATCTACCTGCATGGTTAGATTTTGGTCAGCTTTTGGTCAGCTGAGCGGCAAGTTCCAGCTGATACGTTTTTGCTACCCAAAAGGAGGCGGTAGCTCATGACCCATTGCAATGACCAACTCATCGACCAACTGCTCACTCAAGCCGAACAAGAGGGCCGCTGTCTGATTCCCCCGAGCGCGGCGATCCGAAAAGCGCTCCTTCGGCGCACCGGCGGCACGGTTGTCTCGCTCATGCCGGGGTTGTTTGCGCGAAAAACGCGCTGGGATGAACTCAACCGAGCGCAACGCCATTGCGAGATTATCCGCGCCCTTGCGATCATCCATCCCGATTGGACGTTCTGCTCGTTTTCGGCAGCTTGCCTGCTGGGGCTCGAGGTCTCGTGGCGGCACCTGAACGTCGTGCATGTTTGCAGCTCGACAAAGCCGTCGGCTCGTCCGGGCTCACATATTCAGCGGCACCAGATCGAGCCGGCCGGAGCAATACGCAGAGCCGGCATATCGGTAACGCCGCCCATCCAAACGGTCACAGATTGCCTGCTGCAAACTGGTTTTGCCGACGGCATGCCCATTGCCGATTCGGCGATCTTAAAGCTCGGCCTTGCACGGGAACAGCTGATGGAGGCCGTTGAGCAACGAGCGACTGCCCGCAATGGTCGCGCAATTCGCACCGCCCTCACGACACTTCGATATGCCGACGCCCGCGCCGAGAGCGGCGGGGAATCGGTCGCCCGAGCCGTCATGATCGAGACGGGCTTTGCGCCCGACTGGCTTCAATACGAGCTGACGGACCCCTTCGATTCGGCCAAGCCCATACGAACGGACTTTGCCTGGGAGCGCCAGGCGCGGGAACTCACGCTGGGCGAGCTCGACGGGCTCATCAAATATACCGACCAGACCATGCTGGCCGGACGCACCACCGCCGAGGCGCTCGTTGCCGAACGACAGCGCGAGGCGTACCTATCGCTCTACGGTCACCCTCTGCTGCGCTTTACCATGAACGAGGTCCGCTCGACAGGAATGCTCGCCAAAAAGCTGCAGACGGCAGGCATCCAGCAGACCGCGCTGCCGACATGGCTCAACGATATTGAGCTGTAGGAGCTGCTGAGCTTATGCCCGCCTGCCCACCAAACTGGGACACACTTTCCGGTTGGCAGCACCCGCGAAAACCATGTCCCAAATTGAGCGCTCAAAACGGGATGTACTTTCCAGATGGCATGCCTAGCGGAAACCGTGTCCCGGAATCAAGGCCTAGAACGGGACAGACTTTCCGGTTGAAGCGCCCAGCGGAAACTGCATCCCGGAATAGACGCTCAAACTGGGACGCAGTTTCCGGTTTCCTGCTGTTCCGGAAAGCACGTCCCATTCTGGAGCCGAAATCTGGGACGCAGTTTCCGTATGCGGAGGCGCTCCAAACAAAAGGCCCCGGCTCGCGATAAAGTCGAGGCCAAAGGCGCAGCATATACAGTTGATGTTGAGCGCGAACAGCCCATCAGCAATGGTCGTCCGCACCCCACCCTACCCGCGGTTGCGAACGCGGCTGTACGGCGTATCCACCATGGGCAGATCCGGACGCAGCTTGCCGTCGAATGCGCGATAGGCGTTCTGTACGGCGGGCGCCGTGGGAATCGTTGCGATCTCACCGATGCCCTTGCCGCCGTATGCCACGGGCAACAGCTCGTCCTTCTCCACGTAGATGGCGTGGATATTCGGAATCTCGGGCGCACGGAACAGCCCGAGCGTACCGTACCTTGCCTGGGGTACGCAGTCCTTGAGCGGCCAGTCCTCGGTAAGCGCATAGCCCATACCCATGAGCACGCCGCCTTCGATCTGACCCTGGATGGAGATGGGGTTGACCACCTTGCCGGAATCGTGCGCGGCATAGACCTCGCTCACGCGGCCGTCATCATCCAGAATGACCACATGCGTGGCAAACCCGTAGCAGATGTGGCTCTTGGGGTTGGGAACGTCGGCGCCCAGCTTGTCGGTCGGCTCCAGGTACACGTAGCCAAACTCGCATCCCTCGAGCGCCTTGATGGCAGCCGCGGGATCCTGAGGATGCATACCTTGGCCGGCGACGAGCTCCTGCGTGCGCAGCTGATAAGCGCGACCGTCGTCGTACTCAATCTTGACGCCGTCGCCATGCGCGCTCACGGGAGTATCGGGTGCGGGCTTGCCGGCCTCGATGTCAAGCATGGCATCGCGCAGCAGGAAGGCGGCACCGCGCACGGCCTCGCCGGTCACGACCGTCTGACGCGAGCCAGACGTGGTGCCGGAGTCGGGAGCGTTCTCGGTGGAGCACTCGCCATTGGCAATGCAGCTCAGCGGCAGACCGCAGGCCTCGGCAACGTCCTGCAAAAAGACCGTGTTGCAGCCCTGGCCGATGTCGGACGTGGCGGCGTAGACCACGGCGCGGCCATCCTCGACGCGGATCTTGCAGCGGCCGGCATCGGGCAGGCCCACGCCCACGCCGGCGTTCTTCATGGCGCAGGCGATACCGGCGTGTCCGGGATGCGCGTAGTAGGCATCCTTGACCTCGAGCAGCGTCTCCTTCAGTGCCGTGGAGCAATCGGCAATCTGGCCGTTGGGCAAAACCTCGCCCGGCTCGATGGCGTTACGGTAGCGGATCTCCCACGGATCCAGGCCGACCTTCTCGGCCAGCAGGTCGATCAGGCTCTCGAGCGCAAACTCGGACTGGCAAACGCCAAAGCCGCGGTACGCACCGGCGGGCGGGTTGTTGGTGTAGTAGCCAAAGCCGCGAATGTCGGTGTTCTGGTACTTGTAGGGGCCGACGGCATGCGTACAGGCGCGCTCGAGCACCGGGCCGCACAGCGACGCGTAGGCGCCGGTATCAAAGTTGATCTCGCAATCCAGGCCGGTAAAGTTGCCCTCGGCGTCGCAGCCCAGTGTAAAGGTGCCGTCCATGGCGTGACGCTTGGGATGGAAAGCGAGCGACTCGGCACGCGTGAGCTTACACTTCACAGGACGCTGGAACTTATATGCGGCGAGCGCGGCCAAGTGCTGGATGGACACGTCCTCCTTGCCGCCAAAGCCGCCACCCACGAGCATGGTCTCGACGACCACGCGCTCGGGCTCGCTATCCCAGCCAAACATGTGAGCGCACTCTTTGCGCGTGTCGTAGGCGCCCTGGTCGGTCGACTGCACCTTGACGCCATTCTTGTACGGGAAGGCAACGGCGCACTCGGGCTCCAAGAAGGCATGCTCGGTAAAGGGCGTGGTAAAGCGCTGCGTCACGGTAAACGCGCTCTCTGCCAGCGCCTTGGCGGCGTCACCGCGCGTCACGTGACGGCTCTGGCACACGTTGTCCTTGAGCTCCACCGTGTTGCCAAAGGCAAAGAAGCTGTCGTGCAGGCGCGGGGCGTCGGCAGACCTGGCCTCGGCGATGTTGCGCACGGGCTCCAGCGGCTCGTAATCGATCTTTACGAGCTTCTTGGCCTTCTCGAGCGTCGCCTCGTCCTCGGCAACCACCAGCACGATGGCATCGCCCACGCAGCGGGTGATGTCGCCCTGGGCGATCATGACGTCCCAGTCCTGGATAAGGTGGCCGACCTGGTTGACCGGCACGTCCTCGGCGCGCAGGATGCCCACCACACCGGGCAGGGCCTCGGCCTTGGAGGTGTCGATGGAGAGCACACGGGCGCGCGGGTACTTGGAGCGCACGGCGCTGGCATAGGTCAGACCCGGCTGATCGAGCTCGTCGATGTCGTCGGGATACTTGCCCTCGCCGAGCACCTTCTTACGCACGTCGATGCGGAAGGCGCGCTTGCCCACGCCGTAGTCGTCGCCGCGCTCCAAATCCTCGTCGATCTGCTTTTCGCCACGGAGCACCGCAGCTGCCAGCGAAATGCCCTCGATAATCTTTTTGTAGCCGGTGCAGCGGCAGACATTGCCACGGATGGCGTACTTGATCTGCTCCTCGGTGGGCTCGGGGTCCTCGGCGATCAGCGCTGCACCCGCCATGACCATGCCGGGGATGCAAAAACCGCACTGCACGGCGCCCACGGCGCCAAAGGCGTACACAAAGGCCTCGCGCACGTCCTCGGGCAGGCCCTCGACGGTCACGATGTTACGGCCGGCGGCAAGAGCAGTGGTCAGTACGCACGCCTTGACGGCCGCACCGTCCACATGGATGGTGCAGGTGCCGCAGGCGCCCTCGGAGCAGCCGTCCTTGGCGGAGTGAATGTGCAGGTCGTCGCGCAGATAGCGCAGCAGTGGTTTATTCTCCGTCGTCGTGTGCTCGACACCGTTAACGGTAAAAGTGAATTCCTGTGCCATGGTGATTCCCTTCTACACGCCGGCGGCGATGCCGGTGCGGTCGTGGATGGCGCCATGCGGGCAGACGACGGCGCACATGCCGCACGACAGGCAGTCCACGCCGTCGATATGGGCGCAGTTGTCCTCGATGCGGATAGCGCCGGCAGGGCACTTTTTGGCGCACATACCGCAACCGATACAGCTCGTGTCGCAGACCTTGCGCGCAATGGCACCCTTATCGGTGTTGTTGCAGCGCACCAGAATGTTCTGGTAGCCGGGGACGAAGGCAATCACGCGCTGCGGGCACGCCACGCCGCACAGGCCACAGCCCGTGCACTTGGAGCGGTCCACGCGGGCGATGCCATCGACCAGCGCAATGGCGCCGTGGGGGCAGGCCGTGACGCAGGCGCCACAGCCAATGCAGCCTTCGCTGCAGCGGGCATCGCCGCCTGCGGAGGCGCAACCGCTTCCGCAGGCAACGTAGGCCACGTTATGTTGAATGGATTTGGCCATAAGAGACTCGCCTATTTCTTAAGAAGGTACGAATAGTTGTCGCGCACAGCCCTGATGGTCAGGCGGACGGCCTCGGGAAGACCGGTGTTGACGGCATCGACCGATACGGTGCGGACCGTGCCGGCGACGCGGACCTTAAAGTGGTCCTCGCCCACGGCCAGGAAGCCCTCGTTCTCGGAGTTCTCCATGTCCTGCTCGCTCCAGAACAGGGTGAGTTTGTCCTTGTAGGGACGACCCTCCTGGTAGGGGCAGAACACGGCGCAGTTGCCGCACTCGTTGCACATGCCGTCGACATGAACGACCTGATGCTTGGCCAGGCCCGGCACCTTGATGGCAACGTTGGCGCGGTTGGGGCACACGTCGCAGCAGACCTCGCACACCGAACCGCAGCCCAGGCAGCGGGTCTTGGTGCAGTTGCGCTTGTCGCGGCACAGCGACCCCTTGCGCTCGTAGCAGGTGTCCTCGCGACCGGCCTGCTCGTTGCAGTCGGCGTACTTGTTAAAGTCCACGCCAGCGATGGCGCGGGCGACTTCGGCGGCGTCGGCAATAGCCTCGACCACGGTGGCCGGACCGCGACGACAGTCGCCCGCAGCCCAGACGCCCTCGACACCGGTGGAGGTGGCGGCAAGACGGCCACGACGGTCGTGCTCGACGCCCGCGGCATCATACAGGCTGGCATCGATACCCTCACCCACGGCGCAGATCACCGTGGTGGCGGGAAGCTCAACGGTCTCGCCCGTGGCAACGGGGCTGCGACGGCCGCTTGCATCCGGCTCGCCAAGCTCCATAACATCGCAGGTCAGCACGGCGCCGTTGAGTGCCTTGGGAGCCAGCAGCTCGCAGAACTCAACGCCGTCGGCAAGAGCAAGATCAAGCTCTTCCTCGTCGGCGGGCATCTGCTTCTTGGTGCGGCGATACACCAGGCGCACGTTCTTCACACCAGCCAGGCGCTTGGCCACGCGGGCAGCATCCATGGCGGTGTTGCCGGCGCCAATGACTACGACGTCCTCGCCCAGCTCGAGCTTCTCGCCCCTCTTGGCGGCCTCGAGGAACTCCAGCACGTCGAGCTCGGCGCCCTCGCCCAAGCCCGCAGAGCCGGGCATCCAGGCACCGGTGGCCACGACAACGTCGGTAAAGCCCTGAGCCTTGAGCTCGCCGATGGACTCCACGCGAGCGTTGAGCTGCACCTTGGCGCCAAAGGCCAGGCAGAGCTCGGCATCGTGGGAGATGTCGTCGCTCGCGATACGGAACTCGGGGATCACGTGACGGACCACGCCGCCAAGCGAATCGCGGGCCTCGAAGATGGTGACGCGCACGCCGGCGCGCGTCAGGAAGAACGCCGTCGCCAGACCGGCAGGGCCGCCGCCGATAACGGCAACATTGCGCTCGCTGTCGTTGGCGATGGCCTGGGCGCGCAGCTTGGGCAGCACGGCGGTCATGGCCTCGCGGGCGGCCTTGAGCTTGCTGGCGCGAATCTGGGCGCCCTCGGGCTCGTAGAACGCACGCTCGCAAGCGCGGCCGCAGGGATGCGGGCAGATGGTGCCGGTAATGAACGGCAGGGCGTTGCGCTCGATGATGATGTTGAGCGCGTCCTCGTAGCGGCCCTCGTCAACAGCTGCCAGATAGGCGGGAATATCCTGCTGGATGGGGCAGCTCGTGCGGCACGGCGTGGTAAAGCAGTCGGAAAGCGGGCTCTTGCCGGCGACCTTGCGGTCGGGCAGCGGACGCAGCGGCTTCTTGTAGAGCGGGTTGGTGAGCGAATCGGCCTGGATCGCGGCCACGGCGTCGAGCGAGACGCCCGCGAACGGCTTGCCATCCAGATCGGTGAACTCGCCGGCCATCTGGCTAAAGCGCTCGTAGCCACCGGGCTTGAGCACGTCGGTCGCCAGGGTAACGGGCCAAATGCCGGCATCGTACAGGGCGCGGATGTTGTAGACCGTGGCACCACCGGAGTGGCTGATGCGCAGCTTGCCATCGAACTGCTCGGTAATGCGGCGGGCGGCCTCGATGGTCAGCGAGAACAGCGAACGGCCGGACATGTACATCTCGGTAGAGGGCAGCTCGTTCCTCGTCACGTCGACGGGGAAGGTATTGGTCAGCTTGACGCCAAACTCCAGGCCGCGCTCGGCGCACAGGGCAATCAGGCGCTCGAACATAGGCACGGCATCGGCCCACTGCAGGTCCTCGCGGAAGTGCGTGTCATCGAAGACGATGTAATCAAAGCCCAGCTCGTTGAGGCGCTGACGTGCAAACTCATAGCCCAGCAGCGTGGGGTTGCACTTGATGTAGGTGTTGAGGCCCTTCTCGGTGATCAGATAGGTCGCGATGCGCTCGATCTCGGCCGGCGGGCAGCCGTGCAGGGTAGACTCGGTGATGGAGTTGGAGACGCGCGCCGGGATGGACTCGACAAACGCGGCGTCAACATGCTCAAACTTGTCCAGGTTGGCGAGCGCCCATGCGCGGCACTCGTTCCAGACGTCGGAGCCGCTAGCGTCCTTCATGCCCTCAATGTACGCATCGACCTTGGGACTCTTGATGCCCTCGAGGTCATAGCCCACGGACATGTTAAAGACAAATCCGTCCGGGCTGCCCAGGCCGTACTCGCGAGCGATGAGGTGGCAGGCAAACCATGCCTTCACGTACTCGGCAAAAGCCTGCGGAACCTCGAGCTCGGTCGACCACTCGCAGTTGTAGCACTCGTCCTGTGCCACAATGCAGGGCTTGTTCACACACTTGGAGAGCTCCTCGCCGTCCATAACCTGAACGGTCTTGAGCTCAAAGAAGCGGGAGCCGGCCACATAAGAGGCCACGATGTTCTGGGCAAGCTGCGTGTTGGGGCCGGCGGCCGGGCCAAACGGAGTCTCGATGCGCTCGTCAAAAATGGGAAGCGCTCCCTCCTGGTTGGCCGTGACCATCTTGCGCACGCCAAAGATGGCGCCCTGAGTCTTGTGCTCCTCGATGATCCAGTTCATCAGCTGCGAAAACGGGATCGGCCTCATGATGTCGCTCATAATGAGCTCCTCTCTGTAACGCCCGGCGAGACCGCGCGGCGGGCGCAAATACGGTGTAGCGCTAGCACAGCGCCGGCGACCCCGCGGAGGCCGCCTATACGTGCGTCGGATGCGGCGAAACATCCGACGCACGCGAATCTACTTGTGAATTAGTAGGCGCGATCGTTGAGCGTGCTCCAGAGCTTCTTGGACTCAGCCATGGTCCACGCGTTGATCTTGTCCTCATCAATGCCAACGAACTCGCGATCCTTGTACAGGACGCGGCCGTTGATGATGGTGGTGCGGCAGTTTTTGCCCATCATGCCAAAGAGCATGTGGCCGTCGATGTTCTCCTCGCTCAGCGGCGTAAAGGGCTTGTAGTCCATAACGATAACGTCGGCGGCAGCGCCGGCCTCGAGCACACCAAGCTTGCGATCGAAGTACTTGCTCGCCATCTTGGCGTTGTTCTCAAACAGCATAGTCATGGCCTCGCACCAGCCCACGTTGGGCATGGCAGCGTTGTGGCGCTGAATGATCAGGAAGACCTTAAGGCTCTCGAGCATATCGTGGGTGTAGGCGTCGGTACCCATGCACACGGGGATGCCGCGGCGGAAGAACTCGAGCACGGGGGCGCAGCCCACGGCGTTGCCCATATTGGATTCGGGGTTGTTGACCAGCCAGGTGCCGGACTCCTTGACGATATCCATCTCGGCAGGCGTCACGTGGATGCAGTGGCCCAGCATGGTGTCGGGACCAAGCAGGTTGTGCTGCAGCAGGCGCTCGACGGGGCTGATGCCACCGCGGTTGAGGCGGGAGTCCCACACGTCATTCATGCCCTCGCACACATGGATGTGGAAGCCGGTCAGGCCGTTGTTGGCCTCGGCCATCTTGTCCATGGTCTCGTCCGACAGCGTAAAGGTGGCATGCCCGCCAAACATGGCAGCGATCATGTGGTTGTCGTTATCGCGACGCTCCTTGGCGGCCCACTGGGCAAATTCGGCGTTCTCGGCAATGGCCTGGTCGCATTTTTCCTGGCCACGGCGATCGGAAACCTCGTAGCACAGGCACGAACGCATGCCCAGCTCCTGAGCTGCATCCTTAATGGTAAAGAGGCTTCCCGGGATCTCGCAGAAGCTCGCATGGTGATCGAAGATCGTGGTGACGCCGTCGCGGATGGAGTCCAAAATCGTAGCATAGGCGCTGGCCTTGGTGCCGTCGAGCGTCAGGTTGTCGTCGATCTTCCACCACTGCTGCTCGAGATTCTCCAAGAAGTTGGTGGGGTTGCAGCCCTTAATGGCAAGGCCGCGGGCCAGACCCGAGTAGATGTGGGTGTGGCAGTTGATAAGTCCGGGCATGATGAGGTTGCCCTGGGCATCGACGTACTCGGCATCCGGGTACTTGGCCTTGAGCTCGCGCTCGGGGCCCACTTCGACGATCGTATCTCCGTCAATGGCGACCGCACCGTTTGGAATAAACGGGGTCTGAGCGTTGCGGGTAAAGATGGAACCGTTAGCGACCAGAAGCATGGATGCTCCCTTCAACATCAGAGGCGGGGTTTGACACCTCTGACATGGCGGAGTGCGAAGCGCCGGCCTACACCGGAAACGGGCCCTCTCCCGTCAACGCTTCACCAAAGGGACAAACCCTTTGAAGTGCGGCTTGGTACCGCATGGCGTCGGCGGACGAGGCGATGCGTCCGCCGACGAATAGCACCGAATTGGTTACTTCTTGCTCTCGGGCAAGACCAGATCCACGGCAGCGTCCTTGGCAGCATCGATGTGCTGAGCCACGACCGGCGTCTGCGGAAGGATCAGGTTAAGGACAATGGCCATGATGGCGGTGGGGGTTACGGCATTGGAGCCGATGACGGTGGACACCCAGGCGGGCATACCCTCGCCGGCAAGGCAACCGCTGGCCATCCAGATACCCAGGCCAAAGACGACGGAGGTGCCGACGATGGTGGTGGTGCGCTGCGTGAGGCCCTCGCGGGTGAACATGCGCACGCCGTTCATGGTGATGGTGCCAAAGACGCCGACGGTCGCGCCGCCGATGACGGGCTGCGGGATAGCGGAAAGGACGGCAGAGAGCTGCGGGAACAGACCGGCGATGGCAAAGACGGCCGCAATGATCACAAAGACCCACTTGTTGACGACCTTGTTGGAGCAGATGATGCCCACGTTCTGGCCAAGGGCGCTGGTGGGAAGACCGCCCAGCAGACCGCCGACCATAGAGGTGAGGCCCTGGGACACGATAGCGCCGGAGAGCTCGCGCTCGGTGGGCATACGGTCGATGGAGCCCAGGCAGGCGGCGGAGACGTCACCGATAACTTGGATGGCAACCATGGGGAACACGACGGCGAGGGTAATGCAGACCTCGGGATCAAACTTGAGCGCGTAGGGCATGAGCTTGGGAAGAGCGAAGACCTGAGCGGTGGCGACGCTGGAGAAGTCGATCATGCCAAAGGGGATGGAGACGATCATGCCAACGATCATGCCAAAGAACACGGATCCCAGCTTGAGCGTGCCCTTGCCAAAGTTGGCGAGCGCAAAGACCACGGCGAAGGTGATAAGAGCGACGCACCAGGCCTGCGGGGTGCCCCACAGCGGCGTACCCATACCGCCGGCCATATACTTGACGGCCGTGGGATACAGCGAAACGCCGATGGAGAAGATGACCGTACCGGTCACGACGGGCGGGAACAGCCACTTGATCTTGCTGTAGGCCAGACCAAAGAGGACCGCGACGGCGCCGCCGACGATCTCGCCACCCAGCAGCGCACCAAAGCTAAAGCCCGAGGCACCCATGGCCTGCAGGGCCGGCAGGAACGCGAACGAAACGCCCATGACGATGGGCAGGCCGCCGCCGATGCGACGGAAGGGAGCGAAGGCCTGAAGGGCCGTGTCGATCGCCGAAAGAATGAGCGCGACCTGGATGATGTCGGTACTCTGCTGGCTATTAAAGCCGTAGACGCCGGCCATGATGACCGCCGGGGTAATGATGCCGGCAAACGATGCCAGTACGTGCTGAAGGGCACACGGGATCATTTCCTTAACGGGAGGCATGCCTTCGCGAGTGAACAGGGCTTCAGTACCGTTCGTAACCGTCTCCTGGGTCATTTGACCACCAATCCTCGAAGTAGTTGTTTTCGCATCTGACGCTCTATTGTGACGCAGTGCGGGGTTGAGGTTGTGCCTTCATTGCATATCGTATTAAAGATGATTCTCATTCTCAATAATAATTTTTTGTTATCAGACTATTCTTCAGCTGAAATTACGCATTTCCGCAGGTCAGGAAAGTGTCTGGTCAAAATAACATCTAACATTTCTTTTGGTCAACCGTTTACCGCTAAATTCCTACCGTTCGTCTGCATTACGCAATGTACCTGCGGATATACGAGATGATGGGCAGCGTGTTACCATGATAAAAAATTGTTATGAACACTTCGATAGAACCCAAAGGAGTTGCCCGTGAACGAGACCGTACGTCGCTTTTTGCCGATGGTCGATTTCCTGGAGCAGGTACTCGGTAAGAACAGCGAAATCGTCCTGCACGATTTCTCGGATCCCGACCACGCCATCGTCGATATCCGCAACGGTATCGTGAGCGGCCGCAAGGTCGGCGGTCCCGCCACCGATCTGGCGCTCAAGATCATGCACGACGCCAAGTATCGCGACCTGCCGTTTATTACGGGCTACGAGGGCCGCGGTGCCGGTGGCAAGACGTTGGAGTCAGCGACGTACTTTATCCGCGAGAATGACGAGATCGTCGGCATGCTCTGCGTCAACACCGACCTCTCGACCGTGCGCTCCATCAACGCCATGGCACAGCAGCTCATGGCGTGCTTCGACGCGGCGCCGACGCGCACGGAGCCCGCCTCTATCGAGGTCGAAAGCCTTTCGGAGTCCACACAGGAGCTCATCGACCGCAGCATTGCCGAGCTGCTGAGCGCTCGCGGGCTGGATGTGACGTCGCTTGGTCAAAGCGACCGCGTGGACGTCATTCGCCACCTCAACGGCAACGGGGTGTTCATGCTCAAGGGCGCCGTGGCCTGCGCCGCCACCGCGTTGGGCATCTCGGAGCCCAGCGTCTACCGCTACCTGCAAAAAGTTCGCAAGGAGGGCTAACGAGCAAAATGGAGCGCGGCTCCACAAGCGATTCCTCACTTAACAAAAGACTCTGCAGCTCGCACGCGCTGCAGGGTCTTTTTGCATGTCATGTTTAGTTGTTGCCAACACCTTAGAGGGCGGCGACGACCTCGATCTCGACCAGACCGCCAGCCGGAAGGGCGGCAACCTGGAAGGCGCTGCGCGCGGGAAACGGGGCCTCGAACTTGGAGGCGTAGATCTCGTTCACGGCGGCGAAGTCGGCGATGTCGGCCAGGTAGACCGTGGTCTTGACGACATCGGCAAAGGTGGCGCCGGCAGCGGTCAGCAGGGCCTCGACATTGGCGAGGGACTGCTTGGCCTGGGCCTCGACGCCCTCGGGCATCTTGCCGGTCGCGGGGTCGATGCCCAGCTGGCCGGACAGGAACACCATGTTGCCGGCCTGGATACCGGGGGAATACGGGCCGATGGCGGCCGGTGCGTTATCGGAAGACACGACGGTCTTGCTCATGTTTTTCTCCTTACGATCAGATAGAGAGCGTGAGCGCGGCGTTCGCACCGGGAGGCACAATTCGGTCTGAACACCGCGCTTGATTGGGATAGTACTCAAGGTTTCCGTGCGATGCAAGAATATTATCAGCTTGCGAGAATATTTTATCGCCCAACGGTTTCTCCGAACCGCTGAACGGTTCTCATGTGGAGCAGCCAGTCCAAGCTGCTGAAGACTTTGTCCTGCTTAGGCTGCGGGCATCGCCCATCGCGACGGCGCCACTATACTTTTGAGTATCTGAGCATTTTGAAAGGCAGGATATGACCGCAACCGCCAGTCGAACCACCAACCGCAGACCCGAGCTCTTGGCCCCCGCCGGAGGCCCGGAGCCCTTTGCCGCCGCACTCGCTGCCGGCGCCGATGCCATCTACTGCGGCATGGGCAGCTTCAACGCCCGCCGCAAGGCAACAAACTTTACCGACGAGGCCTTTGAGCAGGCCTGCCGCGCTGCGCACCTGGCCGGCTCGCGCGTCTACGTCACGGTCAACATCGTCATCAAGGAATCCGAGATGAGCGATGCGCTGCAGCTCATCCATCGTTGCTCCACGCTGGGCGCCGACGCCTTTATTATCCAGGACTGGGGCCTGTTCTTTGAGGTCAAGCGCACCATGCCCGGCATCGAGACACACATCTCGACTCAGGCGAACATCCATGATGACCGCGGAACGCTTTGGTGCCGCGAGCAGGGCGCCGACCGCGTGACCCTCTCGCGCGAGCTCTCCATCGATGAGATCACCGCCATCCACGACGCCGCGCCCGACGTTGACCTGGAGGTCTTTAGCCACGGCGCCATCTGCTTTTGCTACTCGGGCCTGTGCCTGCTGTCGAGCTTTGCCATGGCGGGTCGCTCGGCCAACCGCGGCATGTGCGCCCAGCCCTGTCGCCTGCCTTACGAGCTGATCGACGAGAACGGCCGCTCGCTCTCCCCTGCCGGTCGCGAGCGCGCGCTGTGCCCGCGCGACACCAACACCTCGCAGCTCGTTCGCCGTCTGTATGACGCCGGCGCCGCGTCGCTCAAGCTCGAGGGCCGCATGAAGGCCCCCGATTACGTGTATTCCATCGTCGACGTGTATCGTCATCAGATTGATGACATGCTGGCCAATGTTTCGACCTCTAAGGATGAAGAGGCCGCCCGCCAGCGCCAGCTCAAGCGCTGCTTTAACCGTGACTTTACGCACGCCTACCAAGACGGCACCTCGGGTGACGAGATGATGAGCTACGAGCGCTCCAACAACCGCGGCCAGATCGTGGGCACGGTGCTCGGCAGCCGCCTGGCCAACCGCGATGTGCGCGGCCTCAAGCCCGACGACCGCCGTCGCCGCGCCGCCATCGCCCGCATTGAGCTGTTTGAGCCCGTGGGCAAGGGCGACCTGCTGGAGCTTCGTCATGACGACGAGTTTGACCAGTTCCTGACCACCATCGCCGCCGATGATGCCGCCGTCGGCGACGTCATCGAGTGCCGCGTGCCCCGCAGCATGCCCGAGGGCTGCCGCGTGCGCGTGATTCGCAGCCAGCGCGCTATTGACGCCGCCGGCGCCGCGCTCAAGCGCGACGTGCTGCGCCGCCGTGCCGTAGATGTAACCGTTGTGGCGCGTTTGGGTGAACCGTTTGCCGTCACGCTTACTTGCTGCGACGACCCATCGCTCACCGCCACGGCCACGGGCTTTACCGTCGAGGCCGCCAAGACCCGCGCGGTTGAGGCGTCCGATCTGGTGGAGCATGTGGGCCGCATGGGCTCCTCGCCCTTTGAGGCTGCAAGCTTTGAGGTGGCGCTCGATGAGGGCTGCGGCATGGGCTTCTCCGCCGTGCACAGGGTACGTGCCGCCGCCTGCAAGTCGCTGGAGGAGACCATTCTGGAGCCGTACGAGGAGCGCGCCCGAACGCTCGAGCTGCCGGCGATTATTACCAGTGATTCCCGCCCCGCGCCCGAGCACTACCGCGATGAGCCGCAGATCTGCGCCACCGTCACCTCGCTCGAGGCCGCCGAGGCAGCGCGCGCGGAGGGTGCATCGCGCATCTACATGACCACCGACGCGCTCGATGCGGCCGAGCTCTCCCCCGCCGATGCGTTTGAGCAGGGCATCGTACCCGTGCTCGATGAGGTCTGCCGCGCCGTCGACCACGTACGTGTCGACCCGTGGATACAGGCTGGAGCGACTGTCGCCGTCGGCAATATCTCCGAGCTTGCCCTGGCCACCCAGGTTGGCGCCACGGCCGAGATTCGCTCCTGCCTGCCCGTGCACAACACGCCTTGCATGGAGGCACTTGCCAAGCGCGGAGCCGGTGCGTTTTGGCTCTCGCCCGAGATCACGCTCGACGAGATCGTCTCACTCGGCGCCGACGCGCCCGCGGCTCTGGGCATCACCGTCTTTGGCCGCCCGCGCGTCATGACAAGCGAGCATTGCATTCTGCAGGTTGCCAACGGCTGCATCCACGATTGTGCCAACTGCTGTCTGCGTGCCCGCAAGCTCTCGCTCAAGAATATCGACGGCAAGGTCATGCCCGTCCGCACCGACATCCACGGCCGCTCTCGCCTGTACGATGCCTACCCCATCGACCTCACGCCGCAGGTTCCTCAGCTGTTCGATGCCGGCGTGCGTCGTCTCATGGTGGACGGAACGCTGCTCGAGAC
Organism: Collinsella aerofaciens; assembly: GCF_020181355.1. NCBI lineage: Bacteria > Bacillati > Actinomycetota > Coriobacteriia > Coriobacteriales > Coriobacteriaceae > Collinsella > Collinsella aerofaciens. The sequence continues at coordinate 164,216 of NZ_CP084004.1, forward strand.
GGATGAGGTGGGCCGTGCCGTCGCCCGCGTCCGTCGCGCCGTCGAAGCAGCGCAGGCCGGCCGCAAGCCCGCCGCCCGCCTACGCGGGGCGACCTCGGGCTGCATGTTTGTGGGAATTAGCTAACCGAAAGGCTTACACGTGAACGAAGAACCTCAAGTCCTCTACTGCGACGCCTGGCTCATGGCCATCGACAAGCCCGCCGGCATGATTGTCCACGGCGACGGCACCGGCGAGCGCACGCTCACCGACTACGCCAGCGATCTGTTGCTGGCGATGGGCGACGGCTTTGCCGCGACCGACATGCAGCCGCTCAACCGCCTGGACCGCGACACCACCGGCGTGGTGCTGTTCTCGCTCGACAAGCAGACGCAGCCCGCCTTTGACCAGATGGTCATCGACCACGCTTTCGAAAAGCACTACCTGGCGCTCGCCGAGGGCAAGATCGACTGGAACGAAAAGCTCATCGACAAGCCCATCGCCCGCGACCGACACGACAGTCGAAAGATGCGCGTCGGCGCCAGCGGCAAGCCGTCTCAAACGCGCGTGAAGGTGCTCAAGCGTCTTAAGAGCCGTCGTGGTCTGCCCACGCGCTCGTATATCGATGTCGAGCTGCTCACCGGCCGCAAGCACCAAATCCGTGTGCATCTGGCGAGCGAGCGTCATCCCCTGGTAGGCGACGACCTGTACGGCACGCCGCTTCCTTGCGGCCTCATGCTCCATGCCCACAGCGTGTCCTTCACGCATCCCGTAACCGGCGAGCACATCCACATCGAAGCCCCTTGCCCCTGGGAGCCCTAAACCACCACAATGGGAACAGGCACCTTTATGATGGTTTTGCCGCGATGGCTCAGCCGCGGTCCCAAAACGTCTCGATCTGTAACAGTTAGAACCCATTTTCCGGTCTATCTGTTACAGATCGAGACATTCGAATCCCCTCAAGGGAATAATCTCAATCTGTAACAGTAACTCGGCAAAATCAGTCCCAGATGTTACAGATTGAGACAAAGGGACGGCGCGGTTCGTAAGTATCTCGATCTGTAACACCTAGCCCACTTTTAACGGTCCAGTTGTTACAGACTTAGACAAACCGGCAGACAACGAAAGCGGCGACGCCCGTGATGGACGTTGCCGCTTTTCTATTGAGAAAACTACTCGGTTTTCGTTACTAACCACCACAATGGGGACAGGCACCTTTGTGGTGGTTTTGGTCTTAGCCCGTCCCTTGCTGTTAGACCGTGATGACGTTGTCCATTGCCCGGTACTTGGCAGGGACATCGCCTGCGGTAATAATCGTTGCGTCACGGAAGTCCGCGAACTTGACGGGCGCCACCATGCCAAATTTACTGGCGTCCGAGATTACGAAGCGCTTGGCCGTATGGCGCATCGAGATACGCTTTACTTGCGCCTCCTCGATATCGGGCGCCGTGAAGCCCTGCTCGGCGGCAATGCCGTTAGAGCCCCAAAAGCCACAGTTGAAGTTGTAGCGGTCTAAGGTTGCCAAGGCATCGGGGCCAACGAGCGCCTCGGTCTCGGGTTTGAGCTCGCCACCCAGCACCACGGTACGCATGCCGCGCAAAGCAAGGCGTTGAGCATGGAGCACGGAATCGGTCACATAGGTGACATCTTCAAGGTGTGGAAGATGCTCGATGAGCCTGAGCGTCGTCGAACCCGAGTCGATGTATACAAAGCTCTCGGGCTCCACAAGTGCCGCCGCACGGGCGCAGATACGTTCCTTGTCGTCGTTATGGAGATCGCTGCGCTCATTAAGCGTTAGGTCGCGCGTCACGTGCGCGCGCTCAAGGCTCGTCGCCCCACCGTGCACCTTGGCGATACGGTGTGCGCGATTGAGCGTCTGCAGGTCGCGCCGAATGGTAGACGCCGTCACGCCCAGGGCTTCGGCAAGCTCCGGCACGGTAACCGAGCCGGTCTGCTGAACCATCGACACGATCGCGTTGAGCCTATCTTCCGCTAGCATCGCTTACTCCTCCTCGGGGTACACGACTCCCCAGTCGGCGCGTAGCTTGGTCATCAGCTCCATAACATCAGAAGCATAATCCAGCAGCTCACGCTTAGAGTCGTCGCCGGCAACGGCCTTCTCAAGATCGGCCATCTCATAGCAAAGGGCGTAAGCCTCGGTGCCGGCGTGGACCTCCTCGCGGTGGCCGTCCGCAGTCCACACGATGGTCGCGTGATCGGCGCGCGGATACTCGTTGACCTCGATATAGCACTTATCGAAGCTAATAATCGAGCGCTTGGGTTGCTTGGAGTGAAGCGTAAGGCTCACAACACCCAGCTGCTGCTCGGCATTACGGCAGACGATGCCGCCCGCAACGTCAACACCGGTCTCACAGGTGTTGCCCAACGAAACGACCTCAATGGGCTGGCTTGCCATAAAGAGACGCATGACGGACAGGGCATACACGCCAATGTCGAGCATGGCACCGCCAGCAAGGTTGCGGTTGTAGAAGCGATTGGTCAGATCGCCGTACTCCTTGTAGCTACCAAAGTTGAGCTGGGCGAGGTTCATGCGGCCGAACTCACCGGCATCCATGCGACGGCGCAGCTCTTGATACAAGGGCATATGAAGCACCGTGGTGGCGTCCATGAGGACGACGTTGTGCTCGTCGGCGATGGCACGCGCCTCGTCGAGCTCAGCGGAATTGAGGGTAATGGCTTTCTCGCAGAGCACGTGCTTGCCGGCGGCCAGCGCGTCACGCAGATAGGTGATATGCGTGTTGTGCGGCGTGGTGATATAGACGGCGTCGATGCCCGGATCGGCGTAGAGGTCCTCAACCGATTCATAGACCTTCTCGATGCCATACTGCTCAGCAAAAGCCTGAGCCTTGGACAGCGTACGGTTGGCGACGCCCGCAAGCTTGCGGCCGGCAAGAGCGAGAGACTGGGCCATCTGGTTGGCGATAACGCCGCACCCGATCACAGCCCAACGAAGCTCGGGAGCCGTAAAGATATCATCGGGGAATGGCTTGTCCTGGACCGAAGCGAACGCTGCTTTTGCGGCTGCCGCGGAGTCGAGTGGAGCCTGCTTGGAATCTACCATATGTGCCTCCTGTGTCATAGAACGTCTTGCATTTCGGATAGCTCTATATTCGCACAAACACGCGCGTCTGTGCGCGTTTTTGCGTATCTCACCGCTAAACGGTCATTTTTGTCCCGTAAACGGCGCATCTATACGCATATTCACGCAATCCCACGCACGCAAATACGCACAAATGCGAACCGGTCATTGCTCAGAGACAGGGGCTTATGCTTAGAACTCAAAAGACAGGATGATCCGCTTCGCCTTCGCTCATGGCGCGCTGCAGCTCTAAGGACCGTCCCAAACTGCCGACAGAAAAGGAACGTTCCAAACTGCAGACAGAAAAAGAACGTCCCCAGGCGCCGGCATTTCAAGAGCACTCATTTAAGTCTGTCCCCAATGAGTGGGAGTAATCAGAGACCCTTTGCGAGGGAGGCCGGACGTGGCCTTCCTCGTTTTTATTCATGGACTTTAGTCCGTGCCGCGCGGCACGCGCGGCATAGAAAGCCACCCGCTCAGCGGGTGGAGGCCAATTTCCGCTACGCGACAAAAACCTTCCCCCTAGCATGAGGATTGTTCAGGTCATCATACTAGGGGGAAGGTGATTGCTGTGGCCCAGAAAGCCAACAGCCTCGCGTACACGAAATGGCTGTGCAAGTACCGCATCGCACCGAGGTCAAGCTCATCGCCGCCATCGTCGAGAAGCACCCCAAGGTGCGCTTTGCCGCGAGCCGCACCTCGGCCCACGCCGACCTCTACGACCGCATGGAGCAGGCCCTGTGCGAGTGCGTGGCCAACGCGGTGGAGGTCGTCCGCTCCGACATCAGCCCCGCGTTTCTTGTCCACACCGGTCCAAACCTCGTGGGTGTGGCGGTCCAGGGACTCTAGCGGAGGCGGGGCGTCCTGCCCCAAAAACAAATGCAAAAGACGAGCACTTCTTGCCGCTCAATTGGCAAGAAGCGCTCGTCTTTTCTTAACGCGTTGTATGGCGGAGAGAGCGCAAGTTACGCGAGCGCCCTTCTTGCCAGCTCGGCCGCGCCGAGGATTCCTTGGTCGCCGCCGCAGCCCGGGGCGCAGATGTAGCTCTCCATGTCCTTAAGCTCGGCGGTCTGGATGTAGCCACCCAGATATTCGAGGGTCTTCTTGCGGACGATGCCGTAGAGCTGCTCCTGGTGCATCACGCCGCCGCCGAGGACGATGCGGCGAGGCGAGTACATGAGCACGAGGTTCGCGCACATCTGCCCCAGATAATCCCCCTCGAGCGCCCACACCTCATCGTTGTCCGCGAGCTCGGCCGCGGGCTTTCCCCAGCGCGCGGCGATGGCGGGGCCGGAGGCGAGCCCCTCGAGACAGCTCGCGTGGCTCGGGCAGACGCAGCGTCCCTCCTCGGTGGGACGGGTCCTTACCAGCATGTGACCGGCCTCGGGGTGCAGCATGCCGTGAAGGAGTCTGCCCGCGCACATGACGCCCGCGCCCACGCCGGTGCCGATGGTCACGTAGACGGCGTCCTCGAGCCCCTTGCAGCAGCCGAAGACCACTTCGCCGAGGCAGGCAACGTTCACGTCCGTGTCGTAGGCCACCGGAATCCCGAGGGCGTCGGCGAACGCGGCGCGAAGACCATGGCCTCGCCACGCGAGCTTGGGCGTCTGGAGGATGGAGCCGTAGCGCTCGTCGTTGGGGTCGACGCAGGTCGGGCCGAAGGCGCCGATGCCCAACGCGTCCACATCGCGGGCGGTGAACCACTCGATCATCTGCGGGACGGTCTCGGCGGGCGTAAGCGTCGGGGTCTCCATACGGTCGAGGACCTCGCCGTCGCCGGACACCACGGCACAGACCATCTTGGTCCCGCCGGCTTCGAGGGCGCCGAGCCTCATTTGCTTTTCGCTCATGTGATCCTCCTTACAAAGGGACGCCCGCAGTCATGGTCAACCGCGGGCGCCCATAACGTTGGCTTGTTTCGAGGCGACCCTACCTGGGCACGCGGTCCTGCCTTGCGGCAAACGGGGCGAGCACGGCGTGCGGCTCGCTTTGGTACCAGTAGGCGACGGTGGAGATGTCGTCCTCGCGCTCGTAGAGCTTGATGTCGTCGTTGCCGAGGTCCTGGAACGTCACGCGCAGGTCCTCCTTGAACGAGATCGGGTCGGGAAGGTGCCACCTGTAGAGGCCGTGCCTGGGCAGCGCGTCGTCGTTAGTCGCGAGCATCGGATTCGGGTTCGGCTTGCCCGCGCTGAAGCGGTCGCGCGTGGCGTCGCGCGTCGAGCGGTACGGGTAGCCGGCGAACAGCGTGTTGAAGCACTGCGCCTCGGGCAACGCGTGGGGCGGCCTGTCGAGGAAGGCCCAGGCACCGCCGAAGTAGTCCTCGGCTCCCGTCGAGGTGACCGTGGGGAACTCCTCGTCGCCGTCGAGGAAGAACTTCATCTCGCCCTCGCCCCACCAATAGCGCTCCAGGGCGCACAGGGCCATGTAGGTGCCGACGTAGTAGCCCTTGCCGCGCACGCCGTCGAGCACGGTGTAGTCGACGCCCCTGCGGGTGCTGCGCTCGCGGTTAAAGCGGGCGTGGAAGTACATGGCGTCGTCCGGCACGTCGGTGAGCGCGTAGTTGAACGTGTAGAAGATGTACTTAATGAACCCGGGGTGCTCGCTCGTAAGCGTGACCTTGGCGTGCTTCCTGAAGGGCATCTCGAAGTAGCAGTTCATGCCGCCCGTCGGGTTCACGCAGATGGGCATCGAGTTGACGATGGCGCGCTCACCGAAGCCGTTGCAGAAGAAGTCGCCGACAGGGCACTCGACCGAGGGGGTCTCCTCGTCGTCCCAGTAGAAGCGCAGCACGAGGTCACGCATGACGAAGCTGCCGGCGGCGGTCTTGTCGGGGACGGTCATCCAGATGTGGCGGATGATGCCGGGGCCCTCGATGTCCGCGAGCGTGATGGTCTCGCCGGACTCAAGGGGCACGCAGCACGAGCCCTTGCGGCCGACGCCGAGGTGGCTGGCCGACATGGCGGCGCGGCCCTTCTCGCCCGTGATGTTCTCGGGGGTGATGGCGCGGCTTTCCTCACCGCCGTGCATCCACACGTCCTTAAGGAACTCTCTCATCGTCGACCTCCTCTATTCGTCGTCGTCGCACTCGGCGGAACTGGCACCGTTCACGTAGATGATCTGCTGGCGCGCCTCGTTGACGAGGGCGTCGAAGTCGAGTTTCTCGTCGGGGCGCGCGAGCGCGACCGTCATGGCGAGCGGGAGGTTGACACCCGCGATCACGTGGATCCGGTCGGAGGCGAAGCGGGAAAAGCGCTGGTTCACGCTGCCGCCGTACGCGTCGGTGAGGACGACGACCTCGTCAGTGCCCGAAAGAGCCGCCTCGACCGCCGCGTCGAGCCCCTCGCCGTTGTCGTTCACGTAGGCGCACACGGCGTTGACGGCGTCGCCCTTACCCGTAAGGAACTCGAGGGTGTCCTTGAAGCCCTGGGCGAGAAGGGAATGGCTCGCCACAACTATCTTTCTCATTGATTCACCAATCTCTTGGGTCGAAGCTAGGCGAGGATGCCGGCGGCGGAGGCGACCATCGCGAGGACGATCACCACGAGGATGAGGGCCGTCATGCTCGCGTTCTTCTTGGTAAGAAGGTAATACGCGCTTCCCGTGATGGCGGCGGGGATCATGGCAGGCAGGATCTTGTCGAGCAGCGGCTGAATCTCCATCGCGACGTCGCCGAAGCTGAAGCTAATCGGGCAGGTGACGCCGATGACCGAGGCGATGAGGCAGCCGACCACGGTGAGGCCGAGCACGGAGGCGGCGGCAGTGAGGTTGGGAAGCTTCTCGCTGAAGTCGGTGACGAGCTTCACGCCCTGCTTGTAGCCGAACTCGAGGGCGTGCATGCGGACCCAGAAGATGGCCAGGATGAGCGCGAACCAGATGCCGGCTCCCACGGGGTTGCCCTCGATGGCCATGTAGGCGGCGATGGAGCCCATGATGGTCGGGATCATGGTCATGAGCAGGGAGTCGCCGACGCCGGCGAGCGGTCCCATGGTGCCGATCTTCAGGTCTTGGACGGCGTCCGCCGCCGCTAGGCCGTCGCGCTCCTCCATGGCCACGCAGGCGCCAAGGATGATGGCGGCGAGCCAAGGCTGGGTGTTGTAGTAGCGGAAGTGGTTGTTGAGCGCTTGCTTATAGTCCTCGTCGTTCGTGTAGATCTTCCTCAGGACCGGCGAGAGGGCGTAGGCGACTGAGGCGCCCTGCTGGGTCTGGTAGTTGAAGGTGCACACGCTCATGAGCCAGCGCCAGTTCGCGTTGCGCAGGTCCTTCTTGGTGACCTTGTAGCCGGAGGGCTTGCCCTCGGCGACGGCGGTGATGTTCTCGTTTTCCATGGTTACTCATCCTCTCCGATGAAGGCGTCTGCGGAAGCGTGGGCGGCGAGCTCGGTGTCCCTCTCGGCACGCTGGTAGAACGCAATCGCGAGGGCAACGCCGACGATGGCGGCGCCGATGATGGGCACGTTCAGGAAGGCCGAGAGGAAGAAGCCGGCGAGCAGGTACTGGAAGTACTTGGCGGTTGGCATGTAGCGGAGCAGCATGGCGATACCGACGGCCGGGAGCATCTTGCCGGCGAGGGTGAGGCCGGAGAGGAACCACTGGGGCATGACCTCGAGGAGCCAGTTGACGGCGGGCTGGCCGAGCGTCACGGAGACAAAGACGGGCAGGGCGGCGCACAGGCCGAAGAGCGCGGGGCAGACCCACAGGATGGCGTTCATCTGATTGAACTTACCCTCGTTGCAGAACTTCTGGGACTTCTCGACGACAAAGCCGTTGAGGATCTTGGCGACGACGTCGAGCTGGATGCCGAGCATGCCGACCGGCAGGCCGATGGCGAGGCCCGTGTCGGAGCCCAGGGTCACGCCGTAGGCGGTGGCGATGATGACCATCGTGCCGTAGTCGGGAATGGAGGAGCCGCCGAAGCCCGCGACGCCGAGCTGCATGAGCTGAATGGTGCCGCCGATGACAAGGCCGGTCTTCCAGTCGCCCATGACGACTCCGGTGATGAGGCCCCAGAAAACGGCGTAATTGACGAAGATCATCGGGATGCCGTAGTAGTCCACGTGCTTGATGAAGGCCAGCAGGGTCAAAAGGACGACCTGCAGGATAGTGAAGTTGACCATATTTCCCCCTTAGATGAGGTCTGCGACGGAGACGGGCTTGTCGGCGGGCACGAACTGGGCCGTCACCTTGACGCCACGGGCGATGAGCGCCTTGTAGCTCTGGACGTTCTCGGCGGAGGCGTAGGCGCGCTGGGTGAGCTGGATGCCGTCCTCCTTGACGAGCGAGCCGCCGACGACCAGCGACGGGAGCTCGACGCCCGACTCGACCAGGCGAAGCATCGTCTCGGGCTCCTTGGCGATGACGAAGACCTTCTCGCGGTCGTACTTGCCCGCGGCGAAGTTCTTGAGCGCGGTCTGCTCGGAGATGATCGAAACGGCCATGCCCGCGGGGCGCGCCATCCTCATGGTGGACTTCAGGACCTCGTCGCCGGCGACCTTGTCGTCGATGACCATGACTCGGGTCGCGCCCGACACCGGGGCCCACTGCGTCACGATGATGCCGTGAAGCAGGCGATTGTCGATTCGTGCCATAACAACACTCATGTTTGCTCCTATCAAATGAAGTTTTGCGTTCGGTACTGCCTCGGCGCTATCCGGATTCGCGCCGGGCAAGGGGTTATCGGATTATTGAGGACGCGCGGTCAGCTTGCGGCGGCGTGGGGAAGGTCACTCGTCGAGCAGGAGGTCCGAGGAGCCGAGGCGCTCTTCTCGCGCCGGGGCGGCGCTCACGCTTATGTAGTCGAAGACATATGCGATCTCGCTTACGGGAACCTCTACGCGATAGCGCGTCGAGATGCTCGAGAAGCTCTGCCTGAAGGACTCGATGAAATCGGCGCGTTCCTCCTCGAAGCGGTCCTGGCCAACGTAGGTCTCAATGGGGTTTCTGGTAACAAGGCGCTCGACGAGACAGCAGAGGTGAACGTAGAGCCCAATGATGGCGTTGCTGCCGATCTTCTCGCCTGTCCTGCGCTGAAGCTCGTGCACGGCGCTCTCGATCTCATGGAATAGCCGCTCCGGGTCGAGGATGGTGATGGAGCGGATGACGTTCTGCAGCGTCATGTTCGAGAGCAGCTTCTCGTGGAAAGAAGAGAGCTCGGAAGCGTCAAGCCACCTGCCGAACACGGCATCAACCTTAGAGGCGGACGCCGTCGACATGATGTCCTCGAGGGCGACGAAGGGGACGGAGGCGACCCCGGGGTCTCCCGTGCCGATGACGGCGCAGACGCGGTGCTCGGAGAAAACGGCGTCGTTCGACCCGTTCGCGACGAGCTGCTTGAAGGGCCTCGTGAGCAGGCGCGCGCCTATGGTGCGCGGGAGGCTCTGCGAGACGAGCTGGCGTATCCTCTCCGCGGCGTCGACCCCGGACTCGGAGCAGAAGACGATGGCGTCCTCACGGTTGACGCGCTCGATCACCTTGCAGTGCGTCACGCACGCGGCGGTCGCATCGCCAAGAACCTCGGCGATGGACTTGCCGCCGAGCAGCCCGACCCCGATCTCGAGCGCAAGACCGGTAGAGACGTTGTTCACCACGCCGATAGTGGAGTCGGTAACGTTCTCGAGGGCCTTATAGGCCTCCTCCAAGGAGCCCATGTCGACGAGGAACACGACCCCGGTGCAGTAGGAATGGCGGTCGACGAGGCGCTGGAGCGGACCGACGATGTCCTTCAGCTGCTGGTCGTAGGGCATGTCGACAGCCTCGTACACATGCATGCCGAGCATACGGTTCGCCGCGTCGGCGATGCTCGTCGCCGTTGAGTAGCCGTGGGACAAGATGACGCAGAGCGTCCGAAGGGCCTTCGCATCGCGAGACTCCGATGCGACGCACAGCGTCAGAAGCGTCTTCGTGAAGTGATCGAGCGAGATTCCCAGCGCCCCTTCCACGTCTGCGGCGACCTGATCGGAGACACTCGAGGCAAACGGCAATTCGGAGGTCACGGCACCGAGGAGATGGGAGATTTGCTCCGCACAGGCAGACTTTCGCTTAGCCAGGCCGATACCCGGCCACAACTGCAGGCAAATCTCCTGGGCCAGTAGAAAAGCGACCTTCCTCGAAAGCTCGATGCCATAAGAAGAGCCTGCGTCGGCAAGGACCGCGCCCACGACGCGCTCGAAGGCGCGCGACCTCGAGGAGGCGACGCCGTGGTCGAAGATCAAGTGATCCTCAACGCCGCGCACAGCGGAGACAGCTTGCGAGACAAGCTCGGAGACAGAGAGCTCCCCGGCGCAGAATCGCTCATCGAGGGAGCACAGGGCATCGAGCGCCTGCTCGACCGGCCCTGTGCTCTCGGCGGCATCCAGAGACGCGTCGATCAGAACGCCATCGTCGGGCTGTTGATCGATCTGCGCGGAGGAGAGGAGCCCGCTGGGAAGAAGATACGGGCGAACGACGACGTAGTCGCCCTCGCGATTGAGGAACGCTTTGGCACAGCAGTTCGTCACGCAGGCGCGCAAGCCGGCGATGTTATCGGAAAAGTCCGCGTTCACGAGGCAACGGTATGCGCCGCGGCTGATCTTCACATCAGAACCGATTCGGCACCCCTCGCTGCGCAGGAAGCTCAAGATGAGATCCTCGCGCTCCTCGGGGGTCCGCTCCTTGAGTGAGGGGACGCGGGCACAGATGGGCATTTTGCTGTAGGCCGAGGAAACCTTCAGGTCATCGGCGGAAAGCGTCGTCGAAAGAACGAGGCGAGCGCGCGGCGCATCCTGGGAGGCATCGAGCCCGAGGGCCGTCGCAAGGCAGTGCTCCATCGCAGAGGGAGAGAGTGCCTCGATGCCGTTGACAAAGACCACACCCCCGCGCGCTTTCGCGATCGACTCGTCAAGAAGCCCGTTGAACGAGGCGGCGTCCGGGACCCCGGCGCAGTCGATGCGCACATAGGAGGAGTCGCGGGACAGCAAGCCCTGGTTCTTGCCGTACTCGTACACAAGGCGAGAAAGGAAAGACTTACCGACACCCACGCCGCCGCTCAAGAGGATGGGCAGGCCAAACGGAGGGTACTGAACCGCAGCCTTGCACTGCTCGACAACGGAGCTGAGGCTCATGTCGAAGCCCACGGCACGCGCGAAGTCGCGGTGATCGGCGATTCCCGTCGCCTGGATGAGGTCGGCGAGCGAGGCATACTCGCTTGCAGAGAGCTTTACCTGAAAACGCTTCTGGAACGCGCGGCGATGAAAATAACGGACAGGCCTGCCCGCCACCTTAACCACAAGACCGGCGCGAACAAGGTCGTTGAGGTACTGGCTCGCCAGGCTCCTGGGGATGATGAGCGTCTCGGCGATGTCGGAGGTGGACAGACGGGCAAGGTCGTCGAGCGAGACGGCAGAGGTGAGGGCCTCGAGATGCTCGAGAATCCTGTCCCTCATGTCGACGGGTTTCTTTGCCAAGCTGTCCTGTGTGGTCTTGTCCATGACTTCTTACCTCCTCGTACAAGGAGTATAAGGGGAGAACAGAGAACGGAAGGGGGCGCGTGGGGGAATCAACAGCTCCGAGGAAAAGTCCACCACTTGAGGGGCAGAAAACAACGGCCATTGAACATTCAGGGCCGACGCTCAACACTTCGGCTCGACACTTCGCTTTGGAAAGGGCCCCGGCGCGCCGGGCCTAAAGCTTAACCATGCGCGCGGCGATGCGGGCGCAGTCGCAGGCGGCCTTCTTCTCGAAGGTGTTGTAGTCGACGACCCGGCCCTCGGCGCAGGGCTTGTCGCTGATGGCGCGCACGACGACGAGGGGCACGCCGTTGAGATAGGAGGCCTGCGCGATGGTGCAGCCCTCCATCTCGCAGCACAGGTCGCCGAAGGCCGCGAGGATTCGCTCCTTCTGTTCCGCGGGCGAGACGAACTGGTCGCCGGAGACGACGCGGCCCTTGAGGACCTTAATGTCGGGGGCGACGGCGGCCGCGGCGGCGCACGCCGCCAGCAAGGGCCGGAACGGATCGCGCAAGATCAAGGCGTCGCCCGGGAGGTCGGGCGTTACCGTCAGCCGGTGCCGCGTCTGCCGCATCATGAGGGAGAACGGCCTGGCCGGCGCATACGGCAGGAAGAGGTTCAAGGTGCACCCCGGGGCGGTCAACGAGGCCGACGTGTCGAACGTCGTCGCGCGCGGCTTCGGCGGCAGGGCGCCGTGCACCCATATATGCAGCGACTTGGCCTGCGTGCGCGTCGGGGCGTCGTGGAACTACGTCTGCCTGCTCGTCGACCTCTGCAACGGGGAGATCGTCGGCCACTCCGAAGGACCGAGGAGGGACGCGCGAGCTCCGAGCCAAGCTCTTGGATTACGTGCACTGGTACAACAACTTCAGGATCCACTCGACGCTGGGCTACATGTCGCCGGTCGAGTTCAGGGAGGCGGGGCCGTCCCTCCCGGAATCGTCCAAATAAGTGTTGCCAATCCATAGCCAATCCAGCCATCATCTTCGCGAAGGCGGACGTCAGGAAAAGCTCGGCTTGAGCTCGGTCGGACGCGGTCTGTGGGGCATCATTCAGGCTCAGGGGGTCTCCTTGTCTTCTTCGGTCGCAACCTGAATGATAGGGACGGCCCCTTCTCTCTTTCCCCTTCGTTTTCGACGCGTCACCCTCTCGGCGGGCTTAAGGCCCGCGCTCGCGGGTGCAGGGGCTACGCCCAAACCCCAAAAACGTAACGCCGTGCTCGAAGCGTTTCCGGACGTCAGCGTAATCTCAAATCCCGTTCGTCAACTCATGGGCAAGCCACCTGAGACTACTCATTTCTCCTACTGGCAATGAAGACCTGCGACCTGCAGTTTTGCAAACTGCTTGAAAGCCACCTGCGTTGATTCACTTCCTATTGCAGCTGGCGGCTTGCACGCGAAAAGGCATTTAAGTTTCAAAACGGGCGTTTTCGGCGCTATCGAGCCTCCAAAGGCATCCCGCCGCGCCCTTTGGGACAAAAACAAAAACTCAAAGCCCTGAGTTCGAAAATAGTTTTTGGAGTTGTCCCGACTTTTGTCCCCGAAGCCGACGAAACGCGACAGGGTATCACCTGGCGGCACTCGATTCGAGACGGCACCGAAAACTGGATGCAACCGGAATGACGGGACGGCAGAACCGAAGCCATCGAGTGGGGATAGAAAAAGGCCCGGGTGCCGTGGCATCCGGGCCTTTGCTAGCAACTTGATGTTGCGGGCAGCTTAGAACTTGTGGCCGCACTTCTTGCAGACGCGCAGCTTGTTCTTGCCGTCCTTCTCGTGACCGACGCGGGTAACCTTACCGCACTCGGGGCAAACGAGATTGACGTTGGAGGCGTCGATGGGAGCCTCCTGCGAAACGATGCCGCCCTGCTGGTTGGCAGCGTTGGGCTTAACGGCCTTCTTGACGACCGAAACGCCCTCGACAACGACCTTGTTCTCGGCAGGGAGAGCACGCAGGACAACGCCCTGCTTGCCGCGATCCTTACCAGAGAGAACCTGGACCTTATCGCCCTTCTTGATATACATATATCTCCCCTAACTACAGGGTCTCGGGAGCGAGCGAGACGATCTTCATGTACTTCTTGTCACGAAGCTCGCGAGCGACGGGCCCGAAGATACGGGTGCCGACGGGCGAACCATCGTTGTTGATGACAACGCAGGCGTTCTCATCAAAGCGAATGTAGGAGCCATCCTTGCGGCGGATCTCCTTAACGGTGCGAACGACGACGCAACGGACAACGTCCTTCTTCTTGACGTTGGCGCCAGGGGTAGCCTCCTGGACAGCACCGATGAACACATCGCCGATGCCTGCATAACGACGCTTGGAACCGCCAAGCACCTTGATGCAGCGAATCTTGCGAGCGCCGGAGTTGTCGGCGACGTTCAGCATGGTTTGCATCTGAATCATGGTAGATGTTCCTCCGAACTAAGAACCGAAGAGAGGTGCGCAGCCTTTATACGGCCCGTGGTATGCAAGCCAGGTATACGCACATCTTCGGAAACGTACAAGTCGTAAGAGCGACTGCTTATTTAGCGCGCTCGACGACCTCGATGAGGCGCCAACGCTTCATCTTGGACATAGGACGGGTCTCCATAACGCGGACGGTGTCGCCCACGCCAGCCGTGCACTCCTCGTCGTGAGCGTGCAGCTTCTTGGAGCTGGTCATCATCTTGCCGTACTTGGGGTGACGCTTGCGCTCGGTGATGGTGACAACAATGGTCTTGGCACCGGAGACGGAGGTAACGACACCCGTACGGACCTTACGCGAGTTACGCGAATCAGTCATGTTCTCTCCTTAGGTCCTACTCGGCGACAGCGGACTTCTCCGCTGCGATCTCGCGGGCGCGCTGCTCCGTGAGGACGCGAGCGATGTCCTTCTTCACGGTGTTGACGCGAGCGGTGTTGTCCAGCTGGCTGGTGGCCATCTGGAAACGAAGGTTAAAGAGCTCGGCGCGCATTTCCTTCAGCTTCTCAACGAGCTGAGCGTCCGAGAGCTCACGAATCTCTGCGGGCTTCATTAGTTCTCCTCCTTGGCGGCGGCGGCGTCCTCAGCAGCCCACTTGGCCTCGAGAGCGGCCTCCTCAGCCATCTCCTTCTCGATGCGCTGCTCGGCGTTCTTGGCAGCAACAATCTTGGTCTTGATGGGAAGCTTGTGCTGTGCAAGACGCAGAGCCTCGCGAGCGACCTCCTCGGGCACGCCCTTGACCTCGAACATGATGCGGCCGGGCTTGACGACGGCCACCCACTCCTCGGGGTTACCCTTACCAGAACCCATGCGAGTCTCGGCAGGCTTCTTGGTGATGGGCTTATCGGGGAAGATCGTGATGTAGACACGACCGCCACGCTTCATGTAGCGGGTCATGGCAATACGAGCGGCCTCGATCTGACGGTTGGTGATCCAATGGGCCTCGAGAGCCTGGATACCAAACTCGCCGAAATGCAGCTCGGTATTACCCTTGGCCTGGCCCTTCATGGAGCCACGCTGCACCTTGCGGTGAAGAATACGCTTAGGGGCAAGCACTACTGACCCCTCCTCTCGGAGTTACGACGACGAGGACGGGAAGAGCCCTCGAGTGCAGGGTTGGGAACAGGCTGGCCCGGGAGCTTCTCGCCCAGGTAGATCCAGACCTTCACGCCGCAAGCGCCCATGGTGGTGCTGGCGACAGCCGTGCCGTAGTCGATCTTGGCACGAAGGGTGTGCAGAGGCACGCGACCCTCACGGTACCACTCACGACGGCCCATCTCGGCACCGCCGAGACGACCGGAGCACTGGATACGGATGCCCTTAGCGCCGGCCTTGCGGGCGGACTGGACAGCCTTGCGCATAGCGCGACGGAAGGCAACGCGGCCCTCGAGCTGCTCGGCGATAGACTGAGCAACGAGGTTGGCGTCAAGCTCGGGGCGCTTGATCTCGACAACGTCGACGGAGAGCTGGCCCTTGGAGACGCCAGCGACCTTCTCGAGCTCGGTACGGAGGGTATCGATCTCGGCACCCTTCTTACCGATGACAACGCCGGGGCGAGCAGTGAGGATGATGACCTTCACCTTGTCACCAGCGCGCTCGATCTCGACACGGGAGACAGCTGCGCGGGAAAGACGCTTCTCGAGGTACTTGCGGATCTCGAGATCGTTACCGAGGGTCTTAGCGTAATCCTTCTCTGCGAACCAGCGGGAGCGCCAGTTCTCGGTGATGCCAAGACGGAAGCCGGTGGGGTAGACTTTCTGACCCATACAGCTTTACGCCTCCTTTCGAGGAGCAACGACGACGGTGATGTGGGAAGTACGCTTCAGAATGCGAGAAGCGGAACCCTTGGCGCGGGGACGGATGCGCTTAAGCGTCGGACCCTCGTCAACATAGGCAGCGGCGACAACCAGGTTGTCGGCACGCAGACCGTTGTTGTTCTCGGCGTTCGCAACGGCGGAACGGAGAACCTTCTCGACATCCACGGCGACGGCGCGGTCGCAGAAGTGGAGGATGTCGAAGGCCTGAGCGACAGGCTTGCGGCGGATCAGATCGACCACCAGGCGGGCCTTGCTGGGGGAAACACGCACGTACTTAGCGACGGCGCGAACCTCGGTGGCCTCAGTTTCAATAGACTTAGTTGCCATTTACGGTTAACCCCCTATTTGGCCTTGTGGCCACGGAACGTACGAGTCGGCGCGAACTCGCCGAGCTTGTGACCAACCATGGACTCGGTAACATACACGGGCACATGCTTGCGGCCGTCGTGGACGGCGATGGTGTGACCAACCATCTCGGGGAAGATGGTGGACGCGCGGGACCAGGTCTTCACGACGTCCTTCTTGCCAGCCTCGTTCATCGCGGTGATACGCGAGAGAAGGCGAGTCTCCACGAACGGGCCCTTTTTGAGACTTCTGCTCATAAGTGCTTTCTCCTAAAACTCGGTATCCGAAATTACTTCTTACGGCGACGAATGATGTGCTGGTTCGAGACCTTCTTCTTCTTGCGCGTACGAAGGCCCTTCGTCGGCTTACCCCAGGGGGTAACGGAGGGTCGACCAGAGGTGTGGTTCTTGCCCTCGCCACCGCCGTGCGGGTGGTCGACAGGGTTCATGACGGTACCGCGGACGGTCGGGCGCACGTTCAAGTGACGCTTACGGCCGGCCTTGCCGATGACGATGTTGGCGTGATCGGCGTTGCCGACCTCACCGACGGTGGCGCGGCAGGTAACGAGGATGCGGCGCATCTCGGAGGAAGGCATACGGACGATAGCGTACTTGCCCTCCTTACCCATCAGCTGGCAGGAGTTACCGGCGGAACGGGCGATAGCAGCGCCCTTGCCCGGCTGGAACTCGACGGCGTGGATGAGCGTACCGACGGGGATGTCGGCGAGGGGCAGAGCGTTGCCCGGCTTGATGTCGGCGTCAGAACCGGACATGATGGTCTGACCAACCTCGAGGCCCTTGGGAGCCAAGATGTAGCGCTTCTCACCGTCAGCGTAGTGCAGCAGAGCGATGCGAGCGGAACGGTTCGGATCGTACTCGATCGTGGCAACCTTGGCGGGCACGCCGTCCTTGTTGCGCTTGAAGTCGATCACGCGGTAACGACGCTTCACGCCGCCGCCCTGGTGGCGGGTGGTGATGCGGCCGTTGTTGTTACGACCGGCCTTCTTGGGCAGGGGCTCGAGAAGAGACTTCTCGGGCTTGGTGCAGGTGATCTCGGAGAAGTCGGAGATCGTCTGCCAACGCCTACCAGCGGAGGTCGGCTTAAGGTGCTTTACAGCCATTACAATCCCTTTCAATAGGAATCCGTTAGCCATCGCAGACAGGGATTCGAGGTTCTGCCTCGGGTGCGATGACACCGGACGTATACACGGCTCCGGGCGTGTCCATTTTATACGCCCAAAACCTTGAGCTCTCGCCTCCCCTATTTGGGAGGCATGAGCTCACTCAACAGCAGCGAGTCTTAGGCCTGGTTGCCAAAGACCTCGATGGTGTCGCCCTCGGCCAGCGTGACGATGGCCTTCTTCCAAGAACGGGTCTTGCCGGCGACATAGCGCACACGCTTGGTCTTGGGCTTGACCGTCAGGGTGTTCACGCGAACGACCTTGACGCCGAAGATCTCCTCGACAGCGTCCTTGATCTGATACTTGTTAGCATCCTTGGCGACCTCGAACGTGTACTTGTTCTGCTCCATGCCGGAGAAGGAACGCTCGGACACGATCGGACGGATGATGATCTCGTGGGCGGTCATTTATGCAAGCACCTCCCCGAAGTGAGCGGCGATGTCGGCGGGCATCAGCACAGCGTTGTTGTTGACGAGATCGTAGGTGTTGGCCTCGTCGGCGGTGATGATGAACGTCTTGGGAATGTTGCGGAACGACAGGTAGGCGTTGACGTCCTCATCGCGGACGATGATGGTCAGACGCTTGCCCTCAAGGCCGAGAGCCTTGAGCATGGCGACGGCAGCCTTGGTGGAAGGCTTCTCGAAGCCGTAGTCGTCGACGAGCACGAGCTCGCCATCGGCCAGCTTGGCGGACAGCGCGGAGCGCATAGCCAGCTTGACCTCCTTGTTGTTCATACGCTTAGCGTAGGAACGGGGCTTGGGGGCGAAGACAACGCCACCGTGACGCCACTGGGCAGCACGGATGGAACCCTGGCGGGCACGGCCGGTGCCCTTCTGACGCCAAGGCTTCTTGCCGCCACCGGAAACCTCAGAGCGGCCCTTAGCGGACTGGGTGCCCTGACGCCAAGAGGCCATCTGGCACTTGACGATGTGGTGCATAACGTGGATGTTCGGCTCGATGCCGTACACCTCAGCGGCGAGCTCGGCCTCGGCGACCTTCTTGCCCTCGCTGTTCTTTACTTCAAACTTTGCCATTTAAGTGTTCTCCTTGGTATGACGCTGGGCTAAATGGGCTGGGCCCTTAGGCCATACGGATGGCGACGAGACCATTCTTGGCACCCGGGACAGCGCCCTTGACCAAGATGAGGTTCTGCTCGGCATCGATGCGGACAACGGAAAGGTTCTTGACGGTAACGCGCTCGTTACCCATGTGACCGGCCATCTTGACGCCCTTGAGGACGCGCGCAGGATAGGCGCACTGACCGATAGAACCGGGGTGACGCTGGAAGTGAGAACCATGCGTCATAGGACCGCGGCGCTGACCCCAGCGCTTGATGCGACCCTGGAAGCCCTTACCCTTGGAGGTACCGATGACGTCGACCTTCTCGACATCAGCGAAATCAGCGACGGTGACGACCTCGCCGACCTTGTGCTCCTCGCCGTTCTCGACGCGGACCTCACGAAGGAAGCGGACAGGCTCGACGCCGGCCTTGGCGAAGTGACCAGCCATGGGCTTGTTCACGTTCTTGGCCTTGATGTCGCCGAAACCGATCTGGACGGCGTCATAGCCGTCGGTTGCCTGAGTTTTAACCTGCGAGACAGCGCAGGGGCCAGCCTGGATGACCGTGACGGGAACGACGTTGTCGTCCTCGTCCCAAACCTGGGTCATGCCAATCTTGCGGCCGAGAATCATGCTGATCAAGATATGATCCCAACTCTCGCGTGGTCTTGGGACAATGCGTACACCACCGAGCGTACGCCCCTAGAGGACCACTACTTACACGACGTGCTCCCCAGTCTTGTATTGCGTCCGGACTACCTGACAACCCTATTAAGCAGGCATTTTGTCCAGCCAGAATACTCCCCTGGTTACACACAGCTGTTTAGTATACACGGCTGCGGGCGTATCCATCGAGATTCATATTTCACTCACATTGTTTACGCAGGTAAAGTGCGTGGAGTCGCCTGGGCTTGGCAGAGGGGCGGCGAAATATATTAAGTTTGCTACTCTACAGTCCTGCGCAAGACGGAAAGCACATTAAGTGCTTTCCTTTGCGTGCGGAACTCGCGACAAACTTAATATATTTCGCCGCCCCTCTGCCAAGCTCGGGAGACGACACGTTGATGTCTGCTTAACTCTGCTCGCTCAGCTAATTACTTTGTTGAGGGTCCACTATTTGCTGGAGGGTGAACTGGCATTGCATTGGCTCGCCTTCTGCTTGTGGCTTTGCCTCTTCAAAACCGAAGATCATGATGGCGCAGTTGGGGAGTTTTGCTGGGAGCTCGAAGCCCTCTGGAGCTGCAGCCTTGATGAATTGGCGGCTGGCGCTGCCGTGGCTTACTGCTAAGAGGGTTTCGATGCCCTCGGAGCCCATGATATTGGTGAGGGTGGCTACCATGCGTTCTTGTAACGCTTTGCTTCCCTCTCCTCCGAAGGGGACCAGGTCCTCGCCCGGATCCCAGACGTCGGTGGGCAGGGCGTCGTGGGGGCCTTCTTCGAAGGTGCCGTAGCAGCGCTCGATGATGCCTTCGCAGGGCTCAACCGCGGCGTCCGGACCGAGGAGCTCGCATGCGACGAGACTTGCCGTGGCCATGGCTCGGCCCAAAGGGGAGGAGACCACTTTGTCGGGAACGACGTTGTGGGCTTTGAACCACGCGGCTGCCATCCCGGCTTGCTGACGGCCCAGGTCGGTCAGCGGTGAATCGCAGCGGCCCTGGACCAGCTTTTTGACGTTGAACTCCGTCTGACCGTGGCGGAGTAGATACAGCTTCTTCATGCTCTCCCCTTCTGCATAACCTGCTTTGCCGGCGCAGCCTTACTCGTGGGTATGGCCTACGTAGTCTTCGTCGATCGTGATCTTGGCAATCGGCTTGGGGTATTCGAATTCCACCTTTTTTGCCAACGTACGCTTTAGGTCCTCGGCGCTCATCTGCAGATCCGAGGGACGCACGCAGTCAAAGATCACGTTGGTGTGCGTAGGACCCGGCACACAGCGTAGGTCATGAATCGAGAGGCGGTTATCGATCTCCTGAGCCATGGCGTGAATGCGCAAGCGCATGCTCGCCACCTTGGGGTCATCGGTCACGATGGGATCGTAGTGAAGCGTGACGATCATGCCGTCTTCGACCCTAAACGACTGCTCGATGTTATCGAGCGTGTCGTGACTTTCCAGCGGGCTGGCCTCGGCCGCCATCTCGGCGTGCGCACTTGCAAACTTCCTGCCCGGACCATAATCGTGAACCATAAGGTCGTGGACGCCCAAAACGCCGGGATAGCTCATGATCTTGTCTCGAATGTGCTTGACCAGCTTGGGGTCGGGCGCCTGGCCCAAAAGCGGGCTCACCGTATCTCGGATAAGCTCAAAACCACTCCAGCCAATATAGGCGCCAACGGCAAGGCCGACCCATGCGTCAAGATTGATGTGCGTCACCTGCGAAACAATTGCGCACGCCAGCACAGCACCCGTAGCAAGAACATCGTTCTTTGAGTCCTGAGCCGTCGCATGCAGCGTCTCGGACTCAATGCGGTCACCGAGCTTTTGGTTGAGGGCCGCCATCCACAGCTTTACAACCATCGAAAGCGCCAGGACCGCCACCAGGGCAAGCGAGAACTCGACAGGTTCGGGGTGGATGACGCGCTCAACCGAGGACTTGATAAGCTCAAGGCCGATCATCAGTACGAGTGCCGCCACGACCAGACCCGAGAGATACTCGTAGCGACCGTGGCCGTAAGGATGCTCGGGGTCGGCCGGCTTGCTCGCCAGCTTAAAGCCCAGCACGCTCACGATGTTCGAGCTGGCATCGGACAGGTTGTTCATGGCATCCGCCACGATCGAAACCGATCCCGAAACCACACCAATTGCACCCTTCGCCGCACATAGTGCCACATTGGCGAGAATACACACCACACCCGTCAACGTGCCCACGCGCGCACGGTCGCCCTGCGCACGACGAACAATCCACTCGACCATCTATATCCGCCCCCACGGTACTACCTATATATCTATTGCTCAAACGGATTGTAGTGTAGCCACTTTGTCCCCCAGATACAAAAAGGCCGCAACCCACATGGGCCACGACCTTGGAATGTGACATGCAGGACTGTCCCTTTGTCGATCGATTTATGCGCTTGCTTCGACCGCGCTCTTCGAGGTTTCGGGCGAATCGACTCCGTCCCCCGTCGTCTGCCCCTTCGCCGGCACCACGCCAAAGCAGTAGCTCAGCGCCGCAGACACCGCAAATGCCGTGCCGCCGGCAGCGCAGCACCACAGCAGGTTTGAGATGCCGCCCGTGGCAAAGCCAATGACCATGAGGACATTCGTCATGCCGATGGTATAGGCCGTAACGTGGCCCACGGCTGCAACAAGGCCTCCGACGGCGCCGCCAATGGCCATGCACGTCAGGCACCTGCCATATTTAAAGCCGCAACCGTACAGCGCCGGCTCGCTTACGCCGCCAAGAACACCCGAGATTGAATAGCCCAGCATGAGCGCCTTCTCGTCCGTATCCGCAACGCGAAGCGACGCGCCAAAGGGCATGCCCCAAACGGCGAACGTTGCCATTGTCGCGGCGATCAGGATGCACGAATCCGTTCCCACACTCATAAACTGCGCATAGGCGAGCGATAGGACAACGTTGCTGACGCCGGCGATCTTTAGGAACTCCCAGCCCGCGGCAAGCCCCATGAGCGTGAGCAGCGACACGATGCCACCGGAATTGCCAAGCATAAACATAAGCTGGCCCAACAGCATGCCCAGATAGCTGCCCGCCGGCGCCGTAATGCACAGGGAAACCGGAACCATGACGAGCATGGTCGCAAACGGAACGAACGAAAACGCCACGGCCTTAGGGATAACGCGCTGAAAGAAACACTCCACTCGCCATAGCGCGGGCACCGAGATGAGAACCGGAATAACAGTCGTCGTGTAATCGTTGACCGGCGCGGGAAGCAGACCATACACGGAAGTCATCGATGCCCCCGTCGTCGATGCGGCATCGACGAGCTTAAGCAGATCGGGCGCAATCAATACGCCGCCCAGCATCATGCCTAGCTGCTCCGAGCAACCGAGCTGGCGGGCGGCCGCCCAACCAAGATAGATGGGCAAAAAGTAGTAGCCGGCGTTATAGAGCCAACTGTAGAACAGGCGATAGATTTCGGAATCGGCAGACCACAGGCCCAGCATGCCTTCGCCCATAATGACGGCGACGGTGCGAAACAACGCCGCGCAGACAATAAACGGCAGCGCCGACATCATGCTTTTGGACAGATAGTCCACCACGGCCATGACGGTCGACTTCAACGTCGTTGGCAGCGTAGCCTTAGAAACTTGTGACATGGAACGCCTTTCCCAATGTGACATGCGGGCTGTCCCTTTGTCACATCGTGCGGTACTGACCGATTGCGCGGTACTTTTCGTAGCGGCGGTTTGTGAGGGTCGCGTCGTCGAGCCGCCCAAGCGTATCGAAGGCATCAAATGCCGAGGACATGACG
The DNA here is from genome assembly GCF_020181355.1 of Collinsella aerofaciens. Lineage (NCBI taxonomy): Bacteria > Bacillati > Actinomycetota > Coriobacteriia > Coriobacteriales > Coriobacteriaceae > Collinsella > Collinsella aerofaciens. The sequence goes on from NZ_CP084004.1 coordinate 187,068, forward strand.
GCACCGGCGATCTCCTCATGCGACAGGCCCCTATCGTCGACAATGCCGTCGATGATGCCGAGCGCCAACAGATCGGGGGCCGTGAGCTTAAGAGCCTCGGCGGCCTCATTCGCGCGCTCGGTATCCTTCCATAGGATCGACGCACAGGCCTCGGGGCTCACGACCGAATAGGCCGAGCTCGAGAGCATCAGGATGCGGTCGGCCACGGATAGCGCCAGCGCGCCACCAGAGCCGCCTTCGCCTGTCACCACCGAGACAATCGGTGTCTTAAGGCCGCTCATCTCCATGAGATTCTGGGCAATCGCCTCGCCCTGGCCGCGCTCCTCGGCACCGATGCCGCAAAACGCACCCGAAGTATCGACCAGGCACAGAACCGGTCGACCAAACTTTTCGGCCTGACGCATAAGGCGACGCGCTTTGCGGTAGCCCTCGGGATGTGCCATGCCAAAGTTGCGGCGCATACGCTCTTTGGTCGTGGTGCCGCGCTCGATGGCGATGACCGTTACGGGGCGTCCGTCTTTCCAGCCAATGCCAGCCACCACAGCGGCGTCGTCGCCAAAGTAACGGTCGCCGTGCAGCTCCACAAACCCATCCAGGCCCAGCAAGATCATCTCGCCTGCCGTGGCGCGATCTGCCGAGCGGGTCTGCTTGACAATCTCGAGCGCGGTTTTTGGTGCCGCCGAGCGCTTAAACAAGTGTCCCAGCTTTTTGCCGCGACGACCCGTATGCACGATCTCATGCGGTGCCCCCAGGCCGGGCGCGTGGCCTTCGTGCAGCGCCAACAGCTCGCCTACCGTGAGCGCAATCTCGCCACGTGGAACAACGGCATCGCAAAAGCCGTGCTCCAACAAAAACTCGGAGCGCTGGAATCCCTTGGGCAGGCGCTTGTGCATGTTCTGCTCGATCACGCGTGGGCCGGCAAATGCCGTCAGGGCGTCGGGCTCGGCCAGGATAATGTCGCCCTCCATGGCAAAGCTCGCGGTTACGCCTCCGGTCGTGGGGTCGGTGAGCACCGTGATATACAGGCCGCCCGCCTCGCTGTGGCGCCTAACCGCCGCAGAAATCTTGGCCATCTGCATAAGCGATGTCACGCCCTCTTGCATGCGCGCACCGCCCGAAACGGTAAAGCCGACAACTGGCAATCCCAGCTCGGCCGCACGCTCAAATGCGCGACAGATCTTCTCGCCCACCACGGAACCCATCGAGCCCATCATAAAGTTGGCGTCCATAAAGAAGAGCGCCGTATCGCAACCGCAGATTTTGCCCCTGCCGCACACAACGGCATCGCGCTCGCCCGAACGCTCGCTTACGCTCTTGAGCTTGTCGGCATAGCCGGGAAACGAGAGGAAGTCCTCCGACGCCAGATTGGCATCCCATTCCTCAAACGTGCCCTCGTCGACCGTCATGCGCATGCGCGCGCGACCGCTCACGCGAAAGTGTTTGCCACAACGAGGGCAGACCTCGAGGTTGTCGTGCAGGCGCGTCTCATCAATCACACGGCGGCACTCCGGGCACTTGATAAACACGTGGCGCGCGGGAAACTCGGCGCACGACTCGGTCATCGGCCCCTCGAGGACGTTTACCGTCTTCGCTTTTCTATTCATCAGCATAGAGATGCCCCATCAGATCGGTGTGATACATGCCCGACAAGAACTCGTCGTTTGCCAGCACGTCGAGCTGAAGCTCGCTGTTTTCGCTCACGCCCTCGATCACGAGCTCGCCCAGGGCCGAGCGCATCTTGCGAATGGCGCTGTCACGCGTGGGCGCACACACGATGAGCTTGCCGAGCATGGAGTCGTAGAACGGTGGAACGTTCGCACCGGTAAACATGGCGGAATCCCAGCGCACGCGCGGACCACCCGGCACACGCAACGCGGTGACCGTTCCGCATGACGGCAGAAAGTCCGGCGTTTCGGCATTGATACGGCACTCCATGGCGTGGTTGCGGACCGGCATGTCCTCCTGCTCAAAGGGCAGAGGCTGGCCGGCTGCCACGCGCAGCTGCCACTTGACCAAGTCGGTATCGGTCACAAACTCCGTAACCGGATGCTCCACCTGCAAGCGCGTGTTCATTTCCATAAAGTAGAAATTGCCGTCGTCCGAATACAGGAACTCGATGGTACCGGCGCCCTCGTAGCCGACAGCACGTGCCAGGTCACGCGCTGCTTTGTGCATGCGGGCACGAATGTCGTCGTGTCCGTCGAGGCACGGCGCGGGGCTCTCCTCGATCAGCTTTTGGTTGCGACGCTGCACCGAGCACTCGCGTTCGCCGAGCGAAAACACATGGCCCTGCTTATCGGCCATAATCTGCACTTCAACGTGGTGTGCCGGCGCGACGAACTTCTCCATGTAGCACTCGCCGTCGCCAAAAACGGCCTCACCCTCGGCACGCGCCTCGATGAACGCCTTTGCCGCATCTTCCACGCGCTCGACCTTGCGAATGCCGCGGCCGCCACCGCCGGCACGCGCCTTAATAAGCACGGGGCAGCCAATGCGCTCGGCCTCGACCGTTGCCTCCTCGGGGCTTTTGAGCAAATCGCAGCCCGGCACGATGGGCACGCCTGCCGCGGCAGCCGTTCGACGCGCGGCGTCCTTGTCGCCCATGCTGTCGATCACCTCGGCCGAAGGACCGACAAACGACAGACCGTACTTGTCGCAGTCGCGCACGAAACTTGCCTTCTCGGAAAAGAAGCCATAGCCGGGATGAATTGCCTTAGCTCCCGACTTTACGGCACAGGTGAGCACAGCATCGTCGTTGAGGTAGCTCTCGGCAAGACGCGGGCCGCCGATGCAATACGCCTCGTCGGCAAGCTGCACGTGCAGCGCGTCCGCATCGGCCGTGGAATAAACGGCGACGGTCTTGATGCCCATATCGCGGCACGCGCGGATAACACGGACCGCGACTTCGCCGCGGTTGGCGATGAGCACTTTGTCGAACATGAAGCCTTCCTTAACTTTCGTGCATGAGTGCAAAAGACATATCGGCGCGGCAGCAAACCTCACCGTTGACGCTCGCAGTACCCGTCGCAAAGCGGAACGGCCCGCGCGCACGCGTGATGGAGCACACCAGATCCACCGTGTCGCCCGGGCGCACCGGACGCTTAAAACGCACCTTGTCCAGACTCGTGTAGAACGGCGTCGCGCCGCGCGCCTCCTCATCGCCCATCAGCAGCACGCAGCAGTTCTGGGCGAGCATCTCGCACTGAATCACGCCGGGGACGACCGGGTTTCCCGGAAAATGTCCCTGCAAAAAGTACTCGTCGCCCGTAATCGTGATCTTGCCGTGGGCCTCGTCGCCCACCAGCTCGGCTTCGTCGAGCAAAAGCATCGGCTCGCGATGCGGCAACAGCTTCTTGAGCTCTTCTTTGTTCATGGATATCACCTATCCGATCCTCATGAGGCAGCTGCCAAACTCCACGAGGTCGCCGTCGGCCACGCAGATCTCGAGCACCTCACCGTCTGCCTCGGCCGTCACCTCGTTGAGAACCTTCATGGCCTCGATGATGCAAAGGGTCTCGCCAGCCTTGACCTTGGAGCCCACGTGCACAAACGGTTCGTCGCCCGGCGCCGGGGCAGCATAGAAAACGCCGACCATGGGAGCGGTCACCTCGGTGCCCTTGGGCTCCGGTGCGGCGGCAGGTGTCTGCGCGGCGGGCTCCGGTGCGGCAGGCGCGACTGTGGGAGCTGCAACTGGAGCGGCCATAGCGCTCGGCATAGGCATGGGCACGGCAACCGGCTGCGCGGCGCTCGCGCGCTCGAGTTCGACCGCGGTGCCATCGGGCTCCTCAACGCGCACGCGCGTGAGGCCGCGGTCCTCCATAACATCGGCTATCTCGGCAAGTCTTTTGGAATCCATGCTCTAGCTCCTCGTATATCTACGCAGCGCGATGGCGGCGTTGTGTCCGCCAAAGCCCAGGTTGGTCGAAAGCGCCCAGGTAAGGTCGGCGCGAACCGCTCGATTAGGCGTGTAATCAAGATCGCAGACGGGATCGGGCGTGTGGTAGTTAATGGTCGGGGGCACCACGCCCTGCTCGAGCGCCATGGCACAGGCCATGACCTCGATGGCGCCCGTAGCACCGATCATGTGGCCGGTCATCGACTTGGTCGACGAGACGTGCGCGGCGCGCGCCGCGTCCTCGCCGAGCGCACGCTTAATGCCCGCCGTCTCGGACGAATCGTTGAGCTTGGTCGAGGTGCCGTGAGCGTTGATGTAGAGGCCCTCGGAAGGCTTAACGTCGCCCTCGGCCACCGCCAGCGATATCGCACGGGCGATGCCGGCAGCCTCGGGATCGGGGCTCGTGATGTGATAGGCATCATCGGTGTTGCCGTAACCCACGACCTCGGCATAAATGTGCGCCCCGCGAGCCAGCGCGTGTTCCATGCTCTCGAGCACCAGCACGCAGGCGCCCTCGCCCATCACAAAGCCGTCGCGGTCTGCATCGAACGGACGGCATGCCGTCGACGGGTCAGGATTAGTGGTGAGAGCACGGCAGGACGTAAAGCCCGCAACGGCATCGGGGATGATTGCGGCCTCGGCGCCGCCAGCCAGGATTGCATCGGCATAGCCATGCTTGATGGCGCGGAACGCCTCGCCCACGGCATGGGCCGAGGTCGCGCAGGCGGTCACCACGGGCAGGGTCGGGCCCTTTGCCTTGTGGCGGATTGCGATATTGCCCGATGCCATGTTGGGGATCATCATCGCAATCATATAGGGTGATGCGCGGCGAGGCCCACGATCGGCAATCGTATGGACGTTATCGACGAGCGTCGTCATGCCGCCCACACCCGAGCCCACGTAGACGCCCAGGCGCTCGCGATCGATGGCACCTTCGACATCAAAGCCCGCATCGTGCATTGCCTCGTCCGAAGCCGCCATCGCAAACTGAACGCAAGGGTCCAGATGCTTGGCGTCACGCTTACCAAAGTACTCGTTGCCGTCAAACCCTTTTACCTCGGCCGCCACCTTGACGGTAAACGCATCGGTATCGAAGTGCGTGATCGGGCCGATGCCGCACGTGCCGGCGCACATGGCTGCCCAAGTGGCAAGCGCGGTGTTGCCGAGCGGCGATACGGCACCGATGCCGGTGATTGCAACTCTCTGTTCCATCATGGTCTCCTCATCCAAGCCATTCTTCGGCCCTGGTTTCTACATCGCCATTCCGCCGTCGACGCGCACGACCTCACCCGTAATGTAGGCCGCCGCATCGCTTGCCAAAAAGCGCACCACGCCGGCCACTTCCTCGGGGCGCGCCATGCGCTTTAGGGGAATCTGCTCCTCGGTTGCCGCGCGAACCTTCTCCGAGAGCTTTGCCGTCATATCCGTCTCGACAAACCCGGGGGCGACCGCGTTCACTCGTACGCCGCGGGGCGCAAGCTCGCGCGCCACCGCCTTGGTAAGCCCTATCACGCCCGCCTTGGAGGCAGCGTAGTTGGCTTGCCCGGCATTGCCCATCAGGCCCACGACCGAGCTCATGTTGACGACGCAGCCGCCGCGCTGGCGCATAAAGGTCTTGGTGAGCGCGCGCGTCATATTGAATGTTCCCTTGAGATTGACATCGAGCACGCGGTCGAAGGCGTCATCGCCCATGCGCATGAGCAGGCCATCGCGGGTGATGCCGGCGTTGTTGACGAGCGCCCAAATGGAGCCAAAGTCGTTGAGGACCGCCTCCACGCACGCGTTGACGGCAGCGGGATCGGCCACGTCGCATTGATATGCACGTGCCGCGGCGCCAACCGCCTCGCAGGCTTCGCACGTCTCGCGCGCCGCATCGACGCTACCGGCATAGACGACGGCGATATCAAAGCCGTCCTCCGCCAGACCGACAGCGCAGGCGCGGCCGATACCCCGCGAGCCGCCCGTGACCAGTGCCACGCGACGTGAGTCGTTGCGCTCGAGCGCGCCGTTGTTCAAGTTGCCCATGTCATTCCTTTCGGGTTACAGCCCTGTGGACTATGCGAGCTCGTCGGCAATAGCTGCGACCTGCTCGGCCGTTTCGCACGAATACACGCGAACGTCGCTCAGCGTACGCTTGACCAGGCCCGACAGCGTTTTGCCAGGGCCGACCTCAATAAACGTGTCGATGCCCTGATCCTGCAGAGTATGCAGCGTGTCGACCCAGCGCACGGCATGGCTCACCTGGTTGACCAAGACATCCGATGCCGCTCGCGGGTCCGCCGGATAGGGCGCCGCCGTCATATTTGCCATGACCGGAATCAACAGCGGAGATGGCGCGTGGCCGGCTTGGATATACGTCGCCAGCCCCTCAGTCGCCTCGGCCATATAGGGGCTATGAAATGCACCCGACACCGCGACTTTCATAGCGCGGCCGCCAGCCTCTTTTACGAGGACGTCGAGCTCCTGCAGTGCCTCGGGCGCTCCGGCAACAACCGTCTGCTGCGGGCTGTTGTAGTTGACCGGCCAGCAGTCCTCGCCGGCCTGCGCAGCCAGGCCCTCGACTTGCGCCGCATCAAGCTTGATGACGGCGCGCATGCCGCCCGGATGGCGCTCGGCAGCCGCGGCCATCAGCGCCGCGCGCTCGCACACGAGCTCAAAGCCTGCTCGCGTATCGAATGCCCCCGCAAAGGTGAGCGCGGCGACCTCGCCAAGCGAAAAACCCGCACAGGCGGCAGGTGCCACGCCGCGCTCGCGCAGGGCGGCAGCTGCTGCCAGGTCGTGCACGAACACGCAAGGCTGCGTGTTCTCGGTCTGCGAGAGCTCCTCCTTGGAGGCGCTCCGGCACTGCTCGCTCGTCCCCGGGCGCACCTCATCGGCAATGGCGAACACCTCGGCGGCCGCCGGCGATGTCTCGATCAAGTCGACGCCCATCGCGGGGTGTTGGGCACCCTGGCCGGCAAACAAAAACGCTACGCCACCCATGCGCACGCACCCTTCAGGACGTGCTCGGCGCCATCGACCAGGTCGTCAACGATTTCGCGTGCGCTCTGGCGCTCGTTGACCATGCCGGCAATCTGTCCACACAAAAACGAACCCTCTTCGTAGTTGCCGTCCTTGGCGGCCTTACGCAGCGCACCGGTTCCCATAGCACCGAGCTCCTCGGCACTCGCGCCGGAACCCTCGCTCTTGGCATAGGCGTTGGTGAAGGGGCTCTTGAGGGCGCGCACTGGATGTCCCGTCGAGCGACCGGTCGCACGCGTCGAAGTGTCGTTGGCCTTCAGGACCATCTCTTTGTACTGCTCCGAGACGGTGCACTCATTCGCAACGAGAAAGCGCGTACCCACCTGGACGCCGGCAGCGCCCAGCATAAAGGCGGCCGCCACGCCGCGGCCGTCGGCAATACCGCCGGCGGCCACGACGGGAATGTCGACCGCATCGACGACCTGCGGCACCAGTGCCATCGTCGAGGTCTCGCCAATATGGCCGCCCGATTCGGTACCCTCGGCAACAACCGCCGTGGCTCCACGACGTGCCACGAGGCGCGCCAGCGCCACCGAGGCAACGACCGGGATGACCTTGATGCCCGCCTCGTTCCACGCCTTCATGTACTTGGCGGGATTGCCGGCGCCCGTCACGACGACCGGCACTCGCTCGTCAATCACGACCTGCGCGACCTCGTCGGCAAACGGGCTCATGAGCATGACGTTGACGCCAAAGGGCTTATCCGTCCTGGCGCGCAGCTCGTGAATCTGGTCGCGCAGCCAGTTGGCATCGGCGTTCATGGCCGCGATAATCCCTAAGCCGCCCGCCTCGGACACTGCGGACGCCAGCGAGGCGTCGGCAATCCAGGCCATACCGCCCTGGAACACGGGCTTTTCGATGCCGAGCAGATCGCAGAGAGGAGTCTTGAGCATCTCTACTTCTCCAATGCCGCCTCGACCGTATCGGCGAACTCGCCGACCGTCTTAGGGTTCTCCTCGGTATCGAGTTGGATGCCAAACTCGTCCTCGACGGCGACGAGGATCTCGACGGTGCCCAGACTGTCGAGACCAATCTCCTCGAGCGTGGACTCGGGCTTCATCTCGACGTCGTCAAGACCGGCGGTCTCGCGGATAACGTCGCAAACGCGCTCGAAGGTCTTCTGATCTGCCATGGTAGTTCTCCTTTGGTTGTGCCCTAGGGCGTTTTTATTTCCTATGTGCGACTACTTCCAACGAAGCAGATAGCCACCTATATCCAGACCGGCGCCAAATCCAACCAAGGCGATGGTGTCGCCTGTGTGAAGTGCACCGGCGTTTGCCAGCCGGTCGAGGGCAAGCGGAATGCATGCGCTCGAAATGTTGCCGGTCTCGCGCAACGTGCGAACCACGCGCTCGTCCGGCACGCCCAGGCGCTTGACCGCCTGGCTCAGGATTCGTTCGTTAGCCTGATGGAATACAAAATGATCGATGTCTTCGACCAAAATGCCCGCATCGATCGCAAGCTTATGGACCGTGTCGCAGATGGCGTTGACGCCGAACTTGAACACGCGGCGGCCGTTCATGGAAAGCACACTCTGGCAGTCCGAGGGAACCTTGAATGGCGAGGTGCCATCCAGCCCGGGAACGCGTAACGTCTCGACATCGGGTGCGGTCGAAAGCTCAACGGCAAGGGGATTCTCTCCCCCGGCCTCCATGACTGCAGCGCCCGCGCCATCGCCAAAGAGCACGCACGTGGCACGGTCAGTCCAGTCGAGCGCGCGCGTCATCTGCTCGGCAGCAACAACAAGCACGCGCTCGGCACGGCTGCGGGCGATATAGCCCTCGGCGACATCGAGCGCAAATACGAAGCCGGCGCAGGCCGCCGAGACATCGAAGGCAGGGCACGTCGCGCCAAGTCGCTCAGCAACGGCACACGCCTCGGCGGGAACAAGGTGGTCACCCGTCGTCGTCGAGCAGACGATCAGATCCAGCTGGCTCGCGTCGATTCCGGACACCTGGAGTGCCCGCTCGCTCGCCGCTACGGCAAGGTCGTCAAGTGACTCGGTGGTGCAGACGTGGCGGCTCTTGATACCTGTGCGAGTAAAAATCCACTCATCCGAGGTATCGAGGAACTCAGACAGCTCGTCATTGGAAACGCTGCGCTCAGGAAGCGCCGAGCCTGTTCCAAGAATCGTGAAACCCATCACTAACCTCCTTTGAGTTGTTGACGTGTTTACATCGACCAAGAGAGGATAACGCATTTCAGTCTTTGTTGACGTGTTAACATTAAATTGTCCAAATGCGACAAAGGCTTCACATTGTGTCTATCTCTCGACACCATTGCGCGATTGCCTTATTTACTTAGGAGGTAGCAGCTGTTATGGATTCTCGTTTAACGATAGTCGACGTAACCGGATCGACCAACGATGACCTGCTCGAAGCAGGAAAACAGGGAGCGACGCACGGCACAGGACTTGCCGCCCGCGCGCAAACGGCAGGACGCGGCCGGCGCGGCCACAAGTGGGATTCAACCGCCGGCAACCTATTGCTTTCGATTGTCCTGCGTCCATGCGTTAATCCCGCAAAGTACTCTGGTCTTGCCGCCGTCAGCGGCCTAGCGGTGCTCGAAGCACTCGAAAAGCAGGGTCTTGCAAACGAGATTGGCCTCAAATGGCCCAACGACCTGGTCGCGCGAGGACGCAAGCTCGGCGGCATTCTGGTCGAGGCCGCACGCGATAACGAAGGCAAACCTTTCGCCGTCTGCGGCATTGGCGTCAATGTGAACTATGTGCCCCAAGAGGTGCCCGATGGCGGCCTGCCGGCAATCGGTCTCTCGGACCTTAACGAAAACGTTCCTGCCGTCGACATGCTCCTCGATGAGGTCTATCACGCAGTCGTGAACGCTGTAGATGCGTGGGCAGAACGCCTCAACGCCATGGAAGAAGACGCCGGACCGCTCGCGCCCGTCCGCGATGACTATGTCGGTCACCTCAATTGGATCGGGGAGCACGTTATCGCCCGCTCCCCCGCTGGAGACGAGCTGGCACGAGGCATATTTAGAACGGTCGACGATTGCGGCCGCGCATGCATTGAGACCGAGAGCGGCTTGTGCGTCTTCCACTTCGAAGAAGCATCCTTGCGCCCCCTGAGCGAATAGGGCGCCGCAGCCGTCGGCTCGGCAGACGAATTCGCTATCCCAAAATCTAAACTCAAAACAAAAGGGCCCCGCTACCGTAACGGCAGCGGGGCCCTTTAAGCTATGAGCGATATCGCTTAAAGCTTGATGTCGATGTCGACGCCAGCGGGGAGGTCGAGACGCATGAGCGAATCAACGGTGCCCGAGGTGGGGTCGAGGATGTCGATGAGGCGCTTGTGGGTGCGCATCTCGAACTGCTCACGGGAGTCCTTGTTCACGTGCGGCGAGCGGATAACCGTGTACAGGTTGCGCTCGGTGGGCAGGGGGACAGGACCGGAGACGCGAGCGCCGGTCTTCTGAGCGGTCTCGACGATGAGCTTCGCGGACTGATCGACGACCTCGTGATCATAGCCCTTGAGGCGAATGCGGATCTTCTGGGTAGCCAACTTAAACCTCCAAAGAGTGCGAGAGATGTTCTCGCAGGATTACGTAACAGGGAGCTCGAACTTAGGCGTTCTTGCTCATGACCTCGTCCACGATGGACTTGGGCGCAGGCTCATAAGAGTCGAACTGCATCGTGTAGGATGCACGGCCCTGGGTCTGGGAGCGAAGGTCGGTAGCGTAACCGAACATCTCGCCCAGCGGCACCTTGGCACGGATGAGCTTACTGTTCTTGCGATCCTCCATGCCCTCGATCTTGCCGCGGCGACCGGAGAGGTTGCCCATAACGTCGCCCATGTACTGCTCGGGGGTCTCGACCTCGACAGCCATGATCGGCTCGAGCAGCTGCGGATCGGACTTCTTGAGGGCGTCCTTGATAGCCATGGAACCGGCGATCTTGAAGGCGGCCTCGGAGGAGTCGACCTCGTGGTAAGAACCGTCGAACAGGGTGACCTTGACGTCGAGGACCGGGAAGCCGGCGATAACACCGGTGTTCAGGGCCTCCTGGATGCCCTTGTCGATGGACGGGATGTACTCCTTGGGCACGACGCCGCCGACGATAGCGTTGACGAACTCGTAGCCGAAGCCCTCCTCCATCTTCTCGAGCTTGATGACGGCGTGGCCGTACTGACCGCGACCGCCGGACTGACGGACGAACTTGCCCTCAGCCTTCTCGACGTCGTGACCAGCGGTCTCGCGGTAGGCAACCTGGGGCTTACCAACGTTAGCGTCAACCTTGAACTCACGGAGCAGACGGTCGACGATGATCTCGAGGTGCAGCTCGCCCATGCCGGCGATGATGGTCTGGCCGGTCTCGTGGTTGGTGGACACCTGGAAGGTCGGGTCCTCCTCGGCGAGCTTGGTCAGAGCAAGGGACATCTTGTCCTGCTCGGCCTTGGTCTTGGGCTCGATGGCAACGTCGATAACGGGCTTAGCGAACTCGATCTTCTCGAGGACGATCTCCTTGCCCTCGGCGCACAGGGTGTCACCGGTGGTGGAGTTCTTGAAGCCGACGCAAGCAACGATGTCGCCGGCGGCAGCGTCGTCACGGTCGATACGCTCGGCGGCGTTCATCTCGAGGATGCGGCCGAGGCGCTCGCGCTGACCGTTGGAAGCGTTGACCACGTAGGAGCCGGACTCGGCACGGCCGGAGTAAACGCGGACATAGGTGAGCTTACCGACGAACGGGTCGGTCATGATCTTGAAGACCAGGCCGGAGAAGGGCTCGTCGAAGGAAGGATGACGCTGGATCTCCTCGCCGGTGTCCGGATCGGTACCGGTGACAGCCTCAACGTCGAGCGGGCTGGGCAGGTAGTCGACGACAGCGTCGAGCAGCTCCTGAACGCCCTTGTTCTTGTAGGCGGAGCCCACGAAGACGAGGTTGAGCTCGTTGGCCAGAACGCCCTTACGCAGAGCCGCCTTGAGCTCCTCGACGGTGAAGTCCTCCTCCATGAGGATCTTCTCCATGAGCTCGTCGTCAAAGCTGGCAGCAGCGTCGAGGAGCTCCTCGCGCTTGGTGGCAGCGATGTCGGCGAACTCAGCCGGGATCTCGTCCATCGGCTCGGGGTAGGTCATACCCTTCTCGTCGGCCTTGAAGTCCCATGCAGTCATGGTGACCAGGTCGATGACGCCCCAGAAGTTGTCCTCGGCGCCCATCGGGACCTGAGCGGCCACGGCGTTAGCGTCGAGACGATCCTTCATGGTCTCGATAGCGTTGAAGAAGTCAGCGCCCACGCGGTCATACTTATTGATGAAGGCGATGCGGGGGACGTTGAAGGTGGAAGCCTGACGCCAAACGGTCTCAGACTGGGGCTGAACGCCGGCAACGGCGTCGAAGACGGCGACAGCGCCATCGAGGACGCGCAGGCAGCGCTCCACCTCGGCGGTGAAGTCAACGTGGCCCGGGGTGTCGATGATCTGGATGCGGTAGTCCTTACCGTCCTTGTTCCAGAAGCAGGTGGTAGCAGCGGAGGTAATGGTTACGCCGCGCTCCTGCTCCTGAACCATCCAGTCCATGGTGGCAGCGCCCTCATGGACCTCACCGATCTTGTGGGTCTTGCCGGTGTAGTAAAGAATACGCTCGGTCGTGGTGGTCTTACCGGCATCGATGTGAGCCATGATGCCGATGTTACGGGTATCGGAAAGCTTGTACTTAGGCTTAGCCATGTTAGTTCCTTACCTTAACTTACCAACGATAGTGAGAGAACGCGCGGTTGGCCTCGGCCATCTTGAAGACGTCCTCACGCTTCTTGACGGAAGCGCCCAGGCCGTTGGAAGCGTCGAGGATCTCGTTGGCGAGACGCTCGGCCATGGTCTTCTCCTTGCGAGCGCGGGAGAAGTTGACGATCCAGCGGATGCCCAGAGCGGTGGAACGACGGGAGTTGACCTCCATCGGGACCTGATAGGTAGCGCCACCGACACGCTTGGGCTTAACCTCGAGCGTGGGCTTGACGTTGTCCATAGCCTTCTTGAAGGTAGCGAGAGCGTCGCCACCCTCGGACTTCTCGGCAACGATCTCGAAAGCGGTGTAAACGATGCGCTCAGCGGTGGCCTTCTTGCCGTCAAGAAGGACCTTGTTGATGAGCTGAGTCACCAGGCGGTTGTTGTAAACGGCGTCAGGCTGAACCTCACGACGATTAGCTGCTGCACGACGCGGCATGTGAAATCTCCTTAAGTGTCTACCGTGCGGCGCTTAGGCGGCACACGGCGAAAGTATCAAAACGTTATCTGGCTTATTTGGCCTTGGGGCGCTTAGCACCGTACTTGGAACGGGCCTGCATACGGTTCTGGACCGGAGCAGCGTCGTAGGCGCCACGGATGACGTGATAACGGACACCAGGGAGGTCACGGACACGACCGCCGCGGACGAGCACGATGGAGTGCTCCTGCAGGTTGTGGCCCTCACCCGGGATGTAGGCAGTAACTTCGATGCCGTTGACAAGGCGAACACGGGCAACCTTACGAAGAGCCGAGTTCGGCTTCTTGGGGCTCGTGGTGAAGACACGGGTGCACACGCCGCGCTTCTGGGAGTTGTGCTGCAGAGCAGCGTTCTTGGACTTCTTGGGCACGGAACGACGGCCCTGGCGAACCAGCTGGTTAATAGTAGGCAAAGCGTACTCCTTCTCGAATGATTCCAGCTTTCTGTAAAGTGCAACGGCTTGAATCGAGGGGTCAGCATCCCCCTACGAAACACGCAGTTCGATAGGATACGTGGCGTTAGCTGTGCCGTCAACAGACCACGCCGCCGGGCGTATCCCAAAATGAGTATATTTCCGCAAAGCCTACACAAAAGGAATCCCCTTCTGTGCGCGGGGGCGGCCGCCCGGTCCGGGAATCCGACGTGCTTGTCGGGGCAACGTTCCCTTCCAAATAGGGACAGGTTTATTTTGGTCGGTTTTATCTGGGGAAACGTCGCGCTCCAGCGGTAATCTGCTCTCATCTGTCGCATGGAAATCGGCGGCGTTTCCATTTAACGCAAAAGAGGCCGCTTCCCCTAGTAGGAAGCGACCCCAAATCTTACGAATAGACGATGGTAAAGGGCTCTTTCGTTTCGGTCTCCCCTGTTGATGTATACCTCACAATTTCAAGGGTTACCGAGACAACTTGATCGACATCAATCAACTTCGTTGGCACCCAGATGTTCTCTCCGCTATTGCGCCCATAAGAAAAATATAAGTTGAACAGCCCTGCGTCGTCATCTTCGATAATCTGCTCCGATCCATCCTTGTAGCTGACGGTCAGCTTATTATCAACTGCTTCATAGCCCAAATCATCGATGTGCGTCTGGATGGAAAACGGGCTAATCTCAAGAGGCGAGTCACCGGAGCGGAGTTCCTTTGTATCGACGTACGCTCCAATAGTGAACTCGGGTGTCGACGCCTCAAACCGCCTCGCACTCTCACCTTCACCCTCGGTCCAATGGATATTCCAGGTGACAGCATGTTGCAAATCTCGCTCGCGATCCATAGCGGCAAAGTACATCGTGCCATTAATGACAGTATCGCTTGATGTGTCCTTATCAATTGTGCTGCGTGTGTCAGGCCATTCCTCGCCGAACTTCATATCGGGCGTGCCGATGCCCTGCTCTTCTTCACCATAGAGAACAAGTTCGCCAATCTCTGCTGCTGGCTTGTAGTAGTTAACTCCATTTGGATTGGACAACGTAAACGTCACGGCTCCGCAGCCGTTTTGGTCGATTGCCATCTCATGGATATCAAGCGTATAGCCGTTGCCCTCGACGGACAGATTAACCTCCTGGACTGCGCCTTCCAGGCTTTGGGGCGCGATGCCATCGCCAAACTCTCTGGTGTAGGTATATTTAGTTCCCGATGAGCCGCCGTTGGTCCAGGTAATGGAATCCCCGTTGCCGTGGTTTCCCCAAGCTGAGGCAAAATAGCTGGAATTGATAACTGCGTAGGCGACCCCTCCGGTCGCCAACACTCCGACAAGACACCCGATTACGGCAACATAGAGAGGCTTCGCGTGGCCCTTTCGATGAAGCGGCTCACCCGCAGCAGTATTAAGGACGCGATCTGCAAGATTGCTATCGGCTTGGATGGACTCGAAGGTCTGCTTGATTTGATTGGATTTCACGGTCGCCCTCCTCTAGGATGAACTTGAGCTTCGACCTGCCGCGAGCCAAACGCGTTCGAACGGTCGCGGCTGGTACATGCAACAACTCGGCAATCTCTGAGGTCGAAAAGCCCAGATAGTAATAGAGCACGATGGGAACGCGGAATCGCTCCGGAAGTCGCATAACGTCTGACAGGACCGCCTTGGTCTCATCCTGCGCCGCCGAAAGCGAATCGGCCAGGTTCTCAATATCCTCCACACGCCTCCATGGCTTTCGAAAGAGCGATTTGCATTCATTGATCGTGACCCGGATAAGCCATCGACGAAGATGTTCCCAACTTTCAAAATGTCCATCGCTTTTAAGCAGCTTAAGAAAGACATCCTGGGCAACATCGTCGGCGTCGGCACGATCGCGCAGGTACGTCAATGCGATTCGAAACACGACATCACGGTGATCCTCGACCGCCTGTCTAAATGCTTGTTCTTCCATAATCACCTCCCTGTGACGTTAATGGTTCTCGATGAGGCCCTCACCATAGATACGCTTTGACCGAACGGAATGTTTCAAATTCAAGCAGGAATAACCTATCAAAATGACTCTGTCCCTTATTGGCAAGGGATCAACGGAACGCAACAGGTTGAGCATACGCAAGCGAGCGGCCCCCAGAGCGTACAAGGTGGCATGAAAAAGGCAGGGCATTGACCTTTTGGTCATGCCCTGCCTTTTGAATGACAGATTGTAGCTCTGGGGGCCGCGCAGCGACGGAGGTCGCCGCCGTTCGTTAGAACGGCGGAACTAATTACTCCTCGTCGTTGTCCTTGGCCTCTTCGGCGTCGTCGGTGTCCACGAGCTGGTTGAGCAGCTCGTCGAGGGAAGCCATGTCCTCGTTGATGGCACCGTTGGCGGGAGCCTTCTTGTCGTCGATCGGGGCGCCCAGGAGCTCCTCGTCGGCGTCGGCGTGATGCGTCGGCGCGGCGGAGGTGCCCAGCAGGATGTCGTCCGGACCGTCGGGGCTAAAGACCATCTGCAGCAGCTGCGAGAGGTCTTCCTCGTCGGCAACGTCGTCGTTGTTCTCGAGGATGTAGAGCAGGTCGTGGGCCTCCAGGCCGTCACGGAGCTCCTCGATCGCCTTGGCACCGATACCATCAATGCGCAGCAGATCCTCCTCGGACTTGCCGACCAGGTCGCCGACCGTCTCGATGCCGACCTCGCTGAACTTGTTGGTCCAGCGCTGCGACACGCCCAGGTCGTCGAACAGGTACAGGCGAGCCTTCTCGGCGGAGATGGTGTGGCCGTTGCGGGTGAACGAACCGTCAGCACCACCGAACTCGTCGTAGCCGGCCCAGTCGAGCTGCTGCGGGAGCTGCTCGTCCAGGTCCTTGAGCTCCACAGGAGCCCACTCGGGCAGCGACTTGGCGTTGGGCGAAGCCGGGCCGTCGATGTCCACGTAGCCGTCGGCCGTGCGATACGTCAGCTTGGCGTTGGCGTACGGCTTGAGGCCGGTACCAGCCGGGATCTTCTTACCGACGATGACGTTGGACTTAAGGTCGAGCAGGTGGTCGACCTTGCCCTCGATGGCAGCCTCGGTAAGGACGCCGGCGGTACGGATGAACGAAGCGCTCGACAGCCAGGAGTCGATGTTGGACGCGACCTTGAGCGTACCCAGGATGACGGGCTCGGCCACGGGAGCCTGACCGCCCAGACGGGCAACGCGCTCGACCTCGTCGGCGAACTCGTAGCGGTCGACGTACTGACCGAGCAGGTACTTGGAGTCGCCGGGGTTGGTGATCTGAACGCGACGCAGCATCTGACGTGCGAGCACCTCGATGTGCTTGTCGTTCAGGTCAACGCCCTGACTGGTGTAGACGTCCTTGACGCTCTCGACGAAGGTGTGCATCGTCGACTCGATGTCGGTCAGCTTGCGCAGGTTGCGGAAGTTGACGAAGCCCTTGGTGATCTGGTCGCCGGCGCGAACCTCGCAGCCGTCCTCGATCTCGGGCATAAAGCGCACCGAAGCGGGGACGCGACGCTCGTCGAGGACACGGGTGTGATCCTCGGAGTCGGTGAGCGTCAGCACGTACTCGGACTTCTCGGGCTTAATCGAGAGGTGACCGGAGTACGGAGCCAGCTCGGCCTCGCGACCCAGAATCTTCTCGTTGACGTTGCCGACGATATCGAACATACGGCTGACCGTAGGCAGACCCTGCGTAATATCGTCGACGCCAGCGACGCCGCCGGAGTGAATGGTACGCATCGTAAGCTGCGTACCGGGCTCGCCGATGGACTGGGCAGCAATAATGCCGACGGCAGTACCGATAGCGACCGGGCGACGGGTGGAAAGATCCCAGCCGTAGCACTTCTGGCACACGCCGTACTTGGAGCGGCAGGTGAGCAGCGCGCGGAGCTTGACCTTCTTAAGGCCAGCATCGACCATCTTCTGGATGTCGGCGACCTTCTCGATGTAGCCGTCCTGCTCAAAGAGCACGGTGCCATCGGGAGCCACGACGTCCTCGATGAAGCAACGGCCGACGAGGTCGGTGTTGAGGTCGGTGGTGCCGGGGATGATGAGGTTGTAGGTGACGCCCTCGTGCGTACCGCAGTCCTCCTCGCGGACAATGACGTCCTGGGCCACGTCGACCAGACGACGGGTCAGGTAACCAGAGTCCGAGGTGTGGGATGCGGTATCGACCAGGCCCTTACGGGCGCCGTAGGTCGAAATGAAGTACTCGAGCGGCAGCAGGCCCTCGCGGAAGTTCGCCTTAATGGGAAGGTCGATCGTCTCGCCGGACATGTCTGCCATCAGGCCACGCATGCCGCCGAGCTGACGCAGCTGGGTCTTAGAACCACGGGCGCCGGAGTCGGCCATCATGTACAGCGGGTTCTCCTCGTCGAACATGTCGAGCATGAGCGCTGCAACCTTGTCGGTACAAGCGGTCCACTCGTTAACGACTTCGATGTGGCGCTCCGTCTCGTTGATGAAGCCCTCCTCGAAGTACTCGTTGATCTGGTCGACGTTGGCCTGGGCGCGATCGAGCAGCTCCTGCTTCTCGGCAGGGATGAGAGCGTCCCACACCGAGATGGTAAGGCCGGCGCGGGTAGCGTAGTGGAAGCCGGAGTACTTGATGGCGTCGAGGATCGGGCCGACCTTGGCCTCGGGGTAACGATCGCAGCAGTCGGCAACCAGCTTGGCCACATCGCCCTTGACCATCTTGTAGTTCATGAACTCATAGTCTTCGGGCAGGCACTGGCGGTTGAAGATGATGCGGCCGATAGAGGTCTCGAAGCGCGCGGTCTTGTTGCCGGTGACGTCGTAGTCGACAAACTCGTTCTTGCCGTTCTTGACGCGGAAGATACGGGTGCCGTCCTCGTTGATGACGTTGGCATCGGCAGCGGACACGCGGACTTGGATCTTGGCCTGCATGTCGACCTCGGAGCGGCAGTCATAGGCGTGCAGCGCGTCGTCGAAGCTCGAGAACACGTGGTTCTCGCCCGGCAGACCCTCGCGAACCTGGGTGAGGTAGTACACACCGATGATCATGTCCTGCGAAGGGATGTTGACCGGCTTGCCGGATGCCGGCGAGCGCAGGTTATTCGCAGAGAGCATAAGCACGCGAGCCTCGGCCTGAGCCTGGCTGGACAGCGGCACGTGGACAGACATCTGGTCGCCGTCGAAGTCGGCGTTGAAGGGCGAGCAGACCAGCGGATGCAGGTGGATAGCCTTGCCCTCGACCAGCACCGGCTCAAAGGCCTGGATGGACAGACGGTGCAGGGTCGGTGCACGGTTGAGCAGCACGACGCGGCCGTCGATGACCTCTTCGAGGATGTCCCACACAAAGGTGGCACCACGGTCGATAGCGCGCTTGGCGCCCTTGATGTTCTCGACCTTGCCGAGCTCGACCAGGCGCTTCATGACGAAGGGCTTGAAGAGCTCCAGCGCCATGGTCTTGGGCAGACCGCACTGGTGCAGCAGCAGCTTGGGGTCGGTAACGATGACCGAACGGCCGGAGTAGTCGACACGCTTACCCAGCAGGTTCTGACGGAAACGACCCTGCTTGCCCTTGAGGGCCTCGGCGAGCGACTTGAGCGGGCGACCGCCACGGCCAGAGACCGGGCGACCACGACGGCCGTTGTCGAACAGGGCGTCCACGGACTCCTGGAGCATGCGCTTCTCGTTGTTCACGATGATCGCGGGGGCGTCCAGGTCGAGCAGGCGCTTGAGTCGGTTGTTACGGTTGATCACGCGACGGTACAGGTCGTTGAGGTCGGACGCGGCGAAGCGGCCGCCGTCGAGCTGGACCATCGGGCGCAGATCGGGCGGAATGACCGGGATGACATCCAGGATCATGTTCGCGGGGCTGTTGCCGCCCTTCAGGAAGGCGTCAACGACCTCGAGGCGCTTGACGGCCTTCTCGCGCTTCTGCTTCTGGGAATCCTCGTCGGCGATGATGGCCTTGAGCTTCTCGGCCTCTGAAGGAAGGTCGATGGCAGCGAGCAGGTCGCGGACGGCCTCGGCACCCATGCCGCCCTTGAAGTACATGGAGTAGTAACGGGTCATCTCGCGGAACAGCGGCTCATCGGAAATGAGGTCGCGCTCGCTGAGCTTCATGAAGGCGTTGAAGGCGTCCGTGCGGAGCTGCTTCTCGTCCTTGCACTCTTCCTCGATGTCGACGATGCCAGAGGCGATCTCCTCGGGGGTCAGCGGCTCCTCGTCGGAGAACTCGTCAAAGTTCTCGGGGTTGCCCTGCTCCTTGAGGGACTCGATCTGGCGGGCGCACTCGGCATCGATCTCTTCCAGATCGGCGGCGAGCTCCTCGCGCAGGTCGTCGGCGTCGGCCTCGCGAGCCTCGTAGTCGACCTCGGTGATGATGTAGCTGGCAAAGTACAGAACCTTCTCGAGGTCCTTGGACTTGATGTCGAGCATACGGCTCATCGGGAAGCTCGTGGGGCTCTTGAAGTACCAGATGTGGGACACGGGAGCGGCGAGCTCGATGTGGCCCATGCGGTCGCGACGCACCTTGGCCGAGGTGACCTCGACGCCGCAGCGCTCGCAGACGATGCCCTTAAAGCGGATGCCCTTGTACTTGCCGCAGGAGCACTCCCAGTCCTTGGCGGGACCGAAGATCTTCTCGCAGAACAGGCCGTCCTTCTCGGGCTTGAGGGTACGGTAATTGATGGTCTCCGGCTTCTTGACCTCACCGTGCGACCAGGAACGGATCTGGTCGGCGGAGGCAAGGGAGATCTTTACCGAGTCAAAATCAGTAGCTTCGAAATCTGCCACAGTCAACTACTCCTTATCAGTGGTCGTGGCGGCGACAGCCTCGGGTGCCTCGGCGGTCTCGACATCCTGGGCCTCGACGTCGGCGTCAACGCCGGCGAGCGCAGCCAGGTCATCGAGGGCAGAGGTCTCCTCGGCGGTCACAGGGGCGGAGGCGTCCTCGTCGGCATCGTGCATGGGCTCGATGTCCAGCGCGAGGGAACGGATCTCCTTGACGAGAACCTTGAAGGACTCGGGGATACCCGGGACAGGAACGTTCTCGCCCTTGACGATGGACTCGTAGGTCTTGACGCGGCCCACGGTATCGTCGGACTTGACGGTCAGGATCTCCTGCAGGACGTTGGAAGCACCGTATGCGTACAGTGCCCAAACTTCCATCTCGCCGAAGCGCTGGCCGCCGAACTGAGCCTTGCCGCCCAGCGGCTGCTGGGTAACCAGGCTGTAAGGGCCGGTCGAACGGGCATGGATCTTGTCGTCGACCATGTGGCCGAGCTTGAGGATGTAGGACGTACCCACGGTAATGGGCTCGCGGAACTCCTCGCCGGTGCGGCCGTCGAACAAGCGGGTCTTGCCGCGCTCGTCAAGCTGGGTGACAAACTCGGGGCGCATGTGATCGCCAAAGGCAGCGGTGGCCTTGTTGAGCATGTTCTTGTTGGCGCGACGGATGACCTCGGCGATCTCGTCCTCCTTGGCGCCGTCGAAGACGGGCGTCGAGACGAAGAACGGACCAGGGACATACTTGTCGGAGTCGGCATCCTCGGTATCCCAACCGCAGGCAGCAGCCCAGCCAAGGTGGCACTCGAGCAGCTGGCCGACGTTCATACGCGAAGGAACGCCCAGCGGGTTGAGGATAACGTCGATCGGGGTACCGTCAGCCATGTAGGGCATGTCCTCGACCGGCAGAACGTTACAGATAACGCCCTTGTTGCCGTGGCGACCGGCGATCTTATCGCCCTGCTGGATCTTACGACGCTGGGCGACGTAGACGCGCACCTGCTCGTTAACACCGGGGGCCAGGTCGTCGCCGTTCTCGCGGCTAAAGCGGACGACGTCGATGACGCGGCCATAAGCGCCGTGAGGCATCTTAAGGGAGGTGTCGCGAACATCGTGAGCCTTGGCACCGAAGATGGCGCGCAGCAGGCGCTCCTCGGCGGTCAGAGCGCTCTCGCCCTTAGGCGTGACCTTGCCGACCAGGATGTCGCCAGGGCCGACCTCGGCGCCGATGCGGATGATGCCGTCCTCGTCGAGGTTGGCAAGCATGTCCTCGGAGAGGTTCGGGATCTCGCGAGTAATCTCCTCGGGACCGAGCTTGGTGTCGCGGGCGTCGATCTCGTGACGGGTGATATTGATGGTCGTCAGCAGGTCCTCGGCCACCAGGCGCTCGGACACGACGATACCGTCCTCGTAGTTGAAGCCTTCCCACGGCATGTAGGCCACGGTGAGGTTCTGGCCCAGTGCGAGCTCGCCATGATCGGTCGAAGGACCGTCGGCCAGAGGCTCGCCCTGCTCAACGGTGTCACCGACGCGCACGAGCGGACGGTGGTTGATGCAGGTGGACTGGTTGGAGCGCTGGTACTTGGCCAGGTGATACTCGTCCATGCCGCCGGCATGCTTGACGATGATCTTGGAGGCGTCGGCAAAGATGACCTCGCCGGCGTTCTTGGCCAGGGTGACCTCGCCGGAGTCCAGAGCGGCGCGACGCTCCATGCCGGTACCGACATAGGGAGCGGCGGGGTGAACCAGCGGCACGGCCTGACGCTGCATGTTAGCGCCCATGAGCGTACGCTTGGCGTCGTCGTGCTCCAGGAACGGAATCAGCGTGGCTGCGACGGAGAGCATCTGACGCGGCGAGACGTCCATGTAGTCGACGTCCTCGACGGGCACGTCGGCGGGGGCGCCGAAGGAGCCGTCGAAGTCGCGGGTACGGGCGATCACGGTGTGCGGACGGACGATCTTGCCCTCGGCATCGGTCGTGATGAACTCGTTGGTCTTGGGATCGAGCGGCGTGTTGGCCGGCGCGATGACGTGCTTCTCTTCCTCGTCAGCGGTCATCCAGTCGATCTGGTCGGTGGCAACGCCGTTCTCGACGCGGCGGAACGGGGCCTCGATGAAGCCATACTCGTTGACGCGGGCGTAGAGGGCGAGCGAGCCGATCAGGCCGATGTTGGGGCCTTCGGGGGTCTCGATCGGGCACATGCGGCTGTAGTGCGAATTGTGAACGTCGCGGACGGCCGTCGGCACGTTGGTGCGGCGGCTGGAGCCGGACTTGTGGCCGGCAAGACCACCAGGGCCGAGTGCGGACAGACGGCGCTTGTGGGTCAGACCGGTCAGGGGGTTCGCCTGGTCCATGAACTGCGAGAGCTGCGAGGAACCGAAGAACTCCTTGATGGAGGCCACGATCGGGCGGATGTTGATGAGCGACTGCGGGGTGATCTCGTCGATGTCCTGGGAGCTCATGCGCTCACGGACGACGCGCTCCATACGGCTCATGCCGATACGGAACTGGTTGGCGACGAGCTCGCCGACGGTACGGATGCGGCGGTTGCCGAAGTGGTCGATGTCGTCGACCTTGAAGCCCTGCTCGCCGGCAGCGAGGGACAGGAGGTAGCGCAGCGTCGCGACGATATCCTCGTCGGTGAGCACCGTGACCTCTTCCTCGGTGGTGAGATTGAGCTTCTTGTTGACCTTGTAGCGACCGACGCGGGCCAGATCGTAGCGCTGCGGGTTAAAGAGCAGGCCCTCGAGCAGGCTGCGGGAAGCATCCACAGTGGGAGGCTCGCCCGGACGCAGGCGACGGTAGATCTCGATGAGGGCGTCCTCGCGGGTGAGGGCGGTGTCGCGCTCCAGGGTGCGCTTGATCACATCGGAATTGCCGAGCAGCTCGATGATGTCGTCGTTGGTGACGGCGATGCCAAGGGCGCGCAGGAACATCGTGGCGCTCTGCTTGCGCTTACGGTCGATGGAGACCATGAGCTGGTCGCGCTTGTCGACCTCAAACTCAAGCCAGGCACCGCGGGACGGAATGATCTGGGCCTTGTAGATCTGCTTGCCCGAATCCATCTCGGAGCTGTAGTACACGCCCGGGGAGCGGACGAGCTGCGAGACGACGATACGCTCGGTACCGTTGATGATAAAGGTGCCCTGATCGGTCATCATGGGGAAGTCGCCCATGAAGACGAGCTGCTCCTTGATCTCGCCGGTCTCCTTGTTGGTGAGACGGACGTCGGTCAGAAGCGGAGCCTGATAGGTCATATCCTTCTCGCGGCACTCCTCGACGGTGTGCGCGGGGTCGCCGAACTGATGCTCGCCGAAGGTAACCTCGAGAACATGGTTCTGGCTCTGGATGGGGCTGGATTCCTTGAACGCCTCACGAAGGCCCTCGTCCTTAAAACGCTCAAAGGATTCCCTTTGAACAGAGATAAGGTTGGGGAGCTCCATGGCCTCCGGGATTTTCCCGAAGCTGACGCGCTTGCGCTCAGTGGCAGTGTATGCGTAGGTCACCAGGTTTTTCCTCCTTCACGGAAATGCTCGGTGGGTTGGCGAGGCATAGCTTCGCCAGTTATCGCAACCTAATAGTTTATCAGGTAGCGACCGTTGGGCAAGAAAAGCCTTGACGCGATTGAGTTTTTGGAGTAGCAAAGTTTTTCGACAGAAAACACGCAGGTAGATGTATGTGTATCGAACATATGTTCATATGTTTTCTGTGAACAGAGAGCCGGAAATCGCAGCTCTTATAAAAAACGGGCGCGAACCGAGGTCCGCGCCCGTAAATGTCGATGTCCGAAGGCTTACTTGCGCATCAATCCGCCGCGCTCGTCGATGGCGTCCCAGAAGGCGCCGGCAAAGCGGGGATCGCTTGCAGCCATGAGGGCGTTGGTGGCCATCCAGCCAGAGGGAGTGCCGGTGTCGTAGCCCGACAGCGGGTCGATGACGACGGCATACATGGCCTCGCGGTCGAGCGAACGGGCCATGGCGTCGGTGAGCTGGATCTCGCCGCCCTTGCCGGCCTGCTGATCTGCCAGCAGGTCCATGACCAGCGGGCTCAGCAGATAGCGGCCGACGATGTACAGGTTGGACGGAGCAGCCTCGGGAGCGGGCTTCTCGACCAGACCGCCGATACGCCAGACAGCGCCCGGCTCTGCATCGGCAACGTCCTCGGCGCCCTCGAGCGAACCGACGCGCTCGCCGGCGATAACGCCGTAGCGGCTGACTTCCTCGGGCGAGCAAGCAGCGACGGCGATAACCGAAGCGCCACCGTGCTCCTTGGAAACGGCGAGCATCTTGTCGCAGATGTCGCGGTTAGGCACAACGTAGTCGCCCAGAAGAACCAGGAAGTTCTCCCCTGCCACGGCGTCGGCAGCAGAGCGGATAGCATGGCCGAGGCCCTTGGGCTCGTACTGATAACGGAAGTCGACCGGCATACCGCCAGCGTGGGCGACGGCATCGGCATAGGCGTTCTTGCCGCGCTCGCGCAGCAGGTTCTCGAGCGAGCGATCGGGCTGGAAGTAGTTCAGCAGCTCGGGCTTGCCGGGAGAAGTAACGATGATGGCATCGTCGACCTCCTCGGGGTCGAGCGCCTCCTCAACGACATACTGAATGACGGGCTTGTCGAGCACCGGCAGCATCTCTTTGGGCGTGCACTTAGTGCCAGGCAGAAAACGCGTGCCAAGACCGGCGGCGGGGATGATTGCCTTCATGTTATTCAAAGATCCTTTCGCAGGCGCAAAAGCGCCCCATGCGTGCGGCACACAGCCGCAGACCAAATTGCGATACCTAAGCATCTTACCGCTGGAACTATATGTCGCTACAAGGCAGAGACAATTCTTCAGCAGGTCAACGCAAATTATTGCTCGAATGGTGCAATTTTATTGCCCAACGGCAGGGTGCCCGATACGACGCAAATCACAGAACATGGCAGTTTGAGCTACCGATGTCGAGGGACCGAAAAACAAAAAAGACGGGGCTCGCAATGCGAACCCCGTCTGCAAAGAAATCTGGCGAGAAAGCCTGATTACTTGAGGGTGACAGCAGCGCCAGCAGCCTCGAGCTTCTCCTTGGCAGCCTCGGCGTCCTCCTTCTTGGCACCCTCGAGAACAGCCTTGGGAGCGCCCTCGACGACCTCCTTGGCCTCCTTCAGGCCAAGGTTGGTGAGCTCACGGACGGCCTTGATGACCTGGATCTTGTTGTCGCCGAAGCCCTCGAGCACGACGTCAAACTCGGTCTTCTCCTCGGCCTCAGCAGCGCCAGCAGCGGGAGCGGCGACAACAGCGGCAGGAGCAGCGGCGGAAACGCCGAAGGTGTCCTCGATAGCCTTGACGAGCTCGGAAGCCTCGAGAAGGGTCATTTCCTTAAGAGCATCGATGATCTCATCGGTGGTAAGCTTAGCCATTTCTAAGTCCTTTCGGTTTCCGTGTCTGTGCACGGAGATCAGTTAAAACACAGCGCGAATGCGCCAGGGGTGCGGCGTTGCCGCCGCGGGTGAAAACAGCAACTAGGCTGCCTTCTGCTCGGAGACCTGCTGGATCGAACGAGCGAGACCAGAGGAAACGCCGTTGACGCAGACAGCGATGTCGCGAGCGAAACCGGAGATGAGACCGGCGATCTGGCCGAGAAGCTGATCCTTGGTGGGCAGCTCGGCGATAGCCTTAACATCATCAGCGGAAACGGCCTTGCCGTCGGAGATACCGCCCTTGATCTCAAGGACGCCCTTGGACTTAGCGGAGAAGTCCTTAAGGGCCTTAGCGGCCTCGACCGGCTCGGACTCGTAGAACACATAAGCGACGGGGCCGGCGAGGATCTCGTCGAGCTCGGGCTGCTCCTGGTTCTTGAGAGCGATCTTGACCAGGTTGTTCTTGTAGACCTTCATCTCGGCGCCGCACTCGCGAAGCTGATGACGCAGCTCCTGAGCCTGCTTAACCGTCAGACCGTTGTAGTTGACGACGAACAGACCGGCGTTCTCGGCGATACGGGACTCGATCTCTGCAACCTTGTCGATTTTGTACTGCTGGGGCATGAATTACACCTCCTCGAATTCTTTCCGGGCACGGTCCGCCACAAGGACGTGACGGGGGCATGTCCAAAAAGAAAGCCCCCGCGCTGCATGAGCGACGGGGGCGAGAAGACATATCTACTCGACCACCTCGGCTGGCGGGATATCCCATTAAGCTCGCGGGCGATGCCCGTTTGCACCGGCTGTCTCTGGCAGCGGATTCGTGCGTGAACCGAAAGTATTATGGCGGGGACCCCGGCGTCGGTCAACGGGCGCGAGGATTCGTACACAAACCCTGCATACGCTCCGACCGGGAGGGGCAGGGCGAGTTTTCCGCTCGGTCAAGTCCTGGGCTCGCACGAAGGCCACATTAAGTGGCCTTCGGCTCGTGCGGAATCTACGGAAAACTCGCCCTGCCCCTCCCGGCCGGAGCTACGTTGCCTTTGCTGCGAATCCTCGTGTCCGTTGGCCGGCGCGCCCCACTCATAATGCTTGGGTCGGTGGGCTGATGGTTTTGGATCCCGGTGGGCTATAGGGTTGACACGAAGTTGGACAGGCGGCGGAGGCCTTCGTCTAGGTCTTTGTCGGAGACGCAGTAGCTTAGGCGGATGTGGCCTTCGGTTCCGAAACAGTCGCCCGGGACTAGGGCTACGTTTGCCTCTTTGATGGCTTTGATGCAGAAGTCTTCGCTGGTTAGGCCGAACTTTTTGATGCTCGGGAAAGTGTAGAAGGCTCCTGCGGGCTCTACTACGTCGAGGCCCATGGCGTCTAAGGCCGCGAGTACGCGTTCGCGACGGGCTCGGTAGACTTCGAGCATGGGGGTTGGGTCGACGGTCAGGGCTCGGGCTGCGGCGTCCATCTCGAAGGAGACGGCGCTCGATACTAAGTATTGGTGAGCCTTGGCGATCTCGGCGATGACGGGTGCCGCTGCCGCGAGCCAGCCCAGGCGCCAGCCGGTCATGGACCAGGGCTTGGAGAAGCTCTCGATGATGACCGTCTGTTCACGCAGCTCCGGGTGACGCTGGGCAAAGCGCTCGTAGCCGTCCACGTAGACCAGGCGGTTGTATACGTCGTCGCAGACCACGTAGATGCCCGCCTGCTCTGCCACGCGCGCCACGGCGTCGAGCGAAGCCGCGTTGAGGATGCAACCCGTAGGATTGTTGGGCGTGCAGATGACGATGGCCTTGGTCGCCGGCGTCACGCAAGCACGAAGTGCGTCCTCGTCAATCTGGAATTGCGCAGGCTCCGTATCCAAAAAGACCGCCTTGGCGTGGTTGGCCACGACGATGCTCTCGTACAGGCCAAAGGCAGGCGTGGGGATGATGACCTCGTCGCCGGGGTTGAGCATAGCCATGAATGTTGCCGACAGTGCCTCGGTCGCACCGTCGGTCAGGATGACCTCATCGGCGGAAAACGTAAGGCCCGCGTCCCCCATGTAGGCAGATAACGCCTCACGCAGGGCGGGGCGCCCGTTGTTGGGCGGATAGTGCGTGTCACCGCGGTCCAGTGCGGCGGTCACCTCGGCGCTAATCACATCGGGCGTGGGAAAATCGGGCTCGCCAAGCGCAAGCGCGATGCACCCCGGGTGCTGGGCGGCGAGCGCGTTGATTCGGCGGATACCGGAGGGCTTGAGCGTGGCAAGCGAGGTATTCATGGGCAGTCGCATGGCGTTCCTTTCGTAAGGGTTGCACTAGGATAGCGCGGCGGGGCGCCGCCGGACGGTGTAACCTAAACGGAAACCAACCGGAAAGGAGGCAGCATGGAGCCGACCGCGCGCAGCGATGTACCAAAAACGCTGCAAACCATTGCGTATATCAGCATTCCCAATAGTGCCGATCTTGAGTTTTTGCTCTGGGACCTGCAGGATGCCATCGCCGCCTATGCACAGCTTTCCGGCACCGCACTCCCCCGCCCGGTCGACTTGAAGGCAAATGACGCCGGCAGCGTTGCCGATGGCATCGTGCTGGCCATTGAAGATGTGGCTGACGATGAGACGTTGACAGCCATCGAGCAGGCGCTTGAGCGCTTTGGCGGTACGGGAACGCGCGTCTATGCCGCGATTCGAGCCGCACAAGAGAGCACTGAGCAGGCGCGTGGGACCGCCGTTCGCCTGCACAAGGCATGTGAGCGCCATGACCAATTGTGGTGTGGCGGCGTTGCCATCTGCGCCGGCAGCGGCATCGCAGCGCTTCGTCGCTCCCCGCGCATGGGCCTCTTGCGCCGACCGTTTTCGGAAGCGATGGACAAGCTCGTGGGCGCTGTGCGCATGGGCTGCTCCGTCAAGCATGCACAGCGACTTGGCGGCGGCAATGCCGCCAACGTCGACGCCGACGGCATGGTTTGCGCCGAGCCAGCCGTGCCCGCGCCGATCTGGCGAGGCGTTCTGAAACGTCTGGGCGCCCACGCTCAAACAAAAATCTAAATTAAATAACAGCCCAGTCAACGGCTTCGTGCCAACGCTCGACAAGACGCTCCAGGCGCCAGGCGGCATTGGCGGGACTTGTCGAGGGCAGGACGATGGCAG
This sequence comes from Collinsella aerofaciens, assembly GCF_020181355.1. Lineage (NCBI taxonomy): Bacteria > Bacillati > Actinomycetota > Coriobacteriia > Coriobacteriales > Coriobacteriaceae > Collinsella > Collinsella aerofaciens. The sequence goes on from NZ_CP084004.1 coordinate 215,861, forward strand.
GCAGCCCCGTCCGATCTTGCAAGTAGCGTTTGTAGAGTCGCCCTGCCGTGCCGCCGTTACAGGCAACGACCTCAATCGGCGCGGCATCGGTAATGCGCTCGATATGTGCCGGCACAACGTTGCGGATGCTCGCGTCGCTCGAGCCCTTAATGTCGCAGCTCTCGACCACATCCCACAGGGCCACGCCGCCGTTCAGCAGCATGGCCCGCTTGGCGGCAATGGAGGCATCGAGCGTCGCGGGCTCACCGCTTGCCAAAGGATCGCCCTCGTTGGGCGGCACAGGCATACCGAGGCACGTGGCCATCACGCGCCAAAAGCGATTCTGAGGGTTGCCGTAATAAAAGGCATTGGCGCGCGAAAGCACCGAGGGAAACGACCCGAGCACCAAAACGCGCGAGTGCTCGTCAAACACGGGCTCAAACCCATGCTCAATATGTTGATAGCCCTCGTCAGACACGGCCATGGGCTAGGCTCTCAACAGATAGCGCACCTCGTAGGGTGCAAGCTCAAGGGTACCCGTCAGCTCGACCGTGGGCGCATCGTCGGCAAGCAGGTCGACGAAGGAGCCGTTGAGTTCGCCGGCACCAAAGGTGTAAGGCTCACCCACGGCATTCACCGCCACGAGCACCGCCGCGTCGTCGCAGGCGCGCTCGAACAGCAGCTGCTTGTTCTGGATCACCACGTTGCGATAGGCACCGTAGTTGAGAGCACGGGCAGCCGCGTCGTCGGCCGAGCGAAGGTGCGCAAGCTGCGTGATGAACGCCGTCAGCTCGTTGGGCGCAGGCTCATTGAGCGCAGGTCGCAGCGCCCAGTCGCCATCGGGGCCGCCCTTTTCGCCAGCAATTCCCCACTCGCTGCCATAGTAGACGCACGGGATGCCCGGCATGCCAAAGAGCATGCCATAGGCGGGACGCAGGCAGGATTTGTCGGTGAGGATACTTGCCAGGCGCGGCACATCGTGGTTGTCGACAAACGAAAGCAGATGTTTGCCGCGGTAGATGCACCAAGGGTCGCCGCCAAACTGACGGTGCAGCGAATGGGCGATCTCGAACATGTTGACCGAGTTAAAGCTGGAATACAGGCCCTTGTAGCACTCGTAATTAGTGCACGAGTCGAGCATCTCGTCGTTGACGATCTGATTGTAGTCGCCGTGGAGCGTCTCGCCGATGAGCACAAAGCCGGGCTTGAGCTCACGGGTAAAGGAGTGTAGGCGGCGCATAAAGTCGCGGTCGAGCATGTAGGCGACGTCCAGGCGCAGGCCGTCGACGCCAAAGACGTCGGCCCAACGGCGCACAGACTCGAGCAGGTAATCGACCACAGCGGGATTTTGCAGGTTGAGCTTCACAAGCTCAAAATGACCCTCCCAGCCCTCGTACCAAAAGCCGTCGCCATAGCAGGAGTCGCCGTCAAAACTGATGTGAAACCAATCCTTGTACGGCGAATCCCACTTGCGCTCCTGCACATCGCGGAAGGCCCAAAAGCCGCGACCGACGTGGTTGAAGACGGCATCGAGCACCACGCGGATGCCATGGGCGTGCAGCGTGTCGCATACGGCGGCAAAGTCGGCATCCCCGCCCAGGCGACGGTCTATATGGCGCAGGCTGCGCGTGTCGTAGCCGTGACTATCGGACTCGAGCGGCGGGTTGATGAGCACAGCGCCAACGCCGAGTTTTTGCAGGCAGTCGGCCCATTGGGCAATCTTCATGATAGGAGCATCGGGGTTGGGTTCGACATCGGCGGCCTGGGCGAGCTCATCCTCGGCAACGGGGGCGGCGTTTTCGCGCGGAGCTCCGCAAAAGCCCAGCGGATAGATCTGATAGAACGTCGTCTCGTATGCCCACATAGCAACCTCCCGGTAAGCTCAACACAACGACATCCATTGTATGCCCAGCTTGTATCCCCTCCCCCAAAATAAGTTGCGGTGGAATAGTTCCTGCTTGGGTCTTCAAAGGCCTTAAACAGGAACTATTCCACCGCAACTGATGAGGGGACGTGGCTAGGCGACGGGCTTGGCGCGGCGGATGGCTGGGAACATCACCGTGATGGCGAGGATAACGCCCACGACGGCAATCGCCCCGCCCACAAAGCCGATCCAGGCGATACCGGGACCCGAAACCACGGCTCCGCCGATCGCGGTACCCGTGCCGATACCGAGGTTGAACAGGCCCGAGAAGATCGACATGGCGACGGCCGACGAATCTGCCGGCGTGTGCTTGATGAGCTCGGCCTGAAACGCCACGTTAAAGGCCGTGGCGCAGCAACCCCACAGTGCGCACACAGCGAGAACCGCAGCGAGTGACGATGCGGCCGGACCCATGAGCAGCAGAGCCACCGGCACGCCGGAGAGCGTGATAGCCAAGAACGGGAAGCGATGCCCATCGAACAGGCGGCCAAACAGCCAGCTTCCGAGCAAACCAGAGCAGCCAAACGCCGTCAACGTCATGGTAATGGCGCCCGCATCGACGTGCGCGACCTGCGCCAGGAAGGGCTCGATATAGCTGTAGCTTGCGTAATAGCCGGTCGCCATGAAGACCGTGACTGCGTAGAGCGCGATGAGGAACGGGTTCTTGAGCAGCTCGGGCAGCTGCTTGAGCGTAAAACGCTCGCCCGCTGGCATGGCAGGGAACACCGTGGCCTGGTAGACGACCGCGACAGCAGACAGCGCTCCGACCACGGCAAACGTCATGCGCCAGCCCACGGCCAAGCCAATGGCGCGACCGAGCGGCAGGCCAAAGATCTGTGCGATGGAAGAGCCCGTGGCGATCATGCTGATAGCGAGCGCCCCGTGGCGTGTGTCAACCAGGCGCGACGCCATGATCGAGGCGACCGACCAGAACACGGCGTGCGCGCAGGCAACCACCAGGCGCGCGCAGACTAAGATGGGATAGGTCGGTGCCAAGGCGGACAGGAACTGGCCCAGCGAGAACACGGCGAGCACGCCCAGCAGCATCCGCTTGAACTCGAAACGCGAAGCGAACACCATGAGCGGCAACGACAGCAGCATGACGCCCCAGGCATAGACCGAGATCATGATGCCCGCCTGGGCCTCGGTGAGCGAGAACGACGCGGCGATATCAGTCAAAAGGCCGATGGGCATAAACTCCGACGTGTTGAACACGAACGCACAGCAGGTGAGCCCGACGAGCGGGAGCCACTGCCTGAGCGTGATGCCGTCTTGCCTTGCCTGACTCATATATAACGTCTCCAATCATTTTGAGCGGAGGCGATTATATAGCAACGGCCCCGCATCCGTCAGCAACAGATGCGGGGCCGAAAACAATTCGATACACAGAGGTTGCGCCGTCAATTCATAACTAAGCCAACCCCAGCAACATGCCCGCCGAATGCACGACAAACGCCACGACCCAGGCGACCGTCACCTGAAACGCGAATACGGCCACGGCATAGCGTGCGCCCAACTCGCTCTTGACGGCGCCGATGGACGCCACGCAAGGCGGGTACAGCAGCGTAAAGACCAAGAACACGTAGGCGGTAAACGGCGAAAACATGGCTGACAGTGCCGCGGGCGACGTTGCGCCCAAAAGCACCGTGAGCGTCGAGATGACGCTCTCCTTGGCAATGAGCCCCGTGACGAGCGCCGTCGAGGCGCGCCAGTCGCCAAAGCCGAGCGGGGCCAACACCGGCGCGATGATGCTACCCAGACCGGCAAGCAGGCTTTGCGACTGGTCGGCGACCACGTTAAAGCGGATGTCGAACGTCTGAAGGAACCAGATGACCACGGTCGCGGCAAAGATAATGGTAAAGGCCTTAGTGATGAAGTCCTTGGCCTTATCCCATGCCAGCATCACTGTCGTCTTGACGCTCGGCAGGCGGTAATTGGGGAGCTCCATGATAAACGGCACCGGGTCGCCCTTAAATGCCGTGCGGTTGAGCACCAAAGCCGCGACGCAGCCGACCACGATACCGATCAGATAGAGCGAGACCATGGCGGGAACCGTCGCCTGCGGGAAAAACGCCCCGCACAGCAAGCCGTAAACCGGCAGCTTGGCTGAGCAGCTCATAAACGGCGTGAGCATGACCGTCATCTTGCGGTCGTGCTCGGATGGGAGCGTACGGGTCGACATGATAGCCGGCACGGTGCAGCCAAAACCGACGAGCATGGGCACGAAACTGCGGCCCGACAGGCCAAAGCGACGCAACACCTTATCCATGACAAAGGCCACGCGCGCCATGTATCCGGAGTCTTCCAGAATGGAGAGGAACAAAAAGAGCACGACGATAATCGGCAGGAAGGTCAGCACACTGCCCACGCCCGTAAGCACGCCGTCGACAGCCAGCGAGCGCACCACGTCGTTGGTACCGAACGCCTTGAGGCCCGCATCGGCCGAGGCGATGATGGCAGCGATACCGTCCTCCATGAGTCCCTGCAACGCCGCGCCGATCACGCCAAACGTCAGCCAAAAGACGAGGCCCATGATCACCAGAAACGCCGGAATGGCTGTGTAACGACCTGTCAGGATGCGGTCAATCTTGACGGAGCGCACGTGCTCGCGGCTCTCGTGCGGCTTGACGACGCAACGCCCGCACACGTCGCCGATAAAGCTAAAACGCATATCGGCCAGTGCAGATAGGCGGTCGGTGCCGGCCTCGCCCTCCATCTGGGTGATGATGTGCTCGATAGCGTCGAGCTCATTGCGATCCAGGTGAAGCGCCTCGGTTACCAGCTCATCGCCCTCGACCAGCTTGGTCGCCGCAAAGCGCACCGGGATGTGCGCCGTCACGGCATGGTCCTCGATCAGGTTAGCAATACCGTGGATGCAGCGATGCAGCGCACCGCCGTCCGGACCGTCGGGCGCGCAAAAGTCCAGGCGACCAGGGCGCTCGCGGAACCGCGCCACGTGCAGGGCGTGGTCCACCAGCTCGCCGATGCCCTCGTTGCGGGCAGCGCTAATGGGGACAACGGGCACGCCCAACAGGCTCTCGAGCAAGTTGACGTCTACGGCGCCGCCGTTGGCGGTCACCTCGTCCATCATGTTGAGCGCGATGACCATAGGACGATCAAGCTCCATGAGCTGCAGTGTCAGGTACAGGTTGCGCTCGATGTTGGTGGCGTCAATGATGTCGATGATGGCGTCGGGGTTTTCGTCAAGGATGAATTGACGGCTCACGATCTCTTCGCCCGTGTACGGCGACAGCGAATAGATGCCAGGCAGGTCGGTAACGCTTGCCTCGGGGTGGTTGCGGATGGTGCCATCTTTGCGGTCGACCGTCACGCCGGGAAAGTTACCGACGTGCTGGTTGGAGCCCGTCAGCTGGTTGAATAACGTGGTCTTGCCGCAGTTTTGGTTGCCGGCGAGGGCAAAGTGCAGCGGCGCGCCCTCGGGCACGGCCGTCTTTGCCGCACGGGGCGAATACGTCCCCTCGCCCAGGGCCGGATGCTCCGTCGTGCCGATTGCGGCGTTAGCGCGCGGACCCGTATCGGTGTCGTGAATACCCACGAGCTCGATGCGAGCGGCATCGTCCTTGCGCAGTGTCAACTCGTAGCCACGCAGGCGGATCTCGAGCGGATCGCCCATGGGGGCGTACTTCATCATGGTGACTTCGGTGCCCGGCGTTAGACCCATGTCCAAAATATGCTGTCGGAGTGCCTGATCGTCCGATGCCACCGATGCGACAACGGCGTCCTTTCCAATCTCGAGTGTATCGAGCTTCACGTCCGTGTTCCTCCCCCGGCGCCCACAGGGCGTTGCATTTTGTTTATCTTGGCTAACCGTTTGCCATGGCTAACCATTTAACCACGCATGATAGCGCGAACATACGACGATGTTCAATCAACAGATTGTTGCAAGGACCGTCCCCAAGTGCCGCATCTGGGCCATAGCAACGCCGATGTCTTGGAACCGACAGACACTATGACCCAATCCGAGGGCACTAAAAAGATAGGAGCCCCCGCTCGTGACCGCGGGTCGGGGCTGCGACAATGATGTTGAAGTGCCATAGGCGCAGCCGCGCCGCAACGAGGTTGGGAGGCTCCCATGCCAAAGTATTCTACCGCGTTCGGGATGGACGTCCACCTGAGGTCGACCACCGTCTGCGCCCTCGACGCGGACACCGGCGAGGCCGTGACGAGGAGGTTCCCCGGCAACCCCTGGGGCGAGATCGCCGGGTGGATGGATGGGTTCCCCGGGCCGTCGCTCGCGGCCTACGAGAGCGGCTACCTCGGCTTCGCCCCGCAAAGGGAGCTCGCCGGGCTCGGCATCGAGTGCGTCGTCGCCGCGGTCTCGAAGATCCCCAGGTCGGCCGCCGACTCGGCCTCCAAGAACGACAGGAACGACGCCGCCAGGATGGCCAAGGCGATACTCGCCCACGACATCTCCCCCGTATGGGTCCCCTCCCCCGAGGTCGAAGGCATCAGGGACCTCGCCGGCGCCTACGACGGGGCGACCGCGCGCCTGGCGACCGCCAAGCAGCGGCTGCTCGCCTTCCTCGCAAAGCGGGGGTTCGTCTACGGCGGCACCACGCCCGCCGGCAACCCGAGGAAGTACTGGGCCTACGACTTCCTGAGGTGGCTCGACAAGGTCAGGCCGGAGGACGATGGCGGGGTTCGGGCGCTCGCCGCCCTGAGGAACGAGGTCGAGGCCGCGGCGGAGGCCCGGGCGGACCTGCTCTCCGAGTACAGGGCCGCCGTGGATGCCGGCCCGATCGCCGCGGAGGTGGCCGCCCTCCAGTCGATCAAGGGCTGCGCCTTCGCGCTGGCCGCAGCCTTCTCGGCCGAGGTCGGCGACTTCACGAGGTTCCGTTCCGGAAGGCAGGTCACGGCCTATTTCGGCCTCGCGCCGAGTCAGAGGTCGAGTGGCGACTCCGTGCGGCTCGGAGGCATCAGCGGTGCGGGCAACGCGCTCGTGAGGAAGCTGGCCGTTGAGGGCTCATGGTGCTACGCCGCGGCACGGCACCAGCCGAAGCTCATGCCGAGGGACACGGGCGTGCCCCTCGAGATAAGGATGCACGGGAGGAAGGGGTCCGAGCGGCTCCTGCGGCGGCGCGAGGAGATGCTCGCCCGCGGCATGCCCCAGGCGAAGGCCAACGCGGCCACCGCGGCCGAGCTCGTGAGGTGGCTCTGGGCCCTCGGCATGATGTGCCGGGAGGGCGCGGAATAGACATGGCCCCCGTCCCGGCGAGCCGGGCGGCCTTCGGGGATACCCCCTATTTCGCTGTGCGCGCGGAGCCCTCCGCATGCGCCTCGACAGACTTGGGGAACCCCGCCGAAGGAATGGAGTGCGGGCCGACAGAACGGTATCCGCGGATATGAGACTGAGCCGAAGGCGTCGATTACATGCCGGGGGCGGACCGGGACGGGTTAACGGCAGGCCCCGCCGACCGATTGCAAGCGGTCGGCGGGGCCATTGTGGCTCTTGACAGCGGATTGGGTCATATGAGCGAAAGCCCGCCAGGGCGAGCAAGGTGCCTTGAAGCGAGGTGGCATTGACCTTCTGGTCATGCCGCCGAAGCTGAAAGGCAGATTGCCGCTCTGGCGGGCTTGCAGCGTCAAATGGTTACGGCGTTTGGTAAAACGCCGTAACTAAAACCCGTGGCGCTCCAGAAAGCGGAAGGCCAGGCGGATCCAGGGACGGACTGCCACCTGCTTGTCCTCGTTGTCGACCGCGGTGTTGGCGTTGCCGAGCGAAAGGCCGTGACCACCCTGGTCGAAGACGTGCATCTCGCATGCAACGCCCTCCTCGGCCATGCGCTGCGCAAACGGGTAGACCTGCGCGATCGGCGCCGTCTTGTCGTCGGACACGCCCCACACAAAGGTCGGTGGCATCTGACGCGAAACATGCGTGGTGGGGCAGATGTCGGCCAGATGCTCGTCAGTTGCCTCGCCGCCCGTCACCATCGACAGGTAGTCGTTGAGCAAATCGCGTCCCGTCTTGCCGCCCGTCTTGGGCACGCGCAAGTCAATGCGCGGATCGCGCGTCTGCATGTCGCGCACATAGGCAAAGTCGAGCAATGGATAGCCCAGCACCACGGCATCGGGACGAATGTCGTCCGGACGCGCCCCGGCAAGTGCCGCAAAGGGGCCGGTCTTCCACTGTGTTGCCAGCGAGGCGCAAATCATGCCGCCAGCAGAAAAGCCCACGACGCACACGCGCTTAGGATCGACATGCCACTCGTCGGCGTTGGCGCGCACCGTGGCGACCATCTTGGCAAGATCTGCCTGGGGATGCGGAAAGCTCACGTCACCCGTAGAACTCGTGACATAGTTGAGCACAAAGGCCTGGTAACCGTGATCCAAAAACGCAAACGCCACAGGATCCTGCTCATGCGGAGCGATATGCGTAAACGCACCTCCGCCACAGATAATCACCGCGGGGCGGCGGCCATTCGGTTTATCGGGCAACGGCTCGGCACCCAAATACGTAAACGTCGCCGGATAATCCTCGGTCGGCTCCTCGCCCCACAGCGCATGGTTCTCGACAATCATATGTGCTCCCTTCGCGCAAATTATGCGCCCTTGTTTTTCGCCTTCAAGCGTACCCCACTTGAACCCGTGGCGCAGAAACACTCCGGCAATAAGTTTCCCTTCAACTGATATATCACATAATCCCAGTTCAGAGGTATCGTTGAGCAGCGTAGAATAGGGGCGTTGACCAAGCCGCGAAACACATGTGAAACGTTTCCGGCAAACCAAACGCGCGATATGCGCCTATTTAAGTTGGAGGCAACTATGGGTCTGCTCGATTCGCTTAAGTCCACCTTCACCTCGACCGGCGAGGCGTCCGTTCCGCCCGCAGCAAGCTTCGCTACCCGCGAAGGCGTCATCTATGCCCCCGTCAACGGCGTGCTCGTCAACCTGAACGAGGTTCCCGACGAGACGATCGCCTCGGGCATGCTTGGCCAGGGCTATGGCATCGAGCCCATTACCGGCACCATCTATGCGCCCGCCAACGGCCGCATCGGTGCCACCACTGTCACCAACCACTCCATCGGCATGATCACCGAGGACGGTCTGCGCGTGTTCATCCATGTTGGCCTGGGCACCGTGGAAATGAACGGCAAGGGTTTTGCCCGCTTTGTCGAGATGGGCGATGTGGTCAAGGCAGGCCAGCCGCTCATCAGCTTCGACCGCGAGGCCATTAAGGCCGCTGGTCACGAGGACATCGTGACCGTCATCGTCTCCGAGCTCGATCGTCTTAAGAGCATCGACCATGTCGGCGAGTCTGGAACGCTTATCGGCGGCAACCCGCTCGTCAAGCTTGGCGACCCGCTGCTGGTTGCCAAGACCAAGTAGCCAGGCCCCACGCCACACAGCCAAAAGGCACCTCGTCAAGCGCCCACGACCATTTGGCCGCGGGCGCTTTTCGTTTGAAAAACCATCCCGCCAATGCCTTATCTGTATAGCCCAAATGAGCCGAGCTGCTAGAATATCGAACTGTATGGATAACTATCATTCAACCGTTATGGGAGGATACGTGAACCGCACCAAAATCGCGCAGCTCTATGCCGATGCCGAGCCGCTCGGCGGCCAGACCGTCACCGTCGCCGGCTGGGTCAAGTCCGTCCGCGACATGAAGAACTTTGGCTTCGTTACGCTCAACGACGGCAGCTGCTTCCGCGACCTGCAGGTCGTCATGAACCGCGAGGCACTCGACAACTACGACGAGATCGCCCATCAAAACGTCTCGGCCGCACTCATTTGCACCGGCACCGTCAAGCTGACCCCCGATGCGCCCCAGCCTTTCGAGCTTTCTGCCACCTCCATCGAGGTCGAGGGCGTCAGCGCCCCGGATTACCCGCTGCAGAAGAAGCGCGCAACCGTCGAGTTCCTGCGCACCCAGCAGCACCTGCGCCCGCGCACCAACCTGTTCCGCGCCGTGTTCCGCATCCGCTCTGTCGCGGCTGCCGCCATCCACCGCTTCTTCCAGGAGCAGGGCTTTGTCTACGTCAACACCCCCATCATCACCACGAGTGACTGCGAGGGCGCCGGCGAGATGTTCCGCGTGACCACGCTCGACCCCAAAAATCCGCCCCTCACCGAGTCCGGCGAGGTCGACTGGAGCCAGGACTTCTTCGGCAAGCATGCAAGCCTCACCGTGTCCGGCCAGCTCAATGCCGAGAACTTTGCCATGGCCTTTGGCGACGTGTACACCTTTGGCCCCACCTTCCGTGCCGAGAACTCCAACACCACGCGCCACGCCGCCGAGTTTTGGATGATCGAGCCCGAGATGGCCTTTGCCGACCTTAACGACTACATGGATAACGCCGAGGCCATGCTCAAGTACGTCCTTAAGGACGTCATGGCCACCTGCCCCGACGAGCTCAATATGCTCAACAAGTTTGTGGACAAGGGTCTGCTCGAGCGCCTGGACCATGTCGCCAACTCCGACTTCGCCCGCGTTACCTACACCGAGGCCGTCGAAATCCTGGAGCAGGCAGTCGCTGCTGGCCACCAGTTTGATTACCCCGTCAGCTGGGGCATCGACCTGCAGACCGAGCACGAGCGCTTCCTGACCGAGGAGCACTTTAAGCGCCCGACCTTCGTGACCGACTACCCGGCCGAGATCAAGGCGTTCTACATGCGCATGAACGAGGACGGCAAGACCGTCGCCGCCGCCGACTGCCTGGTTCCCGGTATCGGCGAGATTATCGGCGGCTCCCAGCGCGAGGAGCGCCTGGATCTGCTCGAGGCCCGCATCAAGGACCTGGGCATGAATCCCGAGCAGTACAAGTACTACCTTGACCTGCGCCGCTACGGTTCCTGCAAGCACGCCGGCTACGGTCTGGGCTTCGAGCGCTTGGTCATGTATCTGACCGGCGTGGGCAACATCCGCGACGTCCTGCCGCACCCGCGCACCGTGGGCAACGCCGACTTCTAATCGTCGGACGCTAGCTCGCGTCGCCACACGCCAACGCTCATCGCATAAGCGTCTCTCGACATCGGTCGAGAGACGCTTTTTTCAACAGCATCCGTCAAGCTTTTGGCAAGTTTTTGGTCAGTTGAGCAGGGCTGTTGAAAACTCGGCCCGCCGTTTGCCGACGACTACCGACCGCCCAGAGCGCCCTGCGCCCCTGGGAAAGCCCCACGTCCTAGGCTCCATACCGTCGCCACCCAAAACGGAAAGGACGTGGGCACGATGACCGAAGCCGCTGTTGAAACCTACGACACCACGACGAGGGGCGCCGCCTCGATGGCAGCCTATCGCGCCGTTCGCATCCTGCAGCTCTTGAGCGAAAACACCGGCGAAGACAAGGCCATGCTTTCCGATGAGCTGATCCGGCGCCTCGCCCATCCCGACGACCCCGCCCGCATGCCCATCTCGGCGGCGCGGCGCAGCATCTACACCGCCATCTCCGCGCTTCGCCATGCCGGATACGAAATTGAGTACAAACGCGGCGTGGGCTACAAACTTCTTACCCGCCCGCTCACCGATGAAGAGATCATCCGGCTCCACGGTATGGTCATGCGCAACCGCTCCACGCCTATCGCTATCCGCAAGAGCATGGCGCAGCACTTAGTTGCCATGGCGAGCGCCGACGTTCGCGGCTACCTCGATACACCCGAACCCGCTCCAAGCGCAGGCAGCAAGGCTACCAAGGCAACACGCACGCCCATCAAGCGCATCGACACGTGCGAGCTCGTCGAGCAGGCCATCGACCACGGAACCACGGTGAGTTTTGATATTTCGAGCGTCACGACACGCGGCGAAACCGAAGCAGCACGGATGACACTCCGTCCCTTTGCCATCAGGCAGCGCGATGGCATCTCGTATCTGCTGGGAACGGTCTACGACGCCCGAGGCACCGACGATACGCTGCGCACCGTCGAGATCGCCCGTATGAGAAACGTCACCACACGTCTCCTCGACGGCAAGAAGCTCTTCGCCGCCCTAGACGAGGACGACGCCTCCTCCGCCGCATAAGACCCTCCGCCGCCCATTCGACTACCCGTACCGCCCATCCGATTCTGTATTAAAAACCCGCCAGGCTGTTGTAAAAATGGACATCAGCGCTACTATAGTTCCACTTGCACTTTGTCCCAGTGCAGTGTTTCCAGCCATTTTTATACTGGGGGTAATGATATGAAGGACATCACCATCAGCCGCAGGAGCCTTCTGGTCTCCGCTGGCCTGCTCGCGCTCGCCCCGCTCGCCGGATGCGGCGGCAACTCTGGTTCCGGCTCTGTTGCCGCCGGTTCCGACTACACTATCGGCGTTCTGCAGCTCATCGAGCACTCCGCACTCGATGCCGCCAACGACGGCTTTGTCAAGGCCATCAAGGAGAGCGGCCTTAAGGTCAAGATCGACCAGAAGAACGCCCAGAACGACCAGTCCACGTGTAAGTCCATTGCTGACAAGTTTGTGGGCGACAACGTCAACCTGATTTATGCCATCGCCACGCCCGCCGCGCAGGCTGCCGCCGGCGCCACGGCCGATATCCCCATCGTGGGCTGCGCCATCACCGACTACGCCGCCTCCGGCCTGGTCCAGGACAACGACAAGCCGGGCACCAACGTCACGGGCGCTTCCGACCTCACCCCGGTCGCCGAGCAGCTCGAGATGATGCAGAAGGTCCTGCCCGACGTTAAAAAGGTCGGCCTGCTCTACTGCACCGCCGAGTCCAACTCCGACGTCCAGATCAAGGCCGCCAAGAAGGAGCTCGACAAGCTGGGCCTCGAGTACACCGATTTCACCGTCTCGAGCTCCAACGAGATTCAGTCCGTCGTCGAGTCTGCCGTGGGCAAGGTCGACGCGCTGTACTCCCCCACCGACAACACCATCGCCGCGGGCGCCTCGCAGGTGGGCCAGATCTGCAAGGAGAACAAGCTTCCCTTCGTGACTGGCGAGGAGGGCATGTGCATGGCCGGCGGCCTGTTCACCCTCTCCATCAATTACGAGGATCTGGGCTACGCCGCGGGCGAGATGGCCGTCAAGATTCTGAAGGGCGAGGCCAAGCCCGAAGACATGCCTATCAAGCACCTCTCGAGCAAGGACCTGGTCGTCGTCAAGAACGACGAGATGGCCGAGGCCCTGGGCATCGACCTTTCCGCTCTGGACGCGTAATGCTATACGCGGCATGCGTCTAGAGCCCGTGCTCGCGCTTTAGCTGCGTTATTCAATATCTGAGCCACAGGGGCGGGCGCTGTAGACCGGCGTCCGCCCTGCTTGTTTCAGGTAAAACAAAACGTCTGTCCGCAGCTCTTCTATGCATTGTTACCGCTATTATGGTGAATCACGTGTCCACCCTATCCTAGGAGGTATGAAGCATGCTCATTGCATTGCAGGGCGCCGTTTCGCAGGGCGTCCTCTGGGGCATTATGGTGCTTGGCGTGTTTATCACGTTCCGCCTGCTCGACATTCCCGATATGACCTGCGACGGCAGCTTTGCCCTCGGCGGCTGCGTCTGCGCTGTGCTCATCGTCAATAACAACGTCGACCCGCTGCTCGCCGTGCTGGCCGGTATGTGCGCCGGCGCCATCGCGGGTGCCGTCACGGGCATTTTGACCACCGTCTTCGAGATTCCCGCGATCCTCGCCGGAATCCTCACCCAGATCAGCCTGTGGTCCATCAACCTGCGCATCATGGGCAAGTCCAATACGCCAATTCTTGCCAAGGGCACCGTGTTCTCGGCCGTCAGCAATATGACCGGTCTGCCGCAGTCCACCGTTGCCATCATCTTGGGCATCCTGCTCGCCGTGGCTATCGTTGCCATCCTGTATTGGTTCTTTGGCACCGAGATCGGCTCGGCGCTGCGCGCCACCGGCAACAACGAGTACATGATCCGCGCTCTGGGCGTCAACACCAACTCCACCAAGATGATCGCCCTCGTGCTCTCCAACGCCCTCATCGGCCTTTCGGGCGCGCTTATCTGCCAGAGCCAGAAGTATGCCGACATTGGTATGGGCACCGGTGCCATCGTTATCGGTCTTGCCGCCATTGTTATCGGTGAGGTGCTCGGCCGTCTGCTGCCCGGCGGCCTCACGCAGTTTAGCGTCCGTCTTGCCTCCGCCGTCTTTGGCTCCGTGGTGTACTTCCTTATCCGCGCCATCGTGCTGCAGTTGGGCATGGACGCCAACGACATGAAGTTGCTCTCCGCCGTGATCGTCGCCGTGGCCCTGTGCGTGCCCGTGGTTTGGGAGCGCTATAAGCTCCGCAGCTCCTACACGAAGGGGGATGAGGCAGATGCTTAAGCTCTCGCACGTCAAGAAGACCTTTAACAAGGGCACCGTCACCGAGAAGCGCGCGCTCACCGGCGTCGACCTCACCCTGAATGACGGCGACTTTGTAACCGTGATCGGCGGCAATGGCGCCGGCAAGTCCACGCTGCTCAACATGATCGCCGGCGTGTACCCGCTCGATTCGGGCGTTATTGAGCTCGACGGCACCGACATCTCGCGCCTGAGCGAGTCGCAGCGCGCCAAGTACCTGGGCCGCGTGTTTCAGGACCCCATGCGCGGTACCGCTGCCGACATGCAAATCGCCGAGAACCTGGCCCTCGCCAAGCGTCGCGGCCAGCGTCGCGGCCTTTCGTGGGGCGTCACCAAGGCCGAGAAAGATGAGTACGTTGAGCTGCTCAAGCGCCTGGACCTTGGTCTGGACACGCGTCTCAACGCCAAGGTCGGCCTGCTCTCGGGCGGCCAGCGCCAGGCACTCACCCTGCTCATGGCCACGCTCACCAAGCCACGCCTGCTGCTGCTCGACGAGCACACCGCGGCCCTCGACCCCAAGACGGCCTCTAAGGTGCTCAATCTGACCGAGGAGATCGTCGACGAGAACCACCTCACCACGCTCATGGTCACGCATAACATGAACGACGCTATCCGTCTGGGCAACCGTCTGATCATGATGCACGAAGGCCACGTGATCTACGACGTGGCGGGCGATGAGAAGAAGTCGCTCACCGTAGCCGACCTGCTGCAGAAGTTCGAGGAGGTCTCGGGCGGCGAGCTCGCCAACGACCGCATGCTGCTGAGCTAAAACCTGCCAAAAAGGGACAGGTTTATTTTGGCAGGTTTTATCTGCGCAAACGTCAAAACCGCCGCTAAGGGACAGGCGCCCTTGCGGCGGTTTTCGCATATTATGTCGATAATCCGATATTCAACCAGACATTCTGGCTAAGGACTAAGGAAACTGCCATGAAAAGACTCCCCCGCCTTGCGTTAGCCGCCGCGTTGTTTGCCGGCGCGCTCGCAGGCATCCCAAGCCTCGCTTTCGCGGGGAACCTGCCCGCCGCCATTGACGGCTCCGTGGCCGTCATGCACACCAACGACATCCACGGCAGCTACAAGTACAGCTACAACGCAAGCAAGGGCACCGGCACTGTGGGCTTTGATGGGCTGGCGGTTCTCTATAGCGCCCAAAACAGCGCCCCCGATCTTTTGCTCGATGCGGGCGACACCTTCCACGGGCAGTCCTTCGCCACCATGAGCGAGGGCAAGAGCATCGCCGAGCTCATGGACACCTTCTATGTAGACGGCTACGACGCGACCACGCCGGGCAACCACGACTGGAGCTACGGCGCAGACAAACTCCGCACCATGACCGGCTACAGCACCACCGGCACGCCCTTCGCCATGCTCTGCGCGAACGCGAAGTCCACGAGCGGCGTATGGAGCTCGAGCATCACGAAGACGCTCGATCGCACCTGGGAGGATACCGAGGATCACTCCACATTCGACTACAAAATCAAGGTCGGCGTCGTGGGTGCCATGGATGAGTCGCTAGGTTCCTCGCTGCGCGCGGACCTGGTCGCGGGCACCAGCTTCTCGAGTGCCGCGAACGCCATCAATACCGAGGCAGAGCAGCTGCGCAAGGAGGGCTGCGATGTTGTTGTGTGTATCGCGCACACGCTCGACGCCAAGACCTTTGCCACGCGACTCCGTGGCGTCGATGCCCTTATCGCAGGCCACGAGCACATCAACCTTAACGAGAAGGTGACGGGAGCCGACGGCAAGACGATCCACGTTGTCGAGGCAGGCAGCGCCTTTGCCGAGGTGGGGCTGCTTTCCATTCCGTACAAGTACAACACGAATGACACCGAGACGACCGACGATGACACGGTCACGGTCCCTGCAGACGGTAGCGACGAGAAGCTCTACACCGCCAAGAACGTCAACGACCTTTTGGCAGACCCCGACAAGGGCTCCGACTACCAAAGCCGCCTTGAAGCCGTCCGCAACAAGATCAAGCCGCTCGACGAGGACTTTGAAAACGAATCGAACAAGGTGCTCGGCACATCCACCACCAACTATTTCTACGGCGAGGACGCCGCAGGCACGCATGGTTGGGAAATGGTGCGCACCACCGATTTCCGCCCCAGCAAGGAGGGCGACACCACCAAGGCCCAGACCATCGGCCACGTGATTTGCGGCTCCTATCTTGCCCTGACGGGCGCGGACTTCCTCGCAGCGCTCGAGCACTCGCTACAAATCAGCGACGATTGCAACGACAGCTACGAGCTTCAGCAGGCTTATGTGGCGGCCGGTCACACCGAGCAGGAGGCGCAAAACAAGTACAAGTGGCGCGATGACTCTGGCAGCGTTCTCTCCTTTGGCGGCATCAACGTGACGATTGATTGGACGCAGCCCGAAGGCAAGCGCATTGTGAGTGCCACACTCACCAAAGACGGCAGCACGTTCGATCCCACCAAGACCTATACCGTCGCCACCAACAACTACATCATTACCAACACGACCGACTTCCCCACCTTCGCAAACGCCACCAAGCACACCGAGTGGGGTACCTGCGAGTCAGCGCTAAGGGCGCTGATCGGGCAGAACGGCTGGGAGAGCAAGATGGCCGGGCTCGCCGGCACCATCGGCTTCGGCTCCGCAGCCGTGGACCCCACGCCCTCACCGGCCCCGACGCCTAAGCCCTCGTCTAAGACGGACACGGCGACCACGAAGGTCATCACCAAGAAGACGACCGGTAAGCTTGCCGCAACGGGAGACCGCACGCTGGCAGTAGTTGGCGCGTGCCTTATCGGCGGCATCATCGTCATCATGCTCGGCATTATCTGGAAGCGTCGACGCTAAGCTACACCGCCGGGCCTTACAGCCCCGCCGCGTAAACCTTATATCGAGCACAGAAGCCCGTCCGATGTGATCGGACGGGCTTCTTGGTGGGTATCATGGTTGGACGATCATTAGGAGGTTTTCCCTACATGGAATTGTTTGAGCCGATTCTTCATTTCTTTGAGCAACGGTGGGTCCACAACATCATCTGGGCCGTCATCTTGGCGATAGGCACCGCCGTCGCCGCCAAGGTCGTATCCAAGACCCTGAACCATCTGCTTAACCGAGACGATAACCCGCTTCCGGCATCGAGTATCTTCATCAACATCGCGCGCGCCGTCATCTGGATGATCGGCGGCAGCTTTATCCTCGACAACTGCTTTGGCATTAACGCAAACGCGCTCGTCGCCGCTCTTGGCGTCGGCGGCATCGCTATCTCGCTCGGCTTTCAGGACACGCTGTCAAACCTTATCGGCGGCATGCAGGTGACCTTTATGGGCATCATCAAGCCCGGCGACAATATCGAGGTCGGCGGCGTATCCGGCGTGGTCCAAGACATCACTTGGCGCCATACAACGATTGAGGATGCCTGTGGACAGACCATCATTGTGCCCAACTCCAACATTTCCAAGAACACACTCGTGCATTTGATGCCCTTTGGGCGCGTGGCCGTGCCCGTTGCCGTAAAGGACACGTCCAAGTGGGCTTCCCTTGACGTGCTGGCAGACGAGCTGACCAGCGCCACCAAGACCGCCGTGCTTCCCATCTCGGGCTTTGACAAGGAGCCCTACGTACTCTTTAGCGAAATCGGCGACTTTGGCATCAAAGGAAAGATCATCTTTATCGTCAGCGACGACAGCACTACTTTCACGGCAGCCGACGCCTGCATCCGTGCCATCGCCCCCATCATCGCCTAACCCGCCAAAAAGGGACAGGCACCTTTGTGGTGGTTTTCATTCGTGGTACCATGGTTCATATAGTTGTTTAAACGACTAAGGGAGCAACATCATGGAAGAGGCCTATCGTCAAGCACGCAAGCGCGGCGAGCAGGGACGCCGTCGCGCCATCAGCCAAAGCGAGCACCCGTACCTTACGGACCTCGACAGCCTCGTTGCCCAGCTCCCCTTAGGTCAGCGAGAGAATGTCGGCCTAAGGGATATTCCGCTCGAAATGGTCGTCGGCACAGTCACCAAAGGCCGTCAGTCCGCCTTTTCATGCAACTTTATGCCCCTGCTGCCGTTTAACACTGAGTTCGCCCGCAAGTGGTCCAACCTCTACGACATCCAGGTAACCGAGGGCTATCGCGATCCCATCATCGTCACCGAGTTCATGCATCGGTTCTATGTCCAGGAAGGCAACAAACGCGTCAGTGTCCTCAAATTCCTGGACGCTCCAACGGTTTCGGCCAGGGTCACCCGTCTCTACCCCGGCACATGGGATTCCGTCGAAAGCCGCCTGTACGGTGAATTCTGCGCGTTTTGGCGCGTCTGCCCCCTATACGAAATCGAGTTCTCGCGTGAGGGAAGCTACGAGACGCTCGCCAAGATGCTCGGTCGGAACCTTATCGAAAAATGGCCGCAGAAAAAGGTCGACTACCTGCGCCACACCTTCCTGCTCTTTAAGCGCGCCTACCTTCGCGCAGGCGGCGACCACCTGGACATTACGCCCGCCGACGCCATGCTCGTCTACCTCAATGTGTACAACCAGGACCGCCTGCTGGATACGCCGACGGATATCGTCGTAAACCGCCTGTGCAAGATTTGGCGCGAGCTGGTCATTGCCGGCAAAAACGACGAGGACAAGGTCGATCTTGTCGAAGCGCCGAGCGTCGATGAGGAGGAGTCGCCCGCCAAGTCCACCTCCGGCGTGCTCAACTTCTTTATGGGCAAGACTGTCTATTCGGCGGCCAACCCCCTGCGTATCGCCTTTATCCATGAGTTCCCCTGTGCGGCGTCGAGCTGGGACAGTCTGCACGACCAAGGACGTCAGTATCTCGATGAGCACTTTGACGGTATCGTGCGCACCGAGGCGTTCGAAGACTGTCACGATCCGGACGTGTTCTACGCCGCCGTGGAAACGGCTGTCAAACATGGAGACAACGTCATCTTCTCGACCTCGCACCGCCTGATGGAATACACGCTCAGAGCTGCCGTTGAGTATCCCCAGGTTCGGTTCCTTAACTGCTCTATCGGCCTTCCCCACCAAAGCGTCCGTTCGTACTTTGGCAAGATGTACGAGGCCAAGTTCCTCCTGGGCGCCCTTGCCGCCAGCATGGCGGACAACCATCGCATCGGCTACCACGCGTCGGTCTTCGCATCCGGCGCGCTCAGCGAGATCAATGCCTTTGCCATCGGTGCCTCGCTGCTCGACCCCCGCGCGCAAATTATCCTCACCTGGGGCGATGTGCCCGCCGGCGGTCTCGCCGAGGCCATGTGCCGCGAAGGCGTGAGCGTCATGACCGGCGCTGACATGTCAAAGTCGCTCGAAGACCCTACGGCCTACGGACTCCACCGCCTGGTCGATGGCAAGGTTACCGGCATCGCCATGCCGGTATGGAACTGGGGCCGTTACTACGAGCTCATCGTTCGCAGCCTTCTGCACGGCACGTGGGACGAGACCAGCGATGACAACCAAGTGCGCGCCGTCAACTACTGGTACGGCATGAGCTCCGGCGTTATCGACATCCGTTACGCTCCGGGCCTACCCTACCAGACGCGCAAACTCGTGCAGTTGCTCCGCAACGGCATTGTCGAGGGATCCATCAACCCCTTTGGCGGCGAGCTCCACAGTCAGAACGGCGTGGTACAGATCGAAGGCTTCCCTCCGCTGCCGAGCACGCAGATTGTCGAGATGAATTGGCTGGCGGATAACGTGGTAGGCACCATTCCGCAGCTCGACGATGAGCCGAAAGTCCCTGCCCTATGAAAATCCTTGCCATAGCCGATACCGAAGAACGATGCCTTTGGGAGTGCTTTCGCAAGGAACGCTTTGAGGGCGTCGACCTGATTTTGTCCGCCGGCGATCTGGACCCGGACTATCTTGAGTTTTTGGTTACGGTCATCAACAAACCGCTCATCTACGTGCGCGGCAATCACGATGACCGCTACGCACGTCATGCACCGGGTGGATGTATCTGCGTAGAGGACAGCGTGTACACGTACCGAGGGATTCGCATTGCGGGCCTTGGCGGGTCCATGCGTTATCGCGACGGCGCCAACATGTACACCGAACGCGAGATGTCCAAGCGCATGCGTAAGCTGTCGCGTAAGGTTAGGATGGTCGGCGGGTGCGACATTCTGCTTACCCATGCACCCGCCGCCGGTATGGGTGATCTGGACGATCTGCCGCATCGAGGATTCGAGTGTTTTAACACAGCACTCGAATCCTGGAATCCCGACTACATGGTGCACGGGCATGTGCACCAAAGCTACGGTTGCGATTTTCAGCGCGAGCGTCAGCATGTGTGTGGAACGACGATCATCAACGCCTGCGGCTATACGCAGTTTGAGCTCGACCAGACGCACTACCCCATCCGCGGCTGGCAAGCAGCTTGGCTCAACTCACAAACCATGCGCCGCGAGCTCAAACGCCACGAAGCCATCGAGTCTTCAACAGCCAGAACACCCTGGTAACCACCATAAAGGGGACACTGTCCCCTTTATGGTGCTTTTGACGCGATAGCAAGAAACCCGGTCCTGCACAATGAACTGCGTCCCAAATCTTGGACGCCCTAAATAGCGACTAGGCCGCGAGGGCCTGATTCCGGAACTCCTCCGGGGTCAGGCCCTTCAATCTTACCTGCCTCCGGCTCGTGTTCCAGTGGACTATGTATTCCTCCAGGTCGCGTTTGAAATCCTCGAACGTCTCCCACTCGCGGCCCCGGTAGAACTCGTCCTTGACGTGGCCGAAGAGCTGCTCGGTGGCGGCGTTGTCGATGCAGTTCGCCTTCCTGGACATGCTCTGGACGATGCCGGCGGCCTCGAGCCTGGATGTGTACGAGGCGTGCTGGTACTGCCAGCCCCGGTCCGAGTGCATGGTCGGGGCGGCGCCCTCGGGGATCTTGGACAGCAGCTCGTCGAGCATCCTGACCTGCTGGGCCATGTCGGGCGTGGTCGATATGTCGCTCGCCACGATCTCCTTGGTGCAGAAGTCCAGCGTCGGGGCCCAGTAGGCCTTGCCGCCCGCCACCTTGAACTCGGTGACGTCCGTTCCCAGCTTCCGCCACGGGGCCCCGGCGTCGAAATCCCTCGCGATCACGTTCTCGAACGTCCTGCCGACGACGCCCCTGTACGAGTTGTACCTGTGGTAGGCCGTCTCGCGTCTGATACCGCAGCGAATCCCCATCTCGCGCATCATCTTGAGCACGGTCTTGTCGGCTATCACGGTCCCCTCTTCCGCCCTGAGGCACATCGCTATCTGCCGGTGCCCGCAGCCGTTGGCGGTGCGCGAGAAGATCTCGGCGGCCGCCTCCCAGAGCTCGGGGCGCGTGGGCCTCGGCGGGTGCGCGAGGGCGTAGTAGTAGGTCGACCGCTTGAGCTCGGCGCATGCGAGCAGGTGCCCGAGCGCGTGCCCCTCGGCGCGCAGGGCCGCGACCGCTTCGGCCTTCGCCCTGGTCAGAGCCCGTCCCTCTCGACCAGGGCGCGTAATTTTTTTAGGTAGGCCACCTCGGCCTCGAGCCTACGGCACCGCTCCTCGAGCTCCTCCTCGCGGGTCCGCGGCCTCGCCTTGGAACCGCTCGGGCGGCCCTTGGGCCTCGGGCGCAGGGCCTCCGCGCCGCCCCGGCGGTATAGCGCGCACCACTTCTTGAGCGGCGACATCGACATTATGCCGAACGCCGCCATCGCCTCGGTCTTCGTCATGCCGCCGTCGACGACGGCGGAGGCGGCGGCGACCTTCTGCTCGTATGTGTACCTGCCCTGCTTTCCGTCCATGCGCAGCAGCACCTCGCTCCCGAATGCGCGGTATATCTCCTGCCATCTTCTCACGGCTTCCACGGGAAGCGAAAGGGCGATCGCGGCAGATTTATACCCGTGCCCGAGCTCGAAGAGCCCTATGGCCGCCTTCCTGGCCTCGATATCATGCTTCACTCTCAAATCAACGCGCATAAAGAAAGCCTCCCATTTCTCATGTCCAAGAAATGGGAGGCAGTTCACAAGGCAGAACCGGGTTTCTTTAGCAATGCTTGCTGTACTCAGGCAGTAACTAGCAGTTACTCAGCCAGGAAGTCACGCTGGACAGCGGGATCGACCTTGACGCCAGGGCCCATGGTGGAAGACACGGAGATGGACTTGACGTACTTGCCCTTAGCAGAAGAGGGCTTGACGCGCAGAATCTCGGTGTACAGGGCAGCGTAGTTCTCGACGAGCTGCTGCTCAGAGAAGGACTTCTTGCCCAGGGGCACGTGGCAGATGCCGTAGCGGTCGGCGCGGTACTCAACGCGGCCAGCCTTGAGCTCGGAGACCATCTTGGCGACGTCCATGGTCACGGTGCCGAGCTTGGGGTTCGGCATGAGGCCACGGGGACCAAGGATCTTACCGATGCGGCCAACCTTGGCCATCATGTTCGGCGTAGCGATAGCGGCGTCGAAGTTGATCTCGCCCTTCTGAATCTGGGCGACGAGCTCGTCGGAACCGATGATGTCGGCGCCGGCAGCCTCAGCCTCACGGGCCTTCTCGCCCTCGGCGAAGACGGCAACACGAACGGTCTTGCCGGTGCCGTGGGGCAGGGAGATGGAACCACGGATGTTCTGGTCAGCCTTACGAGTATCGATGCCCAGACGGAAGTGAGCCTCGACGGTCTCGTCGAACTTGGCGGTGTCGAGCTCCTTGATGAGCTTGGCAGCCTGAAGGGGGGTGTAGAGCGTGGCGCGGTCGATCTTCTCGGCAGCGGCGTTATAGCTCTTACCATGCTTAGCCATGTGCATTACCTCCTGTGGTTAAACGGGCGTGAGCCCTCCCACATCGTATCGTGTGCCCTATTGCACACATTTAACGGGCGCCCCGGTCGGAGCACCCGCCGTTACCATAAGAAATCGCTACTCAGCGATGGTGACGCCCATGGAACGGGCGGTACCGGCGATGATCTTCTTGGCGGCGTCAATGTCGTTGGCATTGAGGTCCGGCATCTTGATCTCGGCGATCTTGGTGAGCTGCTCCTGGGAGAGCTGACCAACCTTGTCAGCCTGGGGCTTAGCGGAACCAGACTTGAGGTTCAGCTCCTTCTTGATAAGGTGAGCCGCCGGCGGGGTCTTGGTGATGAAGGAGAAGGACTTGTCCTCGTAGACAGAGATCTCAACGGGGATGATGTCACCCTTCTTGTCCTGCGTCTCGGCGTTAAAGGCCTGGCAGAACTGCATGATGTTCACGCCAGCAGCGCCCAGGGCGGGGCCGACGGGAGGAGCGGGGTTTGCTGCACCAGCAGGAATCTGGAGCTTAATGACGTTGGCAACCTTCTTCTCAGCCATGGTCATTCCTTTCGAATCACGAGTGTGAAGTACTTGCTATATCGTAAGCACGCACGTGTTAGAAGCACTCCTGAGATGAGCAGTCACAGAAGAAGCACGCTCGCGCGAACGGACGAAAACTTAAGCGATGACAGCGACCTGGTTAAAGTCGAGCTCGACCGGCGTCTCGCGGCCAAAGATCATCAGCGTGACCTTGAGCTTGCCAGCCTCGGTGTTAACCTCGGAGACCTTGCCATCAAAGTCGGTAAGCGGGCCATCGGTGACGCGGACGGACGTACCGACCTCAATATCAACCGAGGTGCGCTTGGGCGAATCGCCCTTACCGGGACGACGAGTCATCTTGTTGTACTCGTCGCGGGAAAGCGGAGCGGGCTTGCCGTTGCCGCCTAGGAAACCGGTGACGCCAGGCGTGTTACGAACACACGTCCAAGCATCGTCATCCATCTCCATGCGGACCAGGACATAACCCGGGAAGATCTTGGAATCCTTGGTCTCACGCTTGCCACCCTCTTTAATCTCGGTGACGCGCTCCATAGGAATCTCGATATCAAAGATACGGTCCTGCATGCCCATAGTCTCGATGCGATGCTCGAGATCGGACTTAACGCGGTTCTCGTATCCAGAGTAAGTGTGAACGACGTACCAACGCTTAGACATGGTTTAGCCCCTCAATCCAGAGAACAGAGCAAGAGCCTCGCCAAAGCCAGCATCGAGCAGAGCGATGACGACGCCGACGACGATCAGAGAAGCGCAAACAACAACCGAGTAGTTCACGAGCTCCTTCTTATCGGGCCACGTGACACGCTTCATCTCGGACTTGACCGAAGCGAAATACTTCTTGGTGCGGGCGAAGAAACCAGGCTTCTCGTTCTTCTTGGACTTCGCAGCCTTCTCGTTCTTCTTGGCAACGGCCTTCTTGGCCTCAACCTTGGAGTTGGCGGCAGCTTTGTTGGCAGGTGCCGGCTGCTGAGCCTTCTTCTTGTTCTTCTTGTTGGCCATTTGGGTTACCTCCGCGCAATGCGCTTATACATGAGTAAACCGTAAGCCCCCAAGTGGGAGCTTACGGAATAATGACTGGCACGCCAGGAAGGACTCGAACCCTCAACACTCGGTTTTGGAGACCGATGCTCTACCAATTGAACTACTGGCGTATGTGACTAGAGACTAGCGAGTCTCTTTGTGCAGCGTGTGGTGACGGCACCAGGGGCAATACTTCTTGATCTCCATACGATCAGGCATGGTCGACTTGTTCTTGGTGGTCGTATAGTTGCGGCGCTTGCACTCAGTGCACGCAAGAGTAACTAGAGTACGCATGTATCCTGAACCTTTCATTTCCGCCCCGTACGGGCACGAGTTGTTACTTTATCAGCTCCACGTAAGTGCTGTCAATGAAAACCTCGAGTCAATTGGTTCTCGGTGGATCCATTCATATTTGGAACACATCAATGAAGCCATCGAGAGCTAATCGACGGTGCATCCAGGACCATTATCGATCCTCTCGACACCAGCAACGGCTCAATATCCATTGCAGAAAAGAACCCGGCACCCATATAAGTGCCGGGTTCTCTAAGTCAGCTATATCAAAGAGCTAATTTACTCAATGATCGTGGAGACGATGCCCGAACCAACGGTGTGGCCACCCTCGCGGATAGCGAAGCGCAGGCCCTCCTCCATGGCGATCGGGTGGATGAGGTCGCCCTCGATGGTGATGTGGTCACCAGGCATAGCCATCTCGGTGCCCTCGGGGAGCTTGACCGTACCGGTAACGTCGGTGGTACGGAAGTAGAACTGAGGACGATAACCATCGAAGAACGGGGTGTGACGGCCGCCCTCCTCCTTGGTCAGAACGTAGATCTCGCCGGTGAACTTGGTGTGCGGGGTAACCGAACCGGGCTTGCAGAGAACCTGGCCGCGCTCGATGTCCTCACGCTTGATGCCGCGGAGCAGCAGACCGACGTTGTCGCCAGCCTCGCAGAAGTCCATGGACTTACGGAACATCTCGATACCGGTAACGACGGTGTTCTGGGTATCCTTGATGCCGACGATCTCGACGGGCTCGTTGAGCTTGAGCTCACCGCGCTCGACACGGCCAGTAGCAACGGTACCACGGCCGGAGATGGTCATAACGTCCTCAACGGCCATCAGGAACGGGAGGTCGTTGTTACGAGCAGGCGTCGGGATGTACTCGTCGACGGCCTTCATGAGCTCGCGAATGGCGTCCATCCACTTGGCGTCGCCCTCGAGAGCGCCCAGAGCGGAGCCACGGATGACGGGGATGTCGTCGCCGGGGAAATCGTACTCGGAGAGGAGCTCACGGGTCTCCATCTCGACGAGGTCGATGAGCTCGTCATCGTCGACCATGTCGCACTTGTTCAGGAAGACGACGATGTAGGGAACGCCGACCTGACGGGCGAGCAGGATGTGCTCGCGGGTCTGAGCCATGGGGCCGTCGGTAGCAGCGATGACCAGGATAGCGCCGTCCATCTGAGCAGCGCCGGAGATCATGTTCTTGACGTAGTCAGCGTGGCCCGGGCAGTCAACGTGAGCGTAGTGACGGGCAGCGGTCTCGTACTCAACGTGGGAGACGGAAATCGTAATGCCGCGCTCGCGCTCCTCGGGAGCCTTGTCGATGTTCTCGAACGCAGTGAAGTCAGCCTTGCAGCCCTCGGTCTCGGAGAGAACCTTGGTGATGGCAGCGGTCAGCGTGGTCTTGCCGTGGTCGACGTGACCAATGGTGCCGATGTTAACATGCGGCTTAGTGCGCTCAAACTTCTCTTTGGCCATAAAGCCCTCCTCTTAACAGGTCGTCCCCGGACGGGACTTTGCCTTTATACCATAGTGGCCTCTCAACATACTATTGAGAAGCCACCGTGTTACCTATGGTAGCGGTGACTGGATTCGAACCAGTGACGCCACGGGTATGAACCGTGTGCTCTAACCAACTGAGCTACACCGCCGGATGGAGCCTGCAACCAGACTTGAACTGGTGACCTCTTCGTTACCAACGAAGTGCTCTACCGACTGAGCTATACAGGCACTTGACGGGTGGGAGCTATAGGATTCGAACCTATGTAGGCAGAGCCAACGGGTTTACAGCCCGTCCCCATTAACCACTCGGGCAAACTCCCAATCGTTCAAGTATCCGCAGGTCCTTTGGTCTTTTGGACCGCCGCCCCCGCGAACGAAGAAGATAATACGATGCCACCTTGGGGGCTGTCAACGAAAACCTCTAGATACACGGTGCCGGGCGTATCTATATAGCCGTGACCTGCGGTTTTATTGAGTTTGGATATGAAGGACAGTGGTTTTGGATACTGAGGTGACGTTTCCCAAGGTAACACTTTGCTGTAGTGGAGTACACCTTCAGTATCGAACTTCGATACCAGCTTATTTGCACCTATATATAGGTCGAGATCGGGGCTTCCACGCCACGATCGAGCGTGGATTATCTCCCACTTTTAGCGCGGCTCTAAGGCCAAAGTGGCAGATTATCCACGTTCATTCCCAGGCGAGAGAACTGTAAAGCCGCAACTACTCGGGCCAGGCCAAAGTAGACCCATAAAGCGGCTCCCCCTTGGTGCAGGGGTAGCGACTCAAGTAACACGACGATAGCAAGTCGAAAAAATAAGTCGTGGCGTATTTCGAATAAACGCCGAGTCGGTCAATTCCGTTTCCCGCATTACCAAGACGATATACACGGTCAAAAGACCTCGATTTGTCATCGTTGCTAA
The DNA here is from genome assembly GCF_020181355.1 of Collinsella aerofaciens. Lineage (NCBI taxonomy): Bacteria > Bacillati > Actinomycetota > Coriobacteriia > Coriobacteriales > Coriobacteriaceae > Collinsella > Collinsella aerofaciens. The sequence continues at coordinate 243,024 of NZ_CP084004.1, forward strand.
ACGCAGTAATTAGAATCTTCCTGCCCGAACGGCAATCAAGATACTCACGCGCCTGTGACGCAAATAGCCCGGAGACCGATACGAGAATTATCAATGACTGCGAAGCGTCTCCCATGTTTTTCAATTCCGCGACGTTAGCCCCAGCAACTATGCGAACTATCTTGCCCGCATAAAACATTTCCTGCTGAAATCGTACGAGATTGGCGCTCACATTATTGGTGCACCAGATTTCAACGTTTTTATGGCCATCAATTTCGTCGACAAGATGCTTAATAGCGATATCGGACACGCCGCTTTCAACCTCAGCGAACATCTCGATCATGCGAACGTCGAGCTCTGCCCTGTACTCCTCGTAGCCAAATTCCTCCTCTCGATGGCTTAAGTCGCTTGGAAAGACTGACTGAGTAAATGATTCTTTCAAATCGCTAAGAGACTGGTAGCCCAATCGATTGCAGAAACGACGAACAGCGGAACGAGTCACGAATGCATCGCGGGTTATTGCGGCAACATTGATTTCGCTCGAACGCCTAATGTGAGCGATGAGATATCGGGCGATGGCGGCATCGTTTGACCCAAACTCGCTGTTGATGATGGAGCTAATGCGATTGAGCACATCGAAGTCATTGATATTCACGTGATCCCTCTTTCCGCTCTCCTCGAAATCATGGTTCATTTATTGAATCAAACAGCTTTGGTCGTTCTCCTATGATTCAAATCAGTTGACGTCATCTTAATCATAATTCCGCCACACGTATCCACCGTGTTTTGAGTGACGGAAAGGGGATTCATGGGCAACGTGAACAACATGCCGTTTCTCTGGGGTTCCGCCACGGCGTCTTATCAGTGCGAGGGTGCCTGGAACGAAGACGGCAAAGGCCTTGGTGAGTGGGATTTCTTTAGCCACACAAGCAATAAGAACATCAACCATGTTGACGGTGATGTATCTTGCGACTTCTACCATCGCTATGAAGAAGATATCCGCATGATGAAAGAAGGCGGACAAAACACCTATCGCTTCTCTCTTTCATGGAGTCGAATCATCCCCACGGGTATCGGCGAAGTGAATGAAGAGGGTATCGATTTTTATAATCGGGTCATTGATTGCTGCCTCGAAAATGGCATAGAGCCCAACGTTACGCTGTTCCATTACGATCTGCCATTCACGCTTGCTTGCAAAGGCGGATGGCTGAACAACGACATGGCAGAGTGGTTCTGCAAATACGCCAAGATTTGCTTTGAGCGCTTTGGAGACCGCGTCAAAATCTGGGCTACCGTTAACGAGCCGCATTTCTACAGCTACTGCGTAAACATGTTGGGCAACTATCCCCCCAATCGATCGCTCGATGTTCAGTCGTACATGCAGTTTCAGTACAACCTGATGCGCGCAAGCGCACTCGCAGTCCGAGCATATCGTCAAATGGGCTACGACGGCATCATCGGCGCCGTCCACGATGGCGGCGTTGTCGAACTCGACCCGGCAACCGAGCACCCTGATGACGTATTTCGATACGCAGACTTTTTCGCCAATCGCATGATTCTGGCACCAGCGCTTCAGGGTCAACTGCCGCCAGAAATGGACGAAATCCTTGAAAAACTTGGCGTCTCGCTCTATCGATCCCCAAATGACGTAAAAGAATTCAGAGACGGTAAAGTCGATTTTATTGGACTCAACGTGTATTGCCGAGAGTATGTAACCGACTGGCACGGTGGAGAGCTTGCCGTTTCGGCGAACAATAAGGGCAGTTCGAGCAAAAGGGTCGAAGGAAAATGCATTGCGCCCTTGTTTGAAAGCGCCCGCGACAGCAATGTTCCCCGCAATAAATGGGGCCGCGAAATACTCCCAAGTTGCATGTATTCAACCATCATGGATGTCCACGAGCGCTATGACGCGCCCCGCATCTTTATTACGGAAAACGGACATGGCGCCTATGAGCAACCAGACACAGACGGAATGATCCACGATGATGACCGCATCGAGCTTCTGGGCCAGTTCATCGAGCACATGATGAGGGCTAAGCGCGACGGCGCGCGCGTTGAGGGTTACTACCTCTGGTCGACGATGGATCTGTATAGCTGGATCAACGGCTACGAAAAACGATACGGACTTGTCCATATCGACTTCGAGAACAATCTGGAGCGCACCCCCAAAAAGAGCTGGTATTGGTACCGAGACCTTATCTCGAAGTATCAAGAGCAGGAAGGTTAGGAGAAAGAGATGAAATATCAGGCAATGTCCGAAACAGTCCTAAAGGCTGTTGGCGGCAAAGAGAACATTACATCGGTAACTCATTGTGCGACACGCCTTCGCATCGACGCACGAGACACCTCGATCATCGATCTCCAGCTCGCCAAATCGGCCGATCAGGCGCTCGGGGCAGTAGTCAGCGGTGGCCAGCTTCAGGTGATCATCGGCCCCAACGTCACCGAGGCTTACAACGACTTCCTCGACTTCGCGGGAATCGAAGTCGGCGGTGGCACGGTTGCCGACGATGCCCAAACCGCCAAAGACCTTGCAGAAGGCATTAAAAGCGGTAACACCGCCATGGGCTTGATTGAGAAATTCGGGAACGTCTCTGCACAGGTATTCATGCCCATCGTCCCGGCGCTCATCGTTGGCGGACTCATTCTTTCGATCAAGAATCTCCTGGTCAATTATTGCGGATTAAGCACCGATAGCGGAACCGCCCAGGTCCTGTTGGCGATCTTTAGCGCTTCGTTTAGCTTCTTGCCCGTTTATCTTGGTTATCAGCTCGCAGCCGTCATGAAGATGCAGCCCATCATGGGCGCATTGCTGGGCGCGATCATGATCAGCTCGTCCATTAGCGGTGCCGAGGGTCTCGACTTTCTTGGTATCCCCATCCCGACGAACGACTATTCGAGTACGGTAGTGCCCATCGTACTGGGCGTTGTGTTCATGTACTTTGTCGACCGCAGCCTTCAGAAGATCATTCCCGACGTTACCAAACTGTTCTTGAAGCCGCTGCTCACCATGATCATCGTCGTGCCCGTCGAGCTGATTATCCTTGGCCCCGCCGGCAGCATGATGGGCTACGCGCTGAGTGATGCCGTCACGTGGCTTATGGACAACGTGGCATTTATCGCTACTCCGATCCTGGCAGCCCTTAACCCCTATTTCGTCATGCTCGGTCTCGATAAGGCTTACATCGCAATCGAAGTTACGAGCCTGGCGCAGCTCGGTTGGGCACCCATTATCTTTGGATTCATCTCGAACCTCTGCATTGGCGGCACGAGCCTCGCCCTGGCAACTGCCATGAAGGGAAACAAGGAGAAGAAGGGTATGGTCACCACGGTTGCCGTTACCGCACTCTGTGGCGTAACCGAGCCCGCGTTCTACGGTTGCCTCATCGAGCGTCCCCGCCTGCTTGTCGGCACGGCAATCGGCGCGCTCTGCGCTGGACTCCCTGCAGGCATCTTTGTTCTGAAAGAGTATGTTGCGGGAGCATGCCCCGGCCTTCTTTCGGCACTCATCTTTATCGCTCCCGATGGGTCCATGGGCAACTTCGTGCTGGCATGCGTTGTCGCCATCATCGCCATCGTCGTCTCTTTCATCGCTGCACGCGTAATCATCAAGAAGAACCCCAGCTATATTGAGTAGATGCCCGCTGTTTGCATTGGGGACATCCTCGGCAGACCATTAGCAAGAACCCAAGAAGTCCCTTAGGAGCTCGATTAATCCATTCGGATTCCTGAGGCACAAACGACCCCGATTCCACAATGAAATCGGGGTCGTTGTTTCTAAAGCCGTCGATAGACAATCGGTGTTTACCTTAGCTCCCTATCCAAGTTAATTATCCACGCTCGTTCTCCGGTCGGGAGATTTTCTTCGCTCGCGTGTCCAGAAATCCACGCTCGAGCAGGACATCCAGGTCCGCGCCCGCCCTTGTCTCGATCTGTAACAGCAAGAGGCCTATTCCGCTTCTACATGTTACAGATCAAGATATTCTTAAAACACCCTAAGTTTCATCTCAATCTGTAACAGTTAGATGCCAAATATCGGTCTTGGTGTTACAGATTTAGACAAACTGGAGGACGAGACAAACCAAAAACGGGATGGGCGCTAACCCGATGGCGCACCACCTAAATAGAAACGGGCCCTGTCCCATATAGAGACAGAGCCCGAAACTCTCATGGAGCCAGTGACAGGAATCGAACCTGCAACCCACTGATTACAAATCAGTTGCGCTACCGTTGCGCCACACTGGCACACTTGGCGCTTTCACGCGAAGCGAGTTAAGAATAAAGGAATTGCGGACGGGGCGCAACAGGCCGCACGGCGTTATACAAATATGCAAAATCCAGCAACAACGCGTACCAGGCCCGTTCATTTCTGTCAGTGCGCCCTCAATCTTAAAACCATTCGCCAGAACGAATAGTTTTAATTACAATTGCTATATATAAAACTATTCGTTCTGGCGAAGGGTTTCGCGATGCTTACTACCAAAGAAGCCGCCGAGCTGCTCGGCATCACTCCGCGCAGGGTGCAGGAGCTCATAAAAAACGGAGCACTTGAGGCCCGCAAGGCTTCTGGTGTATGGCTCATCGACAAAGACAGCGTCGACACGCGACTCCGCTCTGTGACCAAAACGGGGGGACGTCCCCGCCGCGGCCACGGTAAGAGCGAGATCGCGTTCACCCTCATGAACCGCACGTACGAAGTCGCTCAGCTGGTCTACAGTACATCGCGAAAAGACTTTACCCACATCGGTGCCGACATCGATTACGCCCACGCCCCTATTGGAGTATTTGGCCCTAATAGCCCCATATCGCTAGACTCCTTCCGCATCTGGTGGCGCGGCCGCGGTATCCCGCTCGCACGCATTGGGCTAGCCTCCCTGCTTGCAGAAGCCGCAGTCGATGTTCCCGATGAACTCGTCCAGCGAAATCTCGGCCTCTCCTTATCCGACCAGTATTGGATTAGGCCCCAAGGTTCCGGTCTCACCTGGGAGGATATCAACTTCTTCAATAACGCCTTTGATGACGTCTCGCTGTCCATTGCACCCTTTGCCCCAGAGGGAAAAGCGGCTGCCGCAAAGCCCGATAACACCTCGGACGGCAATCTTCAAAAGAACTGGACGTGCGAGGGCGAACGTCGAATTCTGCATAAGGCAGGAGCGCACCTGGACCAGGAACCTTATAACGAGCTGGTGGCGACCGCGCTCCACCGTCGCATCCTAAACGCCTGCGATTATGTGCCTTACTCGCTCGAGGGCACGGGCACTTCCGCCCTGAGCACATGCGATGTCTTCTTAACTGATGAAGAAGAGTATGTCCCTGCGTTCTATGTAAACCAGCACGCAAACGCAGATGAACGGCTAACCGACTACGAGCGATATGTAGCAAACTGCGAGGAGCTCGGGGTGACAGGCGTCAAGGATGCCCTTGACCGCATGATCGTATGTGACGACATCATTGCCAACTACGATCGTCATTGGCGCAACTTCGGCCTCGTGCGAAACGTAAACACGCAAGCTTGCAGACCTGCCCCCATCTTCGATTCGGGCTCATCGCTCTGGTGCAACATATCACTAGAGGAGCTTAGGGCGGGAGAGCACAGTTTTACCAGCGCACAATTTCATTCAAGCCCCGCCAAACAAATGTTGCTCGTCGAGGACATGGGCTGGTTTGACTGCGACAAACTCGAAGGCTTCGTTGACGAGGCAATCGAGATTCTTTCCAGAAACGACGCGCTCACGGCAAGGCTGCCATATCTAAAAGAGGCGCTAACGTGGCGCCTCGAAAGAATGATCGACATCGCTGAATGGAGTTAGCGAGGCAGCATTGCCCCGCCAACTTCCCTACCTCCCGCGCAGGGCCTTGAGCTTGGCCAGGGCATCGGGGCTCAGGCGACTGCCCAGAGTCATCTTGATTTGTGGAGCTTCCTCGGCCTCGTGCACGTCGTTGTCGATCTGTTTGATCTCGTCCACCAGCATACGGCTCGAGATGCGCGTAACGCCCTTGCCCATGACGACGGCCTGGATCGTGCCGTCGCTCGACACTACAGAACACGCGCGGCCTTCCTCGCGCGCCTCGATGCAGAGCTTCTGCACCACGGTATCGGCCGAAACACCCGTCGGCGAAAACTCAATGCGCACACCGCGGGCCGGTAGGTTGGGGCGCTCGCTGGAGATATTGCCCGCGCCGTCAAATACGATCACGGCCTCGTAGCGGCCCTGGGCAAACGCAGCTACGTCATTAATGAGCGCCGTGCGCGCCATATCGTGAACGTCGCTGGAATACGGATCGTCGGAATGGTCGTACACGAGCTTTTCGTAGCGCGGCGTGCAGTGGATCACGTTGTAACCGTCGACCACCAGCAGCTCGGGCTTGTTGGAGTGCACCGTCGAGACTGGGTCGGCGATAGCCTGCGCAAACGCATTGCCGCCCACGCCATAGGTCGCGGCCGAAACAATCGGCTTGGCCGAGCCCTCGCCAAAGCGCTTGGCCTTGGACTTGGCACGGTTCTTTTTGGACATGCGCTACTCCTCCCCCATCAGCTCGCCGGCGTTGCGGCGCAGCCACTCAAAGCACAGCGCCGTGGTCGCCTGGGCAACATTGAGGCTCTCGGTCATACCGCGCTGGGGAAGCTTGGTCAAAAAGTCGCATTTCTCGAGCACCAGACGCGAGATGCCGTCGCCCTCGGAGCCCATGACGAGCGCCACGCGGCCCTCGAAAGGAGCATCCCAGCAACTGCCTTCGGCGTGCTCGGAAGCACCGCCCACCCAAAAACCAGCGGCCTTAAAATCGTCGAGCGCACGGGCGATATTGGGAACCTGCGCGATAGGCAGATGCATGACGGCACCGGCTGAGGTCTTATAGCTGCCCACGGTCACGCCGGCGGCACGCTTATTGGCAATGACGACGCCCGCCGCGCCCACAACCTCGGCGGAGCGCACGATGGCGCCAAAGTTGCCGTCGTCAGTCACGTGGTCGAGCACCACGACAAGTGCCGGGCCCTCGCCTGCGCGGTCGAGAATATCGGCGACATCGGCATAGGGGAAGTTGCCAACCTCGAGCGCGATGCCCTGGTGAGCGCCGTGGCTCGACAGTGCGTCGAGCTGCGCGCGCGGCACATACTTAATGCGGACACCCACGGCGTTGAGGTCGTCGACCAGGCGCGACAAGGCGGCATCGCGCTCCCCGCCCTCGGCAATGAGCGCGCACTTGATGGGAAAACCAGTGCGCAGCGCCTCGGCGGCTGCACGACGACCTTCGATAAACTCGCCCTTGGGAGCCTGGACAGCGTCCCGGTTGCGATCGCGCTGCGGACGTGCGGCCTGGGTGCGATCGCGCTGGCCCTTGGGAGCGGCAGCGCGGTCATTGCGGCGAATCGGACGCGAGCCAGAAGCAGCCTGCTTGCCGCCACGAGGCGCACGCTTGCGATTGTCGGCCATAAAGTGACCTCCTAAATACAACTATCAAACGAAACAAAATAAACGACCGCCCATGAATATTAATTCGGGCGGTCGGTACGGGTTTTCCAAGTGCCCGAGATTGCCGTGAAAGAGGAGCGACGCGTACTTGAGTACGCGAGCGACGGTTTGAACGGCAAGGTCGGGTGCTTGGGAAACCCGCGGGGATTAGAGAGATTTGATACGAGTGCCGGCGGCGGTATCTTCAATCGTCAGGCCCAGGTCCTTGAGCTGATCACGGATGGCATCTGCCAGATCCCAGTTCTTGGCGGCACGGGCCTCGGCACGAGCCTCGAGAATCTTGGCAGCGGCCTCGTCCACGTCGTCGCCCGTGTAGGCAACCAAACCGGCGGCAACGCCCAGCAGGCCCAGCGGCAACTCGACCTTGGGCTCGGGAAGCTCAACGCCAAACGTATCGAGCAGCTCGGCCAGCGTATCGGCGGCAGCCAGGGCTGCGGCCTTGTCGGCAGCATCGCCCGCCTGCTCCAGATACTGATTGCACTCGGTGACAAAGCCAAAGACAGCACCCATGGCACCGGCGGTGTTAAAGTCGTCGTCCATGCACTCCTTAAAGGCGGCGCGGGTCTCGGCGGCCTTGGCGGAAAACGCCTCGGCGGCACCCGCATCGGCATCGGCCGTCGCATGGTTCGCAGCCCAACGAAGGTTCTCGACCGTACCGGCAATACGCGTGAGTGAGTTCTCGGCACCCTCCAGGCGCTCCCAGGAGAAGTCGAGCGGCGAGCGATAGCTCGTCTGCAGCATCAACAGGCGCAGGGCCGCGGCAGAGTGCTGCTCGAGCACCTCGGCCAGCGTAAAGAAGTTTCCGAGCGACTTGGACATCTTCTCGCCGTCAACCAGCAGCATGCCCGTGTGCATCCAGGTGTTGGAGAAGCCCTGGTGCCAGGCGCAGGTGGCCTGGGCGCACTCGTTCTCGTGATGCGGGAAGGCAAGGTCGGAGCCGCCGCCGTGGATGTCAATCGGGGTGCCCAGGTAGCGGTGTACCATGGCGGCGCACTCGGTGTGCCAACCGGGACGGCCCTCGCCCCAGGGGCTCGGCCAGCTGGGCTCGCCGGGCTTGGCGGCCTTCCACAGGGCAAAGTCGAGCGGGTCGTTCTTGTCCTCGTTCTCCTCGATGCGCGCACCCACCATAAGGTCATCGATGTTGCGGCCCGAGACCTGACCATAGTTGGGATCGCTGCGCACGGCAAAGTACACGTCGCCGTTATCGGCGGCGTAAGCGTGGCCCTGCTCGATGAGCGTCTTGATCATGGCGATCATGGGACCGATCTCCTTGGTGGCGCGGGGGCGCACATCGGGATCGAGCACGTTGGCGGCGCGCATGACGCCGATGAACTTGTCGGAGAACTCCGTCGCGACCTCGGCGGCAGTGCGGCCCTGCTCGTTGCCGCGCTTGATGATCTTGTCATCGACATCGGTGAGGTTCTGGGCGAACGTGACCTCGTAGCCGCTCGCGATGAGCCAGCGACGAATCACGTCAAAGCTGATGAACGTGCGGGCATTGCCGATGTGGATGTTGTCGTAGACCGTGGGACCGCACACATACATGCGGACCTTGCCGGACTCGATGGGCTGGAACTCTTCCTTTTTATGGGTAGCGCTGTTGTAGATACGCATTCGTTACTCCTTAACGGTTTTCTGTAGCAGGCAAACGGCCCAGGCGCCGATTCCCTCGCCCTGGCCTTCCCAACCGAGCTTTTCGGTCGTAGTGGCGGCGACGCCCACGTTTTCGACGTCAACGCCCAGGGCATGGGCAAGGTTGGCGCGCATGGCATCGCGATGCGGGGTGATCTTAGGCTGCTGGCAGGCAATGGTGCAGTCGGCATCGACAAACTCAAAGCCCAGCTCACGCGCATAGTCCATTACGCGGGCAAGTAGCACCATCGAGTCGGCGCCCTCGTAGGCAGGGTCGGTATCGGGGAATAGCTTGCCGATGTCTCCCCCGCGGCAGGCGCCCAGAATGGCGTCGGCCAAGGCGTGCGCGAGCACATCAGCATCCGAGTGGCCCAGCAGGCCGCGCTCGTAGGGAATGTCGACACCGCCGATGATACATCGACGCCCCTCCACCAGACGGTGAACGTCGTAGCCATGGCCAATGCGCAGGTTACTGAACATGGGGAAGGTCCTCTCCCTCGGCCATGCGGCCAAGCAGAATCGCGGTTACGGGACGCAGGTCCTCGGGCACCGTCACCTTAAGGTTATCGCGTGGGCTCTGGACGCAGCGGACGCGCCCACCCATGCGCTCGACCAGCGACGAATCATCGGTACCGATAAAGCCCTCGGCAATGGCTGCAGCGTGGGCGCGCTTCATAGCATCGACGCTAAAGATCTGCGGCGTCTGCGCTGCCCAGTAGAGCTCACGCGGCGGCGTCTCGACGATATTATCGCCGTCAACGATCTTGAGCGTGTCGATCGCGGGCTGACCGCACACGACACCGTCGAGGGCACGGTCGCTCACGAGCACGTCGATAGCGTGGTCGATGGCCTCGGTCGTAATGAGCGGACGAGCGCCGTCGTGGATGGCGACATATTCGAAACCCGCCGGAACCGCATGCACGCCGGCACGGGTGGAATCCTGACGGGTATCGCCGGCATCGGCAAAGCTGATGGGCGTGTCATAGTCAAACGGGTCGATGGCCAGGCGGCGCATCTCGGCACGGCGCTCGGCAGGGCAAACCACGACGATATGGCCGACCTTATCGCTACGATCGAACGCGCGGATGGACCAGCTCATGAGCGGACGGCCCGCCACATTAACGAGCTGCTTGCCGCCGGGATTTCCAAAGCGCTGGCCGCTGCCGCCGGCAACGACCACGGCGCATACGGGCGCCATTATGCGTTCCCCTGTTTGGTGCCCTTCATGCGGTACAGCGAGTCCGCAAGAATGGCAGGGTTGTTGACGCCAAAGTCGCCCAAGCGCTCCGGATCCTCGCTGATGTCGTCCATGAGCTCCTGCAGCGAGCCGTACTCGTCGACGATCTTCTCGGCCACGCCGTCGCGCACGACGGACACGCGCGAAAGCGTGCGCAGGCCCAGCGGCGTCATGACGGAGTCCTCGTCCAGGTCGTCGTAACCCAGAACTGCCGCCACGTGCTGCGGGTCGGACAGGTCCTTAGGCGTCATGCGGCTCAGCTCGGCGCGGATCTTCTCGGCGTTTGCCTCGGAGGAATCGCTTGCGTAGTCGCGGATCATCAAGTCGTATTCGGTATCCATGCTGGAGCCCGCGAGCTGCTCGAGCTGCATCTGCACGAGCTTGCCCTGGTTGCCCAGCTTGACAATGCAATCCTTAAGCTCGGTCTTTGCCTGCTGCATGATCTCGAAGCTCGAGAAAATACCGGTAATGTCGGCGAGCGTGACGTAGTCGTCGAGCTCGAGGGCCGTCAGGCGCAGCAGGGAGCGGTCGAGCGACTGACGGGTAGTCTGGAGCGTGGCGACGAGCTGGTTGACCGAGCTCATGATGGTGGTGACGGGCTGGATCTCGTAGCTCTTGCCGTGAACGTACACGTTAACGACGGCGCGACGAGCCGAAACCGAGATCACGATGGCGTCGGTGAGCACCGACATGCGAGCGGCAGTACGGTGACGCATGCCCGTCTCACTCGTGGCAAGCGAGGGATCGGGATTGAGGTGGAAGTTGGCGCGCAGGATCTGGGTGAGGTCGCCATCGATAACGATGGCACCGTCCATCTTGGAAAGCTCGAACAGGCGGTTCGAGGTAAACGAAATGTTGAGCGGGAAGCCGTCGTTACCGGCAGCGAGCACGTTTTCGGTGTCGCCGACGCAGATAAGGGCACCCAGGTGACCGGCAATGATCATGTCGAGGGCGGTGCGGATCGGCTGGCCAGGTGCCGTCAGGCGAATGGCCTGTTCCATACGCTTTTGCAGCTCGTTCTTATCCAAGGCATCGCTCCCATCGTATACGCTCCATAAACGTCAATAAGTTTCTCACGGTTTGCCCCTGTGACGCCCGCAAAATCCGATGCTTACAGAATGAGCGAACACAGCTGAGAGCCCCAATCCAAATGAGCTGCTTATGTGGCAGCATCGGGATTCGCATAAATGAGGGAGTAGTCGCGTGACCAGGTTCGCCTCCGGTGGCGCGGCAAGTCAACATACTGGCCGATGCGGTCTGGCTTGCCTTAATGAACGAGACTCGTGGCTGTGCGCACAACGCGTACGCCACGGGTCTTTTTTGTTACTCCCCCAAGAGGTACACGCGGGCCCGCCCGCAGAAAGGGAGCCAGACTATGGGACTCGCAGAGCTCGTATTGCTCGCTATCGGCCTTTCGATGGACGCCTTTGCCGTATCCATCTGCAAGGGCCTTGGCATGAAGAAGATCAACCTTAAGGTCGCCGTAGTGCTCGGCCTGTTCTTTGGCGGCTTCCAGGCCGGCATGCCCGTAATCGGATGGGCGCTCGGCAGTCAATTCATGAGCATCATCGGACCCATCGACCATTGGATCGCCTTTATCCTTTTGGCCTTTATCGGCGGCAAAATGCTGTGGGAGGCCTTTACCGAAGACGAGGATGAGGACGAGAGCGACGGCAAGGATGCCGAAAAGATTGACCTGGGTGAGTACCTGATTCTGACTATCGCCACCTCAATCGACGCCCTGGCCGTGGGCATCTCATTTGCTGCGCTCTCGGTTGACATCGTTCCCGCTGTATCGCTTATCGGAGTCACAACGTTTATCTTCTCCGTCGCCGGCGTAGCGATCGGCCACACCTTTGGCGAGCGCTACGAAAAACCCGCCACCATCGTGGGCGGCGTCGTGCTCATCCTCATCGGCCTCAAGATTTTGCTGGAGCACCTGGGGATTTTGGTGCTGTAAAACACCCTTCAAAACTAAACGTCCGTATGAGGCCTCATGCAGAGTTTTGCATGAGGCCTTTTCATGCAGACTTTTGCATGTCATACTGATATGCAAAAGTCTGCACGTTAGGAGATCGCCGTGGATATCCTTCCCATCACCACACCGCGCCAAGCTGGCACCTACGTGCGTCAGGCACGCGAGGCGCAAGGGATCACCCGTGCCGTCCTCGCTAAAAAAGCCGGTGTTTCGGAGCGCCTGCTCGCATCGCTCGAGCTGGGAGATGCCACGGGCATTCGGCTCGACAAGCTGCTGGCAGTTTTCGGTGCTCTTGGACTGGCGCTCGCCGCTCAAGGGGATATCGACGAATCGAAAAACGAGCAACCAGTCGACGCCCCGCATGCTGATTTGCAACCTCGTAGTACCCCCAGGCGCCATCACGCTCAACGTTTTCACCATCGCAACCGTCGCAGCGCAGCCGTTCCGGCTCTCGCAGATGTCCCCTTTACGTCCGAGCTCTACGACAGGGCCTTCGCCGATTTCGCCATGTCCAATCTCGGAGTCTCGATTGCCGCAAACGCATCTAACCAAACCAAGCCCGAAGGGAAATAGCCAATGGCCAGAACATCACTTCGGACCATTATTTGCGGCGTACCTGCGGGAACGCTCACGCAAGATGAGAACGGTCTTATCAGCTTTACCTACGATCATGACTATGACGGGCCAACCCTATCGACCAACATACCCGTATCAAATCGCACATACGGCCAACAGGTCATGAATCCGTACTTGTTCGGCCTTCTACCCGACAGCGAGGACCAACGAAAAGCGATTGCCGCCGAATTCAACGTTAGGCCCAACAATCCCGTTGCGTTGCTCAGCCATATCGGACTCGACTGTCCGGGCGGAGTGCAGTTTTGTGCCGAAGAAGATGCCGACGCCGTCCTGCATCGCGCTGGCGACTACCGCCCTATAGACGACCACGAAATTGCTCTCCGTCTCAAGTCGATCAGAGATGACCGCGATGCATCGTGGATGGGTCTAGATGAAAGTTGGTCACTTGGAGGCAACCAGGGCAAGTTCGCGCTCGCGTTCATAAACGGCCGCTGGTGCGAATGCATGGGCTCCTCGCCCACAACGCATATTTTCAAAAATGGCGTTATCGGATTTAAACTCGAGGCTCTCAATGAGTTTGTCTGCATGAAAAGCGCCCAGCGCGCCGGTATCGCAACGGCAAACGTCGAATATCGTATGTTTGAGGACGAACCTGCCCTCATTGTTGAGCGCTATGACCGCGTGAAAGTCGAAGACGGAATGATCAGGCGCCTACATCAAGAAGACCTCTGTCAGGCACTTGGGGTGATGCCCGCCCAAAAGTACACAGCAGACGGCGGCCCGACCACCCGCGACATTCAAGAGCTCCTCGTAAATACGAGCCACCATCAACTTAACCTGTATCTGTTTACGCAGATACTGTTCTTCAACGCCATTATCGGCGCACCGGATGCGCACGCGAAAAACTATTCCCTGCTCCTTGGAAACGACGGCGCAGCCATGATGGCTCGAATGTACGATGTCGCGTCGGGTTTGGCGTATGAGCGCATGCGCCGCCGGGCGCGCCTTGCCATGAGCGTTGGCGGCGAAAATCGTGTGGGGCGCATCGGTCCAGGCGCTATCCGCCGATACCACGGTATGGGCGACCCCGTGCTGGAGGCGGCGCTTACCGATGCCGGGCTATCCGAGAAGTTTTGCTTTGCGACCATGATGGACCTCGCCTACGAAGTGCCCATTTGCATGGAAGAGGTCATGGACGAATACGCCGATCTGCCCGGCATGGCGGACCTGCGCGAGCATATGCTCGGCCCCGTCCGCGAAAACTGCCAGCGCACCCTCGACCTCATCAAGGCAGAAATGGACTAGGTGGCCTTAATTTCGAAATTATCAAACAAAAGAGAGGGGACACCCGTCGCAAAAGCTCGGATGTCCCCTCTCGTAATGTCATTTGCAATCCGCTAGCACGTGGCTCGAACTGCTGCTAGCGCAACCTTTACGCAGCGAGGCGCTTGAGGACGTCGATGAGCAGCTCGTAGAAGCGCTCGGCAGAAGCAAGCTCCATGCTCTCGTCCGGAGTGTGGACATCGGAGAGCGTCGGGCCCACGGCGATGGCGTCCAGGCCGTGCAGGGCCTCGGCAAACAGGCCGCACTCAAGGCCGGCGTGAATGGACTCGATGCGCAGCTCGGAGCCAAAGAGCTCGCGATAGCTCTCGACAAAGACGTCGCGGACCGGCGAATGCTCGGCATAGCTCCAGCCGGGATACTCGAACTCAAACTTGGCGTCGAAGCCCAAGACATCGGCCAGCGTCTGCAGGCGGTCCTTGAACTCGTTCTGCAGCGAGGTGATCGAGGAGCGCGGGGACAGCATGATCTTGACCTCGTCGTCAGAAGTGGCAACCACACCGATGTTGGAGGAAACCTCGACGGAGCCGTCGGTGGCGACGTTGCGGCGAATCACGCCGTTAGGGGCAAGACGCAGGGCGCGGATGAGGGCAAGCGCGGACTTCTGGTCCATGGCCTCGACCTCGGCGTCGTCGGCAATCTCGACGGTGCAGGTAAAGCCGGGGTCGAAGACCTCGAGCTCGGCAGTGACGTCGGCGATGATGCCCTTTGCGATCTGGGCCGCGGCCTCGGCGGCAGCGTGGTCGGCGTAGACCAGAACAGCTTTGCACTCACGGTTGATGGCGTTGTCCTTGGTGCCGCCGTTAAAGCTAACGATGGCGGGCTCGCCGGCAACCATCAGGCGGTCGATGATGCGGGCCATGATGAGGTTGCCGTTGCCGCGTTCCAGGTTGATGTCGGCGCCGGAGTGACCACCCAGCAGGCCGGAAATCTCGAGCGTGAGGGTGCTGCCGGTCTTGTGCTCGCGCACGATCGGGCAGGTGTAGGTAACGACGACGCCGCCGGCGCAGCTGACGGTAGCCACGCCCTCCTCCTCGGAATCGAGGTTGATCATGGTGCGAGCGCTGATCTGGGACTTGTCGAGCGTCTCGGCGCCGACCAGGCCAGTCTCCTCATCGGTGGTGAATACGCACTCGAGGGCAGGGTGAACGATCGAATCGTCATCGAGAACAGTGAGCATCAGAGCGACGGCGATACCGTTGTCGGCGCCCAGAGTGGTGCCGCTAGCGGTGAGGACGCCGTCCTTGACGACCAGGTCGATACCATCGGTCGTAAAGTCGTGCTCGACGGAGCCCAGCTTGTCGCACACCATGTCGATGTGACCCTGCAGCATCACGGTCGGGGCATTCTCGGCGCCGGCAGATGCGGGCTTGCGAATGATGACGTTGTAGACCTCGTCCTGATACACATCGAGACCGCGCTCCTTGGCAAACGCGACCAGGAAATCGCTGATGCCCTTCTCGTTGCCAGACCCACGGGGGATCGCGCTGACCTCCTCAAAGAAATGGAACAGCTGGGCGGGCTCGTAGCCGGTAATCTTGTAGTCCATGGTGCCTCCTTGGCGCAACTGGTTAGACAGTAAGACATGCGACTTGTATATTCCCAGACTTTGCGTGCATAAACCAGTCGAAAACGCCGAGCGCCCTCGCATCATCGGCTAACGGTGGACCGTATAGCGTAACGGTCACAACTTCCGCAGCTCTACAAATCGAGGCGCCCTTTCCGGAGCGCCTCGATTGCGCGTATCAAATTGTCGCCACGCCCTACAGCGCACCAGAGCCGGCTTGCATCATGCCGCCGGGGCCCGAGGTCACGCCGCCTCCCACAGGAGCAGCGTTGCCGGTGTGCGGCGCCGCCGGAGCGGCATCGCCCCCGAGCGCACCCGCCGGACGCGGCGCCGGGATCTCACCCGTGCCGTGGCTAAAGACAAACTTGCCATCGGCCACGTCGCACAGGACGGTATCGCCCTCGCCCCACTCGCCGGCCAGCAGCTCCTCGGACAGCGGATCCTCGATGAGCTTTTGGATGGCACGACGCAGAGGACGCGCGCCGTTGGTGAGGTCGGTACCCTCCGCCACAATCTTGTCGTAGGCCGCATCGGTAAGCTTGATGTTCATGCCGTTTGCGATCAGGCGCTGGCGCAGATCGTCCACCAGCAGGTGCGCAATCTTAGTCAGGTTCTCGCCCGAGAGCTTCTGGAACACCACAATATCGTCGATACGGTTGAGCAGCTCGGGGCGGAACAGGCGCTTGAGCTCGCCCATCGCACGACCCTTGATCTCGCTCGACGTGAGACCCTGCTCACCGGTGGTGCCAAAGCCCACGCTCGCATCCTGCGCGATCTCGCGGGCGCCCACGTTAGACGTCATGATGATCACGGTGTTGCGGAAGTCGACCGTCTTGCCCTGGCTATCGGTCAGACGGCCCTCCTCCAGCACCTGCAGCAGGATGTTGAAGATGTCGGGGTGCGCCTTCTCGATCTCGTCGAACAGCACGACCGAATACGGGTGACGACGAACGGCCTTGGTAAGCTGACCGCCCTCGTCGTGACCCACGTAACCCGGAGGGCTACCGATGAGCTTGGAGACCTCGAACTCGCTGCCGAACTCCGACATGTCGAAGCTGATGAGCGCGTCCTTGCTGCCAAAGAGGTACTCGGCGAGCGTCTTGGCGAGCTCGGTCTTGCCCGTGCCGGTGGGACCCAGGAAGATAAAGCTGCCGCCGGGACGACGCGGGTCCTTGAGCGGCGAGCGGCTGCGGCGCACGGCCTTGGCGACGGCCTCGACGGCCTCGTCCTGGCCGATAATGCGGGTCTTGAGCACGCTTTCGGTCTGCAGCAGGCGACGGCTCTCGCTCTCGGTGAGCGAGGAAACCGGCACGCCAGAGGTCACGGACACGATGTCGGCAATCTGACTCACGTCGATGGTGAGCGGGCTGGCGTCGAGCTCGGCGGTCCAGGCGGCCTTGGCTTCGGCGAGTTCAATCTCAGCGGCCTTCTGCTGCTCGGTGATCTCGGCGGCCTTGTTCATGTCATCGCTCTCGGTGGCCTCCTGCGCGGCGGCCTTGAGCTCCTCTATACGATGCTCGGCCTCGCGCACCGGCTCGGGCGCGCGATTCGCGGCGATGCGAGCGCGGGCACCGGCCTCGTCGATGAGGTCGATGGCCTTATCGGGCAGGAAGCGATCCTGGATGTAGCGGTTGGAAAGGTTCGCGGCGGCCTCGATAGCACCCTGCGTATAGCGCACATGGTGGTGCTCCTCGTAGCGCGGCTTGAGCGCGGTCAGGATCTTGACCGTGTCCTCGACGCTCGGCTCCTCGACATCAATGGTCTGGAAGCGACGCTCGAAGGCCGGGTCCTTGGTGAGGTACTTGCGGAACTCCTCGGCCGTGGTGGCACCGATGATCTGGAAAGCACCGCGCGCGAGCACGGGCTTGAGCATGGAGCTCGCGTCGATGGAGCCCTCGGCAGAGCCGGCACCGATGATGGTGTGCATCTCGTCGATAAACAAGATAACGTCGTCGGCTTCGGTCGCCTCCTGGATCACGTTCTTGAGGCGCTCCTCAAACTCACCGCGATACTTGGCACCCGCGACAAGACCCGGCAGATCGAGCGTCCAGATATTCTGGTTCATAAGATTCTCGGGCACATTGCCAGCAGCAATCTGCTGCGCCAGGCCCTCGACGATAGCTGTCTTGCCCACGCCGGGATCGCCCAGGATGAGCGGGTTGTTCTTGGTGCGGCGCGAAAGGATCTCCATCATGCGCTGGACTTCCTTTTCGCGACCAATCACGGGATCGAGCTCACCGTCGCGTGCTTTCTGCGTAAGGTTGGTGGCGAACTGCTTGAGCGTGTCGGTGCCGCTCCCCTTTTGCTGAGAGGCATCCGAGCCGCTAAAGAACGGCAGGCCCGCACCGGGACGGCCGGCACCGGCACCGGCGAGCGGACGCTTCTTGTCCTGGTCCTTGGCGGTGAGTTTCTCGATAGCCTTTTTGATGGAGGCGGACGACACACCCAGACGCATGAGGATGTCCATGGCCATGCCGTTGCCCTCTTCGACGATGCCGATCAGCAAGTGCTCGGTCGACACGTAGGTCTGGTTGTTCTCACGCGCCACGCGGAAGGAGCGCTCCATCACGCTAATGACGAGCGGCGTAAAGGCGAGCTTGGCGGCCTCGGTCTCCTCGCTGGGCTCGGGGACCGTGGTCTGGACCTCTTTGAGGGTATCCATGATGTCATCGTAGGAGATGTCGAGCGAGCGCAGCGCCTCGGCAGCGATGCCCTCGTCCTCCTTGGCAAGTGCGAGCAGCAGGTGCTCGGTACCCACCTTATTTGAGTGAAGATCGAGCGCTTCTTGCTTGGCCATGGACATGACCTTGCGCGCGCGATCGGTAAAACGGTCTAACATGCTAGTTCCTCTTAGACGAGCTAGTTTTTCAAACGCAAAGCGCCGCCCCGCGGCAGCGCTTTGGTCTCTTTACCCATATGGAGTATATGTTAACAGCTGGAGGAATATCTATAAACCCGGCTCACATGAATGCAGGTTATGACCGCATCGCGGGACTCACCGCGCGATGCGCGACGGGCGCCCCGCAAGAGAAACCCTAGACGTCTTTCACCACGTCGGGACTCGTCGCACGCGATGCGCGATAGGCATCGGCCTCCTTGGAGACGCGTTCGAGCAGCTCGGATGTATCGACGCCCTCGACTTGCGCGACCGTTTCAACCGTCTGCATGGCGACCGCCCTCAGGTACGCGCACGCGCTGTCCCCCAGCTGCTCGAGGTCTATCTCCTCGCCGCCCTCCCGGGCAAAGCCGACCGCCATCACAAAGCCCATGATGCCCGAGACCAGAAAGCCCACCGCAAAGCTCGAATCTGCCTTGAGCTCTTCTCCGTCGGGGTGGACGATCTCTCTCACGCGGTCGATGATGATCGTATGGATGCCCTGCTCGACCTGCTCGGCGGCACCCGCCCTCATGGTGATGACGATGCGCCGCAGCAGGCAGCGGACGTCGCGCCGGTCGAACGCCGAAAGGTCGCCCTCGCTCGAAAAATGCCAGAGGGCATCGGTGATGAGCTCGTTATCCTGCAGCAGCTGGGCTATGGCGATGGCGACGAGTTCATCGAAATCGTGAAAATAGTAGTAAAACGTTCCGCGATTGCACTGGGCGGCGCGGGTCACCTCGCCAACCGACAGCTCGAAGATGCTGTTGTTCTCGATGAGCTCCCAAAACGCCTCGATGATACGGGTGCGTGCATCGGGCGCATCGGCGTCCTTACGCGGTCTCGCCATGCGCCTCACCGCACCCCTGCGCCTTGGCGTTCATGATGAGCATCTGAAGACGGTTCTCCACGTTGGCGAAGCTCACGTCGGGATCGTAGTCGAGCGGCAGGAACTGCGCCGTGGGATACTGCTCCTTGAGCGCATGGATGAGCCCGCGCCCCACGACATGGTTGGGCAGACACCCGAACGGCTGCAGGATCACGAAGTTGCGGCAGCCGCGCTTGGCGTGCTCGAGGATCTCCGCCGGAATCAGCACGCCCTCGCCCGCATCGAACGTATGGTGCAGGATCTTATCGCTCGCGCGCACGAGCTCGGGCATGCGCGTCGGCGGCTCGTAGAGCGGGCTCGCCGCGCCCAGGCGGTCGCAACGGTCGTGCGCGAGCTCGAACAGGTTGTCCGCCGTGGCGTACCAGGCCTTTTCGGGCAGCGACAGGTCGACGTGGAACTCGCGCGACTGCGCATGCTTGTAGAAATAGGTCTTGCGGATCACGTCGGTCATGCGCGCCTCGATGACCTCGAGCCCGTTGTCCTCGAGGTAGCGCTCGATCTCGTGGTTGGCGCCGAGATGGAAATTGAGCAGGTACTCGCCCACGATGAGAACGGTCGGATGCGGGTTCGAGCGGTCGTACGGAACGGCGTCCATGATCGCAAGCGCGCGTTTGAAGCCCGTCGCCTGGCCTCTCAGCCCCGAGCGCTCCATGCCCTCGATAACCTCATCGAGCGCGCGGTCGAACGCAGCGTCCGCCGCGCCCTTCTCGAGCTCATAGGGACGGATGCGCCTAAGCATGGCCTCGAGGGCATCGATCATGGGAAGACCGTAGGCGATCTGGATGCTCGGGCCAAGGCCGAGCTTGAAGCCCGGATGCGCATTGTGGGCATCGACGTCGTCGTTGGTGAGCACCGGGACATAGTCGTATCCCGCGTCGTCGAGCGCGCGGCGCAGCAGGGGCATGTAGTGCGTCAGGCGGCAGTCGCCGATATACTTGCCAGTCACCACGGCGACGTCGTGCGGGTCGTACTTACCGCTCTTGAGTGCCGCGAGCGCCTCGCCGATCACGATTTGCGCGGGGAAGCAGATGTCGTTGTGCACATAGCGTTTGCCCAGGCGGATGGCATCCTCGCGCCCGATATCAAGGGCCTCGGCGCGCACGCCCTGATTGCGCATCGCCGCGGTCATGAGCCTGCAGAACGCATGGGAGGTGTTGGGGACCAGCGCGATCTTGTCGTGCCGGTCGCGCTTGGTGTACTTGACCTTATACGGGTCGTCGAGCGGATGGACCGCGTGCACCCGGGCGCCCTCGGCACGCTCCTCCGCGCGACGACGGTTGACCGACTCGATAAACGAACGCACGCGAATGCCCATGGGACCGGCGACGTCGCTCTCATCGAGCTTGATCATCATCGGAACCTTGGAGCCCATCTCGCCCATCATGCGCGCGATCTCGTCGGTGAGATACGCATCGTGGCCGCAGCCGAAGCTGCCCATCTGCACGAGCTCGAGCTCGGGCGTCGATGCGACGATGACCGCGCACGACAGCATGCGCGCATGGTAGTTGTTCACGATGTCGATGCGGCTGTTGGAAAGATCGACGTTGCAGACCCCCGGCACCGCATCGGGCGTCAGCACGGGGATGCCGCGCTCAGAGAAGAGCTTGGGCAGCCCGTGGTTGACCAGCGGGTCGTTGTGGTACGGGCGCGAAGCGATCACCACCGCGTAGCCGCCGTCCTCGCGCACGTTCTCGAGCACCTGCCTGCCGCGCAGCTGCAGCTGGTTCTCAAACGTCTCCTGCGCGCGGTCCGCCTGCTCGGTCGCCTTGGCAACCAGGTCGGCATCGATATCGAAGGTCTCCTTGCACCACGCCTTGAGCTGGCGGTTTCGGTCGCCCTCGTCGTACCAGTGGAACAGCGGCGTATCGAACGGAACGCCGAAACGCTCCTCCGGGTTATCGGAATTGCGCATCACGTAGGGGTATCCCTTTACGACGGCGCACATCCACTCGCTGGTAGAGGCGGTGTTTTCGGTGGGCACCGTCGTGATGATGGGCATGAAGATGCGGTCGACGCCGGCGTCGACGAGATTGCGGATGTGCCCGTGGACGAGCTTGGCCGGGAAGCACACGGTGTCGGATGTGACGTGCGCCAGACCGCGCTCGTACATCGCCTTGGTGCTGCGTCCCGAGACGCGCACCTTAAAGCCGAGCGTGCTGAAGAACGTCGACCAGAACGGCATGGTGTCCCAGAACTCGAGCACACGGGGAATGCCGATCGTGACATCGCGCCCCCCGCAGACGAGAACCGTGGGGTACGACTCGAACAGCAGCTTCTCGCGGTCGACAAAGAGATTGGGGGCAGCCGCGGTCCGGTCGCGCCCCGTGCCGGGTGCCTGTGCCTCGCAAGCACCCTGCGGACGCAGCTCCTCCGCCGCGGGAACCTCGCGCACGAGCTCATCCCATGAGATGGCGCCGCCGCGCGGGCAGCGATTGCCCGTGACGTAAAGCGAGCCGTCGCCAAATGCCACGACCGCGCGCTGGCAGCGGTTGTTGCACCGACGGCAGGTAACGCCGCCGAACTCGCGATGCTCGAAGCGCTCCACGGCATCGAGCCCGATAAACGACGTGCCGGCGTCGCCCTTGCGGCATTCCTCGCGCGCGAGCAGGGCGATACCGATAGCGCCCATCAGCCCCGGGTGGGGCGCACGCGTGACGGGTTTGCCCAGATACTGCTCGAATGCGCGCAGCACCGCGTCGTTTCGGAACGTGCCGCCCTGGACGACGACTTTGTCGCCCAGACGGTTGAGATTTGAAACGCGAATGACCTTGGTGAACACGTTCTCGATAATCGAACGGCAGAGACCGGCCATGATGTCGCCCGGACCCTTACCGCGCCGCTGCTCGGAAACGACGCTGCTGTTCATGAACACCGTGCAGCGGCTGCCGAGAACGGCGGGGGCTTTGGACGAAAATGCCTCGGTCGCGATATCCTCAACGGCTATTCCGAGGTTTTTGGCAAAACCCTCGAGGAACGAGCCGCAGCCCGCAGAGCACGCCTCGTTGACGACGATATCGGTCAGCACGCCGTGGTTGAGCCAGATGGCCTTCATATCCTGTCCGCCGATGTCGAGCACGAAGGTCGCATCGGGAACGCATGCGCACGCGGCGCGGGCGTGCGCGACCGTCTCGACCGTATGGTAGTCGGCGTGGAACGCGCGCGCGAAAAGCTCCTCGCCGTATCCCGTGGTGCCCACGGCATCGATCGCAAGCGTGACTCCCGCTGTCTCCCAGCGGTTCTTCAAGCTGACAAGACCCTGTTGGGCGACGTCGAGCGGTCTGCCGTTATTAGACGCGTAGAACGAATCGACAAGCTCACCCGCCTCATCGACCAGGGCGAACTTGGTCGTCGTGCTCCCCGAATCGATACCGAGCGCCACACGCACCGTCTCTCCGGGCGCATACGCATCCGGACCCTTTGCCGGCGTCTCTTTGCCATGGCGTGCCGTAAAATCCGCCTGCTCGGCAGGTGTGGCAAAAAAGGGCTGGGCAAGACGTCCCTCCCCGCTTGCGGGCGCGACCGTCTCGAGCTTATCCAGCCGGACAAAAGCGTCGGGAAGGTCGATCGGTTGGGACGATGCGAACATGTCGGTCAGCGACAGGGCGGCACCGCGCGCGACCATGATCTGCGGATCGCGCGGGACGATAACCTGATCGTCCGATAGATTCAGTTGCTCCCGGAACACGCGGACCAGTGTGGGGTTGTAGGCGAGCGTACCGCCCTCGAAGATTACCGGCGGCTCGATGTCGATACCCTGGGCCAGACCGCCGATCGTTTGGCGGGCGACCGCGTGAAGCGCCGAAAGCGCCAGGTCGGTGGCAGGAATGCCCTCGTTGAGCAGCGGCTGGATATCGGTCTTTGCGTACACGCCGCAGCGGCCCGAGACCTCGTGGACGGTCGTTCCCCGGCTTGCGAGCTGCTCGAACTCGCCCGATTCGGTGCCGACCCCCATGAGCTTTGCCATCTCGTCGATAAATGCACCGGTACCGCCTGCGCACGAGCCGTTCATGCGCATGTCGGCAACCTCGATGTCTCCCTTATCGTTGGTGCGGAAGAAGATCATCTTGGCGTCTTGGCCGCCCAGCTCGATGGCGCAGCGCGTCTGCGGATAGAACCTGCTGATCGCGAGCGCGTTGGCGACCACCTCCTGAACGTACGAGGCGCCCAGCGCGGTCGCGATATCGCGCGCACCCGAGCCGGTCACCGCAACGCGCAGCGACTCATGGGGAAAGCGCTCGGCGAGCTCGCCGAGCATGGCGCGCACGCTCGCTGTCTGACACGCCCCGTGGCGGCGATATCCCCACCACGCCTCGGTCATATCCTCGTGCATCGCGTAAACTTTGGTCGTCGTCGACCCTACGTCCAGTCCTACTAGCAACGCCATAATGCTCCGTCTCTCGCATTTTTCCCGCTAGAGATATACCACTCTACGTAATACAACAGACTGTTGTATTTAAACTCCGTATAAAAAGCGGCTGCCGAAACGCTTCAGCAGCCGCCGAATGCACCAACAGATTGTTCTGCGCGCTAGCACGTCGGGCAACGGAGCAGCACGGGCCCTCCGGTCATGCGCACCGCTCACGCCCGCGATGTCGCCGAGAGAGCTATCCACGCTTTGGGCTCCAACCAAGCAAGTCGCCCGCGCTCAGCAGATCCCTAAGCGAGCTACTCGCACTCAGGAGCCATAGCCTGCTCCAAGAGCTCGGCATGCTCCTCCTCGAAAACCGTCCCCACAGGGAAGGCGCGACGGAAGACGAAGCGGGAAATCGGACCGGCTACCAAAAGGTTCCACGGCAGCGCCATCACAAAATTATGCGGGATGTTGATCATCCAGATCGCGGGCACGGAATACAGGTTCGCAAGGATGCCGCCGGGCATGTGCGTCAGACCCTCACAGGCACCGTACAGCGACATGATGATGACCATGGGAACGACCATGCAGGAGCTGACGGCGAGCGTCATGGCAAGCGGCGAACTCTTGCCCGGCGTGACCAAGTACTTAAAGGCGAAACCCTTGGCGAGCGGGCTGGCGACGAACCAGTCGCAGCACATGGCAAAAATGTAGGCAACGGGGAAGCCGAGCCACGCAGTGGCAACGACCTCGCCGTTGATGGCCCCGTGCTGCAGGGCAACGTTGTAGATGCTCATCCAGAGCACCATGCAAAAGCACATGATAAAGGTGAACAGCAGGCTCTCTCGTTTGTTGATAGGCATAAAGGGCAGATTCCTCTCTGTGTTGTACCGCGGCGCCACGCAACAAAAACGGGCGGGCAAGATGGAGCTGTTGGGACTTCATCTCGCCCGCCCGTGTTACGCGCGTCTGCGACTACTTATGTGGTGGAACTACCCTAACACGAACGGCGCGCGCTTCGTAAGCGTTGAGTTTGTGGAGATGCAGGGCACCAAAACCCCCGACCCCATAAGTTGCGGTGGAATACGGACTGTTTTGACCCTTTAAGCAACAATTCAGTCCCTATTTCACCGCAACTCATTTGGTGCAAAGTAACCTGTCCCCCTTGTACCAATTAGCTGGTGTGGCGCCAGCGAGGGTCGGTGAGCGTACGCGCCACACCCAGTCCAACGGGCAGAAACGCTACGATGAGCACTGCGCGCACAAACCAGCCGAGCATATTGACCGTGTCGAAGGTGCACATGTAATACATCGAGCGATACAGATACAAGCCCGGCACCATAATGACAATCGAAGGCACCGTGAGGGCGATGCGCGGGTAGGTGAGCTTGACTTCAGCCAAGCTTGCGAGCAGCCCCGATACCAGCGCGCCGATAAACGCTGCTGCCTCGGGAGGCATTCCCGTGCTGAGGCCCAGGAAGGGAATCATCGTCGGCGCATCGACAAGGGTCAGACGCAGGGTATTGGACACGGCGCCGATCAACCCAGCTGCCGCGGCCATCTTTACCGGGCTGTTGAACATCACCGAGAAGCCGAATACGCCAACGAAGCTCATCACCACGCGCAGGAGCGTAAGGGCAAGCGGCGAAAGGCCCAGTGGGGCAAAGTCGTCCGGCGCCAGGCCAACACACTCGGCAACCATCCAACCTACGAGGGTCGCCATCACAATAATCGATACGGCATATGAAAGGCGCTCGATACCGCTTCGCATGTCGAGCTTAGCGATGTCGAGGCCTGCCGTAATGAGTGGAAAGCCGGGAATCACAAAGAGCATGGCGCCGATATAGCCTTCTTGGTGCGACATTGCCCCCGGTATGACCTGGCCAAGGCCGAGCAATGCCAGCAGATACGAAACGCAAGCGAGCGCAACGCCGGTCGTCAGCGCGCTGAACTGACCAAGGCCTTGCTTGAGAATATGGGAGCGGGCAAAGTTGCCGACACCCGCGCCCACGAACGCGCAGGCCATCTCGATAGGGCCGCCGCCGAGCAAAAAGACGAAGGCGCCGCAAGCACAGGCTGCCGCAAGGCCCTGTTGCCAGGGAGAGTAATCAGGCTTTGAGCTCTCAACGGTCCTGAGCATCTCGTGATACTCGTGTACCGTGAAGCGACGACCATAGGTCTCGATTTCCTTGAGGAAACTCTCCATCATCCAAATGCGATGGGTATTGACTCCCGTTGTGGGCAGGCTGACAACCTCGTTAAAGCAGTGGCCATCTTCGATGCAAGTGCACTCAAACGACAGAAGACTCAGGTCGACGTGAATCGTGACGCCGAGTACGGCAGCAACACGATTCATGGTATCGCGCACGCGCCAGGCACCTGTTCCGCTTGCCAGCATAAGCATGCCGGTGCGGCAGATGATGGATGACTTATCGGTGAGTGGCGCATCGACGGCAAGCTCATCGCCTGCCGTCACGATCTGGTGCCAGTCAGTTTTCATATGGAGCGCGCCGGCACGAACGCCGTGGTGCATGGGGGCTCTCGAAAGCAGCGAGTCAAGGCGCGAAGGCTGTGGGGGCTCCGCTGATCCGACCTCGTCCTCGTCGGGCTCTTCATCAATAAGGTCGAAAGTATCGAGCGCCGCCGGCTCGCGACGGTCGATCAATTCCTCGTCCTCATCATCAAAGTAGTTGAACTGATCGAGCATGTCCTCTTCGATTGCACGCTCGCTCGCGTCGTCCATCCCGGTGCTCCCTTCCTGTCGACTAACCCCCATCCTAGGCAGCAACGGCTAAAGGAAACATAAAAGAGACGACTGTCATGCGAGCCATGTGCGCAATATCCGTTGGGTAGTCGTTTAAGAACGTCCCCAATGACTACATCGATGTATTGGCAACGTCAGCGAGCGGGCCGCATTTGAGACAAGGTGACGTGAAACGAAAGGGCGCTGACCTTCTGGTCGCGCCCTTGAAGTTGAACGTCAGATTGTCCAAATGCGGCCCGCGCAGCGTCGAGCCGTTACGCGGTTCGTAGAACCGCGTAACTAGTTAGTACATCTTTGCGCCGGCGGGGATGGAGGCGTCGAGCTGGATCAGGTTGAGGCGCTCCTCGCCCTCCTCCTCGTGGACAGCGCTGATCAGCATGCCGCAGCTGGGAATACCCATCATCTTGCGCGGAGGCAGGTTGGTGATGGCGAGCAAGGTCTTGCCGACCAGGTCCTCGGGCTCGTAATAAGCGTGAATACCGGAGAGGATGGTGCGGTCGGTACCGGTACCGTCGTCGAGCGTAAAGTTCAGCAGCTTCTTGGACTTCTTGACGGCCTCGCATGCCTTGACCTTCACAGCGCGGAAATCGCTCTTGGAGAAGGTATCGAAGTCGACGAACTCCTCGAACAGCGGCTCAACGGCGATCTTGGAGTAATCGAGCGTGGGCTTAAGCGACTCAACGAACGGGCTCGCGGCGTTGCCGGCCTCGGCAGCCTTGGCGGCAGCGGCACCGGACTGGAAACCCTTCTCGGGCTTCATGTGCGGGAACAGCAGCACGTCGCGGATGGAAGCCTGGTTGGTGAGCAGCATGACCACGCGGTCGATGCCGATGCCAATGCCGCCCGCGGGAGGCATACCGTACTCGAGGGCGCGCACGTAGTCCTCGTCATACTCCATGGCCTCATCGTCGCCGCCGGCCTTCTCGGCCATCTGGGCGGCAAAGCGCTCGGCCTGGTCGACCGGGTCGTTGAGCTCAGAGAATGCGTTGGCGTACTCGTGGCCGGCGATGACCAGCTCAAAGCGGTGGGTCAAACGCGGGTCGTCCTCAAAACGCTTGGCAAGCGGGCTGACCTCGATGGGGTAATCGCACACGAACGTGGGGTTGACGATGGTGTCCTCGCCCAGCTCATCGTAAATCTCGGCGATAATCTTGCCGGCGGTCCACTCGGGCTTAATCTCCAGGCCCTTCTCGCGCGCGGCGGCAGCAAGCTCCTCGACCGGCGTGTCAATGGTGACCTGCTTGCCGAGCACGTCGGAGACGATGTCGGTCATGGGACGGCTGGCCCACTCACCAGAAAGGTCGATGGTCTGGCCCTGGTACTCGATGACCTCGGGGTTGCCGATGGCTTTGTTAGCCGCCTTAATGACACCCTGGGCGAGCGCCTTCATGCCCTCGAGGTCGGAGAAGGCACGGTAGGCCTCCATCGTGGTGAACTCGGGGTTGTGGGTAAGGTCCATGCCCTCGTTACGGAAGATGCGGCCGATCTCGAACACGCGCTCA
The DNA here is from genome assembly GCF_020181355.1 of Collinsella aerofaciens. Classification (NCBI taxonomy): domain Bacteria; kingdom Bacillati; phylum Actinomycetota; class Coriobacteriia; order Coriobacteriales; family Coriobacteriaceae; genus Collinsella; species Collinsella aerofaciens. The sequence continues at coordinate 271,187 of NZ_CP084004.1, forward strand.
AAACCACCGACGATGCAGCGCTTGAGGTGCAGCTCGGTGGCAATACGCAGGTAGCACTCCTGATCGAGCGCATTGAAGTGCGTGATGAACGGCTTAGCAGTAGCGCCGCCCTGGATGGTCTGCAAGATGGGGGTCTCGACCTCCATGTAGCCGTCGGACTCCATAAAGCGACGGAAGGTGGAGAGAATCTGCGAACGCTTACGGAAGGTCTCGCGAACGTCGTCGTTGGCGATCAGGTCGACATAGCGCTGGCGATAGCGGGTCTCCTTGTCGGAAAGACCGTGGAACTTCTCGGGCAGCGGACGAACGGCCTTGGCAAGCAGGGTCGCGCTCTTAGGGGCAACGGAAAGCTGGCCGCGCTGGGTGCGCACGACCACGCCGGTCACGCCCAGGATGTCGCCCAGGTCGAGAGCCTCGAGCGTATTCCAGGCAGCCTCGTCCATGTCGTTGATGCGGCAGAACAGCTGAATCTCGGCAGTCGCATCGCGCACGACGATGAACATGATCTTGCCCTGACCGCGCTTGGCGACCACACGGCCGGCGATCTTCACGACGTCCTCGGTGTCCTCGCCATCGGCAAGCTCGGCGTACTTAGCCTCGATATCGGCGACGTAGTCCTCAAGCTCAGAGTGCTCGGGATAGGGGTTCTGGCCCGCCTCGAACAGGGCGGCGCGCTTGGCCAGGCGGGTGGCGCGCTCGTCGTTGAGCGTCGATGCCTGTTCGGCGGCGTTCTGGTTCTCTGCCATAAGTTAGCTCCTCAAACTAAAACGCTCCCCAGGATTCGGTCCCAGGGAGCGAAAACATACCTTTACGCGGGACCGTGGTCTAGCGTGCGATCTTGGCGATGGTGTAGACGCGAGTCTTGCCGGAAGGCGTAACGACCTCGACGGAGTCGCCCTCGCCGTGACCGATGATGGCGTGACCGACCGGAGACTCGTTGGAAATCTTGTGCTCGAGCGAGTTGGTCTCGGTGGTACCGACGAGCGTGACTTCCATGACCTCACCGTTGGGATCAATCAGAGAAACGGTGGAACCGATGGAGACGGTCAGATCGCCCGTGGTGGCAGCAACCTGAGCGTTGGCGAGGATGGCCTGGATCTCGGCAATACGAGCGGCGTTCTGGGCCTGCTTGTCCTTAGCGGCATCGTACTCGGAGTTCTCCGAAAGGTCGCCGAACGCGCGGGCTTCCTTGATGTCCTCGACGATCTCCTTGGCGTAATCGCCCTCACGCCAAGCGAGCTCCTCGACGAGCTTCTGGCGGCCCTCAGCGGTCAGTACGATCTGGCTTGCGTCCATACGGATATCTCCCCAACTCTGATCAAACAATCAACTGTCAACAAAACGAAAAAGACCGGCTAGCCTGCGGGCAAGCCGGTCAGGTGCTCACCCCAAAGGGATGGGACTACTCTGCGTCCGCGTCGCTGTCCTCTGCCTGCTTCTTCTTGGCAGCAGCGAGCTTAGCCTCGAGCTCAGCGATCTCCTTGTCCTCCTCGGACTGCTCGACCACGACCTCCTCGGCCTGCTTGGTCTCGGCCTTATCGTCGCCCTCCATACCCTCGCGGATATTCTTGACGGTAGAGCCGAGGGACTTGCCGAGCTTCGGCAGGTTCTTGGGCCCGAAGATAATCAGGACAACGACGAGAATAATGATGAGCTCAGGAGCCCTCAGTCCAAACATGTAGACCTCCACAATACAGCGAGACAAGCTCGAATGAGTATACCGCGGCTATCGCGGTATCACAACAATAGCTAAAAAAAGGGACCGCAAGAAGCGGTCCCTCCTCATGCTCTGGTCGGGTTGACTGGATTTGAACCAGCGACCCCTGCGTCCCGAACGCAGTGCTCTACCAAACTGAGCCACAACCCGTTAGCTCGACTATAGTAACAAAGATTTCCGTCGTGTGCTAGAGAAATTTTTATTTCTTTGGCACTTCGACGCGAACCTTGTTGGGAATAAGCTCAGTCGCGCAGGCCCACCAGCCATTTTGCTGGGCAGCATCGGCAAGCCTTTCGACCGTGGCAGCGGTGTCGCAAATGGCAAACGAGCAGGCACCCGATCCGCACACATCTACAGCAACGGTTCCGTCCTGTTTACGCAGCCAGTCGAGGACCGTTTGAATCTGCGACTCCATCTGTGCGGAAATGACACCCAGATTGTTATGGATGAGTGCATATGCCGTCTCGGCATCACCAGCACGCAAGGCAGAAGCTATCGCGCCGGGCTTGTCCGCAGGCACCGGGGCCTCGTCAAAACGTCGATAGGCTTCAATTGTCGAAACGCTTGCCTCGCGCGGCTTGACCAGCACGACGGGCGTCGCGGGCAGCGCGGGGTACTCAGTTGCCAGCACGTCTCCCCCACCTACGTAGAACGCAGGACTCGCGTGCAAAAAGAACGGGACGTCGGCACCAATGCCCCGCGCAATGTCATCGAGCGCTGGGTCGGTGCGATCAATGCCCCAGAGCTCCGCCAAGGCGACAATGACCGCGGCCGCATCCGTCGAGGGGCCGCCCAAGCCGGCGCACAATGGAATGCGCTTCTCAATCGTCACGCAGATGTTTGCCTCGCGACCATAATGCTCGGCCATAGCAACCGCAGCCCGATACGCCGTATTCTTTTGCATGGGAAAATCTGATGCTGGAACCGTCTGGACGGTCAGCGCCTGCAACGGCGTGACCGTCACGGTATCGGAAAGACCGACGGCCGCCATCAGGGAATCGACCCTGTGGTAGCCGCGGTCATCGCGCTCGGTATGAACCCCCAGGTAGAGGTTAATCTTTGCCGGCGCGGAAAGAGTCAGGGACCGATCGGTCACCGTTAATGCTCCTCGAGCTGATTGCCGAGCGGGGTAAAGATATGCTCGCCGCTCTCGGGGTCGAACAACTCGACCTGGCCGGTGAGGACATCGATATACTGGTAGGACTGACGCGACTTGCGGCCGCGACGCTCGTCGACCTCGACAATGAAGACGGCCGGGTGGACGCTCTTGATGGTGCCCATGCGCTCGACGACGCGGGTACGGCCCATGTTGGCCTTCACCTTGACGCGATCGCCCACCATATCGGTCAGCTTCTCGTGGATGTCGTCGACGTGATTGACTTCCATCTCTTCCATGAACAGGGCCTCCAGAAGGTGCAATTCAAAAAGGGGATAATACCCCTAAGATAGACAAAACTCTAATACTATAGCACCCTGCTGCCGCCATACGCAAGTAGCTAAATAAGCCCCATTACAGTTTGAGCCGTCCGAAAGGGCGGCTCTTTTCCGTTGCACGGTTATACGATTGAGCCGTACCGGTGGTCGCTGGCCGACCGCCCCGGACGGCCGTCAGCCCCTGCCCCGTAGAGGGCCCGGGACGTGTTGCCGCCGGGGCGGGAGGGGCCGCGGGGAACGACTGATAGAGATGTGCCGGGCCCGGACCGGGCCACGGCGGGGTAATGTGGGTGTCGCTTCCGCGGCTAACGGCCGGCTCAAGGGAGAGGATACACCATGCCTGCAGCAGAGACGCCCGTGGCCTACCTGGGGATCGACGTCGGGAAGAGCTCGCACAGCGCGTGCGCGCTCGATGCGGGAGGGGGCGTCGCCTTCAGGGCCGAGCTGGCAAACAGGCCCGACGACATCGACCGGCTGCTCGAGCGGGCCGGCTCCGGCGCGCTGGTCGTCGTCGACCAGAAGCGAAACATCGGCGCACTGGTCCTCGCGCGCGCCCATGCGCACGGGAACCCCTGCGCCTACCTGCCCGGATATGCCGAGAAGCAGGCCCGCGGGATGTTCCCCGGCATCGCGAAGACCGACGCCATCGACGCCGAGGTGATCGCGCGCACCGCGCTCGGCGTGCCCCGCGCCCTCAGGCCGGCGCCCGAGGAGCCCGAGGGGACCGCCTCGCTGCGGATCCTGTCGTCGCAGCGCGAGTTTGCGTCGTCCGCCAGGACCCGCGCGAAGAACAGGCTGCGCGCGACCCTGCTCGAGGCCGACCCCGCGCTCGAGGGCGCGGTCGACCCGTCGAGCCGCTGGCAGGTGTCGATGCTGGCCGAGTTCGGCGGGGCCGCCGGGTGCTCGGCCGCCGGCTGGCGCAGGTTCTCGAACGCCGCCAGGCGCGCGGGCGCCCCCGCGGCGGGGGCCAGGAGGCTCTGGGAGGCGCTGCTGGCCTCGTCGCGCTCGGGAAGGCGGCTCCCGGCCGGCGAGGACGTCGCGGTCCGGATACTCGCCCGGGAGATAGCCTCCCTCGACGCCGACATCGAGGAACTCGACTCGCTCGTGGCCGACTCGCTGGCGGGCGACGAGGTCTACGAGTGCCTCCTCACGGTGCCCGGGATCGGCCCCAAGACCGCCGCGGCGCTGGTGACGTCGATCGACATATCCGCGTTCAGGGGGCACGACGAGCTCGCGAGCTATTGCGGCGTGGCGCCGTCAGACAGGCGCTCCGGGAGCAGCATCAGGTCGACGTCGCCTCAGCACGGCGGGAACAGGCGGCTCAAGAACCTGCTCATATTCAGCTGCAACTCCCTCATCGGCACGGACAACAGGTTCGGGAGGTACTACGGGGAGTGCAGGGCGAGGGGGATGAGGCACAGCAAGGCGCTGAAGGCGGTCGCGAGGAAGAGGCTCAAGGTCATCTACGCGATCATGCGCGACGCCGTCCCGTACGCGGCCTAGCGGGCGGCGGGATCAACCGAAGAGGAAACCAAGCGGGGGCGCCAGATGCCCGGATGCGTCATGCCGAAATGGCGCGAAGCACGCGGTTGACAAAACTATAGAGACACGTCCCAAATACGTACCAGACGACAACCTCGCATGACCAGTTGTTACGCGGTTTGGTAAAACCGCGTAACCTAAAGGTTGTCGGTGTCCAAGACGATGGTGAATGGGCCGTCGTTGACAAGATCGACTTTCATATCGGCGCCAAAGATGCCGTGCGCCACGTGTTCGACATCTTGACGAACGAGCGTCAGGAAGTACTCGTAGAGCTCGTTGGCAACATCGGGTGCGCCGGCATCCGTAAACGACGGACGGCGACCGTGGCGGCAGTCAGCGAACAGCGTGAACTGCGACACCACGAGCACCTCGCCGTCGACATCGGCAAGCGCCAAGTTGGTCTTGCCGTTCTCGTCCTCGTTGATACGCAGCCCGCGGAGCTTGCCCCACAGCTTGTCGGCCTCGGCACGCGTATCGCCATGGCCCACACCCAGCAGCACCAGGTAGCCGCGTCCAATGCGGCCCACGCACTCGCCGTCGACCGTCACGCCGGCGTTGAGCACGCGCTGCACCACCGCACGCATGGCCTACTCCTCGCCCGTCAGCTTGGCGGACAGATGCTCGAGCGCGTGGAATCGATGGCTGATGGCGTTCTTCTCGTCCGCCGTGAGCTCGGCCATGGTCTTGCCCGGCGTGTCGACCGGCAGGAACAGCGGGTCATAGCCAAAGCCGTGATCGCCGCGGCCCTCGTGCGCGATAACGCCCTCGCAGACGCCCTCGCCATAGGTGACCAAGCCGTCCGTGTCGATGAGCGCAACGACGCTCATAAAGCGCGCGGTACGATCCTCATCTGCCACGCCATTCAGATTCACGAGCAGCTTGGCATTGTTGGCGGCATCGTCGCCGTGAACGCCCGCGTAGCGTGCGCTATACACACCGGGCTCACCGTCCAGCGCGTCGACGACCAGGCCCGAATCGTCGGCAATGGCCATGAGCCCCGTCTCTTCGACGGCAGCCTGCGCCTTGATGATGGCGTTCTCCAAAAACGTCGTGCCGTTTTCCTCGGGGTCCTCAAAATCGCCCAGCTGGCCGAGCGCCACAAAGCGAACCTCGGGCATAACCTTGCCCAAAATGGCCTCGATCTCGGTGAGCTTATGGGCGTTGCCCGTTGCCACGACGATGGTCGCCGCCGGGTCGAGAGTGTCAATGTCGATCTTCTCAAGTGCCATGAGTGGCCTCCTTGTCTCTATAGCAATGCCGCGCCGAGGGCGACGAGGGCCTCTGCCTCTCCCCTCTCAATCAACGGCAGTCTTGTGTCTAGACGTCTCCGCAGATGAAACCTACCAAATTAAACCTGTCCCTTTTTGGTAGGTTAGGCGAGGGCTTGGCGCTGAAGCTCGATGAGCTCGGCGATACCTTTGTCGCCCAGGTCGAGCAGGGCGTTGAGGCGCTTACGGTCGAAGGGCGCCTGCTCGCCGGTACCCTGGAGCTCGATCATCTCACCGGCGTCGGTGGCGACGAGGTTCATGTCGACCTCGGCATGGCTGTCCTCGGAATAATCCAAGTCGAGCAGGGTGTTGCCGTCGACAACGCCCATGGAAATGGCAGCCACCTGGCCGATAAGCGGGATGCGCTCGATCTTGCCCGCCTCGACCCACATGGCAAGGGCGTCGTGCAGTGCCACCCAGGCGCCGGTAATGCTCGCCGTTCGCGTGCCGCCGTCTGCCTGAATCACGTCGCAGTCGACGGTAACGGTGTACTCGCCGAGTGCCTTCATATTGACGACGGTACGCAGGCTGCGACCGATGAGGCGCTCGATCTCCATGGAGCGGCCCTTGCGGTTGGCGTGCTCGCGCTTGCAGCGCTTGCCGGTCGACGCCGGCAGCATGGCGTATTCCGCGGTCACCCAGCCGGCCTTGGCGCCCTTTCGCCAGCCCGGCACGCCCTCCTCGATAGTGGCGGCGCACAGCACGCGCGTGTCGCCGAACTCGGCCAAACACGAGCCGTGGGCGTGCTTCATGACGCCACGGGTGAGCTTAACGGGGCGTAACTCGTTGGCGGCGCGACCGTTGGCGCGGTTGACCTGCATATACTCCATAGAAATATCCTTTCGGCAAAATATGTGGCGAAGGCTTTGGCGGCTGCCTCACATCTATTTCAGCTCATCGATATCGATATGTTCGATGCTCTTGAGCGGCTGACCAAAGATAAAGCTACCCGCCACCGCAAACTCGGCAATGTTATCGGCCGTCGTGGCAAAACGATGCTGCGGCTCGGCGGCGTCGCCCGCCAGCTGCTCGCGGCGCGTGAGGATATCGGTCAGCTCGCGCGTGGTCTCCTCGGCGGAACTCACGACGCGCACCCCAGGCCCCAGCGCATGGCGGATAGGTCCCACCAACAGCGGGAAATGCGTACAGCCAAGCACCACGGTATCGATACCGTGGTCGCGCAGCGGCTCAACCGTGGCACCCACCAGCGCACGCACGGCAGGCGTATCGAAGATGTCCTCGTTCTCAAGCCACTGTTCCTGCAGGTGTGCACCCGAGGCTAGCTCGTGTTCGACAACCTCGACAAAGCTCGAGGCAGGACAGCCGTATACATCGACGCCGGCATCCAGATCCTGAATGGCGCGCGTGTAGGCGCCCGAGCGAATGGTGAGGTTGGTGGCGAGCACGCCCACGCGACGCGTACGCGTGCTGTTGATTGCTGCACGGGCACCCGGCGCGATCACACCGATCACGGGAACGTCGAGCACCTGCTGGGCCAGACGCAAGGCCGCAGCGGTCGCCGTGTTGCAGGCGATGACCATAATCTTGACGTCGTGCTTCGAAAGCCAACGACCCGCCTGCAACGCAAACGAGCGCACCTCATCCTCGGTGCGCGTGCCGTAGGGACAGCGCTTGGTGTCGCCAAAGTAGTAGACGGACTCGTGCGGCAGCGCCGTCGCGATGGCGCGCGCAACCGTCAGACCGCCCAAACCAGAATCGAACACGCCAATCGGGCGCGTGTCGCCTGCCGGATTCTCGATATCGGACATTACCTCACCAGTCTCTCTCGAAAAGACATGTCCAAGTGCGGCGACGCCGCGCTACGAACGCGCCGCGACCAGCAGCTCTGCCGTCGCCGCCCAACCGTCGATAATTTTGCCACGCGTAACGAAAGCGTTCTCGCAAGCAGCCAGGAACTCAGGCGCGCCGACGCTCGTCAGGCCATTCTCGACCAGGCAGAACGTGCCCACGTGATCGGCCATGTAGAAGTCGGACTCGGAATCGCCGAGCGCCAACGTCTCCTCGCGCTCGATCCCTAGGTGCTCGCAGAAGCGCGCAATGGCGACGCCCTTGTTGAGACCCGCGGGATTGATGTTGAATGCGCGGCCGTCCTCGACGCGATCGAGCTCGAGCGTCGTCGGCTTGGACAGGTGAGTCAGATGGCCGTTGCACGCCCAGATCAGACCGCAGCCGGCCTCGTCCAGGATGGCCTGAACCTCATCGTCGGGCACATCGCCGCGCATGCCGACGGTGACCTCACGGTATTTGTAGCCGGTCGACATGTCGTTGTGATACTCGATCTTGTGCGGCCAGCGGGCGAGGATCTTCTCGCACACGCCGGTCTGCTCGATCACCTGGTGCGGCGTGAGGCCGCAAGAGGAGTCGTAGGGCATGTCGCCGGTCAGATACTCCCAATCGTTGGCTTTAAGGTCGTACATGACCAGACCGCCCATCTCGCCAATGTAGGAGTTGAGGCCGAGCACGCGCGCGTCCTCGTGGATCATGGTACGATTGCGGCCCGAGGTGGGAACCACCTGAATACCAGCGCGAGCGAGCGCCACGACGGCCTCGACGAGTTTGGTCGAGGGGTTGCCGTCGTTGTCGCGCAGCACGCACGAGCCGGGTGCAAGCATCGTGGCATCCAGGTCGGTAAAGACGTACTTGACCTTGGCCAAGCGCTCGCGCATCTCGCCCGAAAGCTCGGCGACGGTCGGCAGGGTATTGTGGGACATGGTTACTCCGTTTACGTAGAAGGGTTTGGACTTGGACGGCATGTTTTGATTGAGGGAACACGCTTATGGCGACAGCGCACTCAGGGCGCCGCCGCCATCATGGTTCATTAGTCAAACTGGGCAACATCGATCAGGCGATTGGCCAGCGAAAGGTCGCTCTCGATGGGCACGAACTCGTCGCCCACGTGCATGAGCTCCTCGTCACCCTTTGCCAGCAGCAAGACAATGGTGGGAGCATCGGGGTTGACGTACTCCTCGCGCGCCGCCTTGAACGCCGCATGCACAGCGGCTTCGCGATCGAGGATGATCTTGTTCGGCGTATCGTCGGGAACATGTTCGGCAAGCTCGCGACAGACCTTCATCGGGTCCTCGTGAGCCGGGTCCTCATTGGCAAAGATCATCAGGTCGGAATACGGTGCGGCCTCGCGCGGAAGCTGCTCGCGGCGCTCCTGCGCCTTGCCGCCGGCAGCGCCAAACACCGCAATGACCGGACTAGCGGGAAACGCGCGCTTGACCGACGAGAAAAGCGAGCGGAACGAAAGCTGGTTGTGCGCGTAGTCGACGACACAAATCACGCGGCCGTCCTTCGACTCCACGACCTCCATACGGCCCGGCACACGCAGTTTTGAGAGGCCCTTCTTGATAGCCTCGATACCGATGCCGATCTCGCGCGCAGCGGCGATAGCGACCAGCGCGTTCTCCACGTTAAAGTCGCCCGCGATACCCAGCAGGACCTTCTCCCCCGCCTCGGACTCGTCGGCGCTCATGCCGTGCAAGTTGAACTCGATGTTAAAGCCGAGCATGCGGACATCGCTCGCCCACAGGCTTGCCTCGGGATGCTCGACGCCAACGGTCACCAAGCGCTCGGCCGTCGACGCTGCCTCTAGCACACGGTCAACCTCTTCGGTGCCTAGATTCACCACGGCGGTCTTTGCCTGGTCAAAGATCCTGAGTTTGCTCTCAAAATAATCCTCAAACGTGGGGTGTTCGATCGGCGAGATGTGGTCGCGGCCGATGTTGAGGAAGCACGCCACGTCAAACGGCAGATTCTCGACGCGTTGGTACTTGAGCGCCTGGCTCGAAACCTCCATGACCATGGACTGGCGACCGGACGTGCGGCAGTTGGCGATATGGCGCCAGACCTCGGGGGCCTCGGGCGTAGTATTGGTGCTCTCGTAGCACTCGATGCCATCGTCGGTACTCACCGAGCCGATCATGCCGCAGGACTCGCCCGCCGCTTTGATAATCGACTGGAGCATAAAAGCGGCCGTGGTCTTTCCCTTGGTACCGGTGATACCCACGATCTTGACGTCGTGGTCGGGACGGTCGTAGACCTCCGGCGGCAACAGGGCCATGGCCGTGCGAACGCTATCAACAACCAGCATCGCAGCACCGCTCTCCTGCGCCAGCGGCTCCAGAGACTCGACCAGTGACTCCTCGCACACAAATGCGACGGCGCCCGCATCGAGCGCCATGCTCAAAAACGCGGGCTTAAAGGCAGCACCTTTGCAGAAGAACACGTCACCTGCCGAGACCGCGCGCGAATCAAACGAGCAGCCGGTCACGGCACGCTCGTCAACCTGCTCTGATGCGCGCAGCTCGCCGCACACATCGAGAAGCTTGGCAAGCGTATCGACCGTGGTCACGGTCGCGGAATCCGAATGGTGCATCTTTCACCTTTCTCAGCCATTTGGCAGGGACGGTTTTTATAGTAACTGAAACGCACCCACGCAAAAACGGCTCCCGGAGGAGCCGTTACGCGCAGGCGTTCGTAAGCCGAGGCTAGGCAGCCTGAACAGAAGGCTGGCCCTCGTCGATAAAGAAGCGCTTGTACCACACTAGGAACACGAGCGGCGTATAGATCTTGCGCTGGAAATCGCCCTTGCCCGCAAAGTGCAGATCGAGCAGGTGCATGAGCTCGTCGGTATCGAAGAACTCGCTTGCCCACGGCGCGGTGAAGTACTCCTTGACATAGTCGTACCACTTTTGCTCGCGCAGCCAGTAGACAATCGGCACCGGGAAGCCCACCTTGGGACGGGTGGCCCACTCATCGGGCAGCGACTTGTTGGCAGCGTGGCGGAGTACCTGTTTGTTGCCGTTCTCGTTGATGCGGTAGCGGTCGGGAATGTGCTCGGCGAACTCCATGACTTTGCGGTCCAGGAAGGGCACGCGCAGCTCCAGCGAGTGTGCCATGCACATCTTGTCGGCCTTGAGCAGAATGTCGCCCGGGAGCCACATGTTCATGTCCAGGTACTGCTTCTTGACCAGCTCGGGCTGATCCTTCACGCGTGCGTAAATGGGTGCTGCGAGCTCAAAGGCGCCATCGCCGGTGTTGTACTCGGGCTTGAGCACGCCGTCGACCTCGCGCTCCGGCCATACCAGAGCCTGTCCCAGGAACGACTTCTCAGGGATCTCGGCACCCTTGACCAGGAAGTTATGTCCCTTGAAGTACGGCATATGCAGCGCCAGGTTACCGAGCGCGCGACGGATGGGCAGCGGCACCATCTTTTTGTACTTGCGGACCGGGACCGTGTCCTCGTAGTAGGCGTAGCCGCCAAAGAGTTCGTCGGCGCCTTCGCCCGAAAGCACGACGGTGACGTCCTTGCGGGCCATCTCGGCCAAGAACCACAGCGGCACAGAAGACAGGTTGGACTGCGGCTCGTCCATGTGATACTGGATGTCCTCGAGCGCACCGAAGAACTCGTCGGCGGTAATCATCTTGCGGACGTTCTCGACGCCGAGCTTATCGGAAAGCTCCTTGGCGTAGTTGGTCTCGTTGAAGTTCTTGTAGTCAAAGCCCACCGAGAAGGTCTTGTCGGGCATGAGGCAAGCGGCAATATAGCTGGAGTCGACGCCGCCGGAGAGGAACGACGCGACCTTGACGTCGGCGATGCGATGGGCCTCGACACTCTCGTGCACGACCTCGTCCAGCTCATCGACATACTCTTCGAACGGCTTCTCGACGGCAGAGTAATCGCAATCCCAGTAGCGCTCGATGTTCATCTTGCCGGTCGGGATATCGACGGTAAAGTAGTGCGCCGGCGGCAGCTTGTAGACACCCTCGAAGAAGGTCTCCTCGGTTGCCGAATACTGCAGCGTCATGTACGGACGCAGAGCCTTTTTGTTGACCGCCTTGTGGAAGTGCGGGTAGTCCAGGAAGCTCTTGATCTCGGAACCAAAGAGCACGCCCGGAGCGCCGTCGCCTGCATCGGCCATGGGATAGTAGTAGAGCGGCTTGATGCCAAAGATGTCGCGGGCACCAAAAAGCTTGTTCTTCTTTTTGTCCCAGATGACGAAGGCGTACATACCGCGCAGGCGATCGAGAACGGCCTCGCCCCACTCCTCGTAGCCGTGCAGGAGGCTCTCGGTGTCGGCGCCGCAGTGGAACTTGTAGCCCTTGGCCTCGAGCTCGGAACGGAGTTCTTGGAAGTTGTAGATCTCGCCGTTGAAGACAATGACGACGCTACCGTCCTCGTTGGCCATGGGTTGGGCGCCAGCCTCGGTCAGGTCGAGGATCGACAGGCGGCGGAAGCCGAGGGCAACGCGGCCGTCGATAAACTGACCGCCCATATCGGGACCGCGATGGACGATGCGGTCCATCATCTTGGTGAGCACCTCGGATTGGTTATCCGTCCCACCGACAAAACCGACAAAACCGCACATATACTATCCCCTCTGCTGTTGCTGGGCATCAAATCGAATCAGTAGCTTTTGAGTATACCCGAGGGCGTAAAGAGGGGCGGAATGTTCAGGCAATCTCAACTGAATCAGCTCCGCTGTGACACGCGCGAGTTACCTTTAATGGATATGAGGTGAATGAGGCGATTGTTTTGCTATACTCTCTCCGCACGGGCGATTGGCGCAACGGTTAGCGCAGGTGCTTTACACGCACAAGGCTGGGGGTTCGAATCCCTCATCGCCCACCACCGAATTGGAAACGGTCCTCGCAAGGGGACCGTTTTTGTTTGGTCCCAGCGCATGGGATTCGAACCCGCCAGGGTGCGGAGCTGAGGAAACGCGAAGCGTTTTCCAGCGCAGCACGCGAGGGCCGTAGGCCCGAAGCGAAAGCGGGCGGCGTCAGCCGCACGCGACATCCCTCATCGCCCACCACTGAATTGTTAGGCCTCCAGCGATGGAGGCCTTTTTTTCAGACCCATCGCAGAGGGATTCGAATCCTAAGGACCCCTCATTTCAAGGTCCGTGGCCAAAAAATGGCAAAAATGAGTACTGCTACTTTGTTTGCAACATATAAAAAGATAGTATTTGCTTAAGTTACGCAACATATGTCCATTATAAGGACTAACAGTTGGATCAAAATCGTGCATTCATCGCCATTTCGAGGTAGCGCGCAGAGATGTGGTGTAAGAGGCGGGGCATGCCCCGCCTCCGCCCTTTCTTGAAAGGGAGGGGACACCGCCTAGAATTCGTCGTTGGAGTAATGAAGGTGACGAATGGAAGGAAAGGCGATGCCCCAAGAAGAGAGTGTACTGCGCCTCGGCCGCGACGAGGCCCTCGAGGCGGCGAGGCTTTGGCAGGAGTGCGGCGACGCGCGCGAGTTCGCGTGCAGGGTGCTGGGCAGCGTGATGAACGCGCTGATGGACTCCGAGGCCCAGCAGATGTGCGGCGCGAGCCGCAACGAGCGCAGCGACGGCAGGGAGAACAGCCGCAACGGCTACCGCCCCAGGTCGCTCAAGACCGCCGTGGGCGACGTGGAGCTCGAGATACCCAAGCTCAGGCACGGCACCTACTACCCCGAGGGCATGCTCGCGCGATGGTCGCGCGTCGACACCTCGGTGGCCGCCATCGTGCAGGAGATGTACGTATGCGGCGTGTCCACCCGCAAGGTCGAGCGCGTGGCGTCCAAGCTGGGCATATCCTCGCTGTCGAGCTCGGAGGTCTCGAGCCTCTGCTCCGACCTCGACGCCGAGGTGGCGGAGTTCCGCCGCCGCGACCTGTCGGGCACGCCGTGCTGCTACCTGTGGCTCGACGCCACCTACATGAGCTGCAGGGTCGGCTCGTCGGTCGTCTCGCAGGGCGTCGTGACCGCGATCGGGCTGGGCGCCGACGGGCGCAAGCACTTCCTGGGCTGCGACGTGGTCGACACCGAGAGCGAGGACTCCTGGGCGGCATTCCTCGGCGGGCTGCGCGAGCGCGGGCTGGCCGGCGTTCGCCTCGTGGTCTCCGACAGCCACGCCGGGCTCGTGGCCGCCGTCTCGCGCCTGTTCCAGGGCTGCGCCTGGCAGCGCTGCGTGACGCACCTGCAGCGCAACCTCCAGAGCGCCTGCTCGGGCAGGCCCGAGGACTCCAAGGCGGCCGTCAGGGACCTCGTGCACGCCGCGGTCTACCAGGACGACCCCGACCTCGCGCGCTGCGTGTGGGCCGAGGCGGCGCCCTGGGTGGCGTCGGTGTCCGCCAGGGCCGGCGAGGTCTTCGAGCAGGCCGAGGACTCCGCGCTGGCGTTCACGGCCTTCCCCAGGGCGCACTGGGCCAAGCTCCGCACCAACAACGTCCAGGAGCGCGCCAACCGCGAGATCAAGCGCCGCTACAGGGTCGTGCAGTCCTTCCCCTCGAGGGAGTCGATGCTGCGCCTGACGTGCGCGAGCCTCATGGAGACCGAGGGACAGTGGTCCCAGCAGCGCGTGTTCTCCGAGGCCTCGGCCGCCGAGGGCTTCGCCGAGCCCGCGGACAGGCCGGCCCCGACAGAGGGGAGGCGCCGCGCGCTCGGGCGGCGCGCCAGGGAGATAGTGGACGAGATAGTCGAGAGGCGCGGTCTCAAGAAGGAGTAATATCGGGACTTGCAGCGACGGACCTCAGGACGCTCTTACACCACGTCTGCGCGCGCCACCCATTTCGACTTGCCATCTGGCCTTATTAGTCCAAAATTGCTGCTACCAAATCGGTAGCAGTACTCATATTTAATGTTTTTTGACCAGCGGGTCTCCCTGCCTTAGCAAATCTAAGGCAAAACGGGCTCCAGACCGCTGAATCATGCCACATAGGGCACGCCCGCAGTCCGGAACCCGGTCCAAATTGAGTTATTGCGCTGCGTTAGACCAAGACACCCGACAGGATCTCGATCAGACTGTCCACGTCGGCTTCCTCGCAGACGAGCGGCGGCAAGAAACGCAGCGTATGAGCACCCGTAGCGTTAATCACGGCACCGGCGGCCAGCGCGCGGGCAACAATATCATGTGCGTCGCCCGCGGCATCATCCAAATCACAGCCGAGCATCAGGCCACGGCCACGCACCTCTACCACATGCGGAAGCTTAGCCAGCGCCTGCTCCATATAGGCACCCACCTTGGCAGCATGCTCGGCATAATCGCCGCGCACAAGCGCGGAGAGCGTCGCGGCACACGCCGCGACGGCCAAGCAGCTACCGCCAAAGGTCGAGCCGTGGTCGCCCGGCTTAAACACGTCGGCAATCTCCTTCTTTGCCACGACGGCACCCATGGGCACGCCGTCGGCAATGCCCTTGGCAAGACTCATAATGTCGGGCTCCACGCCATAGGTCTGGAACGCAAACGGCTTACCCGTGCGGAAGATACCGCACTGGACCTCGTCGGCGATAAGCACGGCGCCCACTTCGTGTGCTAGGTCGCGCGCTGCCGCCATAAACTCCTCGGTCATGGGGTGCACGCCACTCTCACCCTGGATCGGTTCGAGCATCACGGCACAAATTTCGCTCCCCAGCTGCTTAAAGATCGCACGCAGCTCATCGACATCGTTGGGCGTGCAGGCCACAAAGCCACCCGGCAGCGGACGGAAACTATCCTGCAGCCAATCCTGCATGGTGGCGGCAATGGTCTCGAGCGTACGGCCGTGGAAGCCGCCGCGCATGCACACGATGGTGTTGCCGCCGTTACCGGCACGCTTGGCGTACAAGCGCGCGAGCTTCATCGAGCCCTCGTTGGCCTCGGCGCCGGAATTGGCAAAGAACGTCTCCCACACCTGCTCGCCCGCAGCCGGGGCACCAAGAGCAGCTGCCGTGGTCTCATCGCCGGCGGCAATGGCATCGGCAAGCACGCGCGCACCATCTACGTCGTCGTTAGCAAGCTTGGACAGCAGCGCCGCGACCTGTCCACGCTGCTCGATGTAGAAGTAATTGGAGACATGCATGAGCTTTTTGGTCTGTGCCTCGAGCGCCGAGAGCACAGCCAGGTTGCCATGACCTAGGCTGCACACGCCGATGCCGGCAAGAAAGTCGAGGTACTCACGGCCATCGTCGCCGGTGAGCTTCATGCCGTGGCCCTCGACAAACTCGACCGGAAAGCGGCCAAAGGTATGCATAACGTAATGGGATTCAAGCGATTGCTGAGCTGCAAGTGACATGGGATGCCTTTCGTTGAGCGCCGGACGGCGCGGGGCTATGGATGCAGGAATGGGGCGGCTGCGGGTCAGCTAGACCGTCTGAAGCTTCTCGACCTCGTCGAGGTTCTCGGTCAGACGCGCAGCAAACGTCGAAAGCGGATGCGGATGCGTATCGAACTCGTAAGCCGTCTCGGTGGAATGGATCACGGTACCGACGCCGGCATCGGTCAGCAGCTCCAGCAGCAGCGAATGCGGCGTGGTGCCGTTGATGATGTGAGCACGAAATACGCCGCCGGCAAGCGCATCGACGGCCGCGCGCAGTTTGGGAATCATGCCCTTATCGACCTCGCCGCCGTAGAGCATCTCGTTAACCTCGTCGAGCGTTAGGTTGGAGATAAGCGAGTCCTTGTCGCTAAAGTCCTTGTACAGGCCATCGACATCGGTCAAAAAGATCGCCTTATGCGCGTGGAGCGCCGCAGCAACGGCACCGGCGGCGGTATCGGCGTTGATGTTGAAGAAACCGCCGTCCTCCCCCGCCGCGACGGTTGCGATGACGGGGATGTACTCGCTGTCGAGTAAGCGCTCGATATAGTCGGTGTTGACGTGCGTCACTTTGCCCACGCGACCGAGCTCGGGGTCGAGCGGCTCGGCGATGAGCGTGCCGGCATCGCTGCCCGACACGCCCACGGCCAGGTTGCCGTGGTGGTTGATGGCAGCAACCAGCTCCTGGTTGACCTTGCCGCCCAGCACCTCGCGCACGATATCCATAGTCGCCGGCGTGGTCACGCGCTGGCCGTTCTTAAACTCGACGGGAATATCGTAATGGCTCAGCGCCTCGTTGATAGCCTTGCCGCCGCCGTGCACGATGACGGGGCGCATACCGATGATCTTGAGCAAAACGATGTCGCTCATCACGTCGCGGCGCAGCTGCTCATCAACCATGGCGGCTCCGCCATATTTGATAACAACCGTCTTGCCGGTCAGGTTCTTAATCCACGGCAGCGCTTCGAACAGCAGCTGCGCGGTTGCTTCGTTGGATTCGCTCGAACGACAATCGCGTGCGAATTTCATAATCTGCCTCGTCTTTCATATCGTTATCGCGCCGTGCTCCGCTGTCCGCAATCGCGGCAAGATGCGCAGCGTGCCCGGAATCTAGGAACGGTAGTCGCCGTTGATGGAGATGTACTCATGCGTGAGGTCGCAGGTCCACACGGTCGTTGCCGCGTCGCCTGCGCCCAGGTCGGCCGAGATCACGATCTCTGGCGCCTCGAAACGTCGTAGAGCCTCGTCCTCGTCAAAGGGAACAGTCAGACCATCGCGACAGACAGGCATGCCCATCATGTCGATGGAAACGTCTTCCTGATTAAACTTCACGCCGCACTTGCCGAGTGCCATAGCAACGCGACCCCAGTTGCAGTCGTGGCCGGCGATGCAGGTCTTAACGAGCGGCGAGTTGGCAACGGCACGGGCGGCGATATCGGCTTCCTCGTCGTTCACGGCGCCGGTAACGTTGACCGTAACAAGCTTGGATGCGCCCTCACCATCGGCGGCGATATTGCGCGCCAGGCTCTCGCACACCTCGTGCACAGCAAATGCCAACTCGTCAAAGGCATCGGAGCCCTCAACGATAGGCTCGACATCTGCGGCAGCGGCGCCGGAGGCAAGCATGATGCAGGTGTCGTTGGTCGAGGTGTCGGAATCGACCGTTACCTTGTTGAAGGTCTGTTTGACGGTCGAAAGCAGCAGGGCATGAAGTGCCGCAGGCTCGACGGGGGCATCGGTGGTGATAACTGCGATCATGGTGGCCATGTTGGGCATGATCATGCCCGAGCCCTTGCACATTCCGCCTACCGTATAGACATTGCCCGCATGACCCGCAGCCTCACTGACGTAGGACACGGCGTACTCCTTGGAGTGCGTGTCGGTCGTCATGATGGCGCGAGCGGCATCGGCGCCACCGTGAGCGGAGAGCGCCTCGTAGGCAGCAGGAATGGCAGTCTCAAATGTGTCGATGGGCAGAATCTGTCCAATCACGCCTGTGGATGCAACTAGGATCTGCTGGGATTCACAGCCGATGACCTGCGACGCGATGTTGCAGGTCTCGCGCGCGCATGCAAGGCCGGTCTCACCCGTGGCGGCGTTGGCATTGCCAGAGTTGATCGAAACGCCGGCGATGATACCGTAGCCCTTGTCGGCACCGCCCAGGTTGGCACGGCTCACCTGCACGGGCGCCGCGCAAAAGCGATTGGTGGTAAACACGCCGGCACCGGGACAGGGTTTATCGGGCACGACGAACGCGTAATCCAGACGCTCGGGGTTCTTGCGGAACCCAGCGTGGATGCCTGCAGCCTTAAAACCAGCCGCAGCCGTAACGCCACCCTCGACGGCGCGAATCTTGATATCAAACAGCTCGGTATTCATCGTCTTTATGACTCCTTATGTCAAACAAAAAACGGACATCGGTTGGTGCGCCATGCCAGTCGTAATCATGAGACCGGCTTAAGAGTGGCGCCCCACTCGATGCCCGACTACCAAATCGTTAACAATCGAATGTGCTACACCGGGCACGCCACTGTGGGCAAGCCTCGTCGCTCGTCAAAGCCAAAGACGATATTGGCGCACTGGACCGCTTGGCCCGCAGCGCCCTTGCACAGATTGTCGATGGCGCCCGTCGCCACCAGCACGCCCGCGCGCTTGTTGAGCGCGAGGCCAATCTGGGCGGCGTTGGTGCCGACAACCGAAGCCGTCTTGGGCTGCTGGCCGGTATCGAGCACGCGCACAAAGGTGCGACCGGCATAGAACTGCTTGTAATAGTCGACAACGTCCTCAAGAGCCAAGGAGTCGATGGCCTGCGGCGCGAGCGGCATCGTCACCGTGGAGAGCAGACCACGCTTGAGCGGTGCCAGGTGCGGGGTAAAGACGACGCGATCGGTCAGGCCAAGGATTTGCTCAATCTCGGGCGTGTGGCGATGCTTACCCACGCCGTAGGCCTCCAAGTTCTCGTCGGCGCTGCAAAAATGCGTACGAGCGTTGCAGGACTTGCCGGCACCCGTCACACCGCTGATGGCATCGACAATCACGGGACCGTTCTCGGCCACCCAGCCCGCACGCACGGCAGGAGCGGCAGCAAGGCTCGTTGCGGTGGGATAGCAGCCGGCGCAGGCGACCAGCACGGGTTTGCCGTCGGCATGATCGGATGCAGCGGTCTCCAAATCCTGGGAGAACAGCTCGGGCAGACCGAAGGCGCGGGTCTTGAGCAACTCGGGGCTCGTGTGCTCGGCGGCATACCAGGCCTCAAAGGTGGCCGGATCGCTCAGGCGATAGTCGGCCGAGAGGTCAATGCAGGAGACTCCCGCGGCAAGCAGGGCGGGCACCTGAGCCATGGCAGCCGTGTGCGGCACGGCCAAAAATACCGCGTCACAGTTCTTGAGCTCGGGGGCATCATGCGTCGTGAAGACAAGATCGCTTACGCCGGTGAAGCTCGGGTACACCGCAGACAACGGCTGGCCGGCATCGGCGTTGGACGTAATGGCGACAAGTTCAAACTCGGGATGACCGAGCACGAGGCGAATGAGCTCGGCTCCGGCATATCCAGCCGCGCCGACGATTCCAACCTTCAAAGACATATCAGACTCCTTGTCTGCGATTTATGCACCGATGCGCATTTCGCAGCTGTCGTTATGAAGTGGGTTGAAACTTTAGCACCAAAAGATGCATTAACACGTAAATGGTTTACATATTCATGCATTGAAACATTCCCGACACATTCGCTTGAAGGAATTGACAAATGGAGCGGGCCCCGTATTGACCGGCACTCCTTACGGTGCCGGGCAACACGGGACCCGCCCATGCGAAAACTAAGTTGTTAGGATGAGCCAGCTGGCTAGAGCTCGACCGGCACCCATTCGTCGTGATTGCAGATAAAGGCCTCGGGTTCCTCCACGCTAAAGAAGACGAGCGTGGGGTCGTTAGGCCCCTCATAGTGCTCGCTCAAGCGCTCAAGATGTTTCCATCCAGCCTCGCGCATATCGGGAGCGGCCTGGTCATCCAGACCCGCATGCCCGCGCAAGATGAGCCAGCCATGGCCCGGCCACCAACTCGTGGCCTCAAAGCGCTGATTTTGCAGCAGCTCTTGCCACACGTCTTTGGTGCGCGCCGTCACAAACCACAGCTTACCGTCCTGAATCTGTGCAAACGAGAACGGACGTACATGTGGCTGCCCGTCCACGCTCGTCGCCAAGTACCACGCCGGCACCGACGTCAGATACTCCAAAACCGTATTCAATCCGTCCACGTTTCCTCCTGTACTAGCCAGTTTGAGAGCCTGGTTTGTGTGAGCTAGAGCTCCAGGCGCTCCTCGCTGCCGTCGATATCACAGAAGCGGGCGACGATATTGCGGACCGAGAAAAACGCAAGGCGGCCGTCGTTGGCACTATCGTGTTGCTCGCCAATGCCCACCATGTGCTTAAAACCCGCTTGACGCACCTTGTCGCTCGCAGCTGCGTCGTCCTCAAGTGCGGCTTCGCCGGTCAACACGATCCAACATTCCCCCGGCTTCCAGCCCGATACTTCAAACTTGGGATTCG
Organism: Collinsella aerofaciens; assembly: GCF_020181355.1. NCBI lineage: Bacteria > Bacillati > Actinomycetota > Coriobacteriia > Coriobacteriales > Coriobacteriaceae > Collinsella > Collinsella aerofaciens. Next base: position 291,777 of record NZ_CP084004.1, read on the forward strand.
CACTCAGCTCCGCCCACACATCCTTATCGCGCGACGTGCAAAACCACAACTTACCGTCATCGACCATGGCAAACGAAAACGGTCTCACGCGGGGCTGATGTCCGTCGGCCACATCGGTCGTGGCCAGATACCACGCCGGAATGCGCCTGAGATACGAACAGGCGCGCTCAAGCTGAGCCGTGCGGTCGTTGTCGGTCATAGGGACCCCTTTCTTGCGCTCGAATCGCGCCTAAACAAGTTGAAGATTGATGCCGATGACGCAGATGAGCAGCAGCGCCGTCACCACCGCAGCCAACGCATCGCCGCGGCCAAATGCAAGCGCATGCAGACGTGTGCGGCCCTGCTCGCCGTGATAGCAGCGTGCATCCATGGCAGCAGACAGCGTCTCGGCATGACGGAACACGCCGGTGAACAGCGGAATCGCCACACTGCCGAGCATGCGTACGCCACCGAGCGGACCGCCCGTTACGCGTGCACCGCGGCTCGCCTGCGCATCGGCCGTCTGCTTCATCTCGGTGGCGAACTGCGGCATAAAGCGCAACGCGATACCCATAATCATGCCGAGCTCGTGCGCAGGAAGTCCCACACGCGCAAACGGTGCGAGCAGACGCTCAAAGCCCGCGGTGAGGTCGAGCGTCGGCGTAGTGAGCGTAATGGCACTCATGCCGGCCATCATCAACGTCAGGCGGCACGCCATAAAGGCGGCAGAACGCAGTGAGCCCTCGCTTATCTGCAGAAAACCGAGCTGCCACAAGATGCGCCCACTCTGATCGGTAAACAAGTTGAGCACCGCGACCACGACGACGATTGCCAGCAGCGGCGCCATCGATGATAGGACCCGGCGCAACGGCACCCGGGACACGGCATAGATCAGCACGACGAAAATTGCGACAGGGGCCAGTCCGCGGAAGCCACTGACCGTGAGCGTCGTGATCAGAAACACAAAGCCCAAGAGCAACTTGGTTCGCGGGTCCAGGCGGTGGATTGCACTATCGCCGGGATAGTAACTACCAAACGAAAACGCCTCCATCAGCAGCCCTCCTCTCGCGCGACCGTCTTGGATTTAGCAATGTCCGAGACGTTAGAAGAACCGTCTGAGCGACCGATCAGCAAATTTGCCAACTCGTCGGCCAACGACTCAACCGTATAGAGCCCGCCGCGACGCAGCGGCACGCCCGCCTCCGTAAGCGCCAGCGCCATACGCTGGGCGGCGGGAACGCCCAAGCCGATCGACTTGAGCTCATCGGCATGCGCAAACACCTGCACGGGCGTTCCCTCGGCAAACACCGCGCCCTCGTTCATCACAACGATACGGTTACAACAATTTGCCAGGTCATCCATGCTGTGCGAAACCATGACAACGGTCAGGCCCTCGCAATGGAGTCGATCGATGAGCCCTAGGAAATCCCTGCGCGCAGCCGGATCGAGCCCCGCCATGGGTTCATCGAGCACCAGGACCTCGGGCTCCATGGCAAGCACGCCGGCGAATGCCACGCGCCGTTGTTGACCGCCCGAAAGCTCAAAGGGGCTCTTGTCGCCGACCGTGGAAAGGTCGAGGCCCACGCGTGAGAGCGATGACTCGACACGACGGTCGACTTCATCTTGCGGCAAGCCAAGGTTGTGCGGACCAAACGCCACGTCCTGCGCCACGGTTTCGGCAAACAGCTGACGCTCAGGATATTGAAACACCACGCCGACCTTGGCCTTAACCGCGGCGGCGTCTTTCTTGTTTGACAGATCGAGCCCCAGCGCGCAAACGCTTCCCTCCTGGGGACGAATCAAACCGTTGAGATGCTGGACCAGCGTCGACTTACCCGAACCGGTATGACCTGCCAAACCCAGGAACTCGCCGCGACGCACCGTCAGCGATACATCGCGCAGCGCCCACGGGCTGCTGGGGTCGTTTCCCCAGAGAGCCTGTTTGTTCGATGAACCCTCGGCGGCCGAGCGCTTGTGCCAACGGCGACGCTCGCGGGCGCTCAGCGAATAACTGTACGAAACATGGGATAGCTCTATGACGGGCTCCGACGCGTTGCCCTCGTTGTCTACCGGAACAGTGCCGTCAGCGATTTCCAACTGGGATGCGGAAGACTGCCCCGCGGTGCCTGCCCCACTTCGCTCGGCATAAGTCTGCGCAATCTCGGCGACCATATCCGCCTCACGTACCTGCGCGCAAACGGGCACGCCCTTCGCACGAAGCGTCCTACCTAAGCAGCACGACGCCGGCATATCCAGGTTGAGCTGCGCAAGTTCGTCCGCTCGCATCAAGATTTCCTCGGGCGTACCGAGCATGGCAACGCGCCCCGCCCGAAACACCGCGACACGATCGGCCTCGGCGGCCTCTTCCATAAAGTGCGTAATCATCACGATGGTCATGCCGCGATCGTGCAACGCGCGGCAAGCCTTCATGAGGCCCTTGCGCCCACGCGGATCAAGCATCGAGGAAGCCTCATCCAAAATGAGAACGCGCGGCTCCATGGCGAGCACGCCGGCAAGCGCCACGCGCTGCTTTTGGCCACCCGAAAGCGCGTGGGTCTCGTGGCGCTCAAAGCCCACCAGGCCCACACCCTTCAGCGCCTCGCGTACGCGCTGCGCAATTTGCGCCGATGGCACGCCAAGGTTTTCGGGACCGAACGCAACGTCATCTTCGACAAGCGTCGCCACAAGCTGGTCGTCGGGATTCTGGAACACCATGCCAGCAGTCGAGCGGATGTCGTAGACCAGCTCGGGATCGGACGCGTCCATGCCGTTGATGCGTACCGTGCCCGCATCGGGCTGCAACAGTGCATTCAGATGCTTGGCAAACGTCGACTTGCCCGACCCATTGCCACCGAGGATGCAGAAAAACTCGCCGTCCTCGATATTCAGATCGACGCCGTCGAGCGCCGGTGCGGCACCGTCATAACTAAAGGAAACGCCCCGACACTCAATCATGCGCGGCCTTTGACCTGGTCCTTTTTAGGCGTGATGAGGTTGGAGACTGCTTTATACACCGCCAGCGTCAACACCGAGTTAAGCACGGTCTTGATAAGGTTAAACGGCAGTACGGCAGGAATCATGAGCGGGGCGATCACATCGACCGAGCCATACCAGAACCATACGCCAATGGTAAGGTTTGCGACCATAGACAGCGCTGTAGCGGCAATGACGCCGAGCACCAGGCCAATCACGGCACCCTTATAGGTGTGCATCTTCTGGTAAACGATAGCCGCGGGCAGAATGTAACCCAGCGTGGCAACCAGGTTCATAAGCGCGCCGACCCAGTCACCCGTGGTGAGCGCATGGATAACGATTGCCATAGCGGCAACAGCGGTACCGGCGCCGGGACCATACGCAAACCCGCACACCATCGCCGGCACCAGCGACGGGTCATACGTCAAAAACGGCGCCGAAGGAAGGATGGGCAGCTGCACGTACATAAACAGGGCGCCCAAGGCGCACATCAGCGCCATGGTAACGAGCTGTTTGGTGCTCCACCTATTCGTGTTCTCAAAATGGATATGCTGCGACTGTTCAGACATAAGATCACCTGCCTCTTTCATCCGGACTCTAACCGTTGGTACTGGGGTTTCACCAGTTCAGCCGGCATGCGAACCAACACACGCACGGGTCGCGGACTCATCGGCTCGACGCAGGTCCTCGCCTGCGCCACGGCACCCCTTTGGCACCGCCCAATTTACCGCCAGTGGGGAATTCCACCCCGCCCTGAAACAGCAATTGCAAGTGTAGCACGAGCAATCGTTCGCGCAAGTATGCCGAGGGTAATTTGTGGCGGGGATCAGTTGCCGCAACAACCACGTTCCCCACCCATCCCAAAGTAACGTGCCTTTCGCGGCAAAGCCGCGAAACAGCGAAAGGGACACGTACTCCCATCAACCACGACTTTCTCCGCGAGCCGACCTCAAGGCCGTAAACGCAGGGAATCCGGGGGCGGGACGGGGCTTCTCTCCGGAACATTCCGCAGGACGCAAAGAGGCTCCGCAGCGCGAAGCGCGATGCGGAGCCTCTTTGCATGTCCGAGGACGTTCCGGAGAGAAGCCCCGTCCCGCCCCCGGATTCCCGGTGGGAGTTCTAGACCTTGTCGGCCTTAGTACATACCGCCGCCCTGCTGACCAGCGGTGGCAGCAGCGATAGCGTCCTCAAGCTGAGTGTTCTTGGGCACATCGGAGACGGTAGCCTCGGTGATGAGGATCAGGCTGGCGACAGAAGCAGCGTTCTGCAGGGTGACGCGGCTGACCTTGACGGGGTCGAGGACGCCCATCTCGATCATGTCGCCCCACTCGCCGTTGGCAGAGTTGAGACCCTGGCCGGCGGGCAGCTCGGCAACCTTGTCGACCACGACAGCGCCCTCAAAGCCAGCGTTCTTGGCGATGGTAGCGACCGGAGCGGTCAGAGCCTTCTTGACGATGTCGACGCCGATCTTCTCCTCGGGGTCGTCGATCTCGACAGCGTCGAGCGCAGGAGCAGCGTCCATGAAGGCGACGCCACCGCCGGCGACGATGCCCTCCTCGACAGCAGCGCGGGTAGCCTGCAGGGCATCCTCGACGCGGTGCTTGATCTCCTTGAGCTCGGACTCGGTAGCAGCGCCGACCTTGATGACGGCAACGCCGCCGGAGAGCTTGGCCAGGCGCTCCTGGAGCTTCTCGCGGTCGAAGTCAGAGGTGGTGTTCTCCATCTCGCCCTTGATCTGAGCGATACGAGCGTCGATGGCCTCCTTGGAGCCAGCGCCGCCGACGACGACGGTGTTGTCCTTGGAGATGGTGACGGACTTAGCGGTACCGAGCATATCGGCGGTGATGTCGGCGACCTTCACGCCCAGCTCGTCCAGGGCAGCCTGGCCACCGGTGAGGACGGCGATGTCCTCGAGGATGCGCTTACGGCGATCGCCGTAGCCCGGAGCCTTGACGGCGCAGACGTTGAGAGCGCCGCGGATCTTGTTGAGGACCAGGGTAGGCAGAGCCTCGCCGTCGATGTCCTCAGCGATGATGAGCAGGCCGCGGCCAGCGCGCTGGACAGCCTCGAGAACGGGCATGATGTCCTGAACGCTGGAGATCTTCTGGTCGGTGATGAGGATGTACGGATCCTTCATCACGGCCTCCATGCGGTCGTTATCCGTGACGAAGTAAGCGGAGACATAGCCCTTGTCGAACTGCATGCCCTCGACGGTGTCGATGGTGATGTCGAACGTCTGGGAATCCTCGACGGTGATGACGCCGTCCTTGCCCACGACCTCCATGGCCTCGGCGATCTTCTCGCCGACCTCGGGGTCACCGGCGGAGATGGTACCGACGGAAGCGATCTGCTCCTTGGTCTCGACCGGCTTGGCCTGCTTCTTCATCTCGGCGACGGCGGCGTTGACGGCCTTGTCGATGCCGCGACGGATGGCCAGCGGGTTGGCGCCAGCGGCGACGTTGCGCAGACCGTCGTTGACGATGGCCTGAGCGAGCAGGGTTGCGGTGGTGGTGCCGTCACCCACGGTGTCGTTGGTCTTGGTGGCAACCTCCTTCACCAGCTGAGCACCCATGTTCTCGATGTTGTCCTCGAGCTCGATCTCCTTGGCGACAGAAACGCCGTCGTTGGTGATGGTCGGAGCACCGAACGTGCGCTGCAGCGCAACGTAGCGACCCTTGGGGCCCATGGTGACGGTAACGGCGTCGGCCAGAGTGTTGACGCCCTTGGCAAGCTTAGCGCGGGCATCGGTGTTGAACGTAATGTTCTTTGCCATGGTAGGTAATCCTCCAAAAGAAATGTGACTCGCGCCGCCGCTTCCGAGTCCTATGCGGCGGGCGCGTTCAAAGACGAATCAGAGATTCTGACGAGACTAGGCCTCGACGACAGCGTAGATGTCGTCGGCGCGCATCAGCAGATACTTCTCGCCGTCGACCTTGACCTCGTTGCCACCGAACTTACCGTAGATGACAACGTCGCCAACCTTGACGTCCATGGGGATGCGCTCACCCTTGTCGTTGACCTTGCCGGCGCCCACGGCAACGATGGTGCCGCGCTGCGGCTTCTCCTGAGCGTTGCTGGCGATATACAGACCAGAAGCGGTCTTCTGCTCGGCCTCGTCGGGCTTGACCAGAACACGATCTGCAAGCGGCTTCAAAGACGACATGCTTGTCTCCTCCTTTTTGGGCCGCGTGGTTATGCCACGCGAATTAACCCTTTTTGTTTGCGTACGCGTTGAATGGTACCCACGAATGGCGGGTTATACAACACGGAGTCAAAAAATCTTATTTTTTGGCACTTAGATTTTCTGAATGCCGGGGGATAACTTAGCGGTGGCTCCCGTGTGGCTCCGGTGGCGCGCGCAGACGTGGTGTAAGAGCGTCCTGAGGTCCGTCGCTGCAAGTCCCGATATTACTCCTTCTTGAGACCGCGCCTCTCGACTATCTCGTCCACTATCTCCCTGGCGCGCCGCCCGAGCGCGCGGCGCCTCCCCTCTGTCGGGGCCGGCCTGTCCGCGGGCTCGGCGAAGCCCTCGGCGGCCGAGGCCTCGGAGAACACGCGCTGCTGGGACCACTGTCCCTCGGTCTCCATGAGGCTCGCGCACGTCAGGCGCAGCATCGACTCCCTCGAGGGGAAGGACTGCACGACCCTGTAGCGGCGCTTGATCTCGCGGTTGGCGCGCTCCTGGACGTTGTTGGTGCGGAGCTTGGCCCAGTGCGCCCTGGGGAAGGCCGTGAACGCCAGCGCGGAGTCCTCGGCCTGCTCGAAGACCTCGCCGGCCCTGGCGGACACCGACGCCACCCAGGGCGCCGCCTCGGCCCACACGCAGCGCGCGAGGTCGGGGTCGTCCTGGTAGACCGCGGCGTGCACGAGGTCCCTGACGGCCGCCTTGGAGTCCTCGGGCCTGCCCGAGCAGGCGCTCTGGAGGTTGCGCTGCAGGTGCGTCACGCAGCGCTGCCAGGCGCAGCCCTGGAACAGGCGCGAGACGGCGGCCACGAGCCCGGCGTGGCTGTCGGAGACCACGAGGCGAACGCCGGCCAGCCCGCGCTCGCGCAGCCCGCCGAGGAATGCCGCCCAGGAGTCCTCGCTCTCGGTGTCGACCACGTCGCAGCCCAGGAAGTGCTTGCGCCCGTCGGCGCCCAGCCCGATCGCGGTCACGACGCCCTGCGAGACGACCGACGAGCCGACCCTGCAGCTCATGTAGGTGGCGTCGAGCCACAGGTAGCAGCACGGCGTGCCCGACAGGTCGCGGCGGCGGAACTCCGCCACCTCGGCGTCGAGGTCGGAGCAGAGGCTCGAGACCTCCGAGCTCGACAGCGAGGATATGCCCAGCTTGGACGCCACGCGCTCGACCTTGCGGGTGGACACGCCGCATACGTACATCTCCTGCACGATGGCGGCCACCGAGGTGTCGACGCGCGACCATCGCGCGAGCATGCCCTCGGGGTAGTAGGTGCCGTGCCTGAGCTTGGGTATCTCGAGCTCCACGTCGCCCACGGCGGTCTTGAGCGACCTGGGGCGGTAGCCGTTGCGGCTGTTCTCCCTGCCGTCGCTGCGCTCGTTGCGGCTCGCGCCGCACATCTGCTGGGCCTCGGAGTCCATCAGCGCGTTCATCACGCTGCCCAGCACCCTGCACGCGAACTCGCGCGCGTCGCCGCACTCCTGCCAAAGCCTCGCCGCCTCGAGGGCCTCGTCGCGGCCGAGGCGCAGTACACTCTCTTCTTGGGGCATCGCCTTTCCTTCCATTCGTCACCTTCATTACTCCAACGACGAATTCTAGGCGGTGTCCCCTCCCTTTCAAGAAAGGGCGGAGGCGGGGCATGCCCCGCCTCTTACACCACATCTCTGCGCGCTACCGTGGCTCCGGAGGCAGGTTAACTAATTCGGTCCCGGCATTCAGAAAAGTCAGTGCAGCAAAATGGCAATGCAGATGGTGCGAACAAGAAAGGGGCACGTTGTTGAGACGCGCTCTTTTAAGTTGCGGTGGAATAGTTCCTGTTTTTGGGCTTGAAGGCCGATTTTAGGGACTATTTCACCGCAACTGAGGGGTGAGATGTGGGGTTAACGCTCGTAGATGAGGTTGCCTGCCAGGTAGGTCGCCTGAACCTTGGTGGCCTGGAGCTCTTGGGGGTCGATGGTGAGCGGGTTTTGGTCCAGGACTACCAGGTCGGCGTACTTGCCGGGCTCCAAGCTGCCGAGGTTTTGCTCGTCGCCCGCTGCATAGGCGCTGCCCAGGGTGTAGTTGCGCAGGGCTGTTGCTGCATCGATGCGCTCGCTCGGTAACCAGCCGCCCTCGGGCCAGTGGCTTTTGGGGTCCTGGCGCGTGATAGCCGTGTAGAGCACGTTCATGCTTGTAACAGCTGTGATGGGGCTATCGGTGCCGAAGGCTTGTCGAATGCCGCGCTGCTTATAGGTCGCAAACGGCCACATGATGCGGCTGCGCTCCAGGCCCAGGTCGCGCTCGGGGCCGCCCGGGTCGAGTGTAATGTGGCAAGGCTGGCTCGAAGCAACCACGTTAAGCTTGCGCAGGCGGTCGATGTCCTCGGGCAAGAGGTTCTCCAGGTGCTCGAGCGTGTTATGGCCGTGCTGGGGCAGGCCGTACAGGTCGGCGGCCTCCTCGAAGATATCCAGCGCGGCATGAATCGCACCGTCGCCGATGACGTGGATGCGCACGGTGTGGCCGCGCTCCGCGGCAGCGAGGACCAGCTTGCGCATACGCTCGGCAGGAACCGTCAGACGGCCCTGGTCGCCCGGGAAGCGCGGATTGGTATAGGGCTCGGTGAGATATGCCGTGTGTTCGCTCGACACGCCGTCGAAGAACTGCTTAAAGCCTGGCGCCGAGAGCAGCACGTTGTTCGCGTAGCGGGTCTGCAGCTCTTCCAAGCGCGACTGGTCATCCAACAGCGTGGGGAACAGATGGGCTCGGATGCCCAACTTGCCGGCTGCCTGCAGTTTGTCGTAGACGTCGTCGCGGATAAAATCGCAGCCCGGCATGGGCATGAGCGACATATCGCATATCGAGGTGATGCCCTGCTCGGCCATACGCCTCATTTGATCGGCGTAAGCGCTTGCGATGCGATCTTCGCCCAGCCACTCAAGGCAGCGCGGCAGCAGCTGCATGGCAGCCGCCTCGTGAGCAATACCCGTGAGCTCGCCGTTTGCATCCTTGTCGTAGCTACCGCCCGCTGGTGGCTCGCTGTCGCGTGTGACGCCGAGCGCCTCGAGTGCGCGGCTGTTGAGCCACAGCGTGTGCCCGTCGCCCGAATACATAACACAGGGACGATCGGGGAATGCCACATCGAGCGACGCCTTGGTAGGATGCTCGGGCGGGTCCCAACGGTAGTCGCGCCAGCCCTGCGTCACAACCCAAGCGTCGTCGGGCAGGTCCCGGGAAAACTCGAGCGCATGTTGCACCAGCGCCGCCTCGGACGTGCCCATATCCATGAGCATGTACGGCGAGGAACCGACCGAGGTATGGAAGAAGTGCAGATGAGCGTCATGGAAACCGGGGCAGACAAACTGCTCGCCGTAGTCGATAACCGACGTAGCGGCAGGAGCGGCGGCGATCACGTCATCGGGCGCACCGACTGCGACGATACGGTCGCCTGCGATGGCAATCGCCAGCTCGCGGGTGGTATCGATGCCGTCTTGCGCGGTAAAGACGTTCTTGGAGCGGATAATCCGATCGATATGTTGCATGGGCATCCCCATCTCTGGCAGGAAATTCAACACCCCCGAGTGTACTCCCCCGCCCTTGTAACAAAACCCCAAGCGGCAAACGGCAACTTTACCAGCCCTAGCGGCAGGTGGCATACTGGAGAGAGCCTGTACGATTTTGCGATCAACCCAGCAAGGAGCAAATCGACCATGACGAAGACCAAGGCACAGCAGATTATGGCGGCGACCGAGGCTCGCGCGGCTGACGACGTCACCGCGGCCATCCAAGATATCGCTACCGAGTTTGAACCATATATCATCAAGCAGCGCCGGCACTTCCATAAGCACCCGGAGCTGAGCCTCGCCGAGGAGCGCACGACCTCCGACATCGCCAACCAGCTCGACGCCATGAATATCCCCTACGAGCGTCCCCTTAAGACGGGCCTGGTGGCAACGCTTCGCGGCACCGCGCCCGACGCCTATCGCGAGGACGGCACGCCACGCCGCCGCATCCTGCTGCGCGCCGATATCGACGCCCTGCCCGTTACCGAGCAGACTGGCGAGGAGTTCGCCAGCGTCAACGAGGGCTGTATGCACGCCTGCGGCCACGACTGCCATATCGCCATGATGCTCGGCACGCTGCAAATCCTGCGCCATATGACCGACGACATCCACGGCGAGGTCCGCATCGTCTTCCAGCCCAGCGAGGAAAACGGCCAGGGCGCCAAGCTCATGATCGGCACGGGTGTGCTCGACGGCGTCGATGGCGCCTATGCCGCGCACATCTGGAGCGAGGTCGACGCCGGCACCGTGAGCTGCGAGCCCGGACCGCGCATGGCCAATACCGACTGGTTCCGTATCGACGTACGCGGCACCTCGTGCCACGGCGCCATGCCCCAGCGCGGTCACGACGCCGTTATGGTGGCCGCAGAGATCGTCAACGCCCTGCAGACCATCGTCTCGCGCGAGATTAGCCCCTACGAACCCGCCGTCATCACCGTCGGCGAGCTGCACGGCGGCACCGCACGCAACGTTATCGCCGGCACGGCCTACCTCGCCGGCACGGTGCGCACCTACGGCGATTCGACCCACGAGGAAATGCCGGAGCTCATGCGCCGCATCGTGGAGCATACCGCGGCCGCCTTGGGCGCCGAGGCAGAGCTCACCGACTACACCATCGCCAACTACAAGGTCGAAAACGACGCGGCCTCGAGCGAGCGCTGCCGTCAGGCTGTAATCAAGTGCTTGGGCCCCGCCGGCCAAGGCCATTATCGCGGCACGCTTTCGGGCGAGGATTTTTCGGAGTACCTGCGTCGCGTACCGGGCGTGCTCGCCTTTGTAGGTACGCGCAACCCCAAGATTGGCGCCACGTACGCCCAACATTCCTGCTTCTACAAGATCGACGAGACCGTGCTGGCAAAGGGCTCCATGGTGGCCGCCCAGTATGCTATCGACTTTTTGGCCGAGCCCACGCAAGAGGAGCTCGACGGCCCCGCGATTACCGCGGTCGCCGAAACCAACCCCGATCTGGCCGCCAAGTTGCGCTCTGCCAAGGCGACGACCGCCGAGGCTCGCGACGCCATCCATGATGCCCGAACGGCTCGCCATGCCGCGATCAAGGGCATCCACGACGCACGCGCTGCTGCACGCCGCGAGGAGAAGCACGACGAGTAGTCGATTCGCTGGCATCTCGCAGTCATAGCCACATCGCGATGTCAAAGCGGGGGCGGACGTTTCGACACGTCCGCCCCCGCTCATTCTTCAAGCGCTATTTCTACTATTTCTACCCCGTCCCCAAATGGCAGACGGCATGGCTACTCGTCCTGAGGTTCCTCGTCGGAGCTTGGCTCGGACGCCGACTCAGGTGCAGGTGCCGGCTCAGGCTCAGGCTCAGGCGCAGGCTCGGGCTCAGATGCCGTCTCAGACTCGGGCGCCGGCTCAGGCTCGGTCGCGGGAGCGGGTGCAGGTGCCGGCTCAGGCTTGGGCTCGGACTCAGGTGCGGGCTCGGCATCCGGAGCGCTGTAACCCGAGGGAGCGGACTTCTTCTCGAAGGGCAATACAAAAGTCAGGACGTCGTCCTTGTCCTCGTCGGCCCACTCGCTTGCATAACGTGCAACCCAATAGCCAACGGCACGGTGCTTGAGCATCTTGCCAAAGACCGTAAGAAATACGGTGACGAAAGCGACCAGCACCAAGAACAGCGCGAGCGTGACGCCACCGCCGGTAACAATTGCCTCAATACCCGTAGGACGATAGTAGTAGCTATACATACCGACAGAGGCAATGGCGCCAAAGACGACCGTCAAGATCCATGTGACAACGTTGGCGACCAGGCCCGTCAAAAACTCGGGAAGGAACGAAGCACAGAACAGCTTGGTCTTGTTGTGCTTAAACGCCGCCCAGACCTTATCGAGCGAAAACGCGCTCTCGACACGCCCGGTCACCGCAAAGTGCATCACGGCGATGTCGGCGAACATCTTAAAGAAGACACCCAGAATCGCCGAGGCAATTAGCGCCAGGACAAGCAGGCCAAGCGAACCGAACAGCGCAGCCTCGAGCGCATAAGAACCGTAATAAGAATACGAGCCCGCAGCGCCAATTACCACGCCCTCCACCAGCGAAAGCACTACACCGATAACGGGAATGGCAGCGATAACCTCGAGCACGACCGAAATAACGCTCGAAAAGACTCCGAGACCAAACGACGTGGAACGCATCAGCGGACGATCCATGCCGTCATCGATCTTAAGCGACAGATCGCGACCCCACTCGATGCCAAAGCCGGAACCGCACACGCTCGCAATGCAAGCTGCCAAAAAGCCGATGGCAGCTGCAATGCCGCCAATAACGGGAATAAACAACACGAGCACCGACACAACGCAAATCAGCGCCGGCAAAAACGCGATTTGGCATACACGCTGAAGCACGCCCGGAGTCTTAGTCATATCTTGGAACGCCTGAGCCACACAGCCCTTTGGCGCATTCGCCACGGGCGGTTGCGGAACAAACTGCTGGGGCTGAGGCTGTCCCTGGGGAGCGGGGCCAGCGGCACCGGCATTAGGAGCACCACACACGCCGCAGAACTTGTCGTTATCGCCCATGGGGGCGCCACACTGCGAGCAGAACATCGAAATCATCCCTTCGTATCTTGAGCGAATCACTTGGATCGCAAACGTTGTCTTTAGCATCATTATTGCCCAATGTGGGGTCAAATACTCAAAGATGACCGATTTGCAAGGTACACGGCGCCAGCAGGCGGTTCGTTGAATACGTCTGTGCTAGTTCGTTCCGCGGAAGCCCTTGCCGACGATCTCGGAGCTATCGACGATCGTGATAAAGGCACCCGGATCGACTTCGCGCGCATAGCGGCGTAGTTGCACGGCCTCGCGACGGCTCAGCACACTCATGATCACCGTCACGCACTTGCCCGAGAAGGCACCGTAGCCGCGGCTGATGGTCGCCGTGCGGTTGAGATGCTTGACGATAAACTCCTCGACCTTAAGGGGCTCGGAACAAATGACCGTGCAGACTTTGCGCAGGTGAATGCTCTCAATGGCTTTGTCGACCACAAGCGTCTTGGCAAACAGGCCGAGCACACAATACAGACCGACACGCGGGCCATACAAAAAGGCCGCGATGGTCACGATGCCGATATCGACCAGCAGCAGGGCACGGCCAATCTCGAGCGTCGTGCGGCGCTTGAGGATCATGGCAAGAATGTCCGTGCCACCCGTCGAGGCGCCGATATCAAAGACAATAGCGCTGCCGAGCGCCGGCAAGATGACGGCAAAGCACAGGTCGAGCCACATATCGCCCGTCAGAGAGACATCGGTCGGGATAAAGAGCTCAAAAAGCGAAACATAGGCGGACAACGCAAACGAGGCGAAGACGCTCCACAGGATTGCCTTGCGCTCCAAAAAGATAAAGCCCAAGACGACGAGAACCGCGTTGATAATCCACATAAAAACGCCGACGGGCAGGGTCGGGAACAGCGTGGACAGAATGACCGACACGCCCGAGGTGCCGCCAAAAGCAAAGTGATTAGGGGTTTTAAACGCAACGATGGCGAAGGCCGTAAGAATCAGGCCCAGATTGAGCTCGGCAAAAAAGCGCGGGAAGCCCGGCTCCTGGCTGCGCTTTTGACCGACACGCTCGCCGCGCTCGATATCGGTGCGATCAACCACGCGCTCCATCGGCACCACGGGAGGACGATGTACCTCCTCGGCAGCACGCGACGCCGCCTCTGCCGCAGCGGCCTCGATTGCCCATGCCTTGCTTTCTGTTTCGTGCTCGTCGGCCATTACGGCAACTCCTCGTTAACAATTTGGAAACAATGCGCTCATTAGGGTAACGCGGAACGCGGGGATTGCAACCCTTAGTTAGACGAGCGGTATGACTATATCGGGAGCGTACAAAAACGGCCGGCCACGCTTTTGCTTGCGCGGTCGGCCGTTTAACGTTTTCGCAGATAAAACCTGCCAAAACAAACCTGTCCCTTTTTGGAAGGTTATTCGTGCTGGCTGGTGCGGTGCTCGTACTCCTCGGGGGTGATGACGTCCTCGATGCGCAGGTTGACACCCGCCACCTCAAGGCCGGTCATCGCGGCAAGGCGCTCAGTGACACGTGCCTTGACATCGTCGAAGATCGCGGGCGCATAGGCTCCGTACTCGATAATGACGGAGATGTTGACGACCACGCGATTGTCATCGGTGACCTCGACCGTCACGCCCTTGGTCAGATTCTCGGCACCAAACTGCTCCTGCACAAAGTGCATGAGGTTACCCTTCATGCCCAAAACGTGCGGAACCTCGCGGGTGGCCATGGCAACGATCTTCTCGATCACACCGTTGGAATAGGTCAGCGAGTCCTCGGACTCGTCTGTTTCCTCATCATCCTCGTCCGCGTCATCGGCGGGCTCGGCCTCGACGAGCGCCTCGTCCTCGAGCGTTACGTCCTCGGCCTCGGCGGTGACGGTCTCGTCTGCCTCGAGCTCGGTATCGGCCACATCGACCTTCGTATTAAAAGCCATGGTTCCTCCTTATGCCTGCCGCGGATGCGACAGTCGAATACATATTAGCGGCCGCTAAACAGACGGCCGAAGAAGTTGACGATCCCGTTTTCGCCGTCGCGAATTTGGCCGATCACGGCGCCGATCAGCACGAAGAATGCAATGACGAGCGTGTCCCACAGGCCGAGCGTGAGCACCAACACGGCAAGGATAAAGCCAGCGACGGCACCGAGCGTGGTGTTGGGATGACGCACAGCATAGCTCCAGATGGCAGCGCCCGTACCCTTGATGAGACCCATAGCCTCGTCAAAATCCGCGGCCGCCGCGTCTTGTAACTCAGTTGCCTCTGCTTTGGAATCAACAGGTTCGCTCGCCGGCGTGGCGCTCTGGTCAATCGTCAGGCGCGGCGTACGAGCGGTCTTATCTTGATTGGTATCACTCACCGGAAACCTCCACGGTCTGGACGGTAGTCTTGGACGGCAAAAAACGGACGCGTGCGGTCGTGCCCGGCGTGCCGAGCATGGTGTCGCAGGCCTCCTCGATACGTTGCTGCATCGCAGTTGCAAGGGAGGCCACGTCCCGGTCGTCAAGCGCGATGGCGTCGACCTTAAAACAGACGCGCGATTCGTCGGAGCCCTGTACGCGCGCCTCGACGCGCTCGACCATCACGCGGTCGTCGCGCTCGGCAGCAGCCCTGGCACACGAAGAAAGCGCCGCGAGCGTGACCTCGATATTGCGCTCCCCCGCCGGATGCACGCAGGACGGCTCGCGACGAGCAAACATCAGGCGGGAGAAGCTTACCAGCACGCCGATCGCCACAACTCCGCCGCATGCCGTCACGACAATGCGCGGCATGGGGTCGCGCATCAGCAACATAAAGCGATACGTATACGGCCCCCAAAACTGGCAGACAAGCGTACCCAGCGCCACGATGGTAGCGGCAAGGTACACGATCGCTAGGGCTCGTTTGAGTACGCGCACGCGGCGCTCCCTTCAAATCTCGGCTCTCGAAATGCAAAACGGTTCGCATCATTATAAAAGAGCCGGGTCCGGTGCTCTACGCACGCGGATCCGGCTCATCTATTCCACGAGGCTTGCATGCTCGCTTCATTATGCCCAGATATGCACGGCTCAATCCGTGCGGGCGCTACTCCTCCTCCAGGGCAGCGATGACCTCGTCGGTCATGTCCATGGTGCTGTAGACATCCTGGACGTCGTCGAGCTCCTCAAGACGGTCGATCAGGCGCTGAACCTTCTTGGCGTCGGCGCCGGAGACCTCGGTCGGGGTGGTCGGGACCATGGTGGTCTCGGAGCCCTTGACCTGGACGCCCTGCTCCTCGAGCGCCTTGGAGACAGCCATGACCTCGTTGGCAGTAGTCCAGACGATCCACTCCTCGCCGGCGTCCTCGTAGTCCTCGCCACCGGCCTCGGCGATGGCCATCATGAACTTATCCTCGTCACCGGCAGCACCGTTGGCGATCATGGTCTCCTTCTTGGCGTTCTCGTCCAGGACCTCCTTGGCAACGACGATCTGGCCCTTGCGCTCAAACTGGAAGGCGACGGAACCGGAGGTGCCCAGGTTGCCACCAGCGTGGGAGAAGGCGGAACGGACGTCGGCAGCGGTGCGGTTGCGGTTGTCGGTCAGGCAGTCGACGTAGACGGCGACACCGGCGGGACCGTAGCCCTCGTACACGATGTTCTCGTAGACGGCGGCATCGGCACCCGAACCAAAAGCCTTGTCGATAGCGGACTTGATCTTGTCCTTAGGCATGGACTGAGCCTTGGCCTTGGCAACGGCAGCGGCGAGGCTGGCGTTGTTCTCGGGCAGCGGGTCACCGCCGAGACGGGCAGCAACGGTGATGTTGCGGCTGAGCTTGGAGAAGAGGGCGGAACGCTTGGCGTCCTGCGCGCCCTTACGATGCTTGGTTGTGGCCCACTTAGAGTGTCCGGACATACGTGTCTCCTATCGGTTTCGACCTAAAGCCCAGCGCAGATGCTCGGGCAATATAAACAAACGTCGTTATGATATACCTACTGGCCTGTGAGATAAACCCCAAAATGAAGGCGTCGTGATGATGACCCCTTTGGTGCAAAGAAACCTGACCCCCCATGCACCAAGTTAGAACCAGAGGAAGTCGCTGCGGGTGACGGTGGCGCCGATGACGAAGGGCATGCAGGCGATGACCGGATACAGGTAGCGCATGTAGGTCGAGCCATTACACGGACCAATCAGGCACACGGCGAGCACGCCCAACAGCGGCACCCAGATCGCCAGCGCACGCCATGAATGACGACGCAGCAGGTAGACCACCACGGCGATCATGATCCACACATAGGTGGCCGAGCTCATGGTGAGCGAGATAAAGGGAACACGCTGCACCGCCACACGGTACAGATTGATCAGGTGGTCGCACCAGCGCACCATGTTGCTGTCAACCGGATGGAAGTCGAAGTACTTGAGGTTGTCGGGGCGCGCCATAATCTCGGCACTACGCGCTGTGCTGTAGACCCAGGCATCGCGCGCGCTCGGATAAAAATAACCATAGTAGTTATTGATAAGCGCCGAGATATAGCACTCGGGATCCTTCTTAAACATCTGAGCCCATACCTCAAAATAGGCATCGATGTCCTCCTGCGAGGCATACTCGTTAAAGCAGTTCTTGACGGCATCGGACTTGTCAGGGTTGTAGCGGCGGCCCAGGTTCTCGTACTTGAGCACACGGTCGATCACGGCACGCTCTTCGTCGGTCACCAAGCCGTCGCAAGGAGCCTCCACAATGGTGCCGTCCTCCTTAACCGTGGGGTTGACGCCCGAGTTGAGGCCGTCGTGCTTTTGGACGAAACGAGCCGTCTGCTGGAACGGAATCGAGAGGATTTCGCGCTTGGAACCAGGCGTGATATCGTGCGCCGGCATAAAGACCTTGGTGAAGTACATATTAGAGGCAAGGCAGAGCGCGAGCACCGCGAGAACACCGACCCAGCGGAAACGCGGGATGGCGCCTGAAGGCGCAGCACCAGTCTGCTTGGCTGCACGACGAGCCACATGCACGTCCCATACGCAAAACGCCGCCGCGATTACGCATGCCGCCAGGGGAAACACCAAGCCGCCGTTGCGCAGGAACGTGGAACCCATGGCGCCCAGAGCAAGCAGCAGCCAGTCGTGGCGCGCAAAGAGCACGGGGGCTTTCTCGCCCGCTCGCTCGACATTGGCATCACGACGGGGCAAGCCACATGCCACGAGCTTGACGGTCTGTACCAGCAGCACCAAGAACGCGTCGGCAAAGAGCACGTCTTTGGTGAGCAACGCCGCGTAGTTAGAGAACATCGGCATAAACGCAAAGAACAGCAGGATCGCACCGCGAACCGGCAGGCTCACGCCCAGTTTGCGCAGCGACGAAATGGAATAGGCCATGCAGGCAGCCGTGATGACAAATTGAGCGCAGGTATAGATGGCAAGACCTGCGTTGGCGCTGTTGAACAGTGAAAGCCCCAGCTGGACGCACGAGCCGATAATGGCCGTGTGCACTACGGGATGATGCCCGTTGAGCAGCACGTTGGGGTTGAGTAGGCGCAGGTAGTCGCTCGTGCCGTTGGGATAGTTAAACCACTGGCGAATCTGCGCGCCCGTATCTCCCATAAAAAGGCCGGGCAGCGAAGCAACGAGCGTGGGCGCCCAGGCGATCATAAGCACCAGGAAGGGCCCGGCAAAGGGATGGACCGAGAGCACGGCGTGAGTTACACGCCATACGCGGCCAAAGTGCGCTTCGGAAAACGGAATGCGCCGAGAGCTCAGCCAATCTAGACACTCAAAGGCAAGGTAGAAGGCAACGACCGCCAAGAGCATCCAGCCCGCGCCGCCAATCCAGGCGCAGATGATGCGGGCTTTGTCGCCAAGGACAATCTCGGCCGAGTCGGTGAGATCGTAGCTGCGGCCGAACACCATACAGATGGCGAAGAACAGCGACGGCAGAATGATCGATGGACGCCAGGTGTCGCCACGGCCAAAGAACACGTAGCGAAACGGCAGAGTGAGCAAGCAGGCAAGCGCAAGCAACATGACCGCGTCGGTATGGCCGGCAAACGAGAGGAGCACCTCGTAGCACACGTACAGCATGCCCGAGGCGTTGGGGTCAATCGCCAAGACTGCGTTGCTCGACACCGGGGAGGGATCGATGGAAAACGCCGTGGTCGCCAACAGCGCGAGCAAAAATGCGATGAGCGTCTGCTTGGCAGGGTAGCGCTTAAACCAGACGATGCGGGCAGCGTCGCGCGCAGCCGTTGTGGAGAGGTCGGAATCCTTCACAGTCCGAAAGCCTTTCTAGAAACCTGCCAAAAAGGGACAGGTTTATTTTGGCAGGTTTTATCTGGGGAAACGTTACGGTTCTGTCATCGTTGCCCAGCGAACCACCACAAAGGTTCCTGTCCCCTTTGTGGTGGTTTTGGTGGTTAGGCGTCCAGGTAGACGCGCTGGGGCTGGTTGCGGCGACGAGCAAAGATGATGAGCGCCAGGCCCGCGATTACAAGCGGCAGGCTCAGCAGCTGACCCATGGTGATGACGCCACTCAGCAGATAGCCCAGCTGCGCATCGGGCACGCGCACAAACTCAACGAGAAAGCGGACGATGCCGTAGCCCATCACAAAGACGCCCATAAACGTGCCTTGGGGCAGTAGCGGCTTTTTGCGGCTGAGCACCTGCAGAATGCAAAAGAGCACGATGCCCTCAAGAAATGCCTCGTAGAGCTGGGAGGGGTGACGCGGCATATCGCCCGCAGTCCCGCCAAAGACCACGCCCCAGGGCAGATCGGTCGGCTTGCCCCACAGCTCGCCGTTGACAAAGTTGGCGCAGCGTCCCAGACATAAGGCCAGCGGAGCACCGATAACGGCAAGGTCGGCGATGGTCCAGGCGTCGAGCTTGTACATGCGGCACACGAGCACGCCGCCGATAACGCCGCCCACCAAACCGCCATGGAAGCTCATGCCGCCCTCGTTGGTGGCAAAGATCTCGAGCGGATGCGCCCAGTAGTAGCCGTCGCCGTAAAAGATGACGTAGAACAGGCGGGCGCCAATGATAAGGCCAAAGACCACGCCGACCACGACACTCGTCAGGTCGTCGACCGTAATGTCAAAACCCCAGCGACGCTGCGTGCGGTACATGACGACCGCCGTGAGCAGGGCACCGACCACGTAGGCCAGGCCGTACCAGTAGATGGTGATGGGGCCCGCCGAGATCGCGACGGGATCAAGCATATGGTAGAAGTCGTTGAGCATGTCGACCCTCCTACTCCCTACATACAAATGCGGCCGCGGGCCTTGCGCTCGCAGCCGCATATTTGGGCGTAACGTCTATGCGGAGTATGCCGTCCGCAGCTTTCGCATCTTAGAACGGCGCGTACTCGTCGTACAGGTCATCGGTCTCGCCGGAGGCATTGACCTGCTCGACACGCGTAACGCCGGGCACGTGCTCCTTGAGGATACGCTCGATGCCCATGGAAAGCGTCAGGGCGCTCATGGGACAACCGGCACAGGCGCCCTGAAGCTCCAGCTTGACGACGCCCTCGTCATCAACGCCTATATACTCCATGTCGCCGCCGTCGGCCTGTAGGTTGGGGCGAATCTCTTCAAGAACCTTCTTAAGCAGCTCTTCGTTAACAGCCACAGGGGCTCCTTTCTCACAATAACGCGGGCGCGCCCGCGGACAGAGCTATGTTACTACAGCCGTGTACCCGCTCACGAGCCGTCCATGCGCGCAGACGCGACTTTCACGAGTAGTCAATTTGGGACGGGCTCTTTTGGCTGCCTTTTGTTGCCAGCTGGCGTTGCCACGCGCTACTGCTGAGCCCGCCCCTCGGTGCCGATGTGAACATCGACGATAACCTGGCGGTAGCTGATGCCACAGGAGTCGAGGATGCGGCGGCTGATGCGTCCGTCATCGGTGTCGGCGTACTTGTTGTCCAGGTAGACGACCTCGCCCACGCCCACCTGAGCCAAAATCTTGGCGCAGTCGTGGCACGGGAACAGCGTGACGTAGACCGTGGAACCCTCGAGGTCCTTGAGCGAGCCACGGTAGTTGAGCACGGCGTTGGCCTCGGCATGGACCACGTAGTTGTGCTTGTCCTGCAGCGGGTCGTCGCTCGTACCCCACGGAAAAAAGTCGTCATTGAGCGCCGAGGGTGTACCGTTGTAGCCCACCGAAAGGATGCGGTGGTTGGTGTTGGCGATGCACGCACCAACCTGCGTGTTGGGGTCCTTGCTGCGGCGCTGCGCGGCGATGGCCACACTCATAAAGAACTCGTCCCAGCTAATGACGTCCAGGCGCTTGCCTGACGAAGTTTGATGAAGATCGTCCGACATTGCAGACACCTCCGTAATCGCAATAGTTTGACCCATTGTAGCAGGTGAAAGGTGGGGGCGTTTATCCCACCGGAGCCCTCACCTTTACACGCGGCGGGGCTTTTGGTTGATGCGATAGAGCTCGGCGAGACCCCGCAACGTCAGCGCATCGTCGACCGTCAGACTGTGACCGACCAGCGACGCGAGTGCCTCGGCATCGTCGCCGGTAATGACGATGGGCACGCTGCCCTCCCCCGCGGCCTTGGTCGCGCGCATCTCGGCAAGCACCATGTCGAGCATGCCGTCGATGCGGGCCACCTCGCCCAAAACCACGCCCGAGCGCATAGCCTCACGCGTGTTGCGGCCGATGACGTGTGTCGGCGCCGAGGGCTCAACCTGCGGCAGGCGCGCCGCAGCGGCCGAAAGCGAGCGGGCGCCAAGTGCCAGACCCGGCGCGATGACGCCGCCGACAAAGGTTCCGTGCGTATCGATGACCTCGATATTGGTCGTAGTGCCCAGGTCGATCACGATGCACGGAGAGCCGTAAACGGCCCGGGCCGCCACGGCGTCGGCGATGCGGTCGGGGCCGATCTCGGCCGGGTCGTCGTAGTGGACGGGCATGCCGGTCTTAAGTCCCGGCCCCACCGTGAGCACGCGCCCCGTGCAGATGCGGGAAAGCGCCGTCTTCCACGGGCGCTCGAGCGCCGGCACCACGCAGCTCAGCACTGCGGCCGCGGGAACGAGTGCACCCGGCATGCCCGCATCGGCCGCTAGCGCGGCCATGACTTGAGCGAGACGCATGCGCGCCTCGTCTGCTGTGATGCTCGACGGCGTGGTGATCTCGCACGTCGCAAGCGGGCATTCCTGCGCCGCGGCCGAATCCTCGGCAAACAGGCCAAAGCGAATGAACGTGTTGCCCACGTCGACCGTCAATATATATGCGCACCCATTAAGCATCGTCGGCGCTCCTTTCGTCTGCCCAGCAGTATATCGCCTACCTAAACCAGTCATCCCAGGTAGTCATTTTGGGACGGGGCTATTTTAGCTACCCCAATATGTCGGTTGATATTTGCCCCAATCCCAAATAATTCGTCGACTGTCAAAGGGTAGCTAAAATAGCCCATTACAGTTTGAGCCGTCCGAAAGGGCGGCTCTTTTCCGTTGCACGGTTATACGATTGAGCCGTACCGGTGGTCGCTGGCCGACCGCCCCGGACGGCCGTCAGCCCCTGCCCCGTAGAGGGCCCGGGACGTGTTGCCGCCGGGGCGGGAGGGGCCGCGGGGAACGACTGATAGAGATGTGCCGGGCCCGGACCGGGCCACGGCGGGGTAATGTGGGTGTCGCTTCCGCGGCTAACGGCCGGCTCAAGGGAGAGGATACACCATGCCTGCAGCAGAGACGCCCGTGGCCTACCTGGGGATCGACGTCGGGAAGAGCTCGCACAGCGCGTGCGCGCTCGATGCGGGAGGGGGCGTCGCCTTCAGGGCCGAGCTGGCAAACAGGCCCGACGACATCGACCGGCTGCTCGAGCGGGCCGGCTCCGGCGCGCTGGTCGTCGTCGACCAGAAGCGAAACATCGGCGCACTGGTCCTCGCGCGCGCCCATGCGCACGGGAACCCCTGCGCCTACCTGCCCGGATATGCCGAGAAGCAGGCCCGCGGGATGTTCCCCGGCATCGCGAAGACCGACGCCATCGACGCCGAGGTGATCGCGCGCACCGCGCTCGGCGTGCCCCGCGCCCTCAGGCCGGCGCCCGAGGAGCCCGAGGGGACCGCCTCGCTGCGGATCCTGTCGTCGCAGCGCGAGTTTGCGTCGTCCGCCAGGACCCGCGCGAAGAACAGGCTGCGCGCGACCCTGCTCGAGGCCGACCCCGCGCTCGAGGGCGCGGTCGACCCGTCGAGCCGCTGGCAGGTGTCGATGCTGGCCGAGTTCGGCGGGGCCGCCGGGTGCTCGGCCGCCGGCTGGCGCAGGTTCTCGAACGCCGCCAGGCGCGCGGGCGCCCCCGCGGCGGGGGCCAGGAGGCTCTGGGAGGCGCTGCTGGCCTCGTCGCGCTCGGGAAGGCGGCTCCCGGCCGGCGAGGACGTCGCGGTCCGGATACTCGCCCGGGAGATAGCCTCCCTCGACGCCGACATCGAGGAACTCGACTCGCTCGTGGCCGACTCGCTGGCGGGCGACGAGGTCTACGAGTGCCTCCTCACGGTGCCCGGGATCGGCCCCAAGACCGCCGCGGCGCTGGTGACGTCGATCGACATATCCGCGTTCAGGGGGCACGACGAGCTCGCGAGCTATTGCGGCGTGGCGCCGTCAGACAGGCGCTCCGGGAGCAGCATCAGGTCGACGTCGCCTCAGCACGGCGGGAACAGGCGGCTCAAGAACCTGCTCATATTCAGCTGCAACTCCCTCATCGGCACGGACAACAGGTTCGGGAGGTACTACGGGGAGTGCAGGGCGAGGGGGATGAGGCACAGCAAGGCGCTGAAGGCGGTCGCGAGGAAGAGGCTCAAGGTCATCTACGCGATCATGCGCGACGCCGTCCCGTACGCGGCCTAGCGGGCGGCGGGATCAACCGAAGAGGAAACCAAGCGGGGGCGCCAGATGCCCGGATGCGTCATGCCGAAATGGCGCGAAGCACGCGGTTGACAAAACTATAGAGACACGTCCCAAAATGACTACCTTGCCGCTATACTGGTGCGCGGTCGTTTGCGAGCTCACGCGGCGGCCCTTGGTAACCCGACTTCCCGCGCCGTATCCGTAGCGGCGCTCCCGGGGGAAGCGGATATACGCAAAGGAGTTTTATATGAGCAATCCCTCGAACCGCGCTTCGATGCGCGGGCAACTCACGCTGCGCGGCGTCGTCATCGGCGTCCTTGGCTGCGTGATCATCACGGCAAGCTCGGCCTACACCGCCCTCAAGATGGGCGCACTCCCCTGGCCGATCGTCTTCGCTGCCGTCATTTCGCTGTTCTTCCTTAAGCTCATGGGCAATGCCAGCCTCAACGAGGCCAACGTCACCCACACCATCATGTCCGCGGGCGCTATGGTCGCCGGCGGCCTGGCGTTTACCATCCCGGGCGCCTGGATGCTGGGCTATGCCGACCAGATCAGCTGGCTCGACATGTTTATCGTGGCACTCGCCGGCACCATCCTGGGCCTGCTGGCCACCGCGCTCATCCACCGTCACTTTATCGTGGACGCCGCGCTTGAGTTCCCCACCGGCAACGCCGCAGCTCAGACCTTGCGCGCGACCGAGGCTGGCGGCAAAACCGGCAAGCAGCTCTTTGGCTCCATGGCCATCGCCGGCATCTATAGCGTGCTGCGCGACGCCCTGGGCATTGTGCCCAGTATGCTGTGCACGCTCAACATCCCCGGCGTGACCTTTGGTATCTACAACTCGCCCATGCTGCTCTCCGTCGGCTTCCTCGTGGGCTTCGCCCCGGTCGCCTTCTGGTTTGCCGGCGCCCTGCTGGGCAACTTTGGCATCATCGTGGGCGGCACCGCTGCCGGTCTGTTCGACGTTGTGACTGCACAGGGCATCGTCAAGTCCCTGGGCATGGGCCTCATGATGGGCTTTGGCGTCGCCGTCGTCCTCAAGGACATCCTGCCGCAGGTCGCCGGTATCGTCCGCGGTCTTGCCGCCGACAGCTCCACCGACACCGACGAGCAGTCGCTCATCTCGGGCTCCCTTAAGCTCGACGCCGGCATCATCGGCCTGGGCGCTGCCGCCATCGCCGTGATCATCGCCATCGTGCTTGACCTTGGCCCCGTTCCGGCCGTCATCGTGACGCTGTTCACCTTTGTCACCACCATCATGAGCGCACAGAGCTGCGGCCAGACGGGCATCGACCCCATGGAAATCTTTGGCCTCATCGTTATGCTCATCGTGGCTGCCTTCGCTCAGATCGCTCAGGTCAAGCTGTTCTTTATCGCCGGCATCGTAGCCGTGGCGTGCGGCCTTGCGGGCGACGTCATGAACGACTTTAAGGCCGGCGCCGTGCTGGGCACCAACCCGCGTGCGCAGTGGATCGGCCAAGCCATCGGCGGCATCGTGGGCGCCCTGGTCGCCGCCGCCGTCATGGTCGCGCTCGTCACCGCCTATGGCCCGGACGCCTTTGGCCCCGACAAGAGCTTTGTTGCCGCGCAGGCAAGCGTCGTCGCCACCATGGTCTCGGGCATCCCGAGCGTGCCGTGGTTCGTTGGCGGCTTTATCGCCGGCATCGTCATGTACTGGCTCGGCATTCCGGCCATGATGATCGGCCTGGGCGTGTACCTGCCGTTCTACATGTCACTCACGGCATTCCTGGGCTCCTGCGTCAAGCTCGCCTACGACAAGTGGTCCGCCCACCGCGACGCCACCGCTGGTCTTTCTGACGAGGAGAAGGCTGCCAAGGACGCCGCCTTCCAGGAACAGGGCCTGGTTGTCGCCAGCGGCCTGCTCGGCGGCGAGTCCATCGTCGGCGTTATCCTGGCGTTTGTCTCCGTGGGTCTGAGCCTGCTGGGCTAAGCTGAGCAGCTGCTCGACAGCAACCATATTGCCTACGATTTGCCCGGTCGGTAGCTTTCGCGGCTACCGACCGGGCTTTTTGATACCAACGCAAAGAAAGGCCAGCGCGCTGCGTTTAACAGCGCGCCGGCCTTATCGGTTAAGCTATCGAAGCGTTCCTGCTATGAAGCGAAGTTCGTTGCAGAATCTACGCCCGGATCATTACATGTGCTTGCGACGACGATCGCCCAGCGTCACGCCCGCGGCCACGAGCGTAATACCGCCGATAACGAAGACCTCGCCCGCAAGCGCGGAGTCATCACCGGTCTGGGCGAGCGCAGCGTCCGCAACCTTCTTCTTGGCGACAGGAGCCTTTGCAGCAGCCTGCGCAACCTGAGGCTTGGCCTGCGGCTCGGCCTTGGGATGATACTTGTCGTACTCGGCCTGCGCGGCAGCCAGGGCATCCTTGGCATCTCCGAGCTCGGCCAGTGCAGCGGCATAGGCGTCGTTGGCATCGGACAGCTTGGCGTCGGCATCGCTCAGAGCAGCCTTGAGACCAGCGGCGGCATCGACGGCGGCCTTATAGCGAGCGTAGGCAGCGTTCAGCTTGACCAGCTTCTCGTTGCCCGTCGTGCCCGCGGCAAGAGAGGCCTTGTGGTCGACAACCTCAAGATCGGCCTTGAGTGCCTCGTCACTGGCAAGCTCGGCCTTGGCCTTGACGATCTCGAAATTCGCATCGACGACGGCTTCGTTGGCGGCCTCGAGCTGCTTCTGGGCATCGGCGACGCCGGCGACGGCAGCGTCATAGGCGACCTTGGCGTCGTCGACCGCCTTCTGGGCGCCGGCAAAGCGCTCGAAGGCCTTGTTTGCGGTGGCAAGCTCGTCCTCGGCGGCCTTGACCTTCGCCTGTGCGTCGGACAGGGCCTGCGTCTTGGCGGCAACTGCCTGCTTGGCGTCCGAAAGAGCGGTCGCGGCTTGCGTATCTGCGGTCTGGGCCTTGTCAACGCCAGCCTGGGCAGTGTCGTCGGCCTTCTTGGCATCGTCAAGCGTGCCCTGCTTGTTCGCAAGATCCGTCTTGGCGGCATCGCACTTGGCGGCAAGGTCCTTGACCGAAGCGGTAGCGTTGTCATACGCCTCTTTGGCCTGATCGGACTTTACCTTGGCAGCATCGCGGGCGCTGCGAGCCTTCGCCTTTTGAGCAGCGGCATCGGTTGCCTTTGCCTTGCCGTCAGCAAGCGTGACGTTTGCCTTATCGAGAGCTGCCTGGGCAGTAGCGGCCTCGCCCTTGGCGGCGTTGAGCTTGGTCTTGGGCGTATTGACGTCGATACCCTTGAGTTTGGCTTCGGCGGCGGTGTAGGCGGACTTGGCGGCAGCAGTAGCGGACTGAGCCTTCTCGTACTCGCCCTTGGCGGTGTTCATGTTCACATCGGCTGCGGTGAAAGCGTCCTGGGCGGCATTCTGCCCGTTTACAGCTGCGAAGTAAGCTTCCCTAGTAGTTCCAAAATTCTTCTGCGCCTCGGCGAGCTTGCCCTGAAGCTCCTTGAGTTGCGCCTTCTGCGCCTGCGTGCCGCCAGCGTTATAGGCAGAGTCGATGTAGTCGTTCACGAGCTTCTTGAACTCGGAGACAGTGAAATCCTTCTGCCCCGTGCTCCCGCTATAGTCGAAAACGGTTACCTCGGAATCGGTATTCTTACCGCTACCGGTCGCGATGCCGATAGCCTTCGCGCCGGCATCGATGATGTTTAGATAGTGCCCGCACTCATGGTAGATGCTGTTGTAGTGCTGGTAGATATAGTAGGAATCATATCGATGGCTTCCAAGTGCGTCACCATACTGCTCGACGTACTTATCGAACGCCTTTTTCTCCTGGGTGTAGAGACCGGTATATGGCCAGCCGAGGGTATCCTCGGTCTCGCCTCCGGTGTATGCCCCGCCGCCGCCTGCAAGATTCTCACCTTGATCGAAATAGCAGTTCGAGTGTCCCCAGATGTTCGATGAATATGATGTATTGAGGGCGGCTGCCGCAGTCATGCGGAGGCTGACGCTAAGCTCAGACTGGCCGTTCGCCTTGCGGAGGTTGTTCTGGGTATCGAGGTAGGTCAGGGCGTTACGCATCTGCTCCAAGGAGAGCGGATTGGTGTCGCGAGACATGTCCTGATCGACGTACTTGTCATACCAGTCCTGTTTCTCTGTCGTCCCCATGAGCATCGACGCGGCGGTACTTGCATTTGACTTCTGCTGGGCGGTGAAATCGCTGCTGTTGCTGATGTAGGCCATAAAGCCGAATATGCCCTGGCTGATGACTTCCTGGTCAACGGTCATGTTCGACTTGAGGTCGGCAATCTGCTGCTCAAGAGCCTCAACCTGGGCATTAGCAGCGTCATAAGCCTTTTCCGCGGCGTTCGAAGCGGCGCAGGCTGCCTCCCACTCGCTGCGCTTCTGCTTGCGAACTTCGACAAGCTTATCGTACTCAGCCTTCTTGTCGGCCTCGGTCTGCTGGGCCTGCTCGTATGCCGTCTTCGCGGCGTCACGCTTACTGGCCGCGTCCTTGTACTCCTTGTTTGCCGCATCGTATGCAGACTGGGCAGATGCCACGGCAGCGTTGGCGGCGTTGGCCTTCTGCTGGGCGGCGTCGACGGTATTCTGGGCCGCCTGCAGGTTCGCCTGTGCGGTGGCGTCTGCAGTCGTCGCAGCTTCGAGCGCGGCCTGCGCGGTCTTGAGCTCACCAGCAGCAGCGTTCTTGGCGGCCTCAAGCGCACTGAGGTCGACACCCGTACCCGAGACGGCAGCATCGAGCGCGGCCTGCGCCTGGTTGAACTTCTGCTGGGCGTTATCGCGCGCGGTGGTTGCGGCTGCGAGAGCAGCGGCAGTCTCCTGCTTCTTGGCCTGGGCGGAAGTCAGAGCGGCCTCAGTGTCCTTCTTTTCCCGCTGAGCGTTGGCCTCGGTAGCCTTGGCCTGGTCCAGATTGGCCTGTGCAGTAGTAACGGCCTTATTGGCGTCATCGAGCTTTGCCTGCGCGTCCTCGACGGCCTTCTTGGCGGCCTCGTACTCGTCCATACCCATGGCCTCGAGCTTGGCCTGCGCATCGTCGAGGGCCTTCTTGGCCTCATCCTGCTTTGCCTTGGCGTCCTTGAGCGCCTGGGTCTTATCCTCGACACTCTTGTTGGCTTGATCGAGCTGATCGTTCAGGTCGCCCAGCTTCTTCTGCTGCTGCTCGGTCTTTTCGACGGCGGCTTTGAGCTCGTCAATCTTCTCCTGGAGCGCGGCGACTTCTGCTGCGTTCTGCTCGATTTCGTTGTCGCTCACAGCCTGCGAGGCCTGATTCTTTTGCTGCTGCGCCTGCTTTTGAGACTGGCCCGCCGCGTCGGCCTTCTTCTGGGCGGCATCGTAGGCGGCCTGAGCGTCCTTGAGCTGCTTTGCCGACTCCTCGGCCAGCTGGGCAGCCGTCTTTACGACCGCTTGGTTACCGGCGGCAACGGTGTTCTCTACAGAACTACCCATTACAGTCTGAAGTGGGCCACCGATAAATTTCGATGGCGAGCATTCGGCGCATTGCCTACGATACGGGCAAGCCCCGAGGGGCCGCCGATCGGGCGCCTCCGGATGGCCGTCTGCCCCTGCCCCGTAGAGGGCCCGGGGGGTGTTGCCACCGGGGGCGCTCGCCGCTCCGGACGACTGATAGGAAACTGCCGGGCGCAAGCGCCACGGCCAGGTAATGTGGGTGTCGCAGGGAGGGGTTCCGATCGGCCTACCGATTGGAGGATAACACCGTGGCACCACCTAGAATGCCGGAAGCCGTCATCGGGCTCGATGTCGGGAAATTGTCCCATTGGGCATGCGTCGCGACCCGGGACGGCGAGATACTGCTGAGCGCCCCCGTCGCGAACAGGGAGGGCGATCTGGACTCGCTGTTCGGCCGCTTCCCCGACGCGCTCGTGGTCGTCGACCAGTCGCGCAACATAGGCGCCCTCGCGCTCGCCCGCGCCAAGGCGGCCGGGATGTCGGCGGCGTACCTACCGGGACTCGCGGCACACGGGGCCGCCAGGCTCTTCGCCGGCGACGCCAAGACCGACGAGCGGGACGCAATGGTCATCGCGAAGACGGCGCTGGGCATCCCCGACGCACTCCTGCCGGTCGGGGATCCGGGCCCGACGGTCGCGGCGGCGAGGGCGCTGGCCGCCCAGAGAAACTTCCTGACCTGCGAAAACACCAGGAGCAAGAACCGGCTGCGCAGCATCCTGCTGGAATCGTGCCCCGCCTTCGAGGCGTTGGTCGACCTGTCCGACGGTCCCCAGCTGAGGCTCATGGCATCCCTCGGCGGGGCCTGGTCGGTGGCCGACGCCGGGCCCCGCAGGGCGGCGGCGCTCACGCGCGGGGCGGCGCGCGGCAAGATCGAGGCCCTCGTCCGCTCGACGGCCTCCTCGACAAGGCCGGACGCGGCGGCCATCGCCGCCGAGGACCGGGCGGTGAGGCTGCTCGCGCGCAGGATCTCCGAGAACTCGGCGGAGATCGATGTGATCACGGCGGAGATATCCGCCCTCCTCGAGGGCGACGATACCTACCGATGCCTCCTGACGGTGCCGGGGATCGGCCCCAAAACCGCTTCCGAGCTCGCGATCTCCATAGATATCGAAGACTTCCCAAGCCACGACAGGCTCGCGTCGTACTGCGGCCTGGCGCCGCGCAACCGCCAGTCGGGGACCTCGATCTCCTCGGTGACGGCATCGCGCCAAGGCAACAAGAGGCTGAAGAACCTGCTCATATTCTCGTGCAACTGCCTTACCCGGACAGAGGGAAGATGGGGCGATTACTACGCTAGGTGCCGAGAGCGGGGCATGCCGCACGGCAAGGCGCTCAAGGCGCTGGCACGAAAGAGGCTGAAGGTCATCTACGCGATCATGCGGGACAGGGTGCCCTACGCCGCCTAGTCGAAGCGCTCCGAACAGATTGGAGCCCATCGGCCGAAAGGCCTGGCGTTAGCATGTCGCGATTCAATCTCGAAAACAGCATTGCCCAGTTGACAAAACTATAGGAACACCCCCCCCCTGAACAGAATCGCCGTTATCGGTTGATGGTGCGGCGATTGCCGCCAGCGGCGACATGAGCGGCTGAGCGATGAGGCCCGCCGTCAAAACGGTTGCGACGGCGCGGTTAGCAACGCCCTTGACGTTGACAGTCTTGGCCCGAGGCCCAAAGTGTTGTGGACTGTAGTTTGCCATGGCTTTCTCCCTTTGACACGGATGTATCCATACGTATCAAACGGTAGCTGTCGATTTTTGAATTCTGTTGCGCAACATTGGCGACCAGCGTATTTTTTGAAATTCACGCTCTCGTGCTTCACAGTTTCGTCACATTTGAAGGAGCTGGTGCATCATATTCTCGCGGGATGGAATTGAGCCTGTGATTTGCATTTGCTCCCGCGTCATCCGCCCTATCGGATTCCGCATCCAACAGACACCCCGCCCGCCACGGTGTAGAGTTAGGACAACGGGCGCGTTGCGCGGACCGCGCTGGAACGAGGTGGACATGGAACTCGACAAACAACAGATCAAGCGACTGCGCGAGCGTCATCATCGACGTCACGGCATCCGCCCCGCTCATAGCGAAGCCATGGAAAACATCACCCGCTTCCTCAAGCGCGCATTCAACATTCGCGAGGGACGCGCGCCCTATCACGTGATCCGCAAGCGTTTTGTAAACGGCGCGCGTCTGACTGGCTCTCACCTGTGTATCCTCATCATCGCCATGCTCATCGCAAGCATCGGCCTCGATATCGATTCGGACATCGCCATCGTGGGCGCCATGCTCATCTGCCCGCTTATGGGATCGGTCCTTGCCATGGCATATGGCATCGCCACGCTCGACCGCGAGATTACCGTCGAAGCCGTCGCCAGCCTTGCGCTGCAAATGGCCTTTTGCCTGGTCACATCCACGTTGTACTTTAAGCTCTCGTCCCTCGGCACCACCACGGCCGCCATCATCGACAATTCGACACCGACTGTGTGGGACCTTGCCGTCGCGCTCGCGGGCGGCTTTGCGGGCGGCCTAGGCAACTCGCGCGACCAGGAACCCGCCACGCTCATCGCCGGCGTGGCCGTGGCGACCGCGCTCATGCCGCCCCTGTGCGCGGCGGGCTACGGCATCGCCATCGCAAGCGGGTCGCTATTTCTCTCGGCGCTTTATGAGTTTGGCATCAACGTGGTCTTTATCGCGCTGGCGGCCGAAGCCGTATTGCTTCTTTTACGTGTACCGCTCAAGCGCGACCTCAACGGCGACGGCATTGTGACCGCCAAGGAAAACGCCGAGGTCGACGAGCTGTCACGCAAGGTGCGCCGCCGCATTATTGTGGGCACGGTAGTCTTTGCCATCCCCTGCATCGTTATGACCGCGGGTTCCATTGGCTCGGCGCAGGCCGGCGTGCAGGACGGCTACGGCGTCACCGAAACCACGCGCGAGCTTGCCGCGGTGCTGCCGGGTTTTAAAGATTACACCGTCGCCGTCGAGACCTCGGCTACCGAAGGCGAGGAAGAGGGCATCGTCGAGCGCGAGGTTGTCGCCCATGTGACAACGAGCGAGGCGCTCGGGGCGCACGACCGCCACGTAGCCCGCAAGCTCATCGACCTCAACGTGCCCGAACTCGACCGCGTGGAGTTCGATGTGAAGTGATGCCGGCGCGGGATGAATGCCTGCACGGACGCAAGTTACGACGAGGCGCAGATGCGATACGGACACGAGCAAATAGCGGGGTGCAGTTCACACCCGCGCCCCGCTCGCTGTTTTATTGCCGTGAATCAACTGTCCAGATCGACATCGCCAGACTCCACCGTAAACGCCGGATCGGTGCTCACAAGATAAAATCGGGTCACCTTAGTATCTCTAATTAGGTAAATCTGCCCCTGATTGCGTCGGCGCGATATATACGCAACGTGAACCGTACCGAATTCTTTGCCGTTTTCCTTCTTTAATACCAGGATGTTGGGGTCATCCGTACGCTTAAACTGCCCGTCTGTGCAGATTCCGTCTTGGTCGACCAGCTGCCATCGACAGTTGTCCTCCTCAAGAAAAGCCAGGGTTTCCAGACTCGTTTTGTCATCCCGATAGTAACCATCAATGGCAAACCCTTCGGAAGCACATTCCTGCATATAGGACGTTTCTCGGCTTATAGCAAACAGCCCTGTAGCGCCCAAGAGCACAGCCAGGCAGACCACTGCAAGGGTTATCGAAATAGCACGGCGACCCATGTTAGCCCAACCGATAGTTGTTTAACGGAGCACGAAACATACCTGGAACCTCCGATATCAGGGGGAACGTCGCCAGCAGGCTGGCGACAGCTATATGTTTATGATATCAAACCATATGGCTGCTACTCGCGGAGGGGGCATCGGCGAACGGCGTGTTTTCATACTCCCTTGATTCTCATTTTCATTGCAACAGCCTCAGGACTCAGCGCAACGCGTTGCGCTGAGTCCTGAGGCGCGAATCCGGGTAGGCAACCCCAGAGGGGCCGGAATCCCCCGGCCCGCGATGGAGGGAGGCCGGCATGTCCAGACCCAAGCCGTCCGGAAGGTCGTACGGGAGGCTCACGAGGCACGAGAGGAACACGGTCGAGAGGATGCTCGACCGCAACCGCAGCGCCCGCGAGATCGCCGCGGAGCTCGGCAGGTCGCCGTCGACCGTGACCAGGGAGGTGGCGGCGCACCGCTACGTCACCGCGCCGCGCTCGCGCTACGGCGAGCCCGCGCCCGCGGACCTGTCGGGGGCCTGCCCCAGGCTCTCCGCGTGGCCGAGGTGCTGCAACGGCTGCTCGCACAGGAGGGGCTACGGCTGCTCGAGGAGGCCCAGGGTGTTCTACAGCGCCAGGAGGGCGCAGGAGGCGGCCGACGCCGAGCTCTCGGCGAGCAGGTCCGGGATCGACGAGACCGAGGAGGGCGCCGCCGCCAAGCTAGCGGCCATCAGGGACGGGCTCGCGCGCGGGCTCTCCCCGCAGCAGATAGCGGCGACGACCCCCGGGCTCAGCGCCTCCACCGTCTACAGGTGGGTGGACGCCGGCTACGACGGCATGACGAACATGGAGCTCAGGCGCAAGGTCGGCTACAGGCCGAGGTCGCGCCGGGCCCCGAAGAGGGCGACGTCCCACTCGGCGCGCAGGTCGCACGCGTCGTTCCTCGCGCTCGGCGAGGACGCCTGCGCCGCGGCCTGGGAGATGGACACCGTCGAGGGCCCCAGGGGCGACTCCGCCAGGCTCCTCACGCTCCTGCACCGCCCGAGCCGCTTCCAGCTGGCCCTGCCGCTGCCGGACGGCACGTGCGCCTCGGTCCTGGCGGCGCTCTCCTCCCTGCGCGGGGTCCTCGGCGAGGACGGCGCGAGGCGCGCCTTCGGCGCCGTGCTCACCGACAACGGGAGCGAGTTCGCCGACGAGGGCGCCATCGCGGCGCTGTTCGGCGAGCGGGACGGCGAGACCAGGCTCTTCTACTGCGACCCCCGGCAGAGCCAGCAGAAGGGCGCGTGCGAGAAGAACCACGTGGAGATCAGGAAGCTGCTGCCCAAGGGCGCAGGGGCCAGGTTCGACCGGCTGACGGCGGCGGACTGCGCGCTGCTCATGTCGCAGGTGAACTCCGAGCCGAGGGGGGCGCTCGGGTTCCTGACGCCGGCGCGCGTGCTGCGGGCGGCCCTCGGGGAGGACGCCTCCGCCCTCATGGACGCGTTCGGGATAGAGGAGCTGGCGCCCGGCGAGCTCGACCTCACGCCCGGCTGCATCGACAGGGCCAGGGCCGCGAGGGGCGAGGGGCCGCTGGCGGGATAGGCGGCGGGCCGGGACATGGGCCGGAGGGCCCGTTGCGCTGAGTCCGGAACGGCTGCGCGGCGGGCTGGCGGAGCATGCGGCGGCGGCATGGGGGCACCGGCCTCCACAGCCTCTCCACCTGCGGAAACGAGGCGACGAGCAGGTGCCGGGGGCTATTTCCGCGTTGCGCTAGCTGCGGAAACGCGGGGCCCGTTCAGGCTGTTGCGTTGAGATTGAAAATCAACCTGTTTTCATACTCCATTGGTCAAACCTAAGCGCGGCCCTACAGCTCGTACTTGTACACGCGGTAGATGTACTTATCGGCTTCCATCTCGTAGGTGGCGATGGGCAGTCCGCAGCGATCATCTCGTCGTTTGGCAGATAGGTCACGCTGTGCTGGCCTGCGTTGAGCGAAAAATCGCCCTGGGCTTGCAGCAACTTGCCCTCAAAGCCCGAGCCGGCCCAAAACTCTGGCGAGCCCACGGAAGGCTGTAGCAAGGTCATTTGCGCAACATATGTCCAGCAAAAACGGGTGGTAGCCGGCACGGCTACCACCCGTTTGCCTCATATCTAGCCCAAAGCAGGCCAGTTACTTCTTAATGCCGCGTCCCAGACGCTCGGCGACCGATGCAACGGCCTCTTCGCTGGCCGGCCCGCAGCTCACGCAGCCGTCATGGGCGCGCATCTGGCCGGTGACCTCGTCCATCGCGAGCGGCGCCACCTTCTCGAGCTTAAAGCCCTTGCCGGCGCGCATGTTTTCCTTGGCCACGCTGATCATGAGCTTAATGCGGTTGAGCTGGTTGACCTCGGACGCACCAGGGTCGTAGTCCACCGCGACGATATTGCTCTCGGGGTGCTGACGGCGCAGCTCCTTAATCACGGCCTTGCCCACCACGTGATTGGGCAGGCACGCGAAGGGCTGCGTGCAGATGATATTGGGTGCGCCATGATCGATCAAGTCGAGCATCTCGGCCGTGAGCAGCCAGCCCTCGCCCATGTTGTTGCACACCGAAAGCACCGTGCGGGCCTTGTCGGCCATGGCGCCGATGCGCTCGGGAGCCTCAAAGCGGCGGGACTTTTCGAGCATCTCCTCCACCGGCGTACGCATCCAGTCCACGAGCTTGATGAGCGCCTGCATGCCCGCGCGCGTAGTGGCAGAGCTTCCCAGCTCGTCCTTCTGCAGCTCGGCGTTGCTCATGGAGTACAGGAAGAAGTCGAGCAGGCCCGGCACCACTGCCTCGCAGCCCTCGCGCTCGATGACATCGACCACGTGGTTGTTGGCTGTGGGATGGAACTTGACCAAGATCTCGCCAACCACGCCCACGCGCGGCTTGGTACCCTCGCCCACGAGCGGCATAGTGTCGAACGCGCGGATGGCCTCACGCGCAAGCTTGGTGTAGTTGTGCCTGTTGAACTTAGGCGCCAGCTTGCGGGCACGCGCCATGTACTCCTCGTAGAGTGCGTTGGCAGCACCGGGCGTTGCCTCGTACGGGCGGCAACGATAGAGCATCTGCATCATCACGTCGCCAAAGAGCACCGCGTAGACTGCCTGCTTAAGCAGCGCCGGCGTAATCTTAAAGCCGGGGTTGTCCTCGCCGAGCGCCACGGCCGAAAGCGAGATCACCGGAATCTCGGGGTGGCCGCTCTCGCGCAGGGCCTTGCGGATGAGTGCGATGTAGTTGGTGGCACGGCAGCCGCCACCGGTCTGGCTGATGACCACAGCTGTCTTGGACAGGTCGTACCGACCACTCTCGATGGCCTCCATAATCTGGCCCGTTACCAGAATCGACGGGTAGCAAATGTCATTGTTCACATAGCGCAGGCCGGCCTCGACAGCATCGTGATCGGTCGAGGGCAGCAGCTCCAAGTTGTAGCCGGCACCGCGGAACACCTCTTTGACCAGGTCAAAGTGAATCGGCGCCATCTGCGGGCACAGGATGGTGTAGCCCTCGTCGCGCATCTGCTCGGTAAAGGGCACCTTGGGCCACGCGGTCGAAGCACTCTCGCGCTGAGCCTCAAACGTGTACTTGCGGCTCGCGAACGCGGGGGCATCCGTGGAGGGCGCCACCGGCGCGGCATCGCCCTGCTCGTATGCCTCGCCCGCGGCCGTGGCCTCGGCCAGGCGCTCGGCCTCCTGGTCCTTAAGCGCGGCCATGAGCGAGCGGATGCGGATGCGCGCGGCACCCAGGTTGGATACCTCGTCGATCTTGAGCACGGTGTAGATCTTGCCGCTGGCTTCCAGAATCTCCTGCACCTGGTCGGTGGTCAGGGCGTCCAGACCGCAGCCGAAAGAGTTGAGCTGAATCAGGTCCAGGTCGTTGCGCATCGTTACAAAACGGGCGACGGCGTACAGGCGGCTGTGGTACATCCACTGGTCGACGACGCGAATCGGACGCTCGGGCTTTACCAGATGCGCGAGCGAATCCTCGGTAAAGACCGCAAAGCCAAAGCTCGAGATAAGCTCGGGCAGGGCATGGTTGATCTCGGGGTCGTTATGGTAGGGACGACCGGCGAGCACGATGCCGTGACCGCCGTGGTCCTCGACCCACTTAAGGGCCTCCTCACCCATGGTCTGGATGTCCTCGTGGAAACGCGCATCGGCCTCAAAGGCAGCGTTGACGGCGGCATCGACCTCAGAGCGCGTGATCTTGGGTCCACGCACGCGACCGCGACCGGCTTGCGCATCGGCCACACGGTCGACGGCGAGCACCTGGTACAGACGGCGCTTGAGCTCGGTCTTATCGTGATAGGGCACAAACGGGTACAGGAACTCGATGTTCTGCTCGCGGATCTCGTCGATGTTGAGTGCCAACGCCGTGGGGTAGCTCATGACGATGGGGCAGTTATAGCAGTTACCGGCGGTCGGATCCTCCTTGCGCTCCCAGCGCACGCACGGCATCCAGATAAAGTCGACGTCACGGTCGATAAGGTTCATCACGTGGCCGTGGCTCATCTTGGCCGGATAGCACACGCTCTCGGACGGCATGGACTCGATGCCCGCCTGGTAGGTCTTCTTACTCGACTGGTCGGACAGCTGCACGCTAAAGCCCAGGCGCGTAAAGAACGCATGCCAGAAGGGGTAGTTCTCGTACATGTTGAGCGCGCGCGGGATGCCGACGGTGCCGCGCGGGGCCTCGTCGGGGCTCAGGACCTCGCGGTTAAAGAGCAGCTCGTTTTTCTTTTTGAAGAGGTTGGGGGCCTCGGTCTTCTGCTTTTTGTGGCCGGCGCCCTTCTCGCAGCGGTTGCCGGTAATGAAGCGCCTGCCACCGCCAAAGTCGTTGACGGTAAGCTGGCAGTTGTTGGAGCA
This sequence comes from Collinsella aerofaciens, assembly GCF_020181355.1. Lineage (NCBI taxonomy): Bacteria > Bacillati > Actinomycetota > Coriobacteriia > Coriobacteriales > Coriobacteriaceae > Collinsella > Collinsella aerofaciens. The sequence goes on from NZ_CP084004.1 coordinate 329,290, forward strand.
ACGGCCGCAGCGGACATGCTTTTGCGTCACGGTGAGGTGCGCGATGTCCTCAGCCGAAAGAATGGTCGAGGTGCCGTCGGCGCCGGCGCGATCGCGGGCGAGCAGGGCCGCACCGTAGGCGCCCATGCAGCCGGCGATGTCGGGACGCACGGCATGAACGCCGGTGAGCTGCTCAAACGCGCGCAGCGTGGCATCGGACATAAAGGTGCCACCCTGGACGATTACCTGGCTGCCGATCTCCTTGGGATCGCGCAGCTTAATGACCTTGAACAGGGCATTCTTGATGACGGAATAAGACAGACCTGCCGCGATATCGCCCACCGTGGCGCCTTCCTTTTGCGCCTGCTTGACGCGCGAGTTCATAAAGACCGTGCAGCGACTTCCCAGGTCGACCGGGGCTTTGGCATGGATGGCGGCGTTGGCGAACGCGCGCACGTCCATGTTCATAGAGACGGCGAAGCTCTCGATAAAGCTACCGCAACCCGACGAGCAGGCCTCGTTGAGCATGATGTGCTCGATGACGCCGTCCTTGACGCGCAGGCACTTCATGTCCTGGCCGCCAATGTCCAGAATGAACTCGACGCCGGGCAGGAACGCCTTGGCGCCGCGCAGGTGCGCGACGGTCTCGATCTCGCCGGAATCGGCCTTGAGGGCCTCGATGAGCAGCGCCTCACCGTAGCCCGTGGTGGTCACGTGGCCGATGGTGCAGCCCGCGGGGATGTGGTTGTAGAAATCGGCCATGATGACCTTGGCCGTGCCTAGGATGTCGCCGTTGTTGTTGCCGTACCAGGTGTGCAGCAGCTGACCGTCCTCGCCCACGAGCGCGGCCTTCATGGTGGTGGAGCCGGCGTCGATGCCGATGAACACGCGTCCGGTGTAGCCTTCGAGCTTGCCCTTGGGGACGACCTCGGTGTCGTGGCGGGTCTTGAACTCGGCAAAGTCCTCGTCGGTGGCAAAGAGCGGATCCAGACGCTCGACCTCGGCACCCTGCGTGTCACCCAGGGCATCGATGGCCCCGATGAGCTGCGGGAACGTGCTGAGCTTGTTGGACTCGTGCGCCATGGCGGCGCCGCTCGCCACAAACAGGTGAGCGTTTTGGGGCACGATACGGTGCTCCTCGTCCAGATTGAGCGTGAGGTAGAAGCGGTGGCGCAGCTCGGAGAGATACTGCAGCGGGCCGCCCAGGAAGGCGACGTTGCCGCGGATGGGACGGCCGCACGCCAGGCCCGAGATGGTCTGGGTCACGACAGCCTGGAAGATGGAGGCGGCCACGTCCTCGGGGCGGGCGCCCTCGTTGAGCAGCGGCTGCACGTCGGTCTTGGCAAAAACGCCGCAGCGGCTGGCGATGGGATAGATGGTGGTGGCGTTGGCCGCGAGCTCGTTGAGGCCGCTGGCGTCGGTGTGGAGCAGGGTTGCCATCTGGTCGATGAACGCACCCGTGCCGCCGGCGCAGGTGCCGTTCATGCGCTGCTCGATGCCGTTATCGAAGTAGATGATCTTGGCATCCTCGCCGCCCAGCTCGATGGCGACATCGGTGGCCGGGATGAGGGTCTCGACGGCACGCTTGCTGGCGATGACCTCCTGGACAAACTCCAGGTCGAGCCACTGGGACAGCAGAAGGCCGCCCGAGCCGGTGATGGCGCAGGTCATCTGGGCCGTCGGCAGCACGGTCGCAGCGCCCTCGAACAGGTCGCGGGCGCAGGCACGGACGTCGGTGTGGTGGCGCTGGTACTTGGCGTAGACGATCTGGTTGTCGTCGTTGAGCACGGCAAGTTTAACGGTGGTGGAGCCCACGTCGATGCCCAGGTGCAGGTTGCCGCGAGCGTTCTCGGGGTTGAAGATCGCGCCTTCGGGGGCGTGGGCGGCGGCTACGGGCTCGGCAGCGGTAGCGGGCTCGCTGGCGACGGACGTCTCCCCTGCCGCGTTCTTGGCATCGGCAACTGCCTCGGCAACTTTCTCGGCAGCCGCGGTCGCGGCCTTCTGCGCGGCGTCCACCACGGCGGGCGCGGCCTCGCGTGCGGCAGCGACCATGCGATCCTTGATGCCATCGACGAGTTTGCTCATTATCTCTCCTCTTAGTTGTTGGACTCGACGGTTGCGGCGGTGTCGGCCGTATCCTCGAGCTGCAGGTTCAATAGCTTCAAGCCGTATTCCGGCACGTTGATATCGATGGGTTGACCATATAGGTCGCCGGGACGCACAAAGGCGATAACCGTCATAATGCGTGCCATGGCCTCGGGCGATTCGGTGAGGCCGTGCTCAAACCAGCGCTGAATCATGCCGACCTCGGCGCTCACGACGTAGGTAACGTAGTAGTCAAAGAACGTGCCCAGCGCCAGGCCCAAAATGCCCGTCTGTGCACGAGGCACCACGGCCTCACGCGCGGTGTCGATAATCTTCTTAATGAAAGCCTGGTCGCCGCCCGGGCCCAGCAGCGATCCGATTAAATCGCGGTTGGCCGCAAGGTAGCGCAGCAACTCAACCGAACCGGGCGCCGGCTCGAGCTCATCGATGTTGTGATAGAGATCGGGCAACTGAGCTGCGGTGATGAGCTCAATGCGCTCGCGGATCTCGGCCAGCAAGCCGTCCTCGATTTGATTGATAAAGTCGGGAATATCGCGGTAGTGCGAATAGAACGTGCGGCGCGTAAGGCCAGCGCGCTCGGTGAGCGACGCGACATTAATGTGCGAAAGGTCGCCGCTTTCGGCAAGCTCGCTGGCAAGTGCTTGGCGTAGGGCACGCTGCGAGCGAAGGGACCGGCGATCACATTTCTCGAGCTGGGACAAGCGTCCTCCTTGTTACTCAGTCTGCGCGCTATTGCACAGTGCGAGTATTATTGCACACCGTGTGTATCAACACGTAAAGGCAATATTTTGGATGTGACAAAGGGGCTGTCCCTTTGTCACATTCAGCGACCGCCTAGGTTGTGCCAGTTGTGCCTGGCTTTTGAAGCGGCATTGCCGATTGTTCAAAATGTCATTCGTGGGTAGAATAGTGTCGACGGCAGCCCAAGTTCTGGAAAGCTGGGCAGCGCCGTTGTTTGCATTAGGGGGTCAACGCCTTAGCGGCGGCGACCCCTTCTGTTGCGCTTCGAACGCTGCTTGAGTGCCTCGGAAAGGCCGACAAGTGCCGTGAAGAACGAGACCAAAGCGGTCAGAAGTCTCACGAAATCAATCAAATCGGTCATGGGCATCACCTCCCATCAGATGGAGGGCGCTGCCCGGCACATGGAACTGCCGCCAACAGTATCAATTCTATCAAAGCGCAGTTAGATATGCGAATGTTTGTTCGTATTTCAAGAGACCAGCTTCACCTGTGACAAAGGGGCTGTCCCTTTGTCACATTATTCGATTACGGTGCAGGAATTCTGCTTGCGCATGGTGGCGAGCATGTGTTTGGGGACGGCGTGGACCATGCAGCTGCCGATAGTCGCGCTCGCGGCGGCCTTGGCAGCATCGCTTGCGTTTTTGGTCGCGTAGCTGTGGCGGAAGCGTTTGAGCATGGCGATGTCGTTGCCGCCGTCTCCGTAAACCGCGACCTCATCCTCGGCAATGCCGTAGTAGCCCGCCAGCCAGGCCACGCTCTCGCCCTTGTTGCACGCCACGTCCGTGATCTCGAACATCACCGGATCGAACGGCGCGTTGACCACGCGGTCGGAGCGCTCGGCAAGATACGCCTTAAGGTCACGCTCCAGCTCGGGCGAGGTTACGCGACAGTTGATCTTACACACATCGTGGCGCAAGATGTCACCGATCGACTGGTCGAAATACTGCTCCTCGTGATAGCCGCCACGTGCACGCATGCCGCGCATCACGATGCGCTTGACAGGACTGTCCTTTTTAAAGCCCGCCTGGTGCATCTCAAACGATCCGCTCGAGAACATGCCGTCAGGCGTGGAGCAGTCGAAGCAAATGTCCGGGAACGCCTTGAGCAGCTCCTCGGTAACCTGCGGGTCGATGGTCCAGGTCTTGAGCACTTCGCCATGGCTGTTGCGCACGATGGACCCATTGGAGCAGCAAGCGTCAAGCGCCAGGCCCGTAAAGCCATGCTCGCCGATCGGCAGCGTCGAGCGTCCGGTCGCGGGAACCACATGCAAGCCAGCCTCGGTCAGCTCGCGAATGGCACGGCGGATGGTCCCATCCGCCTCATGCAGGGCGTTCAGCAGCGTTCCGTCTAAGTCACTCGCAAACATCTTGATCATGGGCATGCCTCTCCTTCGTCTGCACGATATTGTAGACGAGAACGGGCGCGCCCCAAGAGAGGCACGCCCGTCAGGCGAAAGATTGTCCTACACCGCAGAGGGGCCATGTTCGCCGGTGCGGATGCGGATAACCTCCTCGACCGGCTCGACCCAAATCTTGCCGTCTCCAACGGCACCGCAATCTTGGAAACGGCGCGGCAACGGGCGCGAAACCAACGGGAAATACGCGAGCAAGGAAGCCGTGAGCGCGCCCGTCCCGGCTAGTGGCGGAACAGCTCGCGGGCTCGGTCACGAAGGTCGGTAGCTCGGATGACGCCCTCGTAGCGGTTGATACGCAAGCGCGGGAAGGCATTGAAGAAGCGCAGGTCGCGGCGGCTGAGTGACACGCTCGGCACCGGACGGCTTATGCGCTTGCCGGCAAGGCGACGACTGAGCGACGGACGCGGCATGCTCGGCGCGGCATCGGCCACGCAGCGGGCAGCAAGTGCCAGGCCGCGAGCACCATCCGCGATAAACGTCGGCATTGAAGCCTTCTCGCGCAGGGCATCGAGCGCGGCGTCACCCAGCTCGGCCAGCCACGCGTTAACGGCACGGCTACGGATGTGCGTCTGTGTCACCGAGTCAATCGTCGATTCGGGAATGCGCTCGAGCATTGAGTCCGAGGCATCGGCAAGCGACTCGTTGATGCGGTCGGCAAGGTCGGCCCGGACGCGCTCCAGCTGATCAGACAGACGCCGCCAGCTCGCCAATGAGCACAACGCGTCGACCATCATCGCGACCGCGACGATAAAGGCGGACAACCGCACAATCAGCACCGGCAGATGGCCAAGCAGCCCCAGCAATGCCGGCTCCACTAAACGGCAAATGCACAACGCACCCAGGCCAAACGCGCAGGCCCAGTACAGACAGATACGTCCGTGCAGGTTAAACGGCAGATGCGAATAGTCCCAAAAGCGAGCGCCCGTTGTTTTTTCCAACAGCACGCCTACGCTGTACTCAATCACGCTGCATACGAGCGCTGCAGCGACAAACTGGCTCGGGGCATCCGGAATCCCGCGCAACAGCAGCCAGCAGGCAATGCCGCCCGCGCCATAGATAGGGCAACACGGTCCCAGCAAAAAGCCGCTGTTGGCAAAGCGTCCGTGGTTGAGCATGGCGCAGACTGTCGATTCCCATGCCCAGCCGCAAAAACCGTAGAAGGCAAACGAGAGCACCAGTGCCGAAAGCGGGCAGGCGGCAAGCGTCGCGCCGTCAAAGGACATGTCGATTGCGGTCCCCACCGTCTACCCTCTCCTCTTTTCACTCGATGCTTTACTCACGCTATCGTCCGTCTCGTCCTTGCGCGGCAGGCGGCCGGCGACCGTCTCACGCAGAGCACACCATTTATCCGCCAGACAAACAATCCACGCCTCGCGACACGTCGGCGGCACCGGCACCAGCGGAAACATATGCCGCACGATAATATTCCGCTCTCGCGGCGTCAGCTCAAAATCTTCCTCGGCACGCGCCAGGGCAAAAAACGGATGTCGAAATCCGTGCAGTCGATGGCTCGGGTCGGGGTCGTGCCAATCATAGAGAAAGTAGTCGTGCAGCAAGGCCCCGCGCAGCAGCGAGGCACGGTCGATCGAAATGCCAGCACGGCCCAAGTGCTCGGCAAAGGACAGACTTGCCCGTGCCACCGAGGTCACATGTGCATAGACCGTCACGTCGCCATGCTGGATAAACTCGCGCGTCAGGTCCAAGCGGCCCGCCTGGGCGAGCTGGCGGGCGGCATCGTCGACCTCGTGCGCGATTTTCTCGGCACGAACGGCATCGGACATGCTGCCTCCTTCCAGCGGCTCACGGCGGCAAGCCACGGCCTGCACGTATTGAAAAAATCATCATCGAATCTATCAGTATGGCATCGGACAAAACGTTTTGCCCCACCAGTTGGCGAATTACCGCGCCGCCGTCACATATCAAACGCCAAAATGTGCGAGACTGTCTTGTGCAATTGTGTCGGCCGAGGGAGCGCCGGCGCTCGATTCGCATGGAGTAACCCACAACGATGCTGCTTACGCAAACGACAACGCCCGAGGACGTCAAGGCTCTTAATCGTGCCGAGCTCCCGCAGCTCTGCGACGAGATTCGCCACGCCATCCTCGAAAGCTCCGCCGCCGTCGGCGGGCACGTTGCCCCCAACCTGGGCGTCGTTGAGCTTACGGTCGCGCTCCATCGCGTGTTTAACTCCCCTATCGACAAGATTCTCTTTGACGTTTCGCACCAGACCTACGCCCACAAGGCGCTGACTGGGCGCGCGTACACTTATATCGATCCGAAGCGCTTTGGCGAGGCCTCTGGCTTTGCCAATCCCGACGAGTCCGAGCACGACCTGTTCGCCATGGGCCATACCTCCACGTCGGTGAGCCTGGGCTGCGGCCTGGCGCACGCTCGTGACCTGGCGGGCGATGCGTACAACGTCATCACCATCATTGGCGACGGCTCGCTTTCGGGCGGCCTGGCGTTTGAGGGCTTCAACAATGCCGCCGAACTCGACAGCAACCTGATCATCATCGTCAACGATAACGACCAGTCCATCGCCGAGAACCACGGTGGCCTCTATCGCAATCTGGCCGAGCTGCGCGCCAGCAACGGCACCTGTGAGCGCAACGTTTTCCGCGCGATGGGACTCGACTACCGTTATTTGGACGCCGGCAACGACGTGTTGGCCCTAGTCGACGCGCTGCAGGAACTGCGCAATATCGATCATCCCATCGTGCTGCACGCCTCCACCGCCAAGGGCAAGGGCTTTGAGCCGGCCCAGAGCGACCCCGAACGCTGGCACCACGTGGGTCCGTTTGACATGGCGACCGGGCGCAAGCTCTGCCCGGGCCATCCGAGCGAGCCTGCGCCGCGCACCTACGCCGACATTACGGGCGAGGCGCTCAGCGCCGCCATCGAGCGCGATCCGCAGGTCGTGGGCATCACGGCCGCCACACCCTACATCATGGGCTTTACACCCGAGCTTCGCGCTGCCGCCGGCAAACAGTTCGTCGATGTGGGCATTGCCGAGGAGCACGCCGTGACCTTTGCCACCGCGCTTGCGCGCTCGGGCGCCAAGCCAGTCTTTGGTGTGTACGGCACGTTTTTGCAGCGCGCCTACGACGAACTCTGGCACGACCTGTGCCTCAACGACGCCCCGGCAACCATTTTGGTGTTTGGTGCGTCAATCTTTGGCACCACGTCCGAGACGCACCTCTCGTTCTTTGATATTTCCATGTTGGGCGGTCTTCCCAACATGCACTACTTGGCGCCGGCCTGCATGGAGGAATATCTGTCCATGCTGAGCTGGTCGCTCGACCACCGCGAGCATCCCGTGGCAATCCGCGTACCGGGCATCGGCCTGGTAAGCCGCCCCGACCTTGCGCCCGCCGAAGACACCGACTACAGCGCCGTTCGCTACAACGTGGTGCGTCAGGGCCGCGACGTTGCCGTGCTCGCGCTTGGCGATTTCTTTGAGCTGGGTGAGCGCGTGGCAAACCGTCTGACTGCCGAGTACGGCATCGAGGCCACGCTCGTCAACCCGCGCTTTGCAACCGAGCTCGACCGCGAGTTCCTCGACAGTCTTGCCGCCGAGCATCGCGTCGTCGTCACCCTCGAGGACGGCATCTTGGACGGCGGCTGGGGCGAGCGCGTGGCATGCTATCTGGCATGCACGCCGTTGCGCACGCGCACCTTTGGCATCGCCAAGGGCTTTCCCGACCGCTACGATCCCAACGAACTGCTCGCGCAGAACGGCATGACGGTCGAGAACATGGCCGCCGAAACCGTAAGGCTACTCAACGAGTAAGAAAACCTCCGCAAGGAAAGCATCCCTGCGGAGGTTTTTATTTTCGCGACGCGATTATCTCAATCTGTAACATCTATGGCCTGAATTCCCGTCTAACTGTTACAGATCGAGACAAGACGTCTTAGTCCCCGACGTTTGTCTCAATCTGTAACAGATAGGGACCTTTTGGCCGTCCAGATGTTACAGATTGAGACATTCGAATTCCCCTGAAGAGAAAATCTCGATCTGTAACAGTTACTCGGCAAAAATGGCTGCAGATGTTACAGATTGAGACAAAGCAGCAAGGCATGCCACCGCATCGGCCAGGACCACCACAAAGGTGCCTGTCCCTTTTTGGTAGGTAGAATTACCCATAAGGTAAGTATGTTTCTGAGTTATTTCGTGTTGACCCATTTGAGCGCGATAGGGTATAACTCTACTCAACCGCTAGGGATTTTATTGAGAAAGGTGTTCTACCATGAGCAAGAACCTCTCCCAGCAGGTCGTTCTCGACCGCCGCGGCTTCGTTGCCGCCACCTTCGCAACCGTCGCCGGCCTTGGTCTTGCCGGCTGCTCCGACACCAGCGCCGAGGCCGACAAGGGTTCCGCCGCCGGCTCCTCCAAGGGCTCCGAGGATACCGAAGTTTCCGCCACGCTCGACGCTAAGGCGTTCGACAAGCTCGTCGACAACGGCCCCAAGGCCGATGACGACGCCATCGCCGCCAGCACCTGGGCTACGGCCGTCAAGGACGCCGGCGTCTTTAAGATCGGTGGCGTTCAGACCTCTACGCTCTTCTCCCTCCTCAACGAGAAAGACGGTCAGACCCGCGGCTTCGACGCCGGTATCGCACAGCTCCTGTCCAACTACATTCTGGGCGAGAACAAGGTCGAGATCACCCAGGTGACCTCGGACACGCGCGAGTCCGTCCTGCAGAACGGCCAGGTCGACGCCGTCTTTGCCACCTACACCATCACCGACGAGCGCAAGAAGCTTGTCTCCTTTGCCGGTCCCTACTACTACACCCAGCAGGCTATCCTGGTGCTCGCCGATAACGACGACATCAAGAGCGTCGACGACCTGGCCGACAAGAACGTCGCCGTCCAGTCTGGCTCCAACGGCCCCGCCATCCTGGAGGAGTTCGCTCCCAAGGCCAGCCAGCAGGAGTTCAAGACCGACGAGGAGGCCCGCCAGGCACTCCAGCAGGGTCGCGTTGACGCCTATGTCATCGACAACAACATGCAGCAAAGCGCCCTGGTCCGCGAGCCCGGTAAGTACAAGATCGCCGGCAAGCCCTTCGGCAGCAAGGAGCCCTACGGCATCGGCCTGCCGCTCGATTCCGACGGCGTCGCCTTCGTTAACGACTTCCTTAAGAAGATCGAGGACGATGGCACCTGGACCGAGCTGTGGCAGATCTGCATTGGTGACCGTACGGGCGACACCAATGTTCCCGAGCTCCCCGAGGTCGGCGCCTAAGCTCGCAAGCTGGGCATCAGCCGCTGCGAAACCATACGGAAACGCACGATTCGCTTTATTGCGCTAAACTGTTTCCTCACTGAGTTGTCGGGGCTTCCGTACACACGGGAGCCCCTTTCCTTATCGGCGGGAGGTCCGCATGAGTCTCTCCGAGCTCTGGTCGCTCTATGGCCAGAACTATATCGACGCGCTGCTAGCAACCTGGGGCATGACGCTTGAGTCGTTTGCCATCGCCATGGTGCTGGCTGTCGCCGTCACCGTGATGCGCGTGTCGCCGCTCAAGCCGCTGCGCGTCTTTGGTGACCTGTATGTCCAGGTCTTCCGTAACATCCCCGGCATCGCGCTGCTTATCATCGTCGTCTATGCGCTTCCGCCGCTCAAGGTCGTCCTGCCCTACCGCACCTGCGTTATCGTCGCCACGGTCCTTTTGGGCTCGGCCTTTGGTTCCGAGAACTTTATGAGCGGCATCAACACCGTCGGCGTCGGCCAGGTGGAAGCCGCCCGTTCGCTCGGCATGAGCTTCAGCCGTATCCTCGCCAAGATCGTGATTCCACAGGCACTGCGCTCAAGCGTGCTGCCCATGACCAACCTCTTTATCGCCGTCATGCTCACCACCGCGCTCGGTAGCCAGGTGCCGCTTAAACCGCAGGAGCTCACCGGCGTGGTGAGCTACATCAACACGCGCTCGCTCGGCGGCGTCGTCGCGTTCTTTATCTCGGCACTCGGCTACCTGGGCACGGCCTTTGTGGTGAGCCACATTGGCAACTACATCGATAAGAAGGTGAGGATCCTCCGATGAGCAAGCATTCCTCCCCTGCACTTACCATGCGCGATGCGCTCTACGAGGCTCCCGGCCCCAAGATGCGCGCCAAGATTCGCATCGGCACCGCTATCTCGCTCGTTGCCGTCGCCGTGCTCGTCGCCCTGGTACTGCAGCGCTTTTATGTGACCGGCCAGCTTTCGGTCCACTATTGGTATTTCTTTACGCACCTCACCACCTGGAAGTTCTTGCTTGCCGGCTTTGAGGGCACCGTTAAAGTCGCACTCACCGCTGGCGCCATCGCGCTGGTGCTGGGCCTAGCCCTTATGCTCGGCCGCACCAGCGACATTAAGCCGCTCCAGCTGGTTTGCCGTGTGCTCACGGATTTCTTCCGCGGCGTGCCGAGCCTGCTGTTCATCTACTTCTTCTTTTTGGTGCTGCCCCAGTACAAGATCTCGCTGCCGTCGTTTTGGATGCTCACGCTTCCCGTCGCGCTCGCTGCAGCCGGCGTGCTGGCCGAGATTTTCCGCGCCGGCGTCAATGCCGTGCCGCGCGGCCAGGTCGAGGCCGCCCAGGCGCTCGGTCTCTCCAAGGCCAAAATCACCTTTAAAATCGTGTTGCCGCAGGCTATTCGGTTTATCATTCCGTCGTTGATTTCGCAGCTTGTGGTCGTAGTCAAAGACACCACCGTCGCCTATGTGGTGAGCTACCCCGACCTCATGCAAAACGCCCGCGTGCTCATTACCAACTACGACGCCCTCGTGTCGGTCTACCTGGTAATCGCGGTCATCTACATCCTCATCAACGTCGCGATCAACAAGGCCGCTGTCTATGTTTCGCACAAGACCGGCGCGACCATCATCCGCTAACGCTTTACCATTTCGAGTCATAAGGAGCCGAGCACCATGGCACAGAGCACCTCTTCCACCGGCAATCAGCCGCTGATCGAGCTCAGACACGTCGATAAGCACTATGGCGATCTGCACGTCCTCAACGACATCAATCTCTCGGTCGACCGCGGCGAGGTCGTCGTTGTGATTGGACCCTCGGGCTCGGGCAAGTCGACCATGTGCCGCACCATCAACCGTCTGGAAACCATCGACTCGGGCGAGATCCTCATCGAGGGCGAGCCCCTGCCGCAGGAAGGCAAGGATCTTGCCCGCATGCGTGCCGAGCTGGGCATGGTGTTTCAGCAGTTCAACCTGTTCGCACATATGACCGTCCTGCAGAACGTCATGCTGGGACCGGTCGACGTACTGGGTGTCTCCAAGGACGAGGCCCGCGAGCGCGCCATGGACCTGCTGGGCCGCGTGGGCGTTGCCGAGCAGGCCGATAAGGTGCCCGCACAGCTTTCGGGCGGCCAACAGCAGCGCGTAGCCATCGCCCGCTCGCTTGCCATGCAACCCAAGGCCATGCTTTTTGACGAGCCCACGAGCGCCCTTGACCCCGAGATGATCAACGAGGTGCTCGAGGTCATGGTCCGTCTAGCCCAGCAGGGCATGACGATGATCGTCATCACGCACGAGATGAACTTCGCACGCCGCGTTGCCGATCGCGTCGTGTTTATGGCCGACGGCCAGATCGTGGAAACCGGCACACCCGACGAGTTCTTCGACCATCCCCAGACCAAGCGCGCCCAGGACTTCCTCAACTCCATCAAGGGGCACTAGCCAGCCACCCCGTGGGGCAAATCCATCGGAAGCGTTGTCCCACGTCTCTCATGCGCCCTGTCACCTTCAGATTCGAAAGCAACACCTATGATCGGAACCCGCACCTCATCGTCCTACACCCCGCACGTCGACGTCGCCCCCGCCGACCGCCCACTCATCCTCGTCGCACCGCGCTGGGAAGAGGCAAAGCCGTTTTTAAGCGAGACGCTCTCCCCCAACGAGGAAATCGCAAGTGTCTTTGTCGATGCCATCCTTGCCGCCGGCGGCCTACCGCTGCAGATGTCCATCACCGAGGACATTGAGGTTATCCGTCATTACGTCGATATCGCCGACGGCATCGCCATTCCCGGCGGCCCGGACGTCAACCCCAAGCGCTGGGGCGATGATCGACCCTACGACCCCACCCTCTGCTGCGAGATCCGCGATAGTTTTGAGTTTAAGCTGGTCGACGAGGTACTCCGCGCCAAGAAGCCGCTCTTTACCACCTGCCGCGGCACGCAGCTGCTCAACGTCGCCACCGGCGGCACCCTGTGCATGGACGTGCCGAGCCTGGGTGCGCGCGAGGGCCGCACGCAGTGGCGCCACACCCACGTGCTCAACGACCCCGTGCACCCTGTCGAGGTCATGCCGGGCTCGCTGCTGGAGCGCGCGGTTGGCGGGCACAGGCTGATCCAGACCAACTCGGCACATCACTGCTGCGTCGATCGTCTGGCTAAGAGCACGCGCTTGGTCGCCAAGGCAACCGATGGCGTTCCCGAGTGCATCGAGGTCGAGGGCCAGCCGTTCTGCTTGGGCGTGCAATGGCATCCCGAGTACACCTGGCAGACACTCGAGACCGACTTTAACCTGTGGAAGTCGTTTGTCGAGGCAGCGGCAAAGGTTAAGCAGGCTCGCTAGCTCGCGAACCGCATAACAGATAAGGGCGCCCCGCCGGCCACATGGTCCGGCGGGGCGCCCTTTTGCCTATACGCGGCAGGCACACAGCCCAAGGCTCACAACCTCTTACTCGCCCGCCTCGCGCAGAGCCGACATCGTAGCCGCATATTGCTGCTGCAGCGCATGCATTCCCTCGCGAGCGTCGTCAACGGCATCGGCGCCGCGCAGCGCCTCGGTCACCACGACCGCCGGCTCGTACAGATTATCAAATCCCAGGTTCTGGCTCACGCCCTTGAGCGTGTGCGCTGCCATAAACGCACCTTCGGCGTCTCCTGCCGCCATGGCGGCCTCCAGCTTGTCCATGCTCTCGTCATCCAAAAACTTGAGGGCAAAGCGGGCAAGCATTTCCTCGCCCATCAGCCGAGCGCACGCGTCATCATAATTAGCGCCGATCTTCTCATACGCCTCACGCATGGAAATCATGGATTAAAACTCCTTTGGTCAAACTAAATCGTGGGAAACGCGACAACGTCGGCGGGGCGTGCCAACGTCTCGGCAATACGGTCTTGCACCTCGAGCAGGCAGTCGAGCAACAGCGGGTTAAACTCACCGCACTTACCGTCCAAGATCATCTGGATAGCCTCCTTGTGCGGGATAGCATCCTTGTACACACGCACACTCGTCAGCGCATCGTACACGTCGGCCACCGAAACCACCTGTGCGGCGATGGGAATCTGGTTGCCCTTAAGGCCATCGGGATAGCCCTTGCCGTCCCAGCGCTCGTGATGCCAACGCGCAATCTGGTACGCATATTCCATAAGCGCATTGCCGACGTGATGGCGGCCCAGCTCAAGCAACATGTCGGCGCCCATCGTGGTATGCGTCTTCATAATCTCGAACTCCTCGGGCGTAAGGCGCCCGGGTTTGTTGAGAATTGCATCGTCAATCGACATCTTGCCGATATCGTGCAGCGCCGAAGCCAGGGCAATCGTAGAGCGTTCCTCATTGTCGAGGGAGATCGTGTCGCTACGCTGAACCAGACAGCCAAGCAGCAGCTCGGTCAGCTTCTCGATGTTCGTAACGTGCCTGCCGCTCTCGCCATTGCGAAGCTCCATAACGCCGGCCATGATGTCAATGAGCATGCGACTGTTCTTGACGCGCTCGTTGTACTGCTGGGACAGCAGGCTCGTCAGGCGGCGCTGTTTGGCATATAGGCGGATGGTGTTGCTTACACGGCGGCGCACGACACGGGAGTCAAACGGGCGGTTGATATAGTCCGAGGCGCCCAGCTCGTACGCGCGCAGAACCATATCATTGGAATCTTCGCTCGATATCATGATGAAAGGCAGATTGTCGATACCCGATCGGCGCGACAGATCGGCCAGCACCTCAAAGCCGCTTATGCCCGGCATGACAATATCCAGCAGCACGAGCGACAACTCATCGCCATAGCGGTCGACCATGTCGAGCGCCGTACGACCGTTGTCGGCCTCGAGGATGCAATACTCGTCCTTGAGCATCTCGTTGAGAATGGCTCGGTTCATCTCGGAGTCATCGACAATAAGCACCAAAGGCTTTTCGCTTTGGAAGGCTTCGATGGAATCGGCATCGGTCACGACCGTACCGGCTTTTGCCTTAGCGCGGCTCAATAACTGGACAGCGCGGCCAACGCCCTCATCGACCGTCTCGCCATGAATGCGAACACCGCCAACACATGCCGTCAAGCTCACGTACTCATGGCCCGGAACAATCGTGGCATGAACGGCATCGGACACCTGATGCAGGCGACGGGTGAAGTCATCGGAGGGAATATTGGGCATGACGACCACAAACTTGTCGCAGCCATAGCGTACGAGCTCGTCAGTCGAACGAATTCCGCTGCGTATGGCCGTCGCCACAGCACCGAGCGCAAGGTCGCCGGCATGACGGCCACACGTATCGTTGAAGACCCTAAAATCATCAAGGTCGATCACCGCAACGCCGGCATTCATGCGGGCGCTACGGAGCTTTTCCTCGTAATATCGGCGATTGCGCACACTCGTCAGCACGTCGGTGTAGACGAGGTCCTCTTCTGCAGCCTCTTGCTCATCGATCGGGCGCACCATCAGCAGGACGTGAGGCTCGCCCTCGACCTTCAGAGGGCGTAGGCGGGCGCGGTACTCAACACCATCGTTGAGCAGTTGCTCCGACACCTCATCGGAATCTGCCAAGGCCTCAAGACTCGATTGACGCAGACAAGAGCACCGATTGCCGGCGAGCAGGCAGTTAGGCTCGCTCTTAATCTGATCGGCCGACAGCAAACGCACCACGGGGTAGGTCTTTGCGACGCGGGCGACCTCAGCGGCAGCCTCCTCGTCGGTTAGATTGACCTCGTGATTATTGAGCATATGGGGCCCTTTCGATAGTTTCGCATGGTAGCGGTGGGTTCCAAATGTTACAAGGTTAACACCTTGCCGATGCAGGTAAGCACGTGAATGCTGTTACATTTTTATGAGTTGGCAGACGGCGCGATTGAAGCCGCAGACGTGAGGTCTTGAGCACATTTGTTAACACGGCCGAAACGTTTGCGAGTGAAGGCTGTTTTGTTTTTGCAGCTGTTAGAGCCCCAGGATGCCACGGACAGTCTGGGCAGCCGCTGTCGGGCGATCGCGCAGGCCGTTGTGCGCGCCGGGAACCATTACGAGTGGACAGCCCAAAAGCTCAGCCGCCATCCTCGTGCCCGCCTCGCGGGGTGTACCGACCGAAAGCTCGCCCAAAAACACAGCCGACACCGCCTTTGATTCTCGGGCGCGCTCCCAGTCGGGAGCATATGTCATATTTGTTCCGTATTCATTGGCCATAAAGCAACGACCATTGCGCAGGGCATGCTTGGCTTCCGCTTCGGTCGTCCCAGGAGCCTCGGGGTCCAAGTCGCCGAGAGCTCCCAAGAAAAGCCGAAGCGCCCTTGAAACCTTTCCAGCCGCAATCATATCGAGCAAAACCGGAGCTGCGCCCATGCCGACGCCTTCGGCCGACACAGCCGGCTCATGCAGAATCGCACGGGCGACGAGATGGGGTTCGGTGCGAAGAAGCTCCAGCGCCACCAACGTACCGGCGCTATGCGCAAGCACATTTGCCGGAGCGCCAACGTGTTCGATCACGGCTTGCAGGTCGGCGGCCTGAGCGGCAAGATCATAGCTGCCGTCTGCCGCATCGCTGCTGCCACCGCAGCCGCGGCGGTCGTAGGCAATTACGCGGTAGTTGTGGCTGAGCTCACAAGCGATACCGTCGAAAAATGTGCCGTCGACACAAGCGCCGTGCACGCACACCAAGGCAGGAGCATCAGGCGACACATCCGGGCCGGCATATTCGCGACAGGCAATCGTGGTGCCCGCATTCTCGACCGTAAAATCCATGTTGTGCCCCCATCATCAATGCTCATCCAGCTGCACGTCAGTGCGGTTGGATGGACCCGCATTGCCTTACGCCTTGTTAACAGATTAACTGTACCCGACCTGAGGCTTTTCATGGCACGGCATAATGAGCGACGTGAAAAAACGAAACTTGTAAAGCAAGAGCCCACACCTTGCTTTGGAGCCGATGCTATGCTTAGGCACAATTGTCTTGAGGAGCATATGCCTATGTCTACGTTTTTGAATGCCAGCCCCATCTTTGGGCCCGTTCGCAGCCGTCGCCTTGGTCTCTCGCTCGGCGTCAACATGATGCCGGCCAGCGGCAAAATCTGCACGTTCGACTGCATTTACTGCGAAAACGGCCTCAACGCCGAGCGCCCCTGCCATGAGCCGTACAACACAGCTGCCGTGGTACTCGACGCGCTCGAGGCAAAGCTGCGCGAGATGGCAGCCGAGGGCGAGCTCCCCGATGTGATCACCTTCGCAGGAAACGGCGAGCCCACCGCCGCACCGGAGTTTCCCCAGGCGATTGCCGGCGCCGTCGCGCTGCGCGATCAGCTGGCCCCAAACTCCAAAATCGCCGTGCTCTCCAACGGTACGCGCGCCGACCGCCCCGAGGTGCACGATGCGCTCATGATGGTCGACGACAACATCCTCAAGCTCGATACGGTCGATCCGGCATTTATCCAGCTGCTCGACCAGCCTGTTGGCCCCTACGACGTCGAGCACCAGATTGAGACGTTCGCAAGCTTTGACGGTCACGTTATTATCCAGACGATCTTTTTGACCGGTGAGTATCTGGGCAAGCCCATCGACAACACCGGCGAGGAGTACGTTGCCCCCTGGCTCGCGGCACTTGAGCGCATTCGCCCACAAGAAGCGACCATCTACACGGTGGCTCGCGAGACGCCGGTCGCCGGCCTTGCCAAAGCAGCGCCCGAGGCCCTCGACGCCATCGCCGCGCGCGTGCGCGCCCTCGGCATTCCCTGCCAGGTGAGCTACTAGCAAAACCACGCAACAGCTAGTGCCCGCCACCC
Organism: Collinsella aerofaciens; assembly: GCF_020181355.1. Classification (NCBI taxonomy): domain Bacteria; kingdom Bacillati; phylum Actinomycetota; class Coriobacteriia; order Coriobacteriales; family Coriobacteriaceae; genus Collinsella; species Collinsella aerofaciens. The sequence goes on from NZ_CP084004.1 coordinate 346,508, forward strand.
CGCTCCATCAGTTGCGGTGATATAGTTCCGATTTATGCTGTTAAACAGCTTAAATCGGAACTATATCACCGCAACTTTTATGGACGCGTGGGTGGGCTATACTAGCTGCGGATGAAAGGAAGTTAGCCATGTATGACAAAGAACCCGTACCTGGCCGCAACGACGCTTGCTGGTGCGGCAGCGGCAAAAAATATAAGAAATGCCATAGCGCCTTTGATGAGCGCCTCGAGCGCTTGTGGGAAGAGGGCTGGGAGGTTCTGCCCCGCACGCTCTACAAGACGCCCGCCGATATCGAGGGCATCAAGCGCTCGGCCGCCATCAACGTGGGTGTGCTCGATTACGTAGGCGAGCATATCGCCGCAGGCATGACCACCAACCAGATCGACCAGATGATCTACGACTTCACCGTCGAGCACGGCGGCACGCCGGCCGACCTCAACTACGAGGGCTACCCCAAAAGCGTGTGTACCTCGATCAATGATGTGGTCTGCCACGGTATCCCCTGCGATACGGACGTGCTGCACGAGGGCGACATCATCAACGTGGACTGCTCCACGATCCTGGACGGTTACTTTAGTGATTCGAGCCGCATGTTCTGTATCGGCGAGGTCTCGGCCGAGCGCCAGCGCCTGGTCGACGTCACCCGCGCCAGCGTGGAGGCGGGCCTGGCAGCCGTCAAGCCATGGCTGCCGTTGTCCGTGATGGCCGAAGCCGTGCAAAAGACGGTCGAGGACGCCGGCTTTAGCGTGGTGCGCGAGTACGGCGGACACGGCATCGGTAAGGAGTTCCACGAGGACCCGTTTGTGGGCTTTACCACCGAAGCACCCGATGTGGACACCATCATGGCCCCGGGCATGGTCTTTACCATCGAGCCCATGGTCAATGCCGGAGCGCCCGACATCAAGATTAGCAAGGGTGATGGTTGGTGCGTGCGCACCAAGGACGGTAGCGATTCGGCTCAGTGCGAGGTGCAGCTCGTGGTGACCGAGGACGGTTACGAGCTGCTGAGCTGGTAGCCGTGGATGCGCCGGGCTTCGCGATGGATATGTTAACCATCGCAAAGCCCGGCGTTTTTATAGCGTTTTGCCTGATAAAACCTGCCAAAATAAACCTGCCCCTTTTGGTAGGTCGAGCGGAGAGGACTGCTTGTGAACATCCTGGTTTTGCTGCCCGTCAACGACCGTCATCGTGCAATTCTTGAGTCGAGCGCTCCGGGCGAGGACTTTATCTACACGAGCGCCGACGCCGCCACGCGCGAGCAGGTCGCCGATGCTGACGTGATCTTGGGCAACATCGACCCTGACATGCTCACGGCATGCGAACATCTCCAGCTGTTGCAATTGCAGACCGCTGGCTATGACGATTACTTGGCCGCCGGCACCGTGCCGGCCGACGCCAAATTGTCTTGCTCGGTGGGCGCCTACGGCCAGGCCGTAAGCGAGCACATGTTTGCCATGGTCCTTTCCATGATGAAGCGCCTGCCCGGCTATCACAACTTGCAGCGCGAGCATCGCTGGGAGGATTTGGGGCCGGTCACCTCGCTCAAAAACGCCAATGTGCTGGTGCTGGGCGCGGGCGATATCGGCGGCCACTTCGCCACGCTCTGCCGCAACATGGGCGCGCACGTCCGCGGCATCAAGCGCCATCCACTCGTCTACCCCATTGTGTTTGAGGACATGGACGGCATGGACGCCCTGTCCGAGCGCCTGGCCGAGGCTGACATCGTCGCATCCTTTATGCCCAGCACACCCGAGACCCGCGGCCTGGCGAACGCCGAGTTCTTCGCCGCGATGAAACCGGGCGCCTTCTTTGCCAACGGCGGCCGCGGCGACCTTGTGGTCGCCGACGACTTGGTTGCCGCCCTGGAGTCGGGACATCTCGCCGGCGCCGCGGTCGACGTCACCGACCCCGAGCCGCTGCCTGAGACAAGCCCCCTGTGGGATGCGCCCAACATGCTCATCACGCCGCACGTCTCCGGCTGGTTCCACCTGGCAGCCACGCTCAACAATGTGGTCGACATTGCCGCAGAGAATCTGCGTCACCTGCAAGCCGGCGAGACCCTGCGCTGTTGGATCGAACATTAGGGTTCCGCCGTTCTAACGAACGGCGGACCGGTCGACGCTACGCGCCGCCCAGAGCGACAATTTGTCATTCAAAAGGCAAGGCATGACCAGAAGGTCTATGCCTTGCCTTTTTCATGCCAATTTGTTCGCTCTGGACATCGCTCGCTGACGCTTGCTCAACCTGCGGTGTCATAACAATTCTGTCCAGCTGTTGGCTTTGCGGCATTTGCCCAGATAAAACCTGCATAATAAACCTGTCCCTTTTAGCAGGTTTTAGAGCTCCACGCTTTCGGCGCCGTTGATGGTTAGGTTTCGCTCGTAGAAAGCCGTGAGGGCGCGAATGGCGTACATCACGTCGCGTACGCCGCCGGTCTCGTAGCTTGAGTGCATGGCCAGCTGCGGCAGGCCCACGTCCACGGCATGCATGCTCGCCTGCATGTTCGACAGGTTGCCGAGCGTGGAGCCACCCGCCATATCACTCTTGTTGGCGAAGGCCTGCGTGGGCACGTCGGCGTCATCGCAAATAGCCTGGAACACCGCGCGGCTAAAGGCGTCGGTGCAGTAGTGCTGGTTGGCAGCCTCCTTGATGACGATGCCGCCGTTGAGCACAACCTGGTTGCGTGCATCGCACTTCTCGGCGTGGTTGGGGTGCACGGCATGTGCATTGTCGCAGCTCACGAGCATCGAGGCGGCAAGCGCACGGTGGTACGACTCGTCGTCAAAACCCAGCGAACCGTTAATGCGGCGCAGCGCGTCGGCCAAGAACGTCGACATGGCGCCCTGCTTGGTCTCGGAGCCAACCTCCTCGTTATCAAAGCAGCAGAAGACCGAAACGTCGTGCGCGTTCTCGGCGCCCAAAAATGCCTGTAGCGAGGTATAGGCGCAGGCCAGGTCGTCAAGCTTGGGCGTCGAGATAAACTCGTCGGCCCAGCCCCAGATGCGTGCATCCTGACGATTGACCAGGAACAGGTCGCGACCCAGGATCTGCTCGAGCTCAACATCCAGCTCTTCGGCGACCAGGGCATCGAAGTCACCCTGCTTAAGCTCGCCGGTGCTGATAAGCGGGCAAAGGTCAACGGCTCGGTTGGGAGCAAAGCCCTCGTTAACGCCGCGGTTCATGTGGATAGCAAGGCTCGGGATAATAGCGACCTCGCGCTCGGTGGCAAGCAGACGGCTCTCGATACGGTCGCCCTCGCGCACCAGCACGCGGCCCGCGAGCGCCAGTGGACGATCGAACCAGGTGTAGTCGATCATGCCGCCGTAGGCCTCGGTGTTCAGGCGCAGCGTCTCACCCGCGCCGTCAAGCTCGGGCACGGCCTTGACCTTAAACGTCGGCGAATCGCTGTGCGACGCCGTGAGCTGAAAATGATAGTCACCGGCAACGCCGTCCTCGCCCCACGTCGCGGCCAGGTCCTCGCCCACCTTAAAGGCAACAACGCTCGAGGTGTTGCGCTGCGTGTAATAACGCCCGCCCGGTTCGATGTCCCACGCCGCATTCTCGGGCAGGTAGGTAAAGCCCGCCTCGTCGAGCTCGGCCATAATGGTCGCCGCCGTATGGAACATGCTGGGGCATGCCTCGATAAAGTCGATAAGGTCGTTGGCGGCCTCGATATCATCGGCCGTCACATGCGCGCGCTCGGGCGTTTCCTGATCCGTCATGCTCTCCCCTTTCGCTGGGTTGATGATCCCCTCCAGCATACCCCGCCACGCCAGCGCCGCACTCTTCATTCCGTGCTTAATTCCGCGCCACTCACCAAGTTGAGCCATCATGCCCGCGCTCCTTTTGCGACAATTGCGCTAACAGGACGAGAGGAGTCGTCATGAAGCCACGTAACATTGCCATCACCTGCGGTGTCGCGGGAGTCGCCGTCGGCCTTGCCGCTGCCACCGGTATCGTTTATCACAAGCAAATCAAATCCGCCGCGTCGCTCAAACGCTTGACCGGCTACGCGGATGGCTATGACCTGTACGCAATCGACATCACCTACGACTACGATCTCGATCGCATCATCGCCGCTGGCGTGCGCGACGACCAGGCCTACATCGATGCCGTGGTGGCGCAGGTGCTGCCCGGTGTGCCGGCACATGTCCAGGCGCCCCAGTTTGCCTGCAGCGCTTTTGTCGCCGTAGATGCCGAAGGCCGCGTGCGCACCGGTCGCAATTACGACTTTAAGGACGACACCTCGGCGCTGCTGGTGCGCAATCACCCACGCGGCGGCTATGCTTCCATCGGGCTTGCCGCCCTTAACAACCTGGGCGATAACACTCCGCTTGACTCCGTCGCCGGACGCGCCGCGGCACTCATGGGCCCGTTTGCCCAGCTCGACGGTGTTAACGAATGCGGCGTGTCCATTGCCGTACTCACCCTGGATTCCAAGCCCTGTGACCAGGACACGCAACGGCCCGTCATCAACACCTCGCTCGCCATCCGTCTGGTGCTCGACCGTGCCGCCACCACGCAAGAAGCTGTCGACCTGCTTTTCGCCTACGACATGCACGCCATGGCAGGACGCGATTACCACTTCTTTATCAACGACGCCGCCGGTGACGCGCGCGTAGTAGAATGGGACCCGCGCGATCCGGACCGCGCTTTCAAAGCGACTCCTGTACGCCAGGTTACGAACTTCTACGCCTGCTATGGCGACGAAGTGCTGCCCAACCAAAAGAATGGCGAGCTGGGCCATGGTAAAGAGCGCGCCGTCGCAATCGCCGATGTTCTTGACGCCCATGTCGGTGCCCAGGACGAAACGATTGTCTGGAAAGCCCTGCGTGCCGCAGCGCAAGAACCCAATCCGGAAGACATCACCAGCAATACGCAATGGTCGGTCGTCTTTGACAATACCGAACCCGCCGCCGCCATTACGCTGCGCCGCCACTGGGGCGACGTCGACGCCTTCGCACTGTAAGGACCCAGGCTCGTCGACCTTACGCTCGCCTGACGTTGTTTACATTTCTATACGCTTGAGCTAACACGTTTTACCCCCGCATCAACAGTGTGCGGGGGTAAACTTATGCGCATGTTATAACTTGCCCGGAAGGATTCATCATGCTTAGGATCGGTCTTCTTACCAGTGGCGGCGACTGCCAGGCGCTCAACGCCACCATGCGCGGCATTGTCAAAACGCTTATGACCAATAGCGAAGAGCCTATTGAGATCTATGGTTTTGAGGACGGCTACCAGGGCCTTATCTACAGCCGGTTCCGCGTCATGACGCCCGCCGATTTTAGCGGCATCCTTACCCGTGGCGGCACCATCCTGGGCACGAGCCGTACGCCGTTCAAGCGCCTGGATATTCCCGAGGCCGACGGCGTCGAGAAGGTGCCGGCAATGGTCCACACCTATCATAAGCTGCAGCTCGACTGCCTGTTTATGCTGGGCGGCAACGGCTCCACCAAGACCGCCAACCGTCTGCGCGAAGAGGGCCTCAACGTTATCGCCCTGCCTAAGACCATCGATAACGACACCTGGGGCACCGAGCTGACGTTTGGCTTTACGAGCGCCATCGACGTCGCCACCAAGTGCATCGACGACATTCACACCACCGCTTCGAGTCACGGCCGCGTGTTCGTTATCGAGATCATGGGCCACAAGGTTGGCTGGATCCCGCTATACGCCGGCGTCGCGGGCGGCGCGGATGTCATCTTGATTCCCGAGATCCCCTACGACATGGATAACGTCATCAAGACCATCGAGCATCGCATGGAGACCGGCAGCCGCTTTACCATCGTGGCCGTCGCCGAGGGCGCTATCTCCAAGGAGGACGCGGCGCTGTCCAAGAAGGAGTACAAGAAGAAACTCGCCGAGCGCACGAGCCCGTCGATCGTCTACGACATCGCCAAGGAGATCGAGGCCAAGACCGGTCGCGAGACCCGCGTCGCCATCCCCGGCCACACGCAGCGCGGCGGCCAGCCCGACGCCCAGGACCGCATCTTTGCGACCCAGTGCGGCGTCGAGGCGGCACTGGGCTGTCTACGCGGCGAGTTTGGCTACATGATCGCCCTGCGTGACGGCAAGATGTGTCACATGCCGCTCGAGGATGTCGCCGGCAAGCTCAAGTATGTCGATCCCCAGAGCGATCTGGTGCGCGAGGCCAAGGCGTTGGGCATCAGCTTCGGCGACGAATAGCCTCGGCCGAAACTGCTCTCATCGGAGACCCCAGGGCTTACCTCCCAAATCGTCCTCGGACATGTCAGGATCCCGCCGTGCGCTTCGCGCGGCGGGATCCTTCCGTCCTGCGGAAAGATTTGGGAGGTAAGCCCTAGGGCCTCCTGCGGTGACTGGGGAGGCCGAGACTATTCGTCTTCTTGCTGCGGGTGCCTGGGGTGGTGGCGCGCGCAGACGTGGTGTAAGAGCGTCCTGAGGTCCGTCGCTGCAAGTCCCGATATTACTCCTTCTTGAGACCGCGCCTCTCGACTATCTCGTCCACTATCTCCCTGGCGCGCCGCCCGAGCGCGCGGCGCCTCCCCTCTGTCGGGGCCGGCCTGTCCGCGGGCTCGGCGAAGCCCTCGGCGGCCGAGGCCTCGGAGAACACGCGCTGCTGGGACCACTGTCCCTCGGTCTCCATGAGGCTCGCGCACGTCAGGCGCAGCATCGACTCCCTCGAGGGGAAGGACTGCACGACCCTGTAGCGGCGCTTGATCTCGCGGTTGGCGCGCTCCTGGACGTTGTTGGTGCGGAGCTTGGCCCAGTGCGCCCTGGGGAAGGCCGTGAACGCCAGCGCGGAGTCCTCGGCCTGCTCGAAGACCTCGCCGGCCCTGGCGGACACCGACGCCACCCAGGGCGCCGCCTCGGCCCACACGCAGCGCGCGAGGTCGGGGTCGTCCTGGTAGACCGCGGCGTGCACGAGGTCCCTGACGGCCGCCTTGGAGTCCTCGGGCCTGCCCGAGCAGGCGCTCTGGAGGTTGCGCTGCAGGTGCGTCACGCAGCGCTGCCAGGCGCAGCCCTGGAACAGGCGCGAGACGGCGGCCACGAGCCCGGCGTGGCTGTCGGAGACCACGAGGCGAACGCCGGCCAGCCCGCGCTCGCGCAGCCCGCCGAGGAATGCCGCCCAGGAGTCCTCGCTCTCGGTGTCGACCACGTCGCAGCCCAGGAAGTGCTTGCGCCCGTCGGCGCCCAGCCCGATCGCGGTCACGACGCCCTGCGAGACGACCGACGAGCCGACCCTGCAGCTCATGTAGGTGGCGTCGAGCCACAGGTAGCAGCACGGCGTGCCCGACAGGTCGCGGCGGCGGAACTCCGCCACCTCGGCGTCGAGGTCGGAGCAGAGGCTCGAGACCTCCGAGCTCGACAGCGAGGATATGCCCAGCTTGGACGCCACGCGCTCGACCTTGCGGGTGGACACGCCGCATACGTACATCTCCTGCACGATGGCGGCCACCGAGGTGTCGACGCGCGACCATCGCGCGAGCATGCCCTCGGGGTAGTAGGTGCCGTGCCTGAGCTTGGGTATCTCGAGCTCCACGTCGCCCACGGCGGTCTTGAGCGACCTGGGGCGGTAGCCGTTGCGGCTGTTCTCCCTGCCGTCGCTGCGCTCGTTGCGGCTCGCGCCGCACATCTGCTGGGCCTCGGAGTCCATCAGCGCGTTCATCACGCTGCCCAGCACCCTGCACGCGAACTCGCGCGCGTCGCCGCACTCCTGCCAAAGCCTCGCCGCCTCGAGGGCCTCGTCGCGGCCGAGGCGCAGTACACTCTCTTCTTGGGGCATCGCCTTTCCTTCCATTCGTCACCTTCATTACTCCAACGACGAATTCTAGGCGGTGTCCCCTCCCTTTCAAGAAAGGGCGGAGGCGGGGCATGCCCCGCCTCTTACACCACATCTCTGCGCGCTACCCCTGGGGTAGGATGCGGCGTGCATTTTTGGGAGTATTCAGCAGCCGAGGGTGCCTGCATACTGGATTTTGGGCGAAAGGCAGGCACCATGGGCCGCATCCTGTAAAAAAACGAGCGGCTCTAGAGGCGTTGGGACTCAGAATCGGGGCTTTCAGCGCAGTTTTGCACCCCCGCCCCCGCGCCCGCGGACCCCGGGACGCTGAATACTCCGGAATTTGCACGGCGCCCCCTGGGGTACCTGTGGGCAAAAAGCAACCGCCCCGTCAAAGTATGCATTTGGCGGGGCGGTTTATGCAAAAATGCTGCTGCGGGCGCGTCGGCAGCTCGCTAGAACTTGAATCCCAGGGCAGGTTACTCGGCGCTTTTGAGGGCGCCGACCATGTCGATCTTGTTGAGGGTACGATTGGTGGCGAGGTTGACGATAAACGTAAAGCCAAAGGAAAGCACCACGGCGAGCACGTAGCTTAGCGGCTCGACCTCAACATCAAAGTACAGCGACGGCATCTGCAAAATGTACGTAAAACTCTCGGCCAGCAAGCCGCCCAGTGGCACGCCCAGCGCGGCGCCAATTGCCGTGAGGATCAACGTCTCCTTGTTGACGTAATGGTGCACCTCGCCACGGCGGAAACCAAGCACCTTGATGGTCGCCAGCTCGCGCTCGCGCTCGGAGATATTCGTGTTGGACAGCGTAAACACCACCACAAACGACAGGCACGCCGCCATAAAGGTCACGAGCACCACGACGGAATTGATAATAGTGAAGTTCGCCTCAAAGTTCTCCCAATGCTCGGCCGTGCTCGAAATCGAAAGCCAGCCGTCACTCTTAAGCTTCTTGCTAAACGCAATCTGGTCGGCCGACGAACCCTTGAGCAGCGCAAAGATGCCATTGAGGCGAACGCTGCGCCCAAACGCGCGCTCATAGGTGCTCTGCGTCATGTAAAGCGTGTTGCCCAGATAGTTAAGCGAAATGTCGCTGACCTTGACCTTGGCGACGTTGAGTGACGAATCCTGGACGTGCGCCGTATCGCCCGGTTGAATCCCCAGCACCAGCTGTGAACTCTTACTCAGATACACGTCTCCGTCACGCAAAGACAGTGGCTCTTTGGACTCATCCTCAAGGCGAACATAGTCGTCCAGATCGTTCGTGCGGTCATCGGGCACCACGATCAGCTGCACGGTCTCGCTCTTTCCGCCGAATGTAAAGGTGACGTTGTCGGTCATGATCGGCAGCGTCGAAGTTACGGTCACACCGGAATCCTTGACCGCGCTTCGCTCGTCGAGCGCCGCGCACGTCTGCGAAAAATCGTCGGGATTGGCAACCGCCAGCAGGTCGTAGCGTGTGATGTGGCCGTACTGCTTGGGCGAAAGCGCGACCGACGTATCACGAATGCCCATGCCGCAGATCACGAGCGCCGTGCAGCCGGCGATGCCGAAGATGGTCATAAAGGCGCGCTTTTTGTAGCGGAACAGGTTACGCGCTGCCACCTTGTTCAAAAAGCCCATGCGGCGCCAGATAAATCCGATACGCTCGAGCAGAATGCGTGAGCCGGCACGCGGCGCCTTGGGGCGCATGAGCGAGGCAGGGGTCTCGGCCATCTCGTGGCGGCAGGCGATAATCGTGGCGCCCACCACGCCCACGGCAAACAGCGCCACCGAAACGATCGAGGACACGATGTCGTACGAAAGTAGCATCTGGGGCAGTGAGTACATGTCGTCGAACACCGTAAACAGGAACAGCGGCAGGCCCACAAATCCGATGATGTTGCCGAGCACGCCGCCGATCAGACAAGCCCACAGCGCATAGTCCACGTATTTGGACAGGATGCGCCCGCGCGAATAGCCGAGCGCCTTATACAGGCCGATGAGCGTGCGCTCCTCCTCGACCATACGCGTGGCGGTGGTAAGGCTGATGAGCACGGCGACGATAAAGAAGATGAACGGGAACACCGTGGCGATAGCCTCAATTGACGAGCTATCGCTCTCCACGCTCGAGTAGCTTGCGATATTGCCGCGGTCCTGGATGTACCAGGTGCATTCGCCCAGATCGGAAAGCTCGGCGCGGGCATCGGCAAACTGCTGGTCGGCGGCGGCACGGCGCTGGTCCAGGTCGGCTTGCGCCTGCGCACGCTCGTCGCTGCCCTCGGCCATGCGATTGATGTTGTCCTGCTCAATCCCAAAGAGCATATTCGCCTGGCGCTCGGCCGCATCCAAGCTTGCCGGCGTGTCGACCGTCAGCTCCTGGGCGCGCGCCTTCTCACGCTCCTCGCGGATCTTCTCGATATTGCCCTTGACCTCATTGATCTTTGCCGCGTAGGAATCCGAATAGGAGTTGAGGCTCTTGGCTCCCTCGACGATCACGTGGACCGCGGAGTAGGAAGAAGATGTCGCGGCGTCCTCGCTCACATAGAACTTATAGTCCGCCGCCGAAGCAGCGCGAAAGGCGTTGACTGTCGAGTCAGAACTTACATCAGTGGGGTCGAGGACCTCAGCCGTAATGGTGTAATCGCCCGCGGCAAACTGGTCCTTGGCGCTTTGATTGGACGAGCTCGCGTCATTGGCGGCAAAACTCACCGTATCGCCGATTTTCTTGCCCGATGCCTTCAGGAACTTCGAAGTCACCGCGACTTCATCGGCGCTCTCGGGCAAATCGCCGTTCACGAGCACCGGCTGATCGATGTTCTCCTTGGAGAGACTCTGCACGACCACGCGCTCGCGCGTTGTGCCCACGGCGGTGTAGGCGGTCTCGGTGTAGATGCCCTCGGCCGTTTCGACGCCATCGACCTCTTGTATGGCGTCGAGATCATCGTCAGTCAGGCCATAGGTCGACTGCACGTTAATGTCATAGACATTTTGCTGGTCGAAGTAGGCATCAACCGAATCACACAGGTCCTCGCAACCCGCCTTAAGGCCGCACATCACGCTCACGCCAAGCGCGGTGATGACCACGATTGACAAAAAGCGCTTAAGACTGCCTCGGATTGTGCGGTAGATGCCACGGCGAAAAACCGTCGGCACCATATCGTTTGAGCTTTGGGCAGTGCGGTAGGTCGTAAAATCCTGCTCGCGCTCCGTGTTCTGCGCGTCGCGGCGTAGGCTGTTTTGGCGGTCTTGGTCCATGGGCGCTACCACTCGATCGTCTCGATAGGCACGGGATTTTGCTGGACCGTCTCGCTCTCCACGCGACCGTTCTTAAAGCGGATCAGGCGATCGGCCATGGGCGCCAGCGCGGAGTTGTGGGTGATGATGATGACCGTAATGCCCTGCTTGCGGCAAGTGTCCTGCAGCAGCTGCAAGATCTGCTTGCCGGTTTTATAGTCAAGTGCGCCCGTGGGCTCGTCGCACAAAAGCAGCTTGGGGTTCTTTGCCAGTGCGCGGGCAATGGACACGCGCTGCTGCTCGCCGCCCGAAAGCTGCGCGGGGAAGTTGGCGAGGCGCTCACCCAAGCCAACCTGGCAAAGCGTTTGCTCGGCATCGAGCGAATCAGGGCAGATTTGCGCCGCAAGCTCAACATTTTCGAGCGCCGTCAGGTTGGGGACCAGATTGTAGAACTGGAAGACAAAGCCGACGTCGGCGCGGCGGTATTCCACGAGCTGCGCCTCGTTAGCGGAGCTCACATCGCGCCCGTCCACCGTCACGGTGCCGGAAGTCGCCGTATCCATGCCGCCCAGAATGTTGAGCGCCGTGGTCTTGCCGGCACCCGAAGCACCCAAAATGATGGCGAGCTCGCCGCGCTCGACCGTAAAGCTCGCGCCGTCGAGTGCGTGAATGCGGGCGTCGCCCTCGCCGTATGCCTTGATGACGTCTTTGAATTCGATATAAGCCATCGATCGGTTCCCATCTGGTCGGATAACTCTTTAGTATTACCCATTTCGCACCGACTAAAAAGGGACGGGTTTATTTTGGCAGGTTCTATATGGGGAAACGGCAGCTATAGATGAGGCGCCGGGGAGGCAGAGAAATCATCGATGGGGTCAGGCCGACCGCCAAACACAACGCACGCATCTCAATCTGTCAGCCAAATCATTCGAACAGCTGTTCGTTTCTATGATATGATTCAGCTATCTAAGCAGGCCAATACGCAGAAAGGCGGCCAACATGGCGTTCGACTTTAAGAAGGAATGCAAGGAGCTCTACAGACCTGCGAGCAAGCCGAGTATCGTAACTGTCCCGCCTATGAGCTACGTTGCCGTTCGCGGAAAGGGCGACCCAAATACCGAAGGTGGCGAGTATCAAAATGCCCTGCCGCTGCTTTACGGCATCGCCTATACCGTCAAGATGTCAAAGAAAGGCTCAAGGAGTATCGAGGGCTATTTCGACTTTGTGGTACCGCCGCTCGAGGGCTTCTGGTGGCAAGACTCCCCGAGCGGCGACATCGATTATGTACGCAAGGACGATTTCAACTTTATCTCGTGCATCCGCCTGCCCGATTTCGTCACTCAGGATGACTTTGACTGGGCGGTCGCGGAAGCCACGGCCAAAAAGAAACTGGACTTTTCTGCCGTCGAGCTGCTTAAAGTTGACGAGGGTCTCTGCGTTCAATGCATGCATACCGGACCCTACGACAGCGAGCCGGCAACCGTAGACGCCATGCATGAATATGCGACCGAGCAGGGCTATGTCCCCGACTTCTCAGACACCCGTTTACATCACGAAATCTATCTTTCCGATCCACGCAAGTGTGCGCCGGAGAAACTTAAGACTGTGGTTCGTCATCCTATCAAGCGCGCTGAATAGCGTGGAGCGTCATTTCACGCGCTGGGTTTTAAGCCAGCCAACCAGCCGCCTCCTAGGCCGTCCGGTAATTATCTTGACGCGGCCCGTCGCATCTTATAAGTTTGTTTTGCTAAAGCTGGAAAGCCTCTCAACGATGCGCAACTCCAGCTCTTTTTCTATCAAGAGGCTTAATGAAATACCAGAAGTCGCGGATATCCATCAACGAACAAATAGCACTATTGACAGAAAACAAGGGTCTTAAGTGCTCTGATCAAAGCGAACTCGAGCGAGCTTTGGTCGAAGCCAACCACTACAGACTGTCGGCCTACTGGTTTCCCTGCAAAACCAAATGCAAGTCCGGGATTACCATCTTTCGCGAAGGCACAACATTCGAAACCATCATCTACACGTATGAATTTGACCGAGCCCTCCGGCAGTTAATGTTTGATGCGGTCGGCAGTGCGGTCGGCAGAATTGAGATCTACCTCAGAAGCAGAATTGCCTATCTTGCCTCTGAGGAACGCGGGCCTTTCTGTTACCCAGATGTCGCCATAACGAGGCTCAACTCGGCATGCCCGTCGAGCTCTGCGCCGCACTGGGCTACGCAGCCGTCTTTGGCAGCGCCACCAATACGCTGCTCGCACCCATCCTTATTGGCTGCGAAGTCTTCGGCTTTGGTAACTTGCCGATGTTCATTATTGTCTGCGTTGTGGCTTACCTGTTCAACATGGATAAGTCCATCTACGCCCTGCAGGAGCGGGCGTAGATCGATGTCCAGGCAGGTGGTCTCAGCCGGAAACGGTGTCCCACTCTGAGGCTGTATTCCGGGACACGGTTTCCGCTTGGAACGCCATTCGGAAAGCGCATCCCGCTTTAAAACGGAATTCCGGGACGTAGTTTCCGTCTGAGCCTCCATTCGGAAAGCATGTCCCGTTCTTTCACGGCATCTTGGCTATGCAAAGCGCTCGAGTGTTACTCCTCGTACGCGCCCTCAAGCCGAAGCAGCCACTCCTTGCGATCAAGCCCGCCGGCATATCCGTTAAGCGAGACGTCCGCCGCCACCACGCGATGGCATGGCACAATAATCGAAACAGGGTTGCGAGCGACCGCGGCCCCCACGGCACGGGGAGACACAACGGGTGTCTCATTTCCCGGCACACGATGTCGAGCCGCAACACGCTGGGCGATCTCGCCATACGTAGCGACCTCGCCACGCGGAATAGAAAGCAGCTCGTACCAAACTTCACGCTGAAACGCCGTGCCAATCAAATGCAACGGCGGCGTAAACCGAGGTTCCTGCCCTGCAAAATAAGCATTCAGCCAAGCCCACGAACGCTCAAGCACCGAAGAAGCCGCACCATTTGCAGGACTCACCGACGACATGCCGCCAGCACCAGAAACTGCATCGGCGCCTTCAACATGTTCAGGATCTTCTTTGAGAAGCGTGGAGCCAAAATGCTCCTGTCCCTCAAACCAAAGCCCCGTCAGACCGCGGCCATCAGCGGCAAGCAAGATTTCGCCCAAAGGCGAAGCAAACGTCGTCGTGACCACCAGCGGCTCCTTTCAAAACTCCGCAACATAATACCGCGAATTGTGCAGACAACCCCAATCGACCCCAAAGTCACCCAAGGCAGCAGGCGCGCAGCGCCGAGGCCGCCGCCGGGACCAGGGCCCGCAACAGCCACGCGCCCCCACATCAGCCCAGCGGCCTCAACCAACAACGACCCCATCGCAGGCCGCTTGCAGCAGCGTCACCGCAGGCGGGGGCCGGGCTCAGTTTTCAGAACACTCCGCAGACCAGTGTGGCGCCTTGTCCGCGGCTCCGAAGGAGCAGGACAAGGCGCCACACATGGTCGAGGACGTTCTGAAAACTGAGCCCGGCCCCCGCCGGACAGGTCACACTACTCGCAGAGCAGCTTAGCGATCTGGACGGCGTTGGTTGCCGCGCCCTTACGGATTTGGTCACCGCAGCACCAGAAGGTAATGCCACGCGCGGCCTCCGGGTTCGAGATGTCGCGGCGCACGCGGCCGACCCAAATCAGGTCCTGGTCGGAGGTGTCCATCGGCATGGGGAAGCGGTCGTGTGCATCCTCGGCAGCCATATCGTCAACCAGCTTGACGCCGGGAGCGGCAGCCAGCGCAGCACGAGCCTCCTCGACCGTAATATCGCGCTCAAACTCGAGCGTAATGCTCTCGGAGTGCGAACGCAGCACGGGCACGCGCACGCAGGTGCAGTTCACGCGCAACTCGGGCAGGTGCATGATCTTACGGCCCTCGTTCTGCAGCTTCATCTCCTCGGAGGTAAAGCCTTCCTCCTTGACGCCGCCGATCTGCGGAATCAGGTTGCTCGCCAGCTGGGCGGCAAACGCGCGCGGCTCGGGAATCTCCTCGCCGCGGCCCAGGGCGGCCAGCTGAGCCTCGAGCTCGGCCATACCGGGAGCGCCGGCACCCGAAGCCGCCTGATACGTCGAGACGATCATGCGCTTCACACCGGCGAGCTGATGCAGCGGCCACGTGGGAACCAGGCCGATGATGGTCGCGCAGTTGGGGTTGGCGATAAGGCCGTGATGCCACTTGATATCGTCGGCATTGATCTCGGGCACGACCAGCGGCACCTCGGGGTCCATGCGGAAGGCATGGCTGTTATCGACCACGACGGCACCGCGCTTGACGGCCTCGGGCAGCAGCTCCTTGGCGATGTCGTCGCCGGCGGCGCCAAGCACAATATCGCAGCCCTCAAAGGCCTCGGGGCAAGCCTCTTCGATCACAATCTGCTCGCCGCGGAACTCAACGGTCTTGCCCGCGGAGCGTGCACTTGCCAGCAGTTTGAGCTTACCGACCGGAAACTCCTGCTCGTTGAGGCACTCGAGCATCTGGGTGCCCACGGCTCCCGTCGCGCCCAAAATAGCAACCGTGTACTGTTTCATGCTTCCCCCTTTAAAGGTTGTGGCTATCGCCCGCACGCCAAGCAGGCCGATTATTGTTGCCAGTGTATACAAGAACGGGGCGGGCACGAAACCCGCCCCGTCGAAACGAAACCGAAACGAAACGCCCCGCCGTAGATTTTTGAGGCGAGTCCCAAAAATCTAGCGAGATAGCAGCTACTTGTGGAGCGCAGCCAGAGCAGGATCGACCGGCGCGGAAGCCTCCAGGTCGGAGACCTTCACAATGCCGTTCTCATCGGAGAAGGCACGGTAAATGGTCCGAATCGCCAGATCGAAGTCCTTCTCCTCCACGCCAATGATGATGTTGATCTCGTCGCAGCTCTGCGAAATCATGCGCACGCTCACGCCGGCCTGGCCAAGCATGCCAAACAGATGGCCCGAGATACCTGCGCGGCCACGCAGGTTACGGCCGACGGTCGCGATGAGCGCCAGGCCCTCGACAACCTCGATCTCGAGCGGCTCGACCTCCTGCTGAATGTCGCCCACAAGCGAGTACAGCGAGTCGTGCACGTCCTGCTCCTGCACCACGGCGCCAAAGCGGTCGACACCGGTGGGCATGTGCTCGACGGAAACGTCATAGCGCTCGAAGACCGAAAGCGCGCGGCGCATAAAGCCAACACGGGGCTTGGTGCGGTCGCGGGCAACGTTGATGGCGACAAAGCCGCGCTTGCCGGTCACGCCGGTAATGATGGGCTCTGCCTCACCCTCATCAGCCGTCTCGCTAATGATGGTGCCGGGGTCCTGCGGCGCATTGGTGTTCTTGATGACCAGCGGAATACCCGCCTCGCGCACGGGGAACACGGCCTCCTCGTGCAGGACGCTTGCACCCATGTACGAAAGTTCGCGCAGCTCCTCGTAGGTAACGCGCGCAATGGGCTGAGCCTCGGGAACAATACGAGGATCGGCAGAATAGAAGCCCGAGACGTCGGTCCAGTTCTCGTACAAGTCGGCGCCCAGGCACTTGGCCAGGATCGAGCCGGAAATATCGCCGCCGCCACGGTCGAGCAGCTTGATCTGGCCCTCACGCGTCGCGCCGTAGAAACCGGGCATAACAAAGCCGCCCTGCTGGCCGTACTCCTGCACCAGCTCGGAGGTGCGATTCATGCTGAGCGTACCGTCATGATGGAACGCCACAACCGTCGCGGCGTCCAGGAACGGCAGGCCCAGGTACTCCGCCATCAGGCGAGCGGTGAAGTACTCGCCACGGCTCACGAGCTCCTCGGTAGAGTAGCCGCCCGAGCGGGCGCGCTCGGCAAAGGCCGCGAACTCCTCGCGGATGGGATAGGTGAGCTCCAGCTCGTCAGCGATATCAAAATAGCGCTGGCCAATGTCCTCGAGCAGCTCCTCACACGACACGTGATACTTAACGTGCGCGTTAACCAGGTAGAGCAGGTCGGTCACCTTGGTGTCGCCCTTAAAGCGGCGGCCGCAGGCGGAAACCACCACAAAACGGCGGGCAGGGTCGGCATCGACGATGGCCTTGATCTTCTTGAAGTGTTCGGCGTCGGCGACCGACGAGCCGCCAAACTTGGCAATCTTAATCATGGGCTTGAGGTTACCTTTCTAAAAGCCTCTGCAAACCTGTTTTGCGCGCTCTGATACCATGGTTTCACCGATTGGGACCAAGGCATCCGAGGAGCAGTGTTATATGGGAACTTATCATAGTACACGAGGACGCACTTTATCGTGCTCAAGTAAGGTGGCAATCCGCACCGGCATCGCTCCCGACGGGGGTCTGTTTGTCTCGGACGAGCTCGGCACCCAGCAGGTCGATATCAGCTCGCTTGCAGATAAATCGTACTTTGAAATCGCTCAAGATGTGTTGGGAATGTTACTGAATGATTACACGACCGAAGAAATTTCGGCGTGTGTCGACGAGGCATACCGCGGCACGTTCGCGAGTGAAGAGGTTACGCCGCTCGTCAAACTCGACGCTGCGCCGGGCGCTGACGCCCCTCAGACCTATGTGATGGAGCTCTTTGGCGGCCCCACGAGCGCCTTTAAGGACGTCGCCCTGCAGATGCTCCCCCGCTTGATGGCCCGCACTTCCGCCAAGGACGGCGGCGCCGAGCGCATCATGATCGTCACCGCCACGTCGGGCGACACCGGCAAGGCCGCACTTGCCGGTTTTGCCGACGCCCCGGGCACGGGCATCACCGTCTTTTATCCCGAGGGCAAGGTCAGCCGCGTGCAGAATCTGCAGATGTCCACGCAGGAGGGCGGCAACGTCGCCGTCTGCGGCATCCGCGGCAACTTCGACGACGCCCAGAGCGCCGTCAAGCGCATCTTTGCCGATAAGGAGCTGGCCGAGCGCCTTGAAGCCGCCGGCACGGTGCTTTCGAGCGCCAACTCCATCAACGTCGGGCGCCTGGTGCCGCAGGTCGTCTACTACTTTGCCGCCTATGCGCAGCTGCTGCGCGCCGGTGCCATCGAGGCCGGCAATGCCGTGGAGTTCTGCGTGCCGACCGGCAACTTTGGCGATATCCTGGCCGGCTACTACGCCAAGCGCATGGGTCTGCCCGTTGCCAAGCTCATCGTCGCGAGCGACAAGAACAACGTTCTGGCTGACTTCCTGACCACCGGCGTCTACGACCGCAACCGTCCGTTCTTCACGACCATCTCGCCGTCGATGGACATCCTCATCAGCTCCAACCTGGAGCGCATGCTGTACTTCCTGTCCGGTGGCGACTGCGAGCTCGTTGCCGGCCTTATGGAGCAGCTGGCACAGACTGGTCGCTATGAGGTTCCCGCCGACCTGCTGGCAAAGATTCAGAGCGTGTTTGGCTGCGGCTGGGCCAGCGAGGACGAGGTCCGCGCCGCCATCAAGAGCTGCTGGGACGCCAACGGCTACGTGATCGACCCGCACACCGCCTGTGGCTATCACGTCTTTGAGCAGGTCGCCCCCGCCGAGGGCGCTAAGGCCCGCGTGCTGCTTTCGACCGCCAGCCCCTACAAGTTCCCACGCGCCTGCTGCGACGCCCTGGGCCTCGACGTTCCCGAGGATGATTTTGAGGCCATGCGTGTACTCGAGCAGGCCACCAACACGGTCGCCCCGACCCAGCTCGCCGAGCTCGAGTCCAAACCCGTCCGCTTCGAAGACGTCTGCGACGTAGCCGACATGGCCAACTACGTAGAGTCTGCAGCAAAAAAGATGGCTACCAACTAAACCCCATATAAGGCGCCGGCGAAAGCCGGCGCACCTTCTTTTATCAGATACCTACCGGGATGATGACGAACGTGCATAGCGTGCCTGGCTGTTTAGTTCGTCGCGAGTTCCGCACGCAAAGGAAAGCACTTAATGTGCTTTCCGTCTTGCGCAGGACTGCCCGAGCAGCGAACTAAACAGCCAGGCACGCCAGGAGGACTCACATGATCAAGATCACCGTCCCAGCAACAAGCGCCAACTTGGGCATTGGCTACGATACCCTCGGCATGGCCGTCAGCCTCTACTCGCACTTTACCTTTGAGCGCGCCGACAAGCTCACCATCACGGGCTGCCCCGAAGAGTTCCAAAACGAGAATAACCTGGTCTATGTAAGCTTTGTCGATGCTCTGGCCGCCTGGGGCGAGCCGGCTTTTCCCGTTGCCATCGACATCCAGACCGACGTGCCCGTCGCCCGCGGCCTGGGCTCCAGCTCCACCTGCGTCGTCGCCGGCATTATGGCCGCCGCCGCACTGACAGGCCACACCGTCGACCGCGCCGAGCTGGTTCGCATCGCCACCGAGGTCGAGGGCCATCCCGATAACGTCGCCCCCGCTATCCTGGGCGGCGCCGTCTGCTCCTTTACGCCGACCGATTCGCTCCCCCAGTGCCTGCGCTACGAGGTGAGCGATCGCCTGCGTTTTATTACCGTGATTCCGCCCTACGAGGTACACACGAGCGAGGCGCGCAAGGTCGTGCCGCAGGAGATTCCGCTCTCCACCGCCGTGTGGCAGATGGGCCGCATCGCCGGTATGACGCGCGGCTTGGAGACCGGTGACCTCAACCTGATTGCCGCCGCCAATGACGACCGCATTCAGGAGCCCTATCGTCGCCGCCTGATTCCCGACTACAACGCCGTGCGCAACACCTGCCTTAACGGCGGCGCTAAGACCATCTGGATTAGCGGCTCGGGCTCGACCCTCATGGCTGTGACCGACGACACCATCGTGGCAAAGTTCCTGCAGGTCAAGCTGCGCGAGCAGTTCCCTAAGTGTGATACGCATATTCTGACGTGCGACACGGAAGGCGCTCAAATCGAGTACCTGTAGACATCGCCGATCGGTCTGTCCGGGCCACCCAGGGGCATCCCCTTAAAAACGTCCTCGCACTTGAGGCCCACTTATCCTGCTCCTTCGGAGCTGCGGATAAGCGGGCCTCGTGCTGCGGAATGTTTTTAAGGGGATGCCCCTGGGTGGCCCTATGGCAACGTAGCTAGCGATGTCTACAGGGACCCACGCTTTGAAGGGGCGCCAGGCTGAAATCATGGCCTTTTATTGATAGGGGCTCTTGCTAGGCTGGGGCACTTATTAGAGGCAGGCTTCGGCGATGCGGCGCTTGAGTTCGTCGATGCCGGTACCGGTCTGGGAGCTTGTGATGATCACGTTCTCGGCCGGAACGTTGAGCTGCTTTTTGATGGCTGCTGCCTGGCGGGCCTGCTGGGTGCGGCTGAGCTTGTCGGCCTTGGTGAGGCAGACGATAAAGTTGAACTCGTTGCCCTGCAGGTAGTCGATCATGTCATGGTCGAGCTTGCTCGGGTCGTGACGAATATCCACCAGCGACACGACCAGGTTAAAGCTGCGCTCCGAGTCGAAGAAGTCGCCGATAAGTTCTGCCCAGCGGTCACGCTCGGCCTTGGAACGACGGGCGAAACCATAACCCGGCAGGTCGACGAAGTGCACGTCGTCGGCCTCGAAGAAGTTGATGTTGCTCGTCTTGCCCGGCGTGCTCGAAACCTTGACGAGGTTCTTGCGGCCAAAAAGCTTGTTCATGATCGACGACTTGCCCACGTTGGAGCGGCCGACGAAGCTCACCTCGGGGCAGGTGGACTCGGGAATCTGCGAAACCTTGCCATAGCTGGCAACGAACTTGGCAAGCTGGTAGTTAATGGAATCGGCCATGGACACTCCTTGGTCGTAGGTTCTTACAAAAGAGCGCGCTAATAGATAGCAGCGATACGGCGAACGATATCGAGCGTAATGCCACTCGCGGTACGGGCATACTCGAACAGGTCGAACTCGCGGTCGCAAATCGCATCGTACGCCTCGTCACAATTATCGCTGATAGCGCGCAGCACCAGGCAATCGACACCATTTTTAGTTGCGACATGAGCAATTGCCGCGCCCTCCATGCCGACACAATCGGCGTGCGTCGCCTCGATAGCGTCGTTGCGCATGGCGGCGCCCGTCACAAAACGGTTGCCCGTGGCAATCGTGCCGACCAGGAACTGCTTTGCGCCCTCGTTCGAGGCGGCCGCATTTGTCGAAGCATCAACAAACCCATGCTCAGCAAGTACATCGGCAGCGATATCGACCAGCGCAGACGTCGAGCCAAACTCCTCGAGCCCCGGTGCAGACTCGGCGATAAGCGCGGTATCGGTATCCAGATAGCGCAGGCACTTGCCAATGACGATATCGTCAATATGGAGCTTGGGATTCAGGCCACCTGCGATACCCGAAAGCACAACTGCCTGTGGAGCATACTTGCTAATGAGGTGCTGCGTCGCAGCAGCGGCGTTCACCGTGCCCATGCCCGCCGTTGTGGCGACAAGCGTCAGGCCGTCGAACTCACCGCTCACAACGGTCAAGCCTGCCTCCTGTGCCTCGCAAACGTCGCTCAGCTCTTCCTTAATCTGCATGATCTCTTTTTCGAGTGCACCGATAATCGCGATGGTAGCCATGCCATTCCCCAAACCTATACGAAATTCTCAACCACGGTATGGTACCAGCATTTTGTTTGACCTCGTCAAACGAACACGCTAGGCCAGCACAGCTCGCGTATCAAACAGAGCCTTTGCAATCGCAGCCGTAACCTCGCTCGAGCGATCGCTCCACGGCATCGATGTCATGATGCTCATGACATAGGTACGGCCATCGATGTCGATAAGGCCCGCATCGCATGTCGAATAGCAACCATCCTCGCTAATCCAGCCTGCCTTGTTGCGCACCAAGGCTTGGTCGTCCGCAATGCCGTCACGAATAAACGATCTGGCCGTAGAGGCCAGAAGGCCCGACAGCCATTGTGACGTCTCGGTATCATGGCTCAGATACTCGCTCATCTCGCGCCACAACTTGGCCGAGGTGCGCGGGCAATAAGTGGGAAAATCACTCATCGGATCGAGTGCGGTATCGTAATCGACGCCAAGACCGACAATCCAATCCTCGTAACCGACACGGTCAAACGCCGCACGCAACGCGATAAACGAATCGTTGTCCGAATTAACGACCGCGGCCTCGATCAGGTCGCGCACCGTCTGCCAGCCCATGTTGTAGCCGCCATAGGTGCCAAGGGAATCATCGAGCGACACTTGCCCTGTCTCGACCAGAGACTCGCAGATGTACAACGCATAGAGTGCCTTGTAGCTACTCGCACCGTAAACCTCGACATCGGCGTTATACGTCACGCCCTTGCCACTTGACAGGTCGTAGAACACCACGCCCACATCGCCCAATTCCTTGGCCTGATCAAGGGCATCTTGGAGCGCGGCGAGGCTCTCATCCTCCAGGGCGGGGATCTGGTCATCAACCAGTGAGAAGGTCTGCACGGTATCGCCTGAGGGAATATCGTTAAAGTCCGCCTTCAAAAGCCTCGTCTTGAGGCTCGCTGTCGACAGGGTTTGGCTTGCGGTGGCTTTAGATTCAGAGACCTTTTTGTTTTGCGTCTGTACCGTTGACGCATCTGAGTGTGCCATTCGCTCCGACGCGTAGGTTTTGGCGGTAATTCCGAGGATAATAATCGCCAACGTTAGCATCCCAATGGCGGCAATCTTCGTCACGCGGACGCGAGCGTCGGCAAGGCCACGCGAAGATGTGCCCTTCGTCTCATATCTGCTGCTATGCTGCGGCATATACTCGTCCCGCGATGCGTTATTTCGCACGTGGTCTCCTGACTGCTACCGTTCATATACGAGCAGCATAATACCGAGCAGGCATTTCTTTCCAAAGATATTCAGCGGCGTTTAAGGCGTCTTTAAAGAAACCACAAGCGTATTTATCCAAATGGCGCGATTCTGTTGCGCATCTCCGCCCAAAACGCAGTTGCGGTGGAATAGTTCCTATTTGGGCGGCATAAGCCGAAAAACAAGAACTATTCCACCGCAACTTGACGGAGCTCTTTGGCAATCAACTTGGTGCCCAGGGGCACTCATTTAAGTCTGTCCCCAATGAGTGCCTTTGGGGAGCGAAAATGGCTCGCTAGCCGATAGCGTTTTTGAGTTCCACGCGACGCTTTTTCATGCCCGTCATGACGGCGTTGCGCAGCTCGGGCATGCGCGCGGTATCCATCTGTGGAACGCCCTCGAGCTTATAGGGAATGCCCAATTGCTCGTACTTGACGACACCCATCGTGTGATACGGCAGCATTTCCAGGCCCACCACGTTGTGCCATGGAGCGATGAGGCGGCCGAGCGCCTCGCACTCCTCAACCGTATCGGTAATGCCGGGCACCACCACGTGGCGGATAACGACCTTAATCTTGCGACGGGCAAGCTCATCACCAAACGCCAGAATGCGTGCGGGATCGCAACCGGTCAGCTTTTTATGCTCAACGGGATCGGCATGCTTGATGTCGAGCAGCACCATGTCGGTCTCGTTGAGAACAGTATCGAACTTCTCGGGATGGTTGGGGTCAAACGCATAGCCGCAGCTGTCGAGGCAGGTATGCACGCGGCCATCGGGGTTGTTGTGCATTGCACGGAACAGGTCGGCTAAAAACGCGGGCTGCAAGAGCGGCTCGCCGCCGGACACCGTAATACCGCCGCTGCGGTAAAACTCATGGTTGCTCTGGAACTCGTCCATCAGGTGCTCGACGGTCACCATGGTGCCGCCGCTAACCGACCAGGTATCGGGGTTGTGGCAATACGCACAGCGCATGGGGCAGCCCTGAACAAACACCACAAAGCGGATGCCGGGTCCATCGACCGTTCCCATCGTCTCAATCGAATGTACGCGGCCCAGGGCAAACGCAGAGTCCTCGGGACGAGCGTCCACACCCTCGAGCGTCATCTCAGCCATTCCCGCTACCTTGCCTCTCATTGGTTTTAGCTACATAAATGCCAGAATCATTCTAGCCCATACGCATGATGGCGAAACGGTTTAGCGGTCAATTGGGTTGTCCTATTTGGCCCTACGCAAGAGCGGCGGGAAGGTTATCGCAACCCGCCCGCCGCTGAGGCAATAGAAATCGATAGACGCCAGACCTTACGCCTTAAGCGTGAGCACCGCACCGAAGGCGGTCGGGCCGCAATGGCTCGAGATGACACCGCCGACCTGAGTCCAGGTAACGTCCTTAAAGCCCAGGTCGTGCGCATAGACTTCCATGTCGTCGCGCAGCTCCTGGGAAAGGCCTACCGAATACGCCAGGCCAATATGCGAGTAGTCAATCTCGCCCTTCGCAACCATGTGGTCAATAAAGGCGCGGGCGCACTTGAGCATAGAGCCGCGGAACTTCTTGGTTGCCACGAACTTGCCGCCCGTTACCTCAATGCAGGGCTTAATCTTGAGCAGATGGGCACCGAGGAATGCCACGTTGGATAGACGACCGCCCGCCTTAAGGAAGGCTAGGTCGGTAGGAACAAAGCCCAGCAGCACACGGTCCATGACGGAATTCGTAAATGCAAAGATTTCGTCGACGGTGGCATCGGGGTGAGCCTCGATGTATTTGGCGGTCTCGACGGCAACAAGCGACTGGCCCACCGAGACAAAACGCGTGTCCATGGAGTAGACGTAGTCGCGACCCTTGGCGGCAATCTTAGAAGACTGGTGTGAGCAGGTCGTGGCCTCGGAATACGCAAGGTGCAGAATAGTCGCATCGGGCTGCTCGGCATGGATGCGATCGTACACGTGCGCAAAATCTGCCGGCGCGCAGCCGCTGGTCTTGGGCATCACGCCAAACTCGTTGCAGCGCGAATAAATCTCGAGCGGATCGATCGAGCCGTCCTCGACGGTCTCGTCACCAATCGTGACATGCATAGGTACGCGCACGATACCGTAGCGTTCGCAGAGCTCCGGCGTCACATCCGAACCAGACTCAACCACGATTACGTACTTGCCCATTATCATCACGACCCATCTCAACATTGGCTTTTCAACACATGGCACGCGCCGCCGCACTGTTGCACAACGGCGGCAGAGCGCCAAAGAGACGCCGCCCCTTGCACACAACAAAGGACAGCGTCTCCCTGGAAAAACTCCGTGCTAATCTGAGATTCTACACGGTTTATTACTAAGTGTTACTTACTCCGCAAACGGTCGCTATACGCGATAAACGGTAGTTCGCTGCGGCAACTGCGACACATTCCGCCCAGCAAGTCCAATCGTGCTCCACACACGGTTAATGCGCGAGGCGGTAGAAATTCATCGATGCCGCGCCCTCGGCGTGCAGCTCCATCGCCGGAACCGCCGGCGAATAGGTACGGCTCGTAAGTGCCGCCTCGCCGCCATTTGCAAAAATCTCGACCATCGTAGTGTCCGAAAGCACGCGCAGGTCGCGAAGCTCGCCGAGCTCAATCGACCTCTGGTCGCGCCCATAGCCTTCGTCACCCATGTCGAGGGTAAGCATCCCGTCCGCATAGCGCACAAAGACACCCTTGCGAATCTCGAGCTCAACCATCTTGGCGCCCTCACAGGAAACCACGAGATCAAACAGGCGGCCCGGCTCCTCAACGGTTTCACCGCCTGTCGTGCGAACGCAGTCGCCGCGCATCCTCTCAATCTCGTGCGCCGGCTGCTGGCAGAGCTTACCATCGCGCATGCTCAGCTCTCGCGGCACCGTCAACGCGCACTGCCACCCGCGCGCCACCGTCGGGTTTTCCGCCGTCGCATCGGGGCAACCCGACCATCCGATCATCAATCGCCGGCCTGCAGCATCCTCAAAGGACTGCGGAGCATAGAAATCAAAACCGGCATCGACCATCGGGGGCATGCCCTTCCCGACGATTTTAAAGCTCGGCGCCTCCCAATCGGCCTCGATGGGGAACCACACGCACTGATGCGGATTGCGGTAACGCCAGCCATCGGCAGGCACACCCTGCGGACAGCAAACGAGAATAAGCTCGCCATCAAGCTCAAACAGATCAGGGCACTCCCACATAAAGCCAAACTTCTCGCCCAGCTCAATGCGCGTCGCATAGCTCCAGACCCCTAAATCACGCGAAGTATAGACAAGCACGCAGCCACGGTCGTCTTTCGTACGAGCGCCCAGAACCATGTAGTAGATACCATCGTGCTCAAGGATCTTGGGGTCGCGCACGTGCGTACCGATATCGTCGGGGTAATCGACTGGTCCAACAGCCATGCGCTTCTCGCCCAATTCGTCGGGATTCTCGGCAACCATATGAATCTGGTTTTGCTCACGGCCCGTCAACACGTAGTCGTAATCATCGCGGTCAAAATGCTTGACGTTGCCGGTATAGAAGTAGTGAATCTTGCCATCACGTACAAAGGCAGAACCAGAATACGCTCCGCTCGAATCCAAATCGGAATCGGGGAACAGCACGGGGCCGTGATTCTCGTACGTCACAAAATCCTTTGTCGTCAGATGGTTCCAAAGCACTGGACCGCCATGCGCAGCATCGAACGGATCGTATTGATGATAGATGTGATACGTATCACCAATCTGAACCAAACCGTTGGGGTCGTTGAGCCAGCCAAGCTCAGGCTCCACATGGAACAGAAGCCTATCGGGGTCGGACGCGATGCGAGCCGCCGTCTCATCCTGTCCGACACGCCACTGCTCATAGTCCGCGCGTGTCACCTTGTTTTTTTGATTTAACATCGCCGTTGACTTTCTCGTCTATGGGGAAGGACGCTCGACTCACACGAGTCGAACGCCCTTCCTCAAATGGACTTATCCTCAGATTACACTGAACGGCTCAACTAGAAGCTAACGTCGAAGCCAGCGCCAGCGCCCTCTTCATCGGTGGTCGGCACGCCCTTTGCCTTGTTGTAGGCAAAGATCAAGACGATCGGCACGATAAAGGCGATGAGATTGCCAGCCACATACCACACGAGGGTCTCGGGCGTGACGATGAGCAGGCCAAGCACGCCGGTCAGACCCTGACCGATAGCGCGCACCTCAAAGAGCTTGACGAAGGCACCGCCGCAGCCTGCACCGATGCATGCGCAGATGAACGGAATGATCGAATAGCGCATGTTTGCAGCAAAGATAGCGGGCTCGGAGATTCCGACCAGCGTCGGGATAAAGGACGACATGCAGATGTTGCGCTCTTTGGAGTGCTTCTTGTGAATGAGGTACATACCGATGGCGCCGCCGCCCTGGGCGATGATGGAAACCGACCAGATGGCCTGGATGTAGTTGAAGCCAGTCGTGGCAACAAGGTTTGCCTCGATACCCTGGATGAACTGATGCGTACCGGTAACGACGAGCGGCTGCAGGAACGCGGCGAAGACAAAGGCACCGAAGACGCCCATCCTGTTGTACAGGATATCGATTACGCCGGCGAGGACGTCACCGATCAGGTTGCCGAGCGGGCCGAACACGGTGAACAGGGCAACGTTAGCAAGAATCAGGGTAACGGTCGGGACAAAGACGAACGAAACGACCTCGGGGATGTACTTCTGGGCAATCTTCTCGACCTTGGCCATAAACCAGGCAGTCAGGATTGCGGGGAACACACCGCCCTGGAAAGCAACCATGGGAATGGATAGCGGACCGAAGTTCCAGTACTCAGCACCCGTCGGGTCCATAACGAACGTGTTGCGGTTCATAAGGCTCGGGTGAACCATGACGATACCGACGAGGATGCCCAGGATCGGGTTACCGCCAAAACGCTTGACCGCGCTGTACATAACCAGGACAGGCAGGTAGTCGAACGTGGTGGCGATAATGGCAAAGAAGCTTGCGAGGTTCTTGAGGAACTCGCTGTGATCGGCGAGGCTGCCCTCCATGCCAAAGAGGCCGTTGGCAACGATCAGCGACTTAAGGCCGATGATGATTGCAGCGCCGACGAAGGCGGGAATGATGGGGATAAAGATGTCCGAGAATACCTTGAGGACCGAGAAGAACTTGCCCTTCTTGTCCGCCTCGGCGCCCTTGACCTCGGAAGCACTGATCTCCTTAACGCCCGTCAGAGCCATAAACTCATCGTAAACCTTGTTGACGGTACCGGTACCGAAGATGATCATGAGCTGGCCGCTGTTGTACAGCACGCCCTTGACGCCATCGATGTTCTCGAGCTCGGCCTTGTTGTATTTGCTCGTATCCTTGAGCACCAGACGCAGACGGGTCACGCAATGCGTGGCGCCCTCGATGTTCTCCAGTCCGCCGACGTTGTCGACGACTTGCTGGGACACTGCCTTGTAGTCCATGTTCCTCTCCATTCCTTTTCTAAATCATAAAACGGTTCGTTGCCGCTACAGAGACGCGATCGTTGCGTTTGCGCACTTGAGCGCACCGTCGGTGACGGTAAGCGCCACACCCTGGCCCTGCTTGTTGCAGAAGCGAGCGTTGAGCGCAACATCATCGACAAAGATGGTCGCGATGTCGTCGTCGACGACCAGACGCACATGGTGAGTGCCCTCGCCCTTAAAGAACAACGGACGCTCGAGGCCCATGTTGTTGACCTGGAACCACGGGTACTGGGGAGCCGGCGTGAACTCGAGCTTGCCCTCGCGCAGGTTGGCGCGGAACTCATAGGCAAGACCAGTCTCGGCGTCCTCGGCGAACTTGACCGAGAAGCCGGCAGCGTTACCGCCGAGCTCAATGTCGGCATCGAGCAAGTAGGTGGAGCCGGCATCCGCGGCGAGCACCTGCTCGACCTTGCCCGACTCGCAGGAAAGCTCAAAGGTCTCGACAGCCTTGCCCTCGCCAAAGGCGCCAAGCATGCTGTCGGGGAGCTTGGTGCCGAGCGTTCCGTCGGCACGCTGAACGATCTCGAGGGGCATAAAGGTGCCACCCCACAGGTAAGAGCTGGGGTCACCGCCCTCGTCACGCGTAGGAACCCAACCAAAGAGAACGCGGCGCTCACCATCAAATGCGGTACGCGCGGCATAGTACGCGCGGCCATCGAAGGAATCGTCCGCAGGAGTGATCCAAGGACCGTTGATAGAGCGAGACATGCGGTAACGGGTCTTGTTGCCATCACTGTACTCGGAGAACACCAGATACCACCAGTCGCCCATCTTAAAGAGATCAGGCATCTCGAACATGGTGTACAGGCCCGGATTCCACCAGTCGCCCTGGAACTCCCAGGTATCCAGGTCCTTGGAGGTGAACTTGACCAGACGACCGGTCATCAGACGCTTGTCCTCGCCCACACGCGTGCCGAGGATGAGCATGTACTCTTCGTTCTCCTCATCCCAAAGCACAAAGGGATCGCGCCAGTTGCGGTCATCGTAACCCTCCTGGGGCGGAAGCAGCGTCTCGGCGATGTTCTTCTCCCACTTGACGGCGTCGTCACTCGTTGCGTGAAGAAGAACCTGCTTCATCAAGCGTGCCTTGACCTTATCGCGATTGCAACCAGTGTAGAGCGCATGGTACTTGTCGCCCACCTTAAACACCGTGCCGGCATAAACATACTGGTCGACTTCCTCGTCGCCGCCACGCTCAAGGCTCTCGCCAAAGTCTTTGTAATTGACGAAGTCCTTGGTTGTCGCGAGTGCCCAGCCAAACGGCTCTCCGAAAGGTCCGGGGTTTCGCGTGTCACGCTGATGATAGAGATAGAACGTGCCGTCCTCGCCGTACGGCATGATGTCGCCTACCCAAATTCCCTCAGGCTGGTAATACACCTTGTGCATCCGAGACTTCCTTTCTCACGAGATACTAACTCGGTACAACTGCAAGATATGTCAATCGTTTTCATATGTCAAACGTTTTCACACCAATACGTCTTTTCGCAGTTCCAGTCGTCGGCAAACGGTTGACATATGCCGGCGAACGGTCATCAGAGGTGTTTGAGGAATTCTTTTGGCACGGGATGAACTACGCGGTTTTACCCTCAATGAGTTCAACGGGGAGCTTGATATTCGATTCGGGCTTTTCGCCGTTAATAAGAGCAATGATGGATTGCGCCGCGAGCTCTCCGATGCGATCGATATCTTGGCGTACGGTTGTTAAGTCAGGCATAAACGTCATAGTGCGGCGGGCACCATCCGCGCCCACGACCTTAATATCGCCCGGAGCGCTCAAGCCGCGCTGCTTCATCACGTTAAGACAGATAGCCGCCATCGTGTCGTCTCCCGCAAAGATGCCGTCAATATCGGGGTTCTCATCGAGGATCTTCGCAACGACCGCGCTCTTTTCGTCGTCGGGCTTAACGAACTCAACCTCACGGACAAGCGCGGGCAAACCGGCCTGCTCAACAACATCGAGGTAGGCATCGGTACGCTTATTGGCAGGCATGCGCATGCGGCTATTGCTGCGCAGGCACAGGATGCGTGAACATCCGTCATCGATCAGGCGACGCGTGGCAAGTTCGCCGATGCTATAGCTGTCGCTCGCAATCTGAACAGAGGCTTCGCCAAGGTCGCAGTCGATACCAACCAGACTCAAGCCCATCTCGGCATACGCCTCGGCACCGATATTAAGCGAGTTGACGATGACGCCATCAACCATATTGCGTCGAAGCATGTCGATATAAGAGCGCTCAAGCTCGGGTCGATTGGCGCTATTGCACAGCAGCATCTTAAAACCGTTTTCGGCCAGGGTATGCTCAATGACTTGAACCACTTGGGCATGAAACGGACTGCTGACATAGGGGACGATCATACCGATAAGATTCAGGCGACCGTTGAGCATGGCACGGGCGATATCGTTGGGCGTATAGTTGATGCGCTTCATCGCGGCATGGACCTTATCGCGGGTCTCTTGGCTAA
Organism: Collinsella aerofaciens; assembly: GCF_020181355.1. Lineage (NCBI taxonomy): Bacteria > Bacillati > Actinomycetota > Coriobacteriia > Coriobacteriales > Coriobacteriaceae > Collinsella > Collinsella aerofaciens. The sequence continues at coordinate 377,089 of NZ_CP084004.1, forward strand.
TATAGCCGCGATTATTAAGCACGCGAGATACCGTAGTAGGCGAAACCCCCGCCACCGCCGCAACTTCCTTGATGCCAGGCTTAGCCGTATCCTTAGAACGAGCACTCTCGCGAGCCATAGCACCCTCCCCCATCAACATGTCATACGTTTACATACGAACAAAGCATACCCCAACAAGAGCGGGAAGACGGTAACAGTACAAGTAAGTAAACGACTCATCCAAATAATTAGGAGAGTTCCGCCTAAAGGGCGACTACACAGGACCCCCGCCGGGCCGCTTTGGGTTACTTTCCAAAACATTTCCGCAGGACGCAAAGGGCTCCGCCGCGCGAAGCGCGCAGCGGAGCCCTTTGCATGTCCGAGGACGTTTTGGAAAGTAACCCAAAGCGGCCCGGCGATCCTGCGGGAGTTGAGTCCCTTTAGAACTTGTCGTGGAAGGTACGCGCAATGACCTCGTCCTGCTGCTCCTTGGTGAGCGTGTGGAAGTTCACGGCGTAGCCGGAAACGCGGATGGTCAGCTGCGGGTACTTCTCGGGGTGAGCCTGAGCGTCGAGCAGCGTCTCACGGTTGAAGACGTTGATGTTCAGGTGGTGGCCACCCTTCTCGGCGTAAGCGTCGAGCATGTGGACCAGGTTATCGGCCTGAGTCTCGGAAACTTCAGAAACCTTCATAATGTGTCTCCTTCGATTAATAGGCGCCGGCCGAAACCGGCGCACTAATCAGTAATCGTTATTGTTAGTATAGCACTAACAATAGTTACTCGCCCAGCTGATCAAGGTCGATATCGCCAAAGAACACCTGGTCCTCCTTGCCGAGCGCACTCGGGATGATGGAGAAGGTGTTGGAGATGCCGTCCTGAGCATCGCGGAACGGGAGCTTGGAAACCGAAGACAGCGAAGCGATGGCGCCGTGGCTATCGCGCTTGTGCATGGGGTTAGCACCCGGGGCGAACGGCTGGCCAGCCTTGCGGCCGTCGGGCGTGGAGCCGGTCTTCTTACCGTACACGACGTTGGAGGTAATGGTCAGAACCGAGGTCGTGGGCACGGAGTTGCGGTAGGTGTCGTTCATGCGGATGTACTCCATGAACTGGTGCACAACGTCGTGAGCGATCTGGTCGACGCGGTCGTCGTCGTTACCGTACTTGGGGAACTCGCCCTCGGTCTCGAAGTCGACGATGATGCCGTTCTCGTCACGGACAGGGTGGACCTTGGCGTACTTGATGGCGGACAGGGAGTCAGCCACGACGGAAAGGCCAGCGATGCCCGTAGCGAACCAGCGGTGCACGTGCTTGTCGTGCAGAGCCATCTGAATGCGCTCGTAGCAATACTTATCGTGCATGTAGTGAATGATGTTCAGAGAGTTGACGTACACGCCAGCGAGCCACTTCATCATGTCGTTGTACTTGGCCACAACGTCGTCGTAATCGAGCGTATCGCCCTCGACGGCGCGATACTTGGGGCCGACCTGCTTCTTGGAGACCTCGTCAACACCGCCGTTGAGTGCGTAGAGCAGGCACTTGGCAAGGTTGGCGCGGGCGCCGAAGAACTGCATCTCCTTGCCGATGCGCATGGAGGACACGCAGCAGGCAATGCCGTAGTCGTCACCGTGATAGACGCGCATGAGGTCGTCGTTCTCGTACTGGATCGAGGAGCTGGCGACGGAAGTCTTGGCGCAGAACTTCTTGAAGTTCTCGGGCAGACGGGTCGACCACAGAACGGTCATGTTGGGCTCGGGGCTGGTACCCATGTTCTCGAGCGTGTGCAGGTAGCGGTAGCTCATCTTAGTAACGAGCGTACGGCCGTCAACACCCATGCCGCCGATGGACTCGGTGACCCACTGCGGATCGCCGGTGAACAGGGCCTGGTACTCGGGGGTACGGGCAAACTTGACCATGCGGAGCTTCATGATGAAGTGATCCACGAACTCCTGGATCTGCTCCTCAGTGAAGGTACCGTTGGCAAGGTCGCGCTCAGCGTAGATGTCGATGAACGTGGAGGTACGGCCGATGGACATAGCGGCGCCGTTCTGCTCCTTAACGGCAGCGAGGTAGGCGAAGTACATCCACTGGATGGCCTCCTGCGTGTTGGTAGCAGGGTTGGAAATATCGAAACCATAGGTCTCGGCCATCATCTTAAGCTCGCCGAGGGCGCGGATCTGCTCCTGCAGCTCCTCACGATCGCGGATGTTGTCGGCGGTCATGACCGTCGGGGTGGAAGCCTTCTGGGCCTCCTTGTCCTTGATCAGGTAGTCGACACCGTACAGGGCGACACGACGGTAGTCGCCGATGATGCGGCCGCGGCCATAGCCATCGGGCAGACCGGTGATGATGTGGGCCGAGCGGCAAGCACGCATCTCGGGGGTGTAAACATCGAAGACGCCGGCGTTATGGGTCTTGCGCTCGAAGGTGTAGCGCTCGACAACGTTCTCGTCGACCTTGTAGCCGTGCTGGCTGGCAGCCTGGCAAGCGATGCGGATACCACCGTTGACGTGCAGCGCGCGCTTGAGCGGCTTGTCGGTCTGGAGGCCGACGATGGTCTCCTTCTCGCGGTGGGCGTTATCGATGTAGCCAGCGGGGTGGCTCACGATACCCGTGACAGTCTTGGTGTCCATATCGAGGACGCCGCCCTGCTCGCGCTCCTTGAGCAGCAGGTCGAGAACCTCGCCCCACAGCTCCTTGGTACGCTCGGTCGGACCGACGAGGAACGACTCGTCGCCCTCATAGGGGGTGTAGTTCTTCTGGATGAAGTCTCGGACGTCAACCTCTCCCGTCCAGATGCCTTCCTTGAAGCCTTCCCATGCCTCCTGCATTGTGTAACCACGCTCCTAGTTACGTGTAATGCGGCGCTCTCTCACACCGCTGCTTATTGAATTCTTGAATTTTCGGCTTGCACTACCGGCTTCTTCCGTTCTTCGCCACATGTTGGTGCAGGGAAAAACGTTTGTCCACCTTGGAACTGCAACCCTAAACCCAAGATTTCACCCGTCTGTGAAGGATAACATAGCGACCCTCTCCATCTGGGCTGTTATATGTTTCTTTTTTTATATCATAAAGGCGCTTTTTACAAACCTGCAGGAAATGCGAGCGTGAACAACTACCGTTCACCGATTTGTTTGGTATTTTTCCTTGCCTTTGTACGACGTTCACTCTAGCTGTTATGCCAGCTTTAGCAGGATAAAGTGTCTCTGAGTGGGCTTTAGGACGTGCTTAGAGATCTACCCCCTAACTTTACTGATACCGACGGTGTACGGAGGTCGCCTAAAGGTAGTTTTCTAGACATGTCCCAAAATCTACCGTATAGGGTGTGCGTGCAGGGGTATCATCTTCCACCGAAAATAGTTTCTAGTGTTAGGGGTTTTCGGTGGAAGATACCGATTTCCGTGAACTTGGGCGTCAGCTCCTTACCGAGTTTGGCAGCATGCATCAGCGCATTTCGCGCTTTGCGGACAAAGCCCTCGGTGGCGAGATGGCCGTCATGCGCGCCCTCATACTCGCTGGCGGTTCGCTCACGCCGAGCGAACTCGCTGATCGCGCCTTGGCCTCGAGCGCCCGCATCGCCAATATTCTGCGCGCCCTCGAGGCCAAGGGCTGGGTTGAGCGCGAGCACTCAAAAACCGACCGTCGTCGCGTACACGTCACAGTGACCGACAAGGGATTCCAGGACCTCGAAATTAAACGTCGGGAATTCGAGGGCCGCACCACGGCTTTCCTCGAGCAACTCGGCGAAACAGATACCCAAGAGATGGTGCGCCTTCTTAGACGTGCCAACGAAATTATCGACCGCAATCAAGAAAGGAGAGATGCCGAGTGAGGATTCTCAAGCTCTTTAAAAAGCATATCCTGGCACTGTTCACAGCTATCGTACTTATCGTAATCAGCTGCAACGCCGATCTGGCGCTGCCTACCTATATGAGCGACATCGTCGACGTGGGCGTGCAGCAAGGCGGTATCGCCTCGCCCGTGCCCGACACCATTCGCGCCGAATCGCTCGACGACCTCGAACTCTTTATGAGCGCCAAGGACGCCAAAGCTGCGGAGGCCGTGTTTAGCAAGGCGGACAATAACGGCATTCGAACGTACAAGGGCACCGAGGAAGAGCGTGCCGATGGCAGCAAGCTCGCCGACATTATGAGCCTGCCCGAGACCGTCGTCCTTTCGCTCAACCAAGGCATCGACGCCGACTCCATGGGCGACATGACCGGCACGTCCACCGAGGCAAGCGATGGCGGCGCTGCCCAGGCCATGCCCACCCCCGAGCAGATGGCTGCCATGACGCCCGAGCAGCTCGCCGAGATGCAGCAGAAGGCCGCAGCCGCGCAGAGCATGCAAAAGCAGATCGACGCCGACGGCGGCAAGATCACCATGAAGAGTCTGCGCCTAGGTGTCAAGGGCGGTCTGGTAGACCAAAGCAAGCTCGTCGAGGGCGCCAACCAAATGGCGGACAAAATGGGCTCCATGTCGGGCTCCATCGTCACCCAGCGCGCCGTGAGCTATGTACAGGACGAGTACAAGGCGCAGGGCATCGACCCCGCCGACGTGCAGAACGCCTACCTGGGCCGCATGGCGACCACGATGTTTGGTCTGTGTCTGGTGTCGCTGGTCGCCACCATCCTGACCGGTGCCGTGGCTTCGCGCACCGCCTGCTCCATCGCACGCGACCTGCGCCGCGAGACCTTCAACAAGGTTATGCACTTCTCGCCGGCCGAGGTGGGCAAGTTTAGCCAGGCCTCGCTCATCACCCGCTGCACCAACGACATTCAGCAGATTCAGATGGCCGCAACCCTGTTTATCCGCATGTGTCTGATGGCCCCCGTCATGGGCATCGTCGCCGTCATGCGCGTCCTGGCCAACCACACCGGCCTGGAGTGGACCATCGCCGTGGCCATCATCGCGGTCTCGGCCGTCGTCGGCGTGCTTATGGGCCTCACCATGCCCAAATTCAAAAAGATGCAGAGCTTTGTGGACCGCGTGAACCTTACCGCCCGCGAGCTGCTCGACGGCCTTATGCCTATCCGCTCGTTCAACCGCGAGGAGCATGAGCTCGAGCGTTTTGACAAGGCTTCGCTCGACCTGATGACCACGCAGCTCTACACCAACCGCGCCATGAGCTTTATGATGCCGCTCATGATGCTGGTCATGAATTGCATCACCGTGCTTATCGTCTGGTTTGGCGCGCAGGGCGTGTCCGACGGCGTGATGCAGGTCGGCAACATGATGGCGTTTATCTCCTACACCATGCAGATCGTCATGGCGTTTATGATCCTCACCATGGTTTCGGTCATCCTGCCCCGCGCCGAGGTCGCAGCCGAGCGCGTGGAAGAGGTCATCACCTGCCCCACGAGCATCAACGACCCCTCCTCGCCCAAACTGCCCGCGACCAGCGCGTCACGCGGTGAGCTCACCTTCCGCGACGTGAGCTTCCAGTATCCCGATGCCCGCGCCGATGTCATCAGCGGCGTGAACTTCACCACGCATGCCGGTCAGATGCTCGGCATCATTGGCTCCACGGGCTCGGGCAAGTCCACGCTCGTGCAGTTGATTCCGCGCCTGTACGACGTCACAGGCGGCAGCATTTCGCTCGACGGCATCGACGTGCGTGACATGACCCTTTCCGAGCTACGCCGCCGTATTGGTTATATCCCGCAGCAGGGTCGCCTGTTCTCGGGCACCGTCGAGAGCAACCTCAAGTTTGCCGGCGATATGGTGAGTGACGAGGATATGCGCCAGGCGGCACGCGTCGCCCAGGCGGAGGACTTTATCGCCGAGCGCGAGGGCGGCTACGACTCCCCCATCAGCCAGGGCGGATCCAATGTCTCGGGCGGCCAGCGCCAGCGCCTGGCCATCGCCCGCGCGTTGGCCAAAAAGCCCGAGGTCGTGGTGTTCGATGACTCGTTTAGTGCCCTCGACTACAAGACCGACGCGCGCCTGCGCGAGGAGCTGGCCAAAAACGTTACCGACGCCGCACTCGTGGTCGTGGCCCAGCGCATCGCGACCATCATGCACGCCGACCAGATTATCGTGCTCGACGACGGCCACGTGGTGGGCACTGGCACACACGAGGAGCTGCTGCACAGCTGCCCGGCGTACCTGGAGATCGCACAGTCGCAGCTTTCCGCCGAGGAGCTGGGGCTTACCCAAGAAGAAATTGCAGCCGTCACGGAAGGAGGCGAGCGCTAATGGCAGACGAGACCAAGACTCAGATTCCCAAGCCCACCCGCCGGCGCGGTCCTATGGGCCGTATGGGTGGCATGGGCCGCGGCGAAAAGGCCAAGGACTTTAAAGGCACCATGAGGCAGCTGCTCGGCTATATCGGCCAGCACAAGATTGCCGTGTTTGCTGCCGTCGCCTTTGCCGTGTGCTCGGTCATCTTTAACATTGTGGGGCCCAAGGTGCTCGGCCAGGTTACCACCAAACTGTTCGAAGGCCTGGTTGCCAAGGTCAACGGCACCGGCGACGTCGACTTTGACTGGATCGCCAAGACGCTCGGCTTTTTGCTCTGCCTGTATCTGGCAAGCTCTGTTTGCAGCCTCATCCAGGGCTGGCTCATGACCGGCGTCACGCAAAAGATCTGCTACCGCATGCGCAAGGAGATCGCAGCCAAGATTGCCGTCGTGCCGATGAGCTACTTCAACGGTCACAGCAAGGGCGATGTGCTCAGCCGCATCACCAACGACGTCGATACACTCGGCCAGTCGCTCAACCAGAGCGTGACGCAGCTTATTACGTCCGTCACGCAGATTATCGGCGTGCTCGTCATGATGCTGTCGATCAGCCTGCCGCTCACCGGCGTCACCGTGCTCACGCTGCCGGCCGCCGCGATTATCCTGACCGTAATGATTCACTTCTCGCAGCCGTACTTCCGCGAGCAGCAGCAGGTCCTGGGTACCGTCAACGGCATTATCGAGGAGGACTTTGCCGGCCAGAACGTCATTCAGGTGTTCGACCGCGCCGAGGCCTCGATCGAGGAGTTCGACCGTCAAAACGACCGCCTGTTTATTAGTGGCTGGCGCTCGCAGTTCCTGTCGGGCCTGATGATGCCGCTTATGAGCCTGGTGGGCAACATGGGTTACGTGGGCGTTGTCGTAGTGGGCGCGCAGCTCGCGCTGACCGGCAATGCCACGCCCGGCGATATCCAGAGCTTTATCCAGTACGTTCGCAACTTTACGCAGCCCGTACAGCAGCTGGGCAACGTGAGCAACACGATGCAGTCGATGGCCGCCGCCACCGAGCGTGTGTTTGAGTTCCTCGCCGCGCCCGAAGAGGAGCAGAAGGCCGACGCCCAGATTCCCGAAAAGCGCCCCGGCCACGTGGAATTTGACCATGTCAAGTTTGGCTACACGCCCGACAAGACCATCATCCACGACTTTAGCTGCGAGGCGCAGCCCGGCCAGACCATCGCCATCGTCGGTCCCACCGGCGCCGGCAAGACCACGCTCATTAAGCTGCTGCAGCGCTTTTACGACGTGGACGGCGGTTCGCTGCGCGTCGAGGGCATCGACGTGCGCGATTGGGACCGCGCGGCGCTGCGCGGCGAGTTTGCCATGGTGCTACAGGATACCTGGCTGTTTAACGGCACCATCCGCGAGAACATCCGCTACGGACGCCCCGATGCGAGCGATGCCGAGGTCGAGGCCGCTGCACGCGCCGCACGCTGCGATCACTTTATCCATACGCTCGCCGGCGGCTACGACTTTATGATCAACGAGGAGGGCACCAACCTCTCGCAGGGCCAGCGCCAGCTCGTGACCATCGCCCGTGCCATTTTGGCCGACCGCCCGGCACTGATTTTGGACGAGGCGACCTCCAACGTCGATACCCGCACCGAGGAGCTTATTCAGCGCGCCATGGATGCGCTGATGCAGGGCCGCACGAGCTTTGTCATCGCACACCGCCTGTCCACGATCCGCAACGCCGACGTGATCTTGGTAATTCGCGACGGCGACATCGTCGAGAAGGGCACGCACGACGAGCTGCTCGCCCAGGGCGGCTTCTACGCCGACCTGTACAACTCGCAGTTCGACGAAGCGGCGTAACAACCGGCGGCAAACAACCGCAATGCCCAGAAAACGGGGGCGCAGAATGAACTGCGCCCCCGTTTTGTGTCCTTCGAGCCTCGAAACGCCTCCCCTGGGGCCTGATTGACGCTCTCCCTCAAGGCCCCGTGGGCAAAAAATGGCAAAAATGAGTACTGTCACTTTTTTTAGTAACAGCCAAAACTGCCCCAAACGACGTCTTTGCGGCCTAGATATTCCTTCAAATTGATCAAAACGCCCGGTAGCATGCTTCTGTGTGCCAACGTCAATGAACATATTTACTGTTGTGCCTATTATCTTGTAAGGTCGATATGATACTAAGCTAGCAACAGTACTCATATTTGCCATTTTTTGTCCACGGGGTATGCCGCAGGAGATCCAACTTGCTCCAGCGTGCCGTACGCCGGTCCTCCCCTTCCAGCGAGTGCCGGCATTTCCCCAGATAAAACCGACCAAAATAAACCTGTCCCTTTTTGGCAGGTTTTGCTTGCACTTTAGCGTGCGACAGCGGATAATGCCGAGCATTCGACAATACGCTTATTGTTCTTTCTATAGATTGAGGAGGCCCCGCATGGCCATGGATTTCAAACGCAGGCTGCCGATCCCCATGGAGATCCGCGAGGAGATGCCGCTTTCCGCCGAGCTTACTGCCAAAAAGCAGGCATTTGACGCCGAGGTCGCCAAAGTCTTTACCGGCGAGGACGCGCGCAAGGTACTCATCATCGGCCCGTGCTCTGCCGACCGCGAAGATTCGGTGCTTGAGTACATGAACCGGCTGGCCAAGGTCGCCAAAGAGGTCAAGGACAAGCTCATCATCATTCCGCGCGTCTACACCAACAAGCCGCGCACCAAAGGCACCGGCTACAAGGGTCTGCTGCACAACCCCGACCCCGAGGCGCCCGATGACCTGCTCGAAGGCGTTAAGGCCATTCGCCACATGCACCTGCGCGTCATCGAGGAGACCGGTTTCTTTACCGCCGACGAGATGCTCTACCCGTCCAACTACCAGTACCTCGTCGACCTGCTGAGCTACGTCGCCGTAGGAGCCCGCTCGGTCGAAAACCAGGAGCATCGCTTGGTATCGAGCGGCATTTCGGTGCCTGTGGGCATGAAGAACCCCACCGCCGGTTCCACCACCGTCATGCTCAACTCCATCTACGCCGCCCAGGCACATCAGAGCTTTATCTTCCGCAACTGGGAGGTTGAATGCGACGGCAATCCGCTCGCACACGCCGTCATGCGTGGCTACATCGGTCTCGACGGTCGTACCTACCCCAATTACCACTACGAGCACCTGGAGCGCCTGGCCGAGCGCTATACCGAGCATGCCGGCTATGCCAACCCGGCAGCGGTCATCGACTGCAACCACGACAACTCGGGCAAACGTCCGCTGGAGCAGTATCGTATTTGCAAGGAGGTGCTCGACAGCTGCCGCCGCAATGAGTCCATCTCTAAGCTAGTCAAGGGCTTTATGATCGAGTCCTACCTGGAGGACGGCAATCAGCCGGTCGACGGCGGCGTCTTTGGCAAGTCGATCACCGACCCGTGCCTGGGCTGGGAAAAGACCGACTACCTCATCCACGAAATCGCGGAGCGGGTGTAGGTTACGGCGTTTTACCAAACGCCGTAACCGGCCGACGCTGCGCGGGCCGCATTTGGACAATCTGACGTTCAACTTCAAGGGCGCGACCAGAAGGTCAGCGCCCTTTCGTTTCACGTCACCTTGTCTCAAATGCGACCCGCTCGCTGTCCGTCCTCTAACCGCGGCGTTGTCTTGCTCCGGATGTAGCAGTTAGGGACGCTCCTTTTCTGCCGGCAGTTTGGGACACTCCTTGGGTAGTCGTTGGGGACATTCTTGTTTGACTAGTCGTTTAAGAACGTCCCCAACGACTATCACTCTGTCAAACATGCCCTCGAGTCGCACGGTTCCCTTCGAATCGATCATACAAGCCCCCAATCTGTTCGGTTTCCCCAGATTGTGAGCCCGCATACCCAAGCCGCACGGCCCGCTGTTCAGCTGAAACCACCTGCCAAAAAGGGACAGGTTTATTTTGGTAGGTTTTATCTGGGCAAACGCCAACCGCCGCGAGAGAGCTGCCTTCCCTCGCGGCGGTCTTCTAGCAGAAAAAACCAAGTGAGTAGGCTTTTTGCAGGAAGCCAAGCACGCCCCAAAACATCACTGCTCTGACCTGCGGTTTTATTGAGCATTTGTCACGATGTGCTCGGTAAGTTCAAAATAGTCTACTCACTTGCATCTGAGACGCACCAGATTGGCAAAAACCGCCGCGAAAGGGCCCCTGGTCCCTTCGCGGCGGTCATTCGCCTCTGATTTTGCGACGGTTTTGCCCGCTTGTTACTCGCTGTAGCGGGTGGCGATGGCGACTTGTACCATGCCGGTGCTCATGAGGTAGGTCACCAGGAAGTAGCCGCCGTAGGCTGCCAGGAAGATTGCACAGGTGAGGCCCACGGTGCCACCGATGCTCATATTTCCGAATATGCTCACCAGCTCGATGATCACCTTAAGTGCCACAAAGGAGTGCGCCAGGCCCACTGCCAGCGGGAACAGGAAGAATACCGCTTGCTGCGCCATCACCGAATGGCGAATCTGGCGGTCCTCACAGCCGATCTGTGCCAGCACACGATAGCTGCGGCTGCCGTCGGCCACGTTGGAGAGTTGCTGGATCGACAGAATCGCCGCGCATGCAACGACCAATACAAAGCCAATGTAGATGGCCAGATAGCTAATCATGCCGTTCATTTGCGCTGCTTGCGTGTACATCTCGGAGCGTGTGATGAAGATTCCCCATGACCCCGGCTCCTTGCCGTCAACGAGCAGATTGTCGAGCAAAGTGTATTTAATGCTCTCGTCTGCCTCGGTCGTATCCATCCCCTGTTTGTAATTAACGAGCAGGCTACTGGAATACGGCTGCAGATTAAGTTGGGACAACAGCTCGTCGGCAACGACGACGGTACCCGGATTACTGCCCATCGCCGAGTTGGCGATGGCCGCCGTGTCCTTGTCCGACTTATCGGTTGCGGGCTTGAGCTCATGCCCGCCCAAGGTGAGGGTATGGCCGCCGGCCATGTACTTGGTGTACAGGTCGCCCAGCCCACCGCCCATATCACACGTAAGCAGGTACTGGTCGCGGCCAATGCTCACCGGCTCCTCGCCCATCATCTGGCGCAGTTTGTTGTACTGGCTCGCCGGCGTCACAAACAGACCCATCGTATCGGCATTGCTACCCCCGAGCGCCTTGGGGAGCTTTTCGCCCATGGTCTTGCACATCTCACCCGCAGACACCGAAGGATTCGAACCGCCAAACGGGTAACTCAGATACGAATCGATCTGAACATGCTCACCGGCAACATCGGCGATATTGACCTTCTTGCCGGTCTCGTCGTTGTTGTCCGCCGACTTGCCCTTGCCGTGCCATGCGGAGTACAAATCGACCGTTGTATCGGCTAGCACCATGCGGTCGGCTTCAGACGGATTGACATATTCTTTGTAGTAGTCGAGCGTATCGGGCGTGTAATAGACATACGTCTGAGACACGTCAACAGGGTTATAGCGCTCCAGGTTTTCGTTCATCACATTGGCAATCGACATACCGCACGTCACCGAGGTGATGGCCAAAAACAGGAGCATCGCGATGACGCCCATCGAAAAGCACACCGTGTTGACCTTGGCCGCAAGCTGGCGCACGGTAAACATGTTGAAGCCGCGCCAATACACGCTGCGCAGGCTCTGCAGCAGCTTGATGAGCATGCCCGAGAGTCCCCAGAACAGGGCAAAGGTGCCCACGGTAACCATAGCGGTCGTAATACCAAACTGGTTCATGGCCTCTTGCAGCTTGCTGTCCGTCGCGGTTAGCGGGAACCCATCACGTAGCAGACGGTAATAGGCCACGCCCACAAGCACCACGCCCACGGCAAAGATGGCAATCGCGATCCAGGGGTTGCGTGTCTTGATGCTCTCGTTGCGACGCTCGGCACCCATAAGCTCGATGAGTTTGGTACGACGCACGGCGCGAAGGTTCAGCAGTAGCGTGAGCACAAACATTACGAGCATGCAGGCAAGGGTCAGATTGAACGCATGCACCGAGAAAAAGAAGTGGAAATTGGCAATCTGTGTCTTAAAGAGCGAGGCCGTAAAGAACGTCATGAGCTGGGAGAGTCCCATACCCAGCACAATGCCGGCGACAAAGGCCACGACCGAGACGATCACGGTCTCGAGCGCCATGATCGTGGCGACGCGCCCGCGCCCCATGCCGAGCACCTGGTACAGGCCAAACTCCTTCTTGCGGCGTTTCATGATGAAGTTATTGGCATACACCATCAAAAAGGCCATGACACCGGCCAAAAAGTACGTCAGGTCGCCGAGCATGCTGCCCATAACCTGCGCCAAGCCCTCTTCATCGATGCCGGCGATGTCGACCTGCATCGAGATGGTGTTAAAGGCATAGAAGACCGTGACGCCCAGGGTGAGCGTCAAAAGGTAGACGAGGTAGTCGCGGCCGGCGCGGCGGACGTTGCCCCAAGCGAGTTTACAGAGCATCGGAGCCCTCACCGCCCATCATGGCAACGACCTCCATAATGCGGTCGAAGAACTCTCGGCGGTCGGTGTCGCCGCGGCGCAGCTCGGTGAAGATCTTGCCGTCGCGGATAAACAGCACACGGCTCGTGTAGCTGGCGGCAAAGCTGTCGTGCGTGACCATGAGCACGGTGGCGCGCAGGCGGCGGTTGAGGGCCTCTAGGCTCTCGAGCAACAGGCGGGCGCTTTTGGAGTCGAGGGCGCCGGTAGGCTCGTCGGCCATGATCATGGTGGGGTCGGTGACGAGCGCGCGAGCCGCGGCAACGCGCTGCTGCTGGCCGCCGGACATCTGGTAGGGATACTTGTCGAGCACCTGACTGATGGACAGGCGCGCTGCCACATCCTGCACGCGGGTCGAGATCTCTGCCGAGTTTGTGCGGGCAATGGTGAGCGGCAGGGCGATGTTCTCGCGTGCCGTGAGCGTATCGAGCAGGTTGGAGTCCTGGAAGATAAAGCCCAGCTCCTCGCGGCGGAACTGCGAAAGCTTAGCCTGCTTCATGCGCGTCACGTTCTGCCCGTTGATGCGGATCGTGCCGCTCGTGGCGCTATCGATGGTCGACACGCAGTTGAGCAACGTCGACTTGCCCGAGCCCGAAGCGCCCATGATGCCAACAAATTCACCGCGGTTGACGGTAAAGCTGACGTCGTTGAGCGCACGGGTCACGTTGCCCAGCGCTCCATATACCTTTTCGAGATGCGCGACCTCCAGTACCGGGGTCGCCATGTGCGTGGTTTGCATACCGAGTCCTTTCTTGCGATTAGTCTACGGCATCTATAGTCGCAAGAAGACGAGTCGGCTACCATCGATATGGCTTACGCTTGCCTTACCGTTGTGTAAGGTAGGGCAGCCAGCCTGCCGCGTGTTGATATTGAGAGAGGACTCCTGTTGAAGACTGTTCATGTTGCCGCTGGGATCATTCGCAAGGATGGATCTGACGAGCTGCTTGCCGTGCAGCGCGGCTATGGCAACATGCAGGGACTTTGGGAGTTTCCCGGTGGCAAGCTCATGCGCGGCGAGTCGCCCGAGGACGCCGTACGCCGCGAGCTCATGGAAGAGCTGCAGGTAAAAGTCACCAACCTGCGCGATTTCTACACCGTTGAGTATGACTACCCCGATTTTCATCTCTCCATGGAGTGCTACTACTGCTCGCTCGCCGATGAATCCGATGAGCCCCAGAAACACGACCGCCAGCTCGATATCCGCTGGATTCCGCGCACCTCGCTTGCCACGGTGGAATGGATGCCCGCCGACAAAGGGCTTATCGATGCTCTGATTGAGTTGAAGGAAGATCGGCTTGAGGCCAACGGCGCCGCCAACGACGCCGAGGCCGCCACGACCGACGAGCCCGCCACCAAACCCAAGCGCGCACCTAAGCGCCGCAGCAAAAAACGTCCCAAGCCCGGTCTGCTCGACGGCATCGACACCTCGGACCTCTCCGCCGACGAGCGTGAGCTCGTGCGCCGTCGCGCCGCCATCAAAAAGTCCATGAAGGGCAACAAGCGCGCCAACACCAAACCCGAGCTACTCGTACGACAGCGCCTGCGCGCAGCAGGCCTTACGGGCTATCGCTTGGAATGGAAGGTTCCTGGCAAGCCCGATATCGCCTTTCCCGGGCGCAAGATCGCCATCTTCGTCAACGGCTGCTTTTGGCACCGCTGCCCCAAGTGCAACCCGAGCCAGCCCAAGCGCAACGTTGAGTTTTGGGAGGCAAAGTTCCGTCGCAACGTCGAGCGCGACCGCGCTGCCATCAACGCACTTACCCAAATGGGCTGGACGCGCATCACCATCTGGGAATGTGAGCTCAAAAAGGACCGCATCGACGCCACCATGGAAAAGGTCATCGAGCAGGTGCGCGCCGCAGAGCCGCAGCGCTAGGAGCGAGCATTCACACGCTCCGCACGTCCGCGCCACATCCACGTCACAAACCTTAGAAAGCCCTTAAGCTCAAAACCTTTCAAGAGTGTTACTCGATGGCTTTGACCTGCAGTTTCATCGTAACATCAAACCAGGTTAAGCCTTTCTTTAGCGCTTCTTTGCAACAGCCGCGGCATAATACTGCCAACGCACGGGACCTAGCAGCATACCCCGAGCGCAATCTATTGGTGGACATCGAGGAGGCCGCACAAGCATGCATTCTTCCAATGACGCAGCACAGCAGCCATCCCTAAAACATGCAAACCTTTTCTCCTTCCCCCCGACACAGAGAAACAGCCTCCTCGACTCCCCCACCACAAAAACCAAACGCTCTGCAGACCAACACCTCAACCTGCAGACATCCTTCGAAAAACTCCAAGCCTCACTAGACCAGGCATTCCCCAACCAAGCCCGGGCATACTAATCCCCCATCAGCAAAGAAGCCCTAACGCCCCACCCATTTCCGCCCTAACGCCACAAGGGCGACGACCTCGAGTAGGTCAACTTGGGAGGGACGAGGGCTTAGTCCCCCAATCTTTCCGCAGGGGGCAAAAAGCCTCGCCGCACGAAGTGCGCAGCGAGGCTTTTTGCATGCCCGAGGACGATTGGGGAACTAAGCCCTCGTCCCTCCCCGGGATATGTAGCGAGTCGGAGTACCCTTGCTGTTACTCTGCTTTGCCCACAGAGTTAAGGTTGGTCATGCGGATCTTAACCAGCTCGGTGATCTCACGCATACCCTCCTTGGCCGGCTTCTTGGGATCGAAGCAGGCAGGGTTCTCGGCCATGTAGGCCATGAAGCCCTTGGTGTAGGCCTGACGTAGCTCGGTGGCGTAGTTAACCTTGCAGATGCCGTTCTTCACAGCCTCGGCAACCTGCTCATCGGGCACACCGGAGGTGCCGTGCAGAACCAGCGGCACGTCGACGGCGTCGCGGATGGCCTTGACCACGGACTGCTCGATGTGCGGATCGCTCGTGTACACGCCGTGGCTGGTGCCAACGCCAATGGCCAGCGAGGTGCAGCCGGTGCGCTCGACGAACTCCTTGGCCTCGGCAGGATCGGTGTAGGGGCTCTCGCCCTCAACCGCGGGACCGTCGTCCTCCTTGCCGCCAACCTTACCGAGCTCGGCCTCGACGGGCACGCCCATGGCGCGGCCAGCGTCGGCGACGGACTTGGTCAGAGCGATGTTGTCCTCGAAAGACTCGTGCGAGCCGTCGATCATGACAGAGGTGTAGCCCGTGCGGAAAGCCTGCATGCAGCGGTCATAGCCATCGCCGTGATCGAGGTGCAGAGCGACGGGCACGGAAGCGCGCTCGGCGGCAGCCTTGACCATGCCGTAGAAGTAGTCCAGACCAGCGGTCTTGATGGTGCCCGGGGTGGTCTGCATGATGACGGGGGACTTGGTCTCCTCGGCAGCGGCCAGGACGGCCATAACAAACTCGAGGTTCTCGACGTTGAATGCGCCAACAGCGTAGTGGCCGGCCTGAGCGTCCTTGAGCATCTTTTCGGTGGTAACAAGTGCCATGAGCGTTTGCTCCTCTCCCTCGCCCGCATCTGGACATCGGGCGTAGTTGTTCACAAGGCGTTTTACCTTGCGTTTTGCTGCGCTCATTGTATGAAATTCAGCGGCTTTACACGCGCGAGATATTGAGCCCATGCAGGTCAATACAGTCGTTTTTGAAAAGTAAACGGAAGGAATTTGAGCCGAGTGGACATGTTCGATATTGAATTTTGAGCGTTCAGCGTCTTTCTTTTATAGAAAAGATAAGTAATCGAAAGGTGTTTTCTTACTCAAAAAGAAAATGAACGAAAATAGAGTCAACACAATTCCTGCAAATTTAGCCGAGAATGGAGCAAGCATGGCCCAAGCCACCAACCGTGCTTTTGCCGACGAACGCCGTACCGCCATTATGGAAATGCTCGATCATAACGCCTCAGTGCAGGTAGCAGAAATCGCCCAGACCTTTGGCGTGTCCTCCGTCACCGCCCGCGCCGACCTGGACGCGCTCGCCGAAGCAGGCAAGCTGCGCCGCACGCATGGTGGCGCCGTGTCGCTCCACAAACGTCTGACCGTCTCCACGCAGGATCGCCGCATCAATGTCAACGTCGCCGCCAAGCAAGCCATCGCGCAAAGCGCCATCGAGCTCGTCAATGACGGCGACACGCTGCTCGTCGACTCGGGCACCACGGCGCTCGAGTTCGTTCGGCTCCTCGACCAGCGCAACGGCATCACCGTCATCACGGCCGACATTACCATTGCCGATTACATCGACGAGAGCATGCCCTCGGTCGATGTCGTCATGCTGGGCGGGGCGTTGCGCAAAGGCCATCGTTATTTGTACGGACCGCTCACTATGCAGGCGCTCCAAATGGTCCATGCCGATCTGGCCGTCATGTGCCCCGGCGCCTTTGTCTCCAGCTGCGGCTTTACGACCGACTTTCCCCAGATGGCCGAGACCAAAACGGCTATGATCACCGCGGCCCATCAAAGCGTCGCCCTCATGGACGCCAGCAAGGTTAACGGACGCGGCATGTACCGCTTTGCCGAGCTGACCGATGTCGACGCCATCGTGATGGACCGTGACCCCGACCATGCCGTCGCCACCTCAATCGCCGAGGCTACCGACAGCGCACGTCCAGCCCTCATCATTGCCGGCGCTTAAACAAAAACCACCACAAAGGTGCCTGTCCCCTTTGTGGTGGTTGTGATGGTTGAGCGTCAAAAGTGAACGTGTCGTTACTTGGACAGCTCGTCGGCAAGGGCCTCGATCTGAGCGCGCGAGGCGTCGTTGAGCGAGCCCAGCACAGTCACCTTGTTCTGCGTCAGGGTGATGTCCTTCATGCCCTCGAGCTCCTTGGTCATAATCTTGGCAGCTGCGGGCGCCCAGGAACCGGACTCGACAAGCGCCACGGTACGGTTCTGGTAGGCATGCTCGGCGAGCGTGTGGATAAAGGTGCTCATGCACGGGAAGATCTCGCCCTGATAGGTAATGGAGGCGAGCACCAGACGGTCGTAGCGGAACGCATCCTCAACGGCCTCGGCCATGTCGTCGCGAGCCAGGTCAAAGACGGAGACCTTCTGGCCGCGAGCCTCGAGCGCAGATGCGAGCTCCTCGACGGCAGCCTTCAGATGGCCATACACGCTCGCATAGGCGATCGTGATGCCCTCGTCCTCGGGCTGATAGCTCGACCAGGTGTTATAGGTGTCGAGGTAATAGCCCAGGTTCTCGGTCAGCACGGGGCCGTGGAGCGGGCAGATGATCTGGATGTCCAGGCCGGCGGCCTTCTTGAGGACGGCCTGCACAAACTTGCCGAACTTACCGACGATGCCAAAGTAGTAGCGGCGAGCCTCGCAAGCCCACCCCTCGGGATCCTCGATGTCGTTGGCGCCAAACTTGCCAAAGCCGTCGGCACTAAAGAGCACCTTGTCGGTGGACTCGTAGGAGAAGATCACCTCGGGCCAGTGAACGTTGGGGGCGCCGATAAAGGTCAGGCTGTGGCCGCCCAGATCGAGCACGTCGCCCTCTTTGACGACCATCTTGCGCTCGGGGTAGTCGGTGCCAAAGTAGTTGACCATCATGCGGAAGGCGCCCATGCTGGCCACAATCTGTGCCTGGGGATAGCGCTCCATAAAGGCGGCGATACCGGCGGAGTGATCGGGCTCCATGTGATGGACAACCAGATAGTCGGGCGTACGGCCATCGAGCACGGCCTCGAGGTTGCCGAGCCACTCGTCAACAAAACCGCCATCGACTGAATCGGCGACAGCGATCTTTTCGCCCAAGATAACGTAGCTGTTGTATGCCATGCCGTTCTCGGACACGTCGTACTGGCCCTCGAACAGGTCAATGTCGTGATCGTCGACACCGATGTAGCGGATATCCTTGGTGATCTCCATCAGGCAAAGCCTCCTAGATAGACAAAAGAACCCGTCTATCATAACACTCGGCAGTATCCCAGCTGTTATCTGCCGGCATCCATACCGATTGTTATTGAAATACGATAAATCGCCGTTTACCTGCGCAAACTATGCGCGCGGTATCGCCGTGCTATGTCGAATAATGAGCTGGCCGGGAATACGAATGGCAACGGTTTTGCCCGCCGTACCCGCCTCGGGAACCGCATGCTCGAATACCTCGCGTCCGCGCTGATGTAGATCAAATCGCACGGTCGTGAGCTCGTTGTGTGCCACAAAATCATCGAGCGAATCATCGACGCCCACCACGCTCACGTCCTCGGGCACGCGCAAGCCACTATCGCGCAGCGCTGCAATTGCGCCGTTTGCCATCTGGTCGTTTGCCGCGTAAATCGCCGTCATGGTGCGGTCGTGCTCGGCCAGATATCTGCCGGCCTCGTAACCGCTGTTGGCAGACCAGTCGCCCTCGAGCGGCGTCTGCGGCTTAATGTGCCTACGCTCGAGCGCATCCTGCCAACCGGCTCGACGAAATTGCTCGTCGACCGAGAACGACGGGCCGCCAATATAGCGAATTTGCTCATGCCCCAGCTCAAACAGGTGATTCATAAGCAAGAGCGAGCAGCCGTAATGATCGGAGTCTACCGTGGTCACCCGCGGGTGCGCGTACATGGTAACGATGACCGTGCCAATGCCCGGCAGTGGATCAAACGTCTCAAAATCGGGCGCCATACGGCTCATGCCGATAATGATGCCGTCCACAGGCAGCGCGGCCATACGACGCGTTGCCTCGGCAAGCGAAAACTCCTCGGTCTTGGACATCTCGACCAGCGTGATGGCGCAATTATGCTCGCGAGCAGCGCTGGCGATGCCGTCGATCATTGAGAGGTTGCCAAACTTGGTGACATCGTTGACGCACAGACCGACCGAATGGTAGCGGCCGTCGCGCAGCGAGCGACCGGCATAACTCGGACGAAAGCCGAGCTCTTGCATAGCGGCCTGCACGCGCTGGCGCGTCTGCTCGTTAACGTTGGGCAAGCCGTTGGCGACGCGCGAAACCGTCTGCTGCGAAACGCCAGCAGCGCGGGCGACGTCGGCCATGGAGACCGGACGCGTACCTGTATCGTTGGACGGGCGCCTTGCCACAGGATCACCTTCACCGTTGCGAGATCTGAATAGCGTGCATGCCGGCCCGGGCAGAAATACACCCCGCGCCGAGGCCCGCTATCGTCGGACGCATGTTAACGTACTCTACTTTTTCAATCCGCAACTCTTCTGCTCTATAAGTCCATACGGCAATACCGTTCACGGCTGAATTTCTACCGATTACCAGATTCTCAAAAAGTGATAAGCGTTGTGTTATGAGTACGTTAACATAGCCCGTAGCGTGCGGTATCGTGAATACTTGGTTCATGCCGCTTCAAGTTGTTAACGTACTCATAACGACGCAAAACCCACCCGGGCGCGCCAAGGAAAGGACTCCCATGACCACCCCCGACGAAAAGACATTCGCCACGCTCACCAAGCTGTTCGAGGAGGAGTTTGGCCCCATCGGCGACCGCCAGGTGCTCTACGTGCACGCGCCCGGCCGTTCCGAGATCAGCGGCAACCACACCGACCACGAGGGCGGCCACGTTATCGCCGGCTCGCTCGATGTCGCCGTTGACGGCATCGCCGTGGCAACCGACTCCAACAAGATTCGCGTCGCCGACGAGGGCTATCCTACGTTTGAAATCATGCTCGACACGCTGGATATTCAAGAGTCCGAGAAGGGCACGTCCGCGAGCCTCGTCCGCGGCATGGCCCACGAGATTGCAGCCCTTGGCGTTGAGCCCCACGGCTTCGATTTCGCCTTCACCTGCTCCGTCCCCTCGGGCGGCGGTCTTTCCAGCTCTGCCGCCGTCGAGGCCGCGTACGGTCGCGCCATGGAAACCCTCTGGGGCGCACCCGCCATCGAGCCCGTCGCGCTCGCGCAGATGAGCCAGCGCACCGAGAACAACTATTACGGCAAGCCCTGCGGTCTGATGGACCAGGCCGCCGTGTGCCTGGGCGGCCTTGCCTACATGGACTTTGAGGACCAGGCTCAGCCTAAAACCCAGAAGCTCGAGCTCAACTTTGAGGATCACGGCTATGCGCTCGTGCTCGTTAAGGTCGGTGCCGACCACGTGGCCGCCACCGACGACTACGCCGCCGTTCCGCGCGAGATGCAGGACGTTGCCGCCGAGTTTGGCAAGGCACGCCTGTGCGAGGTCGACGTTGCCGATTTTGACGCCAAGCTCCCCGAGCTGCGCGCCAAGCTGGGCGACCGCGCCTGCCTGCGCGCCGTTCACTACTGGTACGAGAACGGCCTGGTCGACAAGCGCTGGGCTGCTCTGAACGCCGGCGACATCGATCAGTTCCTGGTCCTGACGCGCGAGTCCGGCGCCAGCTCTGCCATGTACCTACAGAATGTCGTTGCCAAGCTGGGCTCCGAGCAGCCCTCGATGTATGCCCTGGCACTGGCCGAGCACGTGCTCGACGGCCGTGGCGCCGTCCGTATCCACGGTGGCGGCTTTGGTGGCACCATCCAGGCCTTCGTGCCGCTCGACCTGGTCGACACCTTTATCACCAAGATGAACGGCTGGCTAGGCGAGGGCTCTGCCCGCCACTACGCAATTTCTGACAAGGGGGCTTACGCGGCATGGCTGTAATGACTGACGTGCGCGAGGCCGCGCAGAACCTGATCGAGTACGCTATCCACCGATCGATGATCGGCCAGGACGATCGCATCTGGGCGTATAACACCATTCTCGAGTGCATCGGTGCTACGGGGCCGGCGCTCGACATGGCCTGGGCGCTCCAGGTCGAGAAACTCTCGCTCTTGCACCCCGACACCCTGCCCAACTTTGACCTTGAAGGCACACTTGCCGCGCTTTCCGAGGCCGCCGTTGCCAACGGTGCTGCCGAGGATACGGCATCGGGCCGCGATCGCATCGCCATGCGCATCATGGGTGTGCTGATGCCGAGGCCTTCGGTTGTAAACGAGGAATTCAACGGCCGCATTGGTGTCAACGAGCCGCGCGCCGCAACCGACTGGTTCTACGGTCTATGCTGCGACGCCGGCTACGTGCGCCGCGCCGCCATCGCGCGCAATATCAAATGGAGCACCCCCACCAACTGGGGCGACCTGGAGATCACCATCAACCTGTCCAAGCCTGAGAAGGACCCGCGCGATATTGCCGCGGCCGGTGCCGCCAAAAACACGAGCGAGAAGTATCCCGCCTGTCAGCTGTGCATCGAGAACGAGGGCTACCCTGGACGCTCCGCCGCAGCCGACGGCGGTGTCCATCCCGCCCGTCAGAACCTGCGAGTTATCCCTATCCAGCTCGACGGCGAGCGCTGGGGCTTCCAGTACAGCCCGTATGCGTACTTTAACGAGCACTGCATTGCCATGAGCTCCGAGCATCGCCCGATGCACGTCGACCGCAAGGGCCTGACCTGCCTGCTCGACTTTGTGGACCTGTTCCCGCACTACTTCATCGGCTCCAACGCCGACCTACCCATCGTGGGCGGCTCAATTCTGTCGCACGACCACTTCCAGGGCGGCGCGCACGAGTTCCCCATGATGCACGCCGCCGGGGTCTCGCAGTTTAGCGTGCCCGGCTTTGACCAGGTCAGCGGTACCGTGTTGCAGTGGCCGCTTTCGGTGCTGCGACTGCGCTCGCACGACCGTGCCCAGCTGCTCGACGCCACCGAGAAGATTATCCTCGCCTGGCGCGAGTGGACCGATGAGTCGGTGGGCGTCATCGCGCACACAGCCGATGGCGTGGCGCACAACACTGTGACGCACGTCATCCGCCGCGTCGACTCCCGCGGCAACGCCGGCGGCGAGATCTACGAGGCCTACCTGGCGCTTCGCTGCAACATCACGACCGACGAGCATCCGCTGGGCGTATTCCACCCGCATGCTGAGTACCACCACATTAAGAAGGAGAACATCGGCCTGATCGAGGTCATGGGCCTGGCCATTCTTCCGCCGCGCCTGGTTCCCGAGCTTGGCGCTGTCCGTGAGCATCTGCTGGCAGCCAAGGTCGATGCCAGCTACGATCTTGCCGGTGCGCTCGAGGTCGATGATCTTTGTCGCAGCCATGCCGCGTGGGCCGAGGACGTCTTTGCTCGCCGCGCCGACGAGCTTACGGCCGACAACGCCATCGATATCCTGCACGAGGAGGTCGGCGTGGTGTTTGGCCACGTGCTCGACAACGCCGGCGTCTTTAAGTGGGACGAGGCGGGACGCGCCGCCCAGCAGCGCTTTATCGACTCGCTGTAGCACGCGAGCTCGAACGCACGCACTTAACAAATAGTGCCTACACGACCGCGGCGCCCGCCGGCAACATCGCCGGCGGGCGCCGTTTTCTGATGCAAGGGTAACTAATTTGCACCAAAACAAGGAGTGTCCCAAACTGCCGGCAGAAAAAGAACGTCCCCAGATGCCGACCTAAACCCACACATTATTCGATGGAAAAACGTGGTTACCTCCCACATTATTCGAAGGAAAAACGTGGTTCATTCCCACATTTTTCGATGGAAAGACCAACACGGTCTTATACTAACCATGATCGTTAGGAGGCAGTATGCAGCGACAGCTAATGGACGAACTCATCGCTTGGAAATCTAGGGCAAACCGCAAGCCCCTCCTGCTTAAGGGGGCCCGCCAGACGGGAAAAACCTGGCTTCTCAACGAATTCGCAGGCCAGCAGTATCAAAACGTCATCCGTTTTGACTTTATGCTCGAACCGGGCGCACGCTCGCTGTTCGACGGAAGCCTTGACCCCAAACGCATCATCTCCCAGATGGAGCTCCTGCGCGGCCAGACCATAACGCCGACAGACACACTCATCATCTTCGACGAAATCCAAGAGGCACCGCGTGGCATCACCTCGCTCAAATACTTCAACGAGCTGGCGCCGGAATACCATATCGTGGCAGCCGGCTCCTATATGGGGCTCGCGCTCCGACGCGAAAACGAGTCGTTCCCCGTCGGCAAGATCGACCAGCTTACCATGCGCCCCATGGGGTTTGTCGAGTTCGTTCGTGCCGTCGATGGCGATCCGCTCGCAGATGCCATCCTTGCCGCAGACATGGACCTGCTAGCGAACGTTTCCGAAAAGCTCGAGCGCCTGCTCAAGGAATACCTCGTTGTCGGTGGCATGCCAGAAGTTGTCTCCGCTTTCGCCGCCTCCCACGATTTCATCGAGGCCCGCAGGCTTCAGCAGCAAATCATCGAAGCTTATGAATCCGATTTTGGCAAGCATGCGCCAGCCCGCATCGTCGAGCGCATGAGGCTGGTTTGGAAATCCCTTCCCGGCCAGCTCGCAAAGGAAAACAAGAAGTTCGTCTACGGCGCGCTTCGTCCCGGGGCGCGCGCACGCGATTTTGAGGAAAGCCTCCAGTGGCTCATGGACTATGGAATCGTTCATAAGGTACCACGTGTTTCCGCCCTAAGAGCACCGCTCACAAGCTACGAGGATCTCTCGGGCTTCAAGCTGTTCTGCATCGACACCGGCATCCTCGGAGCACTCTCCGGCCTCACGCCAGCCATTGTTCTGAACGGGCCCGCTGTTTTTACGGAGTTCAAAGGCTCGCTGACCGAGCAATACGTCGCACAGGAGCTTTTGCTCCAAGGCAATACCCCCGCGTATTGGTCATCCTCCTCCGGCAATGCAGAGACTGACTTTGCCGTCGACCATGCGGGGACCGTGCTTCCGCTCGAGGTCAAGGCGGCAGAGAATCTCAAAGCAAAGAGCCTGAGGATTGCCTGCGAGAAGTTCAAGCTCGAGCGCTGCGTGAGAACATCGTTAGCGGCATATAGAGACGAAGGCACGCTCGTCAATATTCCGCTCTGGGAGATTGGGCAAATCGACAAGCTGGCATAGGCGCTGTGGAGGGGGTGCCCCGTAAGGAGTGTCCCAAACTGCCGGCAAAAAAGGAACGTCTCTATCTGCCGCATTCCCGAAGCAAGACAACGCCGATGTTTTGGCAACGGCAGCGAGCGGGCCGCATTTGAGACAAGGTGACGTGAAACGAAAGGGCGCTGACCTTCTGGTCGCGCCCTTGAAGTTGAACGTCAGATTGTCCAAATGCGGCCCGCGCAGCGTCGAGCCGTTACGCGGTTTGGTAAAACCGCGTAACCCTACAGCTCCGTTACTTCAACGTTGTTGAAGATCTCGTCCCAGCGGTCCATGACCAGGTGGCCGGTCTTGGGATCCATGGCGTTGAGCTTGCCGCAGGTATTGGCGGTCTTGAGCACCGTGACGTCGTCGGCGCCGGCAGCAATGGCATGCGCAAAGCCGGCGATGGTCGAGTCACCGGAACCCGTCGCGTTCACAGCCGCAATCGCGGGCGTCTTGGCGCGGAACGCGCGGCCCTCATGGAAGCCCACCGAACCGGCAGCGCCCATCGAAACGACAACCCAGGGGATACCGGCAAAACGGTCATCGGCGGCAAGCGCCTCGCGCAGGGCATCGACATCATCGGTCGTAAAGGACGTACCCAGCAGGCCGTTAATCTCGGTCAGGTTGGGCTTTACGAGCTCAGGCTTAGCGTCGGACTCCAGCGCGGCCTCCAGCGATGCACCCGAGGTATCGAGCAGCACCTTGACGCCCGCCTCCTCGGCGATCTTGACGAGCTCGGCATAGTAGCCGGCATCGACGCCACGCGGCAGCGAGCCCGAAAGCGTCACAACGTCCGCCTTCGCTGCAAGCTCGGCAAACTTGGCCGTAAGGGCCTCGAGCTCGGCCGGGGCGATCTGCGGGCCGCTCTCCAGCAGCTCGGTCTGATTGCCCTCGTGCAGAATATTCAAGCAAATGCGCGTCTCACCGGCGATGGGCACAAAGTCGTTCTTGACGCCGTCGGCATCCATGAGCTCGGCCATATAGGCACCCATATGGCCACCGAGTAGACCGGTCGCGAGCACGTCATCGCCCAGCTGCAGCAGCACGCGGCTCACGTTGAGGCCCTTGCCGCCAGCGGTCTTTTCGGGCGTCACACGGTTAACATCGTCGATGATCAGCTTGTCGAGCTGATAGCGCGTATCAATCGACGGGTTCATGGTAACGGTCAGAATCATGTTGAACTCCTGTTCCGGGGCGGCATAACCCGCCCCAAACATACGATAACTCGTTAAAGAATCTCGATCTCAAAGCCGCGAGTGACGGTCTCTCCCGGCTTGGCCACCAGGCAGCCACGCTTGTGCTCCAGAATATCGTCCTCGTCGGAGCAGGTGGACAGACCACCCCACGGTTCAACAGCCACAAAGTCGCCCTCGGGCTTGCTCCACACAATCAGGTACGGCATATCGGGGAACGTCAGGCGCACGCCCTTGTCCTCGGTCTTCTTGGTCAGCGTAACCACGCGGCTCTCGAGCACGTCAAAGATGGTCTCCGCGAAGTCGAAGAGTTCGTGGGTCAGCGGCAGGTCATGGCCAGCCATCGGGTTCTTGCTGCGATGCTCAACATCAATCAGGCCCGTCGAGGGAACGGCAGTACAGAGCTCGGCGGCCTCGCGCTGCTCAAAACGGAGCTCGTAGTCGTCATAGGACTCGCCCTCGTCGAGCGGGCACTTAAAGCCAGGGTGACCGCCCACAAAGAACGGCATGTCCTCGGTGCCCTCATTGGTCACCTCGTACGACACGGCCACCTTTGCCGCATCGATCGTGTAACGAGCAACAATCTTAAACGGATACGGGTACTGCTCGAGCAACTCGGCATGGTCGGCAGAGCTTAGGCTCAGCGCAACCATGTTGTCGCCCTGCTCCTCGAGCTTCCACTCCTGTTTGCGCGCAAAGCCGTGACGGGCGAGCTTAACCTCGCGGCCGCCCATGGTCATTGCGTGACCGTCACGAAGGCCGCCGCAGATCGGGAAACAAATGGGTGCCTGGCCCGACCAGACCGCCGGATCACCCTGCCACAGGTACTCACGGCCGTTGGCCGCAATAGAAGTGAACGACCCTCCCGCCGTGCTCAGTGCTACGCGGATAGAACCGTTATCAAGAACAAACTCCATAGGAGCCTTCCCTTTCTTACGACAGCCCGCCAAGTCAATAGGGCTGATAGAAAACCGGCCCGCGCCCCCTCACAGAAACGCGAGCCGTCAACGGACTAGTTAATTACGCCGGATACCCGCTAATCATGGTACTCGCCGCGGTCCCACTTCTCGAGGAACTCGTCAAAGAAGTGCGGGTCAGCCTGAGCCTCGGCGTCGGCCTTGTTGCAGGCATCGATCTTGGCGATCAGGGCATCGTGCTCGGGGGTCTTCTCGTAGGGCTCCTCCAGGAAGGCAAGCATGATGTCGGCCATCAGGAACTCGCCGGTAATCTTGCCGCCAAAGCCCACGATGTTGGCGTTGAGCTCGCGACGAGCGTACAGGGCAGAGGTCATGTCGCGGACCAGGGCGCAGCGGGCGCCGGGAACCTTGTTGACGGCGTTGGTGATGCCGATGCCGGTGCCGCACAGGGCCACGCCAAAGTCGGCCTTGCCGCTGGCAACAGCCTCGCCCACAGCCTTACCGTAGATGGGATAGTGCGTACGGGTGTGGCTGTAGGTGCCGCAGTCGAGCACCTTGTAGCCAGCCTGCTCCAGGCGGTCGGCCAGATAGATCTTCTCGTCCGTAACGATATGGTCGCAACCGATTGCGATGGTCTTCTTCATCAGAACGTCCTTTCGTCTGAATTCACAAGTTGAGGTAGAAGTTCGAGTTCTCGGTGGCTCTCGTTAGGCCATCTTGTTGAGCATGTCGACACGGATCTGGTGACGGCCGCCGGCGTACTGTGCACGCAGGAACTCGCGGGCGATCTTCTTGGCGACCTCGGTGCCCACAACGCCCGGGCCCATGGTGACCATGCGCGAGCCGTTGTGCTCGCGGGTCATGTAGGCGGAACGCTCGTCGGAAATGTTGGCGACGACCATGCCCTTAATCTTGACGGCGGCCATATAGGAGCCGACGCCGTACTTATCGAATGCGAAGCCCTGGGAATCCTTGTGCTCCAGCAGGTCCTTGGCAACGGCGGTCGCGGAATCGACAAAGTCCGCGGCAGGGGTCTCTGAATAGTCGACGACCTCGTGACCGTCGGCGATGAGCATCTCCTTGATGGACTCCTTCATCGACATACCGTCGGCATCGGAAGCGATTACAACCCTCATGACATCCTCCTTGAGAGATACGCAGGTGCGTAGTTTCTGTTTGGAAGTGTTGAATCGCGTTCAGGTCCGGGCATCTGAATGTGCGGTTCTTCACTGTTCATGTTTATTTGAACACATTCGAACAGTAACTGCAACAACTATTTGTTTATCTTTGTTCTTTTTTGAACAAATACCGTTCACAGATGATTGCTGACCGTTTGGACTGGGCACGGACGTAGCGACCATGTGTTCAACAAACAAAAGGGCGGCCAAGAACGTGTCTCGGCCGCCCTTCGGCGGTATTCCCCGGTATATACAGCTGTTTTAGCTACTCGGACTGCCCACCCTTTTTGGCGTGCTTGGACGGAGCACTCAGAAAGCGGCCCGTCAAATAGTTCGCCGGGCCGGAAATATCGATCCCCAGCAGCACGTGTCCCAGCCACAGGAACGCCACGAGCACCAGCAGCGGGATAACGCACGAGGTCACGATCATCACGATGACGCCTTCAATCAGATCGGTCACCTGCCGCACAATCTCATCGGTCATCTGCTTGGCGCCGCCGGTCACCGACGTAACAAGGCTCGATGCCCCATCAGTCAACTGCTCGAGCACGTTTTTGGACTCCGTGGCCTCGGATTTTTTCTTGTTCGATTTTGAGCTGGTCTCGGCTGACTTGTCCGTGGTGTCGGCCGCGTCCGCAGCGTCCGCAGCCTTTTGCTCAGCTTGCTCAATACTTACGCGATACGTTTCATCGACCTTCTGCGACACCCATACGCTCGCGGGCACGAGCGCCATGCCGATCACGGCAACCACCAGCACGCGCGTCGCCACACGGCGCAGGACAGCGCTCGTGCTCCAGCGCCCGTGAATACCGAGCGACACCGCAAAGAGCACCAACGCAAACGGGATTAAGATGCCCAGGCCAACCGACCAGAAAATGGTTAGCAGGTATTTCTCGAGGTAGAGCACGGCAAGCACGATACCCAAGTTTCCTGAAAGCTGCGCGAGCTGTTCGGCAACCGGCGTTCCCGTATCACCCGGCAGCGCGGTAATGCCCGCAGACAGCGCCACGCACGAGGTCGTGAGCGCCAGTACATTACCCTTCTTTTGATCGATGACCTCGATGGTGGAGTCCCAAGTTTTGGTATCGGCGAAATGCGGACGAGCTACAAAGCCCGACAGCAGCGCCAGGACCACGAGCGCAACGATAAAGCCAATCTGCAGCTTTTTGTTTGCGCACACGACATCGGACAGGCTGGGCTGCAGCTCGGTTACCGTCGTGTGCTCGGTTATCTGGACAGGACGCCCATGAGCCATCTCGTGTGCGCCTCTTTTTTGTATTGACCCGTTATCCGGCATTTGGATACCTCCTCAGTCCGGCGTTTAATGCGAAAGGAAGTATACCCACCGAGCAAAAATCGAACGGGAGGACAACGGTGCGCACCAAGACTGTCCCCAATGACTACCTCCGGATGAGTTGCGGTGGAATAGGGATTGTTTTGCGCCCGTCAGCCCCTATTCAGTCCCTATTTCACCGCAACTTGGAGGAGGACAGAAAAAGCCCTGCTGCGGATAGCGGCAGGGCTTATGGAAGGGGACTTGGTTGTGAGGGCTCGTTAGGCGAGCTTGGCCTCGAGCTCGGCGATGCGCTTGTAGGCATCGATGGTAAAGCGGGCCTGCTTCTCCAGGATCATAGTGGTCATGAGGGTGTCCTGAGCGTGAGCCATGATGAAGGTCATCTCCATCTCGCCACCGCCGGCCTCCTGCGAAAGCAGCTTGGTCTGCGTGTCGTGGGCACCGATGAGCGCATCGCTGGCATCCTTGTGCAGCTGCTCGGCCTTCTCAAAGTCACCCTCGCGAGCAGCATCGAGCGCTGCAAGCAGATCGGTCTGGGCGTCACCTGCGTATGCGACAATCTCGAATCCAACCATCGAGATTTCTTCTTTGGTTGCCATATTGCGTTCCTTTCACATATGAACCAATGGAGAGCATCGCGTCCGGGCATACGCGCTGCGTTCTGTATGGCAGAAACATTAACATTCAAACAAAAAAGAACAGCGCAAAACGTAATTTCAAGCTATGAACGGTCACTTTTCGCCCGTGAACGGTTTTTAAACCAATCTGAACAATATCGAACACAATTAGCGGAAACCCAAACAGGCCCGTGCCCTAGCGCCAATCGCGCACCGTATCGCCCTCGACGAGTACGCCCGGAAACAGCATGTGCTCCACACCGGGTTCAACGCCCTCGGCACCGGCGATCTTATCGACCGCCCACATGCCGACGCGCTTGTTGTCAAAGCGCACCGTAGTCAGGCGACAATCGGGCACGATGTCGCCCAGACTGTCATCAACACCCACCACGCTCACGTCCTGGGGCACGCGCTTCCCGCGCGACTCGAGCCCACGGATGCAGCCATATGCCATGGCATCGTTGGAGGCATAAATGGCCGTACAGGTCGGATCGTCCGCCAGAGCCTGACCGGCAGCATACCCGCTCTGTGCCGTCCAATCGCCGCGCACGAGCTGCGGGGGCTCAATGCCATGCGCACGCAATGTCTCGCGCCAGCCTTCCTCGCGCCGCATGCCCGAAAGCGAGCGCTCGGGACACGAGATAAAGTGCACGGTTTTGTGCCCCCGCCCCAGCAAGTACTCGACCACCTGGCGCGAACAATCGAACTGGTCGTTATCGACCGTTGAACAGAGCGGGTGCTCCAACATCGTAACGAGCACCGTCTGCATGCCGGGCAGCGGCTCGAAGGTTCCAAAGTCCGCCGGCATGCGGTTCATAATCACAACCATGCCATCCACCGGCAGTGCGCTCATGCGCGACGATGCGCTCTCGAGGGTATACGGATGCCCGTCTACTTTAGTGAGGGTGATGGCATAGCCATGTTTGTCGGCCGCGGCGGCAAAGCCCTCCATACGGTCGAGGTTGCCGGTACCGGTAATGTTGAACATGGCGACGCCGACGGTCTTAAACCTGCCACGGCGCAGCGATCGACCGGCAAAATTGGGGCGATACCCCAGCTCGCGCATGGCGGCACGCACGCGTTCCTTGGTCTCGGGGCGCACGCTGGGCGAATCGTGCACGGTGCGCGAGACCGTCTGCTCCGAGACGCCCGCGAGGCGCGCTACGTCTTTGACGGATACCGATTTTTTAACAGCGGCCATAGATTGATCTTTCTATGTCAACGATGCCATTGGTGGCACCCTGCGCATTCAAATGAAACGCCTTCAAGTATATCCAACGCCTCCCCCACCATACGCTCACCACCCAAAACCTACCGTTCACCGACATTTTTGCTTCCCCGAACGGCTTTTGGTGCCCAAATGTTAACGTTGCCATTGTGCAAACACAGAGCCACCGGGCGGCTCAAACGTTTACGCGTAAGGAATCGACGGTTCGCAGGCACAGGAACCACCGGTTCGCGTCTTTTTTTGTGTCACAAAATGGCAACGTCAACATTTTGGCAACCGAACGCCAAAAGCTACCATCGTTGCTAACCCACCGACTCTTAGGAGCATTGCATGGAGCAACTCATCGCCATCATCGAAAAGGGCCAGCCCTTTTTCAACGCGATCGCCCGCAACAAGTACCTCAAGGCGATCCGCGACGGCTTTATCTCCGTCATCCCCATCATCATCTTCTCGTCCATCTTCTGCCTGGTAGCCTCGGTCCCCAACATCTGGGGTTTCTACTGGCCCGATGACATCAACAACGCCCTGTGGAAGTGCTACAACTACTCCATGGGCATCCTGGCCATCGCCTGCGCCGCCACCACGGCCAAGCACTTCGCCGACGCGCAGAACCGCGACCTGCCCAAGAACAACCAGATCAACTTTATCTCGTGCATGTGCGCGGCCATCATCGGCTTCTTGCTCCTTTCGAGCGACACGATCGCCACGGACGCTGCCAGCGGCTTCAACACCACCTACCTTGGTTCCAAGGGCCTGCTGACCGCCTTCATCGCTGCGTTTGTGACCGGCATCATCTACAAGTTCTTCATTAAGCGCAACATCACCGTCAAGATGCCCGAGCAGGTTCCGCCCAACATCTCGCAGACCTTTAAGGACATCATCCCCTTCTCCGTCTGCATCACCGTCTTTTGGGTCTTTGACATCGTCTTCCGCGCTGCTTTTGGCTTCTGCTTTGCCCAGGGCGTCATCCAGGTGTTCCAGCCCCTGTTCACCGCTGCCGACGGCTACATCGGCCTCGCTGTGATCTACGGCGCCATGAGCCTGTTCTGGTTCGTGGGCGTCCACGGCCCCTCAATCGTCGAGCCCGCCATCGCCGCCGCCCTCGTTGCCAACATGACCGACAACCTGGCTGCGTTCCAGGCCGGTCAGCACGCTTCCGCTGTTCTGACCCAGGGTGCCCAGTACTTCGTCGTCTGCATGGGCGGCACCGGCGCCACGCTCGTCCTGGTCTTTATGTTCTGCTTCCTGGCCAAGTCTCAGGAGATGCGCGCTGTCGGTAAGGCCGCCATCGTCCCGGTCTGCTTCGCTGTCAACGAACCGCTGCTGTTCGCCGCACCCATCGTGCTCAACCCCGTCTTCTTTGTCCCGTTTGTCTTTGCCCCGATCGCCAATATCTGGATCCTCAAGATCTTTATCGACTTCTTGGGCATGAACGGCTTTATGTACACCCTGCCCTGGACCGTCCCCGGCCCCATCGGCACCATCATGGGCCTGGGCTTCCAGCCGCTCGCCTTTGTGATGCTCGCCCTTATCCTGGTCGTCGACTTCGTTCTGTACTATCCGTTCTTCCGTGCCTATGACGCCCAGAAGTGCGCCGAGGAGGCCGAGATCTCCCAGGAGGAGCTCGCCGCCAAGAACGCCGAGAAGGCTGCCAAGCTCAACGATGCCTTCCAGGGCAAGGCTGACGCCAAGAGCGTTGCCGCCGGCGCTGCTGCCGAGGCCGTGAAGGCCGACGTCGCCCCCGCCGCCACCGAGGCCACGGCCACCAGCGACCTCAACGGCAAGCGCGTGCTCGTGCTCTGCCAGGGCGGCGGAACCTCGGGCCTGCTCGCCAACGCGCTGGCCAAGGCCGCCAAGGAGCGCGGCATTAACCTCGAGACCGCTGCCGAGGCCTATGGCAACCACGTGGACATGCTCCCCGACTTTGACCTGGTCGTCCTGGCCCCGCAGGCCGCAAGCTACCTGGCCGACCTGCAGAAGGACTGTGAGCGCGTGGGCAACAAGTGCGTCGCCTGCCGTGGCAAGCAGTACATCGAGCTCTCCCAGAACGGCGACAAGTCTCTCGCCTTCGTGAGTGAGCAACTTTCGAAGTAAGTAACGCCCAGGGCCAGCCGACCATCCAAGACCGGCTGGCCCTTCGATTTAGACGATTGGATCATCATGTCCGTTAATCCTGCTAGCGTCACCAACCCGCCCGCGCAGTTTCCCGAGGACTTTGTCTTTGGCGGCGCCACCGCTGCCTACCAGGTAGAGGGCGAGACCCGCACTCACGGTAAGGGCAAGGTTGCCTGGGACGACTTTCTGGAGGCCCAGGGACGCTTCTCCCCCGACCCCGCTTCGGACTTCTACAACCAGTACCCCGTCGACCTGGAGCTGTGCGAGGAGTTCGGCATCAACGGCATTCGCCTCTCCATCGCCTGGAGCCGCATCTTCCCCAACGGCACCGGCGAAATCAACCCCGAGGGCGTCCAGTTCTACCACGATCTCTTCGCCGAGTGCCACAAGCACCACGTTGAGCCGTTCGTCACGCTGCATCACTTTGACACGCCGCTTCCCCTCTTTGAGAAGGGCGACTTCCTCAACCGCGAGACCATCGACGCCTTTGTGGACTTTGCCACCTTCTGCTTTAAGGAGTACGCCGACCAGGTGACCTACTGGTTCACCTTTAACGAGATCTGGGCCGACGCCTCCAACACCTACATCGAGGGCACCTTCCCCGGTGGCGTCAAGGCGCATCTGGCCGAGGCCTTCCAGTGCGAGCACAACATGATGCTCGCCCACGCCAAGGCCGTGCTGGCCTTCCACAACGGCGGCTTTAAGGGCAAAATCGGCGTCATCCAGTCGCTGGAGTTTAAGTACCCGCTCAACGAGAACGACCCCGCCGACATCAAAGCCGCCAACAACGAGCACGTGCTGCAAAACCAGTTTTTGCTCGACGCGACGTTCCGCGGCGAGTATGCCCCCGACACCCTCGAGTGCGCCAACCGCCTGGCTGCCGTCTCGGGCGGCACCATCGAGATCTTGGACGAGGACCTCGAGATTATGCGCGAGGCAGCGCTCTACAACGACTACCTGGGCGTTAACAACTATCAGTGCCGTTTTTTGAAGGCTTACGATGGCGAGAACGACCTGCACCACAACGGTACGGGCGAGAAGGGCACCGGTCGCTGGCGCGTCAAGGGCATTGGCGAGCATGTGAACAAGCCCGGCATCCCCACCACCGACTGGGACTGGATCATCTATCCCGAGGGTCTGTTCGATCTGCTCGTCTACATTAAGCAGCGCTACCCCAACTACAAGCAGATCTTCATCACCGAGAACGGCATGGGCTACAAGGACCCCTACAAGAACGGTTTTGTGGACGACCAGCCGCGCATCGACTACATCGAGCAGCACCTGCGTTGGCTGCTCAAGGCCATGGAGGTGGGCGTCAACGTGGGCGGCTACTTCCTGTGGAGCCTGCAGGATCAGTTCTCCTGGACCAATGGCTACAACAAGCGTTACGGCTTCTTTTACGTTGACTTTGAAACCCAGAAGCGCACGCCCAAGGCAAGCGCCTACTGGTACAAGCACGTGGCGCAGACCCGTCGTCTGGACTAGTGGCTGGCGGGGTTGCCCGCTCACACAACCTGTCCCCATTTCTCAGCCGGGGGCGGCACGTCACACGACGCGCCGCCCCCGGCCTTTTTTGGGCAGACCGTACCGCACGTTTGTCTCAATCTGTAACATCTAGCTGAGTTTTTCGCTCCAAGCTGTTACAGATCGAGACAAACAGAACGCCCGAGCAGAGATATCTCAATCTGTAACATCTAGCTGAGATTTTCGGCCCTACCTGTTACAGGTTGAGATGAACGAGCCGAGCACGCCTACGCCCGCAAATCCCGCACGCTCGCACGCTCGACCAACACGCCCGAGACAAGCGTACGACTTCTGGAGCTCGGGGCTTCCAAACCCGCAACGACCTCGTTAAGCGCACGGATGCCCAGCTCGCGGTGGCGAAACTTCACCGACGTCAGAATCGAGTTGGGAATCGTCTTGTAGAGCTCATCGTCGAAGCCGATCACGGACACGTCGTCGGGCACACTGAGCCCTTTGTCACGTAGAGCCATCATCACACCGTTTGCCATGCAGTCGTTAGCAGCGAGGATCGCCGTGCAATCGGGTTTATCGGCAAGCACAAGGCCCGCGGCATAGCCACTATCCGCATTCCAATCGCCTTGCAGAGGCTCGGACGGCTCAATGCCACGTGCCTCGAGTGCCGCACGCCAACCTTTCATACGGCACTGGCTCGACAGCGACTCTTTCTTACCCGAAACGAAGTACACGTTCTTGTGACCGTGGTCCAAAAAGTACTCGCACGCCATACGCGCGCCGCCCTCTTGGTCGTCACTGACGGTAGAGCAGGTAGGATGTTCCATCGGTGTGATAATCACCGTCTTGAGGTCTTTCGGCGCCTCAAAGGTATCAAAGTCATCGACCATCTGGCGCAGATTGAAGATCATGCCATCAACAGGCAGCTGCGACATCCTGCGCGCTGCGTCGGCAAGGGTCATCTTCTCCCCTGCCCGCTTTTTGATCATCGTGAGCGCAAAGCCGCGTTCTTCGGCGGCATCGGCGATACCGTCAATCATGTCCACGGCGCCGCCCGACAAGTGAAACATCACCACGCCGATGCACCCGTAACGGCCCAACTTGAGCGAACGCGCGGCAAAGTTGGTTCGAAACCCGAGCGCCTCCATTGCGGAATGGACTTTATCGCGTGTCGACTCTCGCACGCTATCGGGCTCGTTGATCACACGCGACACCGTCTTGAGAGAAACACCTGCGGCAATCGCCACATCGTTCATCGAGACGTTTTTCTTGTCCATCGTTGCCACTGCTTCTCCAGTCGGTTTTGCATCGCTTGTTTTTTGTGTTCTAGCATACACTACCTGCCCGACTGACAAATCAGCCGTTTATCGGACAATATCGACCGTTCACCCGTAAATCCTTGTTGCTCTTCCAAAAATGTCTTACGTTGTCATTAACGAAATGACAACGTTGTCATTTGGCAATGCCTTCCTTAAGCAGGAAGGTTTCCGGGCAGTCCTGACCATCCATCGACGACCAGTTCCATCCACATGCGTCGCGCATTAAGTAGCAAAGGAGCTCTATGGACGCCATCGTAAAGATGCTCGAAAAGCATCAACCGTTC
This sequence comes from Collinsella aerofaciens, assembly GCF_020181355.1. Taxonomy (NCBI): domain Bacteria; kingdom Bacillati; phylum Actinomycetota; class Coriobacteriia; order Coriobacteriales; family Coriobacteriaceae; genus Collinsella; species Collinsella aerofaciens. The sequence goes on from NZ_CP084004.1 coordinate 413,091, forward strand.
TTTGAGAAGATCTCGAGGAACGTCTACCTCCAGGCCATTAAGGACGGATTCCTTGGGTGCATGCCCATCGTCCTCACCTCTTCGATCTTCCTGCTGATCGCCACCCTTCCCGGCGTAGTCGGCATCACGCTGCCCCAGCCGCTTATCGACTGGTGCAACAAGCTGTACAACTTCACCATGGGCGTTATGGGCATCATGGTTGCTGGCACCACTGCCAAGAACTTCACGGCTTCCATGAACCGTCGCATGCCCGCCGGCAAGGTGCTCAACGACGGCTCCACCATGGTGGCCGCCCAGTGCAGCATGCTGCTGCTCGCTGTTACGCAGTTCACCACCAAGTTCAACGGCTCCGAGCTTTCGGTCTTCGATTGCACCAGCATGGGTACGCGCGGTCTGTTCTCGGCCTATATCGCCGCGTTCATTACCGTGTGGGTCTATAAGTTCTGCGTCTCGCGCGATCTGACCATTAAGCTGCCCAAGGAGGTTCCGGGCGCCATCGCACAGAACTTCCGCGACATCATCCCCTTCGGTGGCGCTGTCATCATTTGCGGCATCATCGATGTGGTTGTGCGCAACCTCATGGGCGTTCCGTTCTCCGAGCTGCTTATCAAACTGCTCTCCCCGCTCTTCACTGCGGCAGAGACCTACCCCGGACTCATCCTTATTCAGGCAGCCACCGCGTTCTTCTGGTTCATCGGTGTCCACGGCCCTTCGATCGTCCAGCCGGGCATCGACCCCATCCGTCTTGCCAACCAGGCCGAGAACCTGCAGGTTCTGCTGGCCGGTGGCCACCCCGCCCACTCCCTCACCTTTAACATGTCGCTCGTGGGTGAGTTCGGCGGCACCGGCGCCACGTTCATCGTGCCGCTTCTGCTGATTCTCTTTATGAAGTCCAAGCAGCTCAAAGCCGTCGGTAAGGCCTCGATTGTTCCTGTTGCCTTCGCCGTCAACGAACCGCTGCTCTTTGGCGCGCCGATGATCCTTAACCCCTACATGCTCATCCCCTTTGTTGCCGCCGGCTGCGTCAACGTGAGTGTTGCCAAGTTCTTTATCGATAACGTGGGCATGAACGGCTTCTCCTTCGTGGTGCCTTGGGCCACACCCGCCCCCATCGGCATTTTCATCACCACGAACTTCCAGCTTATTGCCCTGGTATTTGTCGCGATCATCATCTTGCTGGACGCCATCATCTACCTGCCGTTCTTGAAGGCATACGATAAGCTGCTCTGCGACCAGGAGGCCGAGCGCGCCGCCGAGCTGGGTCTCGAGTCCGATGGTGCTGCCACCATCGCCGCCAGTACCTCTGCGCCCGCTGTCGAGCAGACTACCGCTTCCGTCGAGCCGACCGCCGCTTCCGTCGACAGCGAGCCTGTCGCCGATCAGCCCGAGCCCGCCGCCGACGCATCCGCCAAGAAGGATGTCGATGGCCTGAAGGTCCTCGTCCTGTGCGCCGGCGCCGGCACCTCTGCCATGCTTGCCAACGCCATCAAGGAAGGTGCCGCACAGACCGGAGAGAACATCGCTTCCTCCGCAGGCGCCTATGGTCAGCACACTGCCATCATGGATCAGTACGACGTCATCGTGCTCGCCCCGCAGGTTCGTAGCTACTACAACGACATGAAGGCCGACACCGATCGTCTGGGCATTAAGCTGCTCGCCCCGCGCGGCAAGGAATATATCGACCTTACCCGCGACCCCGCCGGCGCCATCAAGTGGCTCCGCGAGAACCTCGACTAGTTCCTCCCTCTGTTGGTGCCCGGATCCCCAATTCGGGCACCTCTCCCTATTCGTATCCCACAGAAAGGATGCCTCATGAACAACCCCATGCAGTTCCCCGACGGCTTTGTGTTTGGCGGCGCCACCGCTGCTTACCAGGTTGAAGGCGAGACCCGCACACACGGCAAGGGCAAAGTGCCCTGGGACGATTTCCTGGCAGCTCAGGGTCGCTTCTCCCCCGACCCCGCAAGCGATTTCTACAACAAGTATCCGGTCGATATCGACCTGTGCCAGCGCTTCGGCATTAACGGCATTCGTGTCTCCATCGCCTGGAGCCGCATCTTCCCCAACGGCATTGGTGAGATTAACCCCGAGGGCGTCGCCTTCTATCACGAGCTTTTCGCCACCTGCAACAAAGCTGGCGTTATCCCCTATGTCACGCTCGATCACTTTGACACGCCCGAGGCCTTTTATCAGGATGGCGGCGAGGGTTTCCTGACGCGCACGACGATCGATGCCTTTGTCGAGTACGCCAAGTTCTGCTTTGCCGAGTTCACCGAGGTCAAGCACTGGTTCACGTTTAACGAGATTCCCGCGACCGCCGAGGGCAGCTTTATCGTCGGCAACTGGCCGCACGGCGAGAAGTACCGCCTGGACAAGGCCTTCCAGCTCATGCACAACATGATGGTGGCCCACGCCAAGGCCGTCGTCGCCTTCCATGAGGGTGGCTTTGAGGGCGAGATCGGCATTGTCCAGAACCTGGAGCCCAAGTATCCCCTCGATCCCAACAGCGCTGCCGACTGCGAGGCGGCTCGTATGGCCGACGTCATCAACAACCGCTGGGTACTCGACGCCACCTTCCGCGGCCACTATGCAGCCGACACCATGGAGGCCGCGACCAAGCTGGCCCATATCGCCGGCGGCGAGCTCGACGTCCGCGACGAGGACATCGCCGCGCTGACCGCCGCGCTCCCCTACAACGATTGCCTGGGCGTCAACACCTACAAGTGCCAGTTCCTGCGTGCCGCCGAGGGCGAAAACGACATCAACCACAATGGCACCGGCGACAAGGGCTCCTCGCGCTGGTTCCTCAAGGGCGTGGGCGAGTCATGCGTGCGCGAAGGCGTACCCACCACCGATTGGGACTGGATCATCTATCCCGAGGGCCTCTACGACCTGCTGCTCCGCATTAAGAACGATTACCCCAACTACAAGAAGATCTACATCACCGAGAACGGCATGGGCTATAAGGACGACTTCGAGGACGGCTTTATCGACGACGCCCCTCGCATCGACTACATGCGCCAGCATCTCGCATGGATCCTCAAGGCAATCGACGGCGGCGTAAACGTCGACGGTTACTTTGTGTGGTCGCTGCAGGACCAGTTCTCCTGGACCAACGGCTACAACAAGCGCTACGGCCTGTTCTACATCGACTTCGAGACCCAGAAGCGCTATCCCAAGGCGAGCGCGTACTGGTACAAGAACGTCGCGGAGACCGGCCTGCTCATGGCCTAACTATTGCCGCATACCCCCTGTCGGCCGCATGAGAATCCCTCCACGGGTTCGCATGCGGCCTATTTGTTTTGGCTCGGTTCGAACAGGCCGTTTGTCTCGATCTGTAACATCTAGCAGGGGTTTTCGGTCCCAGCTGTTACAGATCGAGACAAACAGGACGTCCGGTCAGAAAATCTCAATCTGTAACACCTAAGCTAGCAGATGACCTGCGTGTGCTCCTCGATGGCGGCGCGATCCGCATCGGTAATACCCGGCTCGCACACCACGGCATCCAAATTGTCCAGGCGACAGAAGGTATAGAAGTCGCGCTTGCCGATCTTGCTGGAGTCGGCGATCAGATAGCGCGAGTCCGCCTTGCTAAAGGCAAGCTGCTGGATACGGCCCTCGTCCATGTTGGATGTGGATACGTCACCGTCCAAGATACCGTTGGCGCCGATAAACGCCGCATCGATGCCCAGCGCACGCAGGGTGTCCTCGGCCGTTGGCCCCACAAAAGCGGCAGTGCGGCGACGGTACATGCCGCCCACGAGGCACAGGTCGCAGTCCTCGCGCGCCTCGAGCAGGTTAAACACCGAAAGCGAATTAGTCACGATGCGCAGGCGAAACGCCGGCAGCATCGAGGCCATCTGCTCAACCGTGGTGCCCGTACCCAAAAAGATGGTCGAGCCCTCCTCGATGAGCTCAACGGCGCGGCGCGCGATCTGCAGCTTTTCCTCGGCATGCTTGGTACGCTTTTCGCTGTGCGAATACTCGTGGCGCAACATAGCATGTGGACGGCCCTGCGCGCTACGGGCTCCACCGTGCACGCGCTCAATCTCACCTAGGCTCGCAAGCTCCTCAAGATCGCGGCGGATCGTCATATCCGAGACGCCCAGTGCGTCCGAGATCTCCTTGACCGAGACCGTGCCCTGTTCCTCGAGCAGCTGACGAACCTTATCCTGTCGCTCCGCCTTAATCACGATGAATCCTCGCCGTTCTTTGCGCACATATCATTCAAACAGTAACGAACAAATTGTATCAGACTCGTGCCTGTCAAAAATCAACGCCAGCACAGCTCCAATCATCACTTTTTTGAGAAAAATACCCCCTGCTTTAGTGGGGTGTAGTGATAATCTCACCTGTTCGCGCTACAGTTTGTCGGAAATACCTCGATGTTAGGAACCAAATGATCACTTCCGAGCTTTTCGGCACCGCGCCGTGCGGCACCTCCGTTCATCGTTATACCCTCAACGGGCCCGAGATCTGCGTTCGCATTATGGACTATGGCGCCACCGTGCTGGGTATCGATGTGCCCGACATTCCCGGCAACGTGCGCGATGTGGTGCTGGGCTTCGATAAGCTCGAGGATTACTTTGACAACCCCGCCTGCTTTGGCGCGACCATCGGCCCCGTGGCAAACCGCACCGCGGGCGCCACGATCACCATCGACGGCACGGACTGGCATATGCCGGCCAACGAAGGCGTCAACAACCTGCACAGCGATCTTGAGCATGGTCTGCACAAGCGCGTATGGGACGTTGAGCTCGACGAGACTCACAACGCCGTGCGCATGACCACCTCGCTTAAGGATGGCGAGCTGGGCCTGCCCGGCAACCGAATCTTTACGGCTGTGTTTACCGTTACGCGCACCGGAGTCTTCCGCATCGAGTATGGTTGCGAGAGCGACCGCGCCACCTACGTGTCCATGACCAACCACACGTACTTTAACCTTGCCGGCCATAACGCCGGCATGGACTGTGAGCACTTCTTTATCGCCAACGCTGCCCACTACTTGCCCATTAACGAGCAGAACATCCCCACCGGCGAAATCGCTCCGGTCGAGGGAACACCGTTTGACTTTCGCGAGCTGCGCCCCGTCGCACCCGGCATGGAGGCCGACGACCCGCAGATTAAGCAGGCCCGTGGCTACGATCACTGCCTGTGCATCGATGGCTATCAGTACGGCCGCAACCTGCGTCGCGCCCTACATGTCGAGGAGATGTGGACCGGTCGTGAGCTGGACTACTACACCACCGCCCCGGGCGTGCAACTCTACACCGGCAACTGGCTGGGCGACGAGCACGCCAAGGACGATGCCAACTATGGCTGGGGCGCCGGCTTTGCCCTCGAGGCCGAGATGTACCCCGACACGCCGCACCAGCCGCTGTTCCTGCAGGGCATTGTGGGTCCGGGTCACCCCTACAGCAATATGATCGAATACCACTTTATGAGGCACTAGGCCCACAACGCGACATCTCGCACAGCAACGCCCGCCGGCACCACCGCCGACGGGCGCTGCTTCATGCCTAAATCCTTCTTTTCGATGCCACCGAATTGGTGACATAACAAAACTATGCCGAATTACTACGATGAACCCACTATGTCCGACCACGCGCTGGTTTATAAAAATTAGCAACTCGTCTACCTGCGGTTTTATTCTCTGCAAATTTGGCATGCTCGGCGATAAGCAATTCATCGTAGTAAACCGGCATAGTTTTGGCGGACAGCGCCACACAGATCCCCTACGAAGGCAAAATGATCCGTTTTCCTCCGTCCCCAAGGGATCAGTTGAACAGATTGCCGATGGGGTCGGGGGCGGAACTGGGGAGATAGCGGATTTCTAGTTCTATTCCGAGCTTTTGCAGCTCTCTGAGAACAGCGACGTCTGTGTCGTCTACGGCAACTGCGGGCGTTGCGGGACGCTTGCCCTCCCCTGCCTGCATATGACCAATGCTGATCTTGGTGATCGGCACACCGCCCTTAACCAGCGCGAGCGCATCGGAGGGTGAGGCCACCATGATCAGAATCAATTGGCGAGGCGTTGCGGTATGAATGACGTCGATGGTCCTTTGCACCGAGAAAAACCGCGTCCAAACGCCTTCTGGCGCCGCCACCCTCATGGGTGCCCATTGGCGCGAATCTGCCGCGATCTCATCGTTGACGATTAGGACAAGGTTGGAACCCACGGCTTCGTTCCACAGCTCAACGTCTTGTCCGTAAATGAAACGGTCGTCGATGCGTGCGAGAAGAATCTTGGGTTGAGTCATCGCTGCCCCATTCTGTTTGAGACCCGTAAGAGCAAGACATCGCGTCTCCAATATTAGTGCATTTAAAGTGAGAAAAGCCGTCAGAACACTTGCGCGGATTTGCGATGTCCCGTATCATAGACAGCCGTTGACGCCTCAGTTGCGCCATCACATGGCCGCCAGCGTAGCTCAGTTGGTAGAGCACCGCTCTCGTAAAGCGGGGGTCACCGGTTCGAGCCCGGTCGCTGGCTCCATTGCATTAGTGCAGCTCAGAAGCGTAATTGCTTCTGAGCTTTTTTGTTTTCGCGTCTCTTTCCTCCTTCTCCGAGGAGTGAAAAAGGGGTGAAAAACTTTTTTAACTGTTTTCCATAAATAGTTAGCATCATCCAACGTTCACATTAGATCGAACAACAATCCTGTTACGCATAGCCTAATTCCGCTGAGTATCAGAGAAGAACGTCCGGATTATATGCATCCAGCTTCGCTTCTCCAGTCGCCAGTGACTCCTCCAGCCGGTCAGCATATTCAACAATAGAGCCGTAGAATATGGGAGTAAATCCGAACTTTTCGATAAAGAGGGGTTCCGCTACGTCAATCCTCTTCTTGGCAACCGCGGCCTCATCCTTTTCATAGTACCCAGTGCCAGGAATCCGCTCGTTTGCCTGCGGCAAGCACTTAAGCTGCCTACACAAGCGCGCCGACCCCTTTGAAAGACCCATAAAGGTGATAGCACCAGAGATTACGCCACCGACGCCCACAACAACCTTGCCAGCGGCATTCCCCACCGTCTGCTTTGTTATCTTGATACCCATGAAGCTCAAGAGCTTCTTCAGGATCGGATACCAACTGGTCTTGGTTAGCGACTGGCGAGCGACCTTTTTCGCGACCGCCTCTTGGGCGTTTTTGGCGATTACGGTTAGCATCGAATTCGCGCTGCCTACACCCATCATCACACCGAGCAACACTGCCATTTCGTAGAGAGTCTCGTCATCAACGTCGTCACATTCTTCAAAAAAGGTCTGCCAGCCATACAGGTATGCCAGTTTCTGCATAATCCTGAATGCGTGCACGTAGTATTACGTAATATCGGCAGGAATGGTGCCCACCATCGCGACACCTCCGGGAAGACCCGCTGCAAAGGAAAAGGCGGTTGACTTCTTTGCCTCATAATCAATTACTTCTCTAGCAATTCTATCGATCAGGCCCACATCGATTCCGGCGGTAACGGGGGTCGTTTCCACGGCAAACTCGACGACATCTTTATGGACACCCTTCCTCCTCAGCTCCGAGCGGAGGAAATGGGGACGATCAATTCTCACTCCCTTTAGCCGAGCATCTTTTTTCATAAAGTCAATCAAAAATCTCTGGGCCTCCGCCAACTGCTCATCGCTCTTGTCTTTTAACTCTGCAAAAGCCGAATCAACGAGAACAGCGACCCCAAGGCCCTCGCCCTCGTTTTTCTTTCCAAGCAGCCTGACGTCCATACAGCCTTCCAATCAATGCGCCGCGCGGGCTATCGCGTTCTGCGACAGGCCGGACGCACGGAGCCTGAGGGCCTCCCTGGCCCTTATCCTTCTCGCCATGCTGTACCTCCTTGGTCTCGGCTGCATGGACAGCCGGAACGTACCAGGGGGACGGTGCCGACGGGAATATCGGCGGTGCCGAACGGCAATATTCGGGATGTGAGCGGACGGTGTGTAAGCGCAATATCGCCGGTGTCAAAGAGGACAATTACTCAAACAGGTGAAGGAGGGCATCGAGGAGGATAAGTAGATTTACGGTGGCAATTAAGAAGCCAACTCGCCGCGTCATGCCCGTTGGAGAGGCGAGCATGACCCTCATGGGTAATCAAGACACACGAAACAAAGGGGATTCGACAAGTCGCAAGAAAGGGGAGTGCATCACCTTTTGGGTTACGGAAGAGCAGAAGCAAGAGATGAGCACCTACGCGGCGGAACACAACACCACGGTATCAAGGATCATCATCGAAGGCCTTGAGATACGCATGGGTAAAGGGCAATCATTATAGCTTAGCCTTCTGCAATTGCTGCGACTCGATGCGGTCCTATCGATTTGCGCAACGGTGTGACGCGTTATCTAGACTGACGATCGTTTCCGCTGCATTTGCCAGCTCATTATCATGTGAAACAATGATAATGAGCTGTTTCAATTTGTTGTTTCTGACATACGAAGCGAGTTCGGCTCGGCTTGTTTCATCCAATCCAGTTGTAGGCTCATCGAGCACCAAGACTGATGGATTACGGGAAATTGCCGACCACAAGTATACACGGCGCAGCTCACCACCCGAAAGTTCAGGACAACGTTTCTCAAGCAAGCCCTCTATGCTGGTTGTCAACGACGGTAGCTCATTCATATGCTGGTGCTTTGTAAAAAATGGGGTGTTGAAATAATCCAACAGGTCCCGAACCGTCTCATCTGGAGCGAAGCACGGTTGGGGGCAGCACGATATCGTGTCTGAACGTATGTAATCCAAATTGCATTTTTCAATCGGCATGTCGTTGTATGTTACTTTGCCTGCCGATGGATACAGCCCAAGGAGCAGGTAAAGGAGCGACGTTTTTCCTCTTCCATTTTCTCCGGTTATGCAGTATGTTCCAGGGCCGGAGAAATCGAAGGAAAATCCGTCAAGAACCTTTCGGGGAGATCCGTCTGGAAGGGGTACCGTAAAATCCAACTTGGAAACAGAAATGCGATTTATTGTGTCAATCTTGACTAAACCTGTCTGATCTTGCTCTGGTTCCGGTCCCACCTTTCCCATGGCGCTCATCCTGTCCCACGAAGCCTTGGCATCCTGATAGGACTTGAACAGGTTCATCGTGTTTTTCAAGGTTTTAAATAGGACGGCAAAATATGCACCGACGATGGTGTATTCGCCTATCGTCATGGTTCCATTGATGATTCGCACTCCGGATACGATGAGTATTATCGCTTGAAACACGGCAGCAAAAAGGCTGTCAATCGATGTTAGTGAGAATGAGAGCTTTCCCGAGTGCAAGACCTTTGGAAAATACTTTTCAAATCCGGTGTCAAGTGCTAGCTCGCTTTTATTGTATGAAGACGTTAACTGAATGTTGAGAATCTGATTCAACTGCGATGCTATTACGGCATAGAAAGCGCTATCTGCCTCCTTCTTCTCGTACATGACTTTATATAGAAGCTTTCGCAATCCGGTAATAACGAAGAGATATGCCACAAGAAGGAGGATGGAGAATAGTGCGAGGAGTGGATCAACCGACCATATGACGAGCAACACGAAAGGAATGGCGACAACAGACAGGGGAGCGCTGATAAAGTTTGTTAGAACGAAAGAAGAAACAACACCTGAGTCAGTGAAAATCCTTTGCGTCGTATAGGCTGAGTCGGTTGTTCGGTTCGTCAGAAAATTAACTCGCTCAAAGCGCAAGACGGTTTCCCTGAGTAGGTCAAAAGAAAGCTTTGTGGATATACGGATAGATAACGTTCCTGCAAAATATGAAAATAAGGCAGAAAAGACCCCTATTGAAGCTACGAGGAGCGCAAAAAGCACAGCATCCTTCTCGCTGCGATTGGCAAGAAGGAAATCTAAGAACTTTCCGTTCACATATGGTGCGGCATAGGAAAGGACGATTCCAATCGTCGTGATGGCAATGAACGTGAAAGCACCCTTTGTTTTACTAAACTTCGATAAGACGTACCGAATCAAGAATGGCCCCAATCTATCAGGTATGAAATACCAACTGATGACACCTTACACCGCGGTTCGGTGGAAACGAAGCGGCGACTAATCGGCACGAGCGCTTCCATAGAGAGTCTTTGCGAGCTGGATCCTCATAGAAACGGGAATTTTATGTTCGATCAATAGGCCGCGCACGGCAGTCGGACGGCTGAAAAATAAAACAGCCGTCCGACTAAAGCTGTAAATTTTTTCATTGTTTGTTGGGCATGCGCCTGAAGTTTCATGCAATAGGAAATCCATTATGACCATGGTCGAAATGTGAACACTACGATCGTTAGCAAGGAGACGCCAAGACCGGCAAAGATTATGATGAGCGGCAGAATGAAAGCCGCCGATGCCGATAATGGGATTTGGGACGCAAAGGCAATGATGCCCGCGAGAACGAGACCGGCTCCCGTCAACGCTATTCCGAGTCCGACCAATCTGGCAACAAGAGGAATCTTCTCGCTTGGAATATGAGCGATATGGTAACTGTGAATCAGGCCGGGATTGCCGGTCTTTACCATTAACACCCCGACAACGAGAAAGCAGATTCCTCCTACCATGCCGCCAATGGATGATCTTAGCGCTTCAGGACTCATTGCTCGTCTTGGCCACCTTGCTCGCTGAGGGGAAGTGCTGCGGCAAAAGTGATGAGGACCAGTTCATAGGCTCCAACTGCGGTGACTCCGACCGCCACATTTGCTCCCCACACGATGTAATACATGTCGAACCAAGTTTCCGTTCCAAGAGTCGATGCTCTGGTCGGATTCATGTTGTCTACTACGGGCTTCTCGTACATTTAACCCAACATCTCCTTCAACGATGAGTTCAACAGTTCATCCGCGGTATCATCAATCAGGTCAACGTGTAGATCACCTCCCATATCTATATCGCAAATTGTGTCGGACATACGCTCCATGTCGTCAATGGTCCACATGTGGTTACAGAGGTCTTGAACCAGTTTTGTGGACCAAATTGAGCTAAGTCCGTTGTTCCAGTAATCCTCAAGAGGGTGGTTTCTGATGTTGCCAACCACTAACGGGATATACGGAGAAACGACGATGTCGCCGTTTGCGTGCACTGAAACCTGATCTAATAGATATCGGTTATCAGAGAAGCGAATTAGATGGTCGACGGGGTCGCCCCATTGCGGTCGGACATTCGGGTGCTTCCGAAGGAAGTCGTCCTCTTGAATGGTGTGAATCAACGTACGGTATTGGGAATAGTCCGGTCTAATAAATGTGTTCTTTCGCGCACGGCCCAAAACCATGAGGGGTTGGACACGTAGTTCGATAAAGTCACCCGGCGTCCTCTTCGGCCTGTTAGATTTGGTGAAAATCTCATCTAATAGTGAGATGACATCGGGAAACTGTTCGGTGTTGAACGACGTGGGCGTAAATGCGATAGCAAGGTGCAAATCGGAATGGTTGAGTACGGTGGCAACTGCTTCTTCGACGATTTCGAAGGCTCCCTCATGTCCCCTCAGCCTATCGTGAGCTGACCCAATGCCGTCTAGGCTAAATTGGATGCTTTTGAGTCCGGAATCTTCTAAATCTCGGAGAAGGGATTCCGTGAGGAGAAGCCCGTTGGTTACCAGGCTCGCTGCAACATTCCCATCTCGCAATATGGGAAGGCAGCGCAAGATATCTTTACTGCGCAACAAGGTTTCTCCTCCACAGAAACACATGCTGTAAAGCGACATGTCTGCCATTTCCTTTGCGAAAACAAAAAGTTCATCTGAGGTCAACTCGTCGTGCATGACCTCATTCTCGCCGCTGCTGTTATAGCAGTGCAGACATCTCAAGTTGCACTTGTTTGTTATGTCAAGGGCGACGTGATGTGGCGCTCTGAGAACGTTGGTGTACTTGTTTTCCGAAACTCGTCCCATGGTTCCTCTTAACAGACTTCTGAAAAACAGTATACATTCATGCAGTCGCCGTCGCTGCACTCACCTGGAAAAGTGCCAGCGCAAGTGAATTCTGGCTCATTGATAAGATTTCGAATTCCTTCGTTTGATGCAATTTCCTTGCTGGTTAGGTTCAGGTGGAAAAAATTGGGAACATCGCAAAATTCTTGACGATAGAAGCTGGCCGCAGCGGCAATACATTGAACGGCGATGCTTGCGGGGCACAAAAGAAGACAGATGTCTGCGTATCTGAGTAAGGGATTGCTGGAGGGGGCGAGGCCGAGTAGACCGGTTGGTCTCCCTGACTCATATACAATGAAAAATTCCTTGCTCAGATTGAACAATCCGTTTCGCACCTCTAGCGGTCGTTCATACTGCTCGACGGAAAGAGGCCAACCGTAGACAATTGTGGGACTTTCTGGTTCTGATGAGCTCGCCTGGCTTGCCAGGGAGCAAATCAGGCGAATATCGTTTTCTTGGGCAAGCCGTATATGGGTCCCATTGTCCACGCAAATCTCATCGGCAATGGGTGTGCCATTTTCGGTCGGAGTTTTGACCCATCCTATTAGTCTCGATACGCTGAAACCTCTCATTGCCGAGGCTAAGTCAGATTTGAGCATGTCCGGATTGGCGTCTGGAAACTTGTCGCACATCCGATTAAGGATTGTTTCGACGGTGTTTTTACGGTTGATTTTCAATCTCAACGCAACAGCCTGAACGGGCCCCGCGTTTCCGCAGCTAGCGCAACGCGGAAATAGCCCCCGGCACCTGCTCGTCGCCTCGTTTCCGCAGGTGGAGAGGCTGTGGAGGCCGGTGCCCCCATGCCGCCGCCGCATGCTCCGCCAGCCCGCCGCGCAGCCGTTCCGGACTCAGCGCAACGGGCCCTCCGGCCCATGTCCCGGCCCGCCGCCTATCCCGCCAGCGGCCCCTCGCCCCTCGCGGCCCTGGCCCTGTCGATGCAGCCGGGCGTGAGGTCGAGCTCGCCGGGCGCCAGCTCCTCTATCCCGAACGCGTCCATGAGGGCGGAGGCGTCCTCCCCGAGGGCCGCCCGCAGCACGCGCGCCGGCGTCAGGAACCCGAGCGCCCCCCTCGGCTCGGAGTTCACCTGCGACATGAGCAGCGCGCAGTCCGCCGCCGTCAGCCGGTCGAACCTGGCCCCTGCGCCCTTGGGCAGCAGCTTCCTGATCTCCACGTGGTTCTTCTCGCACGCGCCCTTCTGCTGGCTCTGCCGGGGGTCGCAGTAGAAGAGCCTGGTCTCGCCGTCCCGCTCGCCGAACAGCGCCGCGATGGCGCCCTCGTCGGCGAACTCGCTCCCGTTGTCGGTGAGCACGGCGCCGAAGGCGCGCCTCGCGCCGTCCTCGCCGAGGACCCCGCGCAGGGAGGAGAGCGCCGCCAGGACCGAGGCGCACGTGCCGTCCGGCAGCGGCAGGGCCAGCTGGAAGCGGCTCGGGCGGTGCAGGAGCGTGAGGAGCCTGGCGGAGTCGCCCCTGGGGCCCTCGACGGTGTCCATCTCCCAGGCCGCGGCGCAGGCGTCCTCGCCGAGCGCGAGGAACGACGCGTGCGACCTGCGCGCCGAGTGGGACGTCGCCCTCTTCGGGGCCCGGCGCGACCTCGGCCTGTAGCCGACCTTGCGCCTGAGCTCCATGTTCGTCATGCCGTCGTAGCCGGCGTCCACCCACCTGTAGACGGTGGAGGCGCTGAGCCCGGGGGTCGTCGCCGCTATCTGCTGCGGGGAGAGCCCGCGCGCGAGCCCGTCCCTGATGGCCGCTAGCTTGGCGGCGGCGCCCTCCTCGGTCTCGTCGATCCCGGACCTGCTCGCCGAGAGCTCGGCGTCGGCCGCCTCCTGCGCCCTCCTGGCGCTGTAGAACACCCTGGGCCTCCTCGAGCAGCCGTAGCCCCTCCTGTGCGAGCAGCCGTTGCAGCACCTCGGCCACGCGGAGAGCCTGGGGCAGGCCCCCGACAGGTCCGCGGGCGCGGGCTCGCCGTAGCGCGAGCGCGGCGCGGTGACGTAGCGGTGCGCCGCCACCTCCCTGGTCACGGTCGACGGCGACCTGCCGAGCTCCGCGGCGATCTCGCGGGCGCTGCGGTTGCGGTCGAGCATCCTCTCGACCGTGTTCCTCTCGTGCCTCGTGAGCCTCCCGTACGACCTTCCGGACGGCTTGGGTCTGGACATGCCGGCCTCCCTCCATCGCGGGCCGGGGGATTCCGGCCCCTCTGGGGTTGCCTACCCGGATTCGCGCCTCAGGACTCAGCGCAACGCGTTGCGCTGAGTCCTGAGGCTGTTGCAATGAAAATGAGAATCAAGGACGGTGTTTTTACCATCGCACAGAGAGACGATGTAGCTCCCGCTTCCGTTCAACATGATATAGTTCAGCTCATCGCGTCCGGTTAGAACAGAGCGGTACCCGTTCTTTTCCTCTCTTGAGTATGGGAGAGAAATCGATTTCGGGATAAATCCCCTTATTTCGTCAAAGCTCCATTCCATAATTAATCCCTCCTTGTGTCTGTTTGAATATGAGCCGATTTTAGGCTCTTCGGTAGTTTCTGTGGGCGAGACATCAATTTTTCCGCAGGTGGATGCAAAAAAGTTCCGCATATAAGGGAAACGGCCCCGAGAGGGGGCCGTTTCCGCGCCGGGCAGGGTAGGATTTCGCTTGCTACATCAACCTACCGGAAAGGCCCTGACGCATGAACAGGATACTAAGCCGCGCGCTCGCGCTGGTCCACACCGTGATCGAGTACGCCAGCATCGACGGCGGCAGGACAATCGTCGGCGTCAGGCCGTGGACGAGTTTCGGGCTGCGGTGCCCCGTCTGCGGGAGGGCAGCGAATGCTACGACAGGTCGCCAAGGCCGCGGCTGTGGCGCGCGATGGACCTGGCGAGGTCGACCTCTCCGCGCTCGGGCTGCACGAGATGGCGGCGTCCCTGCCCGACTACGTGAGGATGGTCGCCGCGGGCGAGCGGGGCTTCGCCTCCGCCTTCGAGGAGATGACGCGCGTCGAGGTCGCCGCCCGGGAGGTCAGGATCACCAACCAGCGCATTCGGTCGTCGGGGTTCCCCTACGTCAAGGGGCTGGCGGACTTCGACTGGGACTTCCAGCCGTCGGTCCCGCGCGCCGAGATCGAGGAGCTCGCGACCCTGAGGTTCGTCGAGCGGGCCGAGAACGTCCTGTTCGTGGGGAGCCCCGGCGTGGGCAAGACGCACCTCGCCGTCGCGCTGGGCATCGAGGCGGTCAGGGCGGGGCGCGAGGTCAGGTTCGTGGACTGCGCCCGGCTCGTCGAGGACCTGGAGGACGCCTCGTCGCGCGGCATCCTCAAGAAGAGGCTCAAGTACTACGCCCACTCGAGGCTGCTGATCATCGACGAGCTCGGCTACCTCGACGTCGGCAGCGCGGGCGCGGACCTGCTGTTCCAGCTGATATCGACGCGCTACGAGCAGCGCTCGACGATCATCACCGCCGACGTGGGGATCGGCGGCTGGGGCAGGGTGTTCGGGGACGACGTGGCGGCGAGCGCGATCGCGGACAGGGTGTGCCACCACTGCCACCACTGCCACCTGGTCAAGATAGCCGGCAGGTCCTACAGGCTGAAGGACCTGCCGAGGGACGGACCCGTCAAGGCGTGACCGGAATCGGTGAAAATACGTTAGCGCAAGCGGTGAAGCCGCCTTTGCGCGAACGGCGCGTTTGATTAGTGAAACTGGTGAAAATTAGATTGACGCTAACAGGGGCGTGCCCGTCGCGGCGTTTCACGGGGATGTCTCGCGCCATCCCCGGACCCCTTCGCGCCAAAGGGACGAGTCCCCTTGGAACCCCGGGCCGCCGCCGGCGGGCCGTGAACGGCGGGACAATCACTCGGCTTCAACTCGCGATCGCCCCGCCGGCTCTCGCTCCGGCTCCGTTCGATGGCTCCCCTGGGTCGCCATCACTGCGCCTCCGCTCACCTGTCCCGTTGCACTCCGGTCGATTCGGCCTACGCTTCTCGGGGCATGCAAGATATGTATTCCGTGCAACGGAATATCTTGCCCGGCCGAAGCCGGGATGTGCGAACCGCTCCAAAGTCGCTCCCGCAGAACCGTGCAACAGGCTTACCGGCTGTTGCACGGACCTCAGATATGAAAGTCAGTCCCGGCCTCTTTCGTCATCCACACCCTCGCGAGCCAGCTCCCACGCGGCCCGTATGGCAAGGTCGATTCCCCTTGCCGTGAACCTCATAATCCGCCCGGTCGAGCGGTTGACGGCGTAGCCGAGCCTCGCGCCGTTGATCTTCCTCGTCTTGCCGAGGGACTCCGAGTGATAGCGGTATTGCAGCGCCCCCCGCTTGGATCGGGCGATCTCGATCCCATCCGATTCCAACCGCCTTGCAAACTCTCCGAAGCGGTCGGGGCAGCTCTTGAGCCTCCCGACCTCCTCTGCCCTCTGGGCGACAATCGCTCGGACCCTTGCGTTCTCGGATTTGTCGGATCTCCCCTTCTTTGCCATCTCGCGCTCCTCGCGACCGGGCTGGCGCGCGTGCACCTTCGAGTTCGAGAGGCCCCTTTCGAGCTGGCTCAGGCCGTACTTCGTATCGAGCTCCTTCACCGTTCTCACGCGGGATTTCGCCGCCGCCCTCGCCGGCCCGTCGTTCAGACGCCGCCCAGTCTCGAGGTCCGTCCTATTGATGGCGAGGTGAGCGGCGAATCGGGCCGATCCATCCGACCTGCACCTCTCCTCATGCAGCACAATCACGATCTCCTGGTTGGGATAGCGCTTGGCGATGTAGTCCCTCGCGTACTCCATGCAACGCGAGGGCGTCATCGGCCCGCCGTTGCAGGAGCACTCGTCCGGGTTGAAGCCGATCACCTGATGCTGCATGTACGTGCACCTTGCGCCCTGCTTCCCGGGCCGGTTGTGCCCGGCCGCCTCCCGGGTGGCGTCCATTTCCTCGAACCATCGATCCTCATCGATGATGTGCTGGGTATCGTGGTCCAGGACTTTCTCCCTGTCCCAATCGAAATACCGCTTGAGGTTTTGGAGGTGCTCCCCGCTCATGACGCTCGCCTGCTTGATTGCGGTCATTTTCCAACTCCCTTCAAAAACCGCCGTCAGTCGACGAAGAGGCCGGACCATCCGTCGGCAACAGGCGGCTCCGCGGCCTCTTCCTCGAATTCGGGAGTCCAGAGATCGACGCCGTCCTCACGACCCATTTGCCTTGATATCAGCCTGGCCTGGTATTCCATCCTCTTGGCCGCCTCGTGCTCGCGCGTCCCCAGATCGAAGTGCTCCTTCGTCGGCATCCGCGTGCAATCGCAGACAGGGGCCCGGAAGCACCCCGCATGTTCCCTGCCCACGCCGTTCTCCGCGGTCTTCACCACGATGACGCCGTCCTTGTCGGGGGACATCTCCGTCCACTCCCAAGGATGAATCAGGTCGTCGGCGTGCTCGCTGTAGGATGTCGACCCCGTACCGCCCGAAGGCCCCCTGCTCGAGCTGGTTCCCATGGTGTGCCGCGTCGTCTTCCCGACTAGCTCGGTGAAATACTGGCGGTCCTCGGCCTCGCCCAGTTTCATGGCGACCTTGACGCCGCAGTTTGCCAGGATCTTCTTCCGTCCGTCGCGCTCGCCGTACTTGTTCAGCTGAGAGATGTTCTGGACTGCGCCCATCCAGAACAGGTCGTACGAGCGCCCAAGGCTGAGAAGGCTAGGCAGGCACTCGACCTTCGGCAGGTTCCCCCATTCGTCGCCGAGGATGGACACCGGCCGCGGCAGCTTTCCACCAGCTGCGTCCGCGATGGAATACACGGCAGCGTAGAGCTGCTCGAACAGGACCGCCGCGATCGCGTTGTAGGGGGAGCCCTCGTCCATCACGTGGAGGAACAGCGCGGTCTTCTCGCTCAGGATTCTACTCGGATCGATATCATCGCCCGAGACCATTCGCGCAATCGGCGCCGAAGCGTAGATCCTCAGGTTGACCTTTAGCGTGGAAACGATGCTCCTCAGCTCGTTGCCGCCGCTCGAGATGAACTGTGAGGCACGCGAGCGGGCCGGATGCCCCTGCGGCAGGGAACGGAACAGGCCCTTCAGCGGCTCACACGGATCCTCGCCGGCCCCCTCCGTCCCCAGGCACATGATGTGGTAGACCGTCGCGAGGTGCTTGCAGCCCCGCGGGCAGTCCTCGTCCAGCACGACCAGAAGGATCGTCGCGGCGAGCAGCGACCGCGCGGATTCCGTCCAGTGGCTCGCCTTCGCATCGCCCTCCCCGGCGATGAGCGTACGGGCGACGGCATCCGCGGCCTGCTCAGCCCCCGGCAGATTCCCCCCGTTCGCGAGCCTATCGACCATTTCCAGTGGATTGAACGTGTCGCTCTTCTCGGGATGCTGGGCGTCCAGCAGAAGCACCCGGTACCCGCGACGCTCCAGCTCGTCGCCCGTCAACTCGATGAGCTCACTCTTCACATCGGACACGATAATGGTCTGCGGCCTCGATTCCCCGTCATCCGCCCCATACGTCAGCAGATCAATTGTCGGGATCAGCAGCGATCTTGATTTTCCGGCACCCGTTGAGCCGTCGAGGAACATGTGCCGCCTCGGTTCGAACAGATACTTGGAGCCGAACAGCGTCTTCTCAAACCCGTACACGAATCCTCTGCTTTTCGGCTGTCCGTGCCCGTCCCAAATCTCCGAGCCCCGGATGGTCTCCGGCCCCGTTTTCACCCGCGCCTCCCCAAGTACACCTCCGTCGGCGGCTCGCTCCTTCGAGGAAGCCGATAGCTGCATGAGCACGAATACCGACAGGAACAGCGCGAACGAGGCGAGACAGCCAGGGACGCAATGAGGCCCCACGTTAATCCACCACCAAATGGTGTTATCCACGCTCAGGGTGAATCCGATCGAGCTCAGCTCGATTGGAAATCCGAGGATCATGCAATCGAGGGGAATGGCGATAAGTGGCGCAAACCCCGCGGTAAGCAGCGCTGCGAAAACCAGCGCCATGACCACCTTCTCCTTCACGAGAACCACCTACTCTCTCGCACGGGCGAGTAGGTCGTTGACCCAGCCCACCGCCGTCGAGACGATTGATGTCGCCCGGTTGAGATTATTGAGGACGACCGGATCGGACCCGTAGGTGTTGAGGGCGCGGACCGCCTGGTTGAGGTTCGTGCCGATCTTCTTCAACTCAGTCCTGATACCGGCAAGTTCCCCCGCGTCGGCGACCCTGACCGGCTTCTCGCCGCAGAGCAGGGCGGCATCGCGCATGAAGGAGGACGCCGGCATGTTCATGGCCGCCGCCTTCTCCTCGATAGCCTTACGCTGCGACTCACTCATCCGTACGTTGATATGCGTATTCATGGAAGTCATAACCATCCAATCCGAGCGGGGCCGACGCATCGGCCCCGCCCCTTTTATTAAGTTGAAATTGTTTGGAGCATCTGACCGATGCGCCCAATCCTCACCCTCGCCCAGACATCGAAGGGGACTCCCGGCAAGCTGCCGAGATATATACGGTATGGTCGCCATTGTTCTCTATAGATATCGAGAGCATCGAGCAGGCGCTTCCATTCCCAAATGAGCTCATCGGCCGAGAGCAGAGGAAGATCCCTGTTCTCGGCGCGCGCGAGCTCATCGGACGACAAGCATGGATTGGGAGCCCGGTATCCACCAATGTAGGGTCCGGGCTCCATAATTAGCCGATTTCGGTAAACATCGCTGCTGGTGCGTTGAACTCAAACTCGACAATACCGCAGGAACCGTAACGGTTCTTTGTGATTGAAGCAATGACGGGCCGTTTTTTAAGCAACATATTGGCATTACGCTCTTCGGGCTTATCGCCCTTAATAGAAAGCGACATAACGAGATCTGCCGAATACTCGAACATGTTGCACCCGCCTATCGCCTGAAGCCCGGTGGTCTGCTTGTCGTAATTAACGCGGTTAATTGATGAGATAGCGAAGAGCGGACAATGGGCCTCATCCACGATTCGGCGGAGCTCGGAAGCGACGAGCTTGAGACCGATACGCTCGTCGGCAATGCGCAGTTCCTGCGGCAAAGAGACGATTTGCGCGTAATCAACAATAACCAGTGGCGGTTCGCCATGTTTATCGGCAACCTCTTCGATTGCCTTTCGCATCCCGGCATATTTAATTTCACCAGGAATGATATACATTCGCTCGGCGATGCTGCGGGCGTAAATGTCGAGAACCTTCTCGAAGAGCCCGCGTTTGTCCTCAGACATGCCATCGCCGTTCATATCATCGTGCGTGAGCTCGCCGCCCGAGATGCGGGTGAGGCTCTTCGCGAGCATGCTGTCTCGCCCGAGCTCGCCCTCAAAGATGACCACCGGATGGCCAGCAATGGCCCATCCGTCGGCGATTTGCTGCATAAACGTTGTTTTACCCGTACCGGGTCCGCCGGGGACGATGCACAGGTATTGACGAAGACCTCCGAGGATAGTATCCAGCGCACCGTGTTCGATATGCCCAAGCGGCCTATTCTTTAAGATACGCAAGGCGGTCTCGTCGAGGCCGACGCTCATGGGATTTAAAGCCGGCACGGTTCGCTCGCCTCCAATTCATGGAGGTATGCAAAGAAGCTCGATTCAAGGATGTAAATGCGGCGGTGCAACGCAATCGCGCGCCCGCTCTCCTTCATCATCTTCGAGGCCGTAACCGGACTCAAGCCGGTTATCTTGCACACTTCAGCGATGCCAAGAAGGCGCTCGTGGCCCAAGTTGGAATCAGAAGAAACCGCAGTTGATGCTTGTACGGCAGCGTACGGTTCAGGCTCTACAATCATGGTAGAATCCTTTCAGGCTAGCTCGCCCCTCCCCCTTCGTCGCCAAACTTAGATAGGGAAGGGCGGGCGGCTTTTTAATCAATGACCGAAAATAAAATAACTCCTTTCAAACAAGCTGGTCAGGCGCTTACTGTTTATATTGTAACACTGTCTGTTGCACAATCATATCTAGTTACAGTTCTAATTTCTAATTCACTTTCTGACTGTATAGACTTTATTGTCTGACTGATTTAATATATATACAACGATGATTGGAGTGGTTATGGGACGTTTACCATTATCCGGAAGTAAGATGCGGAAAATTAAGTTCGGAACAACTGTTCAGGCGACGACCCCGGAGAAAATCGAAGAGCTACGCCTCAAGAACCCCGAATCAGTCAGAAGCACCGGCGAGGCTATCGACTATCTATGCAACCTGCTCACGGGGTTGCAGCCGAGGGTCGCCAGGGCCCTCGATGAGGCGTGCCTCAGGGAAGCTCGGCAAATCACCAATGAAATGAAGGCCCTTCCCGTTGACGGATCAGAAGAAATGAGTTTTAGTCAATTGGAACTTTATCGAGAGCAATTCCAGAGGCTCCACGACCATTTCTCTTTATATTGCGAGAAAGAGGAGAGGCCCCAGGGAATGAGACGGGTCGATCTCCTCGGCGGCGATTACGCTGTCCTCCCCTCCTCTTGGACTTTATTGGAAACAGAGGAATGCGCGAAGTCTTGCAGCCAGGTCGGAATTATCGAAATTCGCGGCGGCGCAAAATACGATGCGCCTCATTTTGCCTTCTTCCATAACGGAGAGTACAGTCAAAAGGACAAATTGCAGCGCGCAACCAAACTCTGGCCCCGCATGACCGACGTGATGCGCGACGAGGTCAAACTGGTCACAGATGATGAGGGACATTACCTAAATATGGACGAGCACCTAGCCGCCCCCATCATTTGTTATTTCAACCTTCTAGATGCCAGCTACTATCAGTCTATGGAGCTGGAGCCGCCATATGGCGCAATGATCTACCGAAACAATGTCGCTTAAAAAAGAGGCCCCAAAGGGGCCTCTTTTTTAGCCCTTTTTAGCCCTTCAGCAGATCATCCAGCACTGATGCTGCCTTCTGGTCATTTGCCTCGATAAAGTGGCTATAGATAGACAGCGTCGTCGATGGGCTAGCATGGCCCAAACGCGCCTGGATCGTCTTAATGTCCGCATTGGCACCAACGAGCAAAGTCGCTTGCGTATGTCTAAGCTCATGAGGCTTCAGCCCGCTATAACCCGTATAGCGGGTACGTTTGACGCCGTCACTCCCAATGACTTCCCTGCTCTCCTTAAAAGTACCGAAGCCGTTTTTCGCCGCAAACAGCCTAAACGCCCTTGAATAGTTATGTCCATCCATCCGGGTCACAAGAGCCCGTTTGCCGTTGGCGGCGTCAACGATCCCAATGGAATGGACAATGGGCGTTTCTCCAGTCTGCCCCACTGCAAAGGAATCGAACTCACTCCGCTGAATGGCTTTCCACCTGTCCAGATAGTCGGCAAGTTCATTTCCAACCGAAATCTTACGCCTGCTCATCTTTGATTTAGGCGGCCTCAATGTCCTGTCGTTCGTATATTGCTTTACTATCCTCAGAGTCTTGGCGTCGGGGTCATAATCCTCCCATGAGAGACCAAGGGCCTCCCCCTTCCTCAAACCGCAGAGAAGTAGAAGCATTGTGCATGTGATAAAGGAAGATGGCTTCTCCTCCAAAAGGACCGCAAGAAGCCTTGCCGCCTCATCGGCGCTCAGCGCCTTACGAGCCTCGACATTCTGCTTGGGCAGTTTCACTCCCCTACAAGGGTTTTTGCCCACGAGGTCGTTATCGACGGCATCCTCCATTACCTGTTTGAGCTTGATGTGGATGCGGCGAATTTCACTTTCGCTGAATCGGCCTTCTTTTCTAGCCTTGGCATAAGCAGTGCGAACGTCATCCGATTTAAGCCGAGTGAGATCGGGATTGCCGAACAGCTCGCGTATGTGACGAATGTCCAAACCTTCACGCTCATAAGCAAGAGGTGATCCCATGGTCGACTCCCTGTTCGCGTGAAACCTGTCCGCATAATCTGATAGGCCCAGAGGACCATTGCCACGGTTGGAAGCGCCCTCAAGTTCAGCTCTATAGGCCTCCAGCGCCTTGGCGACTTCACTCGGCCAGTTTTTCGGGTTCTTGCTTCTGCAGTGAACCCTGCGTGACGGACTACGGCGGTACCGTCCTGTCTCCGGATCTTTTCCCAGGGAAAAATAAATCCGATAGACGCCTTTGCTCTTATCGATGCATTCCGATGTGCCGCGAGCGGTCTTTTTTATCAATCCCTGCAATCATATCCCTCGTTAGATTTTCGATTAGGCTTGCTGGCAAAGCCTTTAAAGCTTTGCCAGCAAGCCTAATCGAAACTTTTCACACTTTCAAGTCTCTCTAAGTGTGAAAATAGTGGGAAATATGATTCTAATAGCTAGCTCAATAATTGTTAATTACCTATTTCTACCTGCGCTTCCTTTTAATTCAGTGAAATTGGCCTCATCTCGTCAAATGCCGAATTCACGTACTCGTAAAGCGGGGGTCACCGGTTCGAGCCCGGTCGCTGGCTCCATTGCACAAGATAGCCGCCTTCGGGCGGCTTTTTTGTTGCTGATTTCGGGCGCGCTTCCGCCAATCCAAGCACAACGCCGCCGGAAACTCTCCTACTCAACAAAAGCCCCGCCAACCGCAATCCCCAAAGGAACCGCGTTCAGCGGGGCCCAAGCGAGCTCCCCCAAGGGATAACGCTCGCAACACGAACAGCTCAGCCGAGCAGCGCGCTACTCCTCCCAGTAAGCATCTGCAAGCAGCTTAAAGCAAATCTTCTTGACCGGCTGCGCGCCATCGCCCTGGAACTCGAGCGTGGGCATGTGAGGCTCGCCGGCAACAAACAGCGCAAACTTGTCGTCAGCAAGATCGCCGGCGATCGAGGCGTCGGAATCGACCAGATCGTAGTCGTCCTTCTCGTCAAACTCCTGAACCAGCGTCAGGCTGCCCGTGGCAACCTTAAAGGCCTCGCGACCCTCGACATCGATCTGCAGGTCGTGATAGCGCTGATGCGTCTCATAGTGAGCCTCGGCTTCGGGACGCGTCGTGGGAGCCATGACGTTCGCAAAGACCTTGTCGCCCAGAATCGGATGGCTGCCGACCTCGAGCTTCGCCGGATCGTTCTCCTCGAGCCAGTCGATCAGCACGTCGAGGCCCTTGAGCATTCCACGGTACTCCTCGATATCGCCCAATGCACCGTAAATCATCTAAATCCCCTCTCGGATCGTTTCTTTGGCGGCTACTCGGCAAACGCATTACCGACGCTGTTGCCACCCACATGCGTCTCGACCAGGGTAAGGTCGGGATTGAACACGACAGTGTCGGCGTCGCGCCCCGGCATAATGCTACTGCACTTGTCGTCGACATGAGCTGGCAACCGATGCCGGGGCCGCAGCACAAGCTCCTACAGCTCGGTCACGACAACGCCGTTGTAAACCTCGTCCCAACGATCCATAACCAAGTGGCCAGTCATGGGATCCATGGCATTGAGTTTGCCGCAGGTGTTGGCGGTACGCAGCACCGTCTCGTCGTCGGCTCCGGCAGCAATCGCATGTGCGAAGCCGGCAATGGTCGAATCGCCAGAGCCCGTAGCGTTAACGGCGGGGATATCGGGGGTCTTGGCGCGGAACGCACGGCCGTTATGGAAACCAACGGAGCCGGCAGCGCCCATAGATACGACGACCCAGGGGATATCGGAGAAGCGGGCGTCAGAGGCGAGCGCGGAACGGAGCTCGTCCACATCGTCGGTGGTAAAGCTCGTGCCCAGAAGGCCGTTAATTTCGGTCAGGTTAGGCTTAACCAGCTCAGGCTTGACCTCGGACTTGAGCGCAGCCTCGAGCGAGGCGCCCGAGGTATCGAGCAGCACCTTGGCGCCGGCGTTCTCTGCAATGCCCGTGATCTTAGCGTAGTAGTCCGCCTCGACGCCGCGGGGCAGCGAACCCGAGATGGTAACGACATCGGCCTTGCTCGCAAGCTCGGCGAACTTGGCGGTAAAGGCATCGAGCTCCTCGGGGGCAATCGTCGGGCCGCTCTCGAGCAGCTCGGTCTGGTTGCCGGCGTGGAGGATGTTGAGACAAATGCGAGTCTCGCCCTTGATGGGCACAAAATCATTCTTAATGCCGTTAGCATCCATGAGCTCGGCCATATAGGCGCCCATATGACCACCAAGCAAGCCGGTTGCCACGACATCGTCGCCCAGCTGGCCCAGGACGCGGGCCACGTTGAGGCCCTTACCGCCGGCGGTCTTTTCGGGCGTCACGCGGTTGACGTCGTCGATAATGAGCTCATCGAGCTGATAGCGCGTATCGACGGACGGGTTCATCGTAACGGTGAGGATCATTTCTAGCTCCTTATCTCGCAGGCTCCTTATGCCTTGCAAAACGAATTGGCTACATGCGACTACAGAATCTCGATTGTGAACGAGCGCACGATGGTTTCTTTGGGCTTGGCGATAAGGCAGCCGCGCTTGTGCTCAAGCACGTCGTCCTCATCGGAGCAGGTCGAAAGACCGCCCCAGGGCTCAACTGCCACAAAATCACCCTCGGGCTTGCTCCACACAATGAGGTACGGGAAGCCCTCAAAGCTCAGGCGAACACCCTTGTCCTCGCCCTTTTTGGAAAGCGTGACCTGACGGCTCTCGAGCACGTCAAAGATGGTCTCCGCAAAATCGAAGAGCTCATGTGACAGAGGCAGCGTCTTTCCCACCATGGGGTTCTTGGAGCGGTTGGTCACGTCAATCAAGCCAGTCGAGGGGACGGCAGCGCAAAGCTCAGCAGCCTCGTCTTTCTCAAAACGCAACTCGTAGTCCGTATAGGCCTCGCCCTCATCGAGCGGGCACCTAAAGCCGGGGTGTCCACCGATAAAGAAAGGCATGTCCTCGGTGCCCTCGTTGGTAACCTCATAGGAGACGCGCACGGCGGCGTCCTCGAGCGTATAGCGGGCGACAAGCTTAAACGGATACGGATAATCGCTCAGCAGCGCGGCGTTATCCTCCGAAGCCAGGCACATCGCCAGCTCGTTCTCGCTCTGGCTCAGCAGCTTCCACTCCTGTTTGCGCGCAAACCCATGGCGGGCGAGCTTCACATGATGTCCGGCAAACGTCATGGCGCTGTTATCGCGCAAACCTCCGCAAATCGGGAAGCAAATCGGTGCCTGGCCGGACCACACGGCGGGATCGCCCTGCCACAAGTACTCGCGACCTCCAGCCTCAATCGAGGTAAACGAACCACCGGCCGTGGAGACCTTGATAGAAATCGAATCGTTGGAGAGAGCGTATTCCATTGTCCATCCTTTCGAACAACTGCTTTTTGCTCGCAAGAACCCGTCTCGGCCCTGACCAAAGGACAAACCCGCACGTTCATCGATGCGTCCGGTTTCCCAGCCATGCAACGGGGTACCATACAGACATTGATGCAATTACAGCTGAAAGGCCTTCTTATGCGAACCATCATCCTTTATGCCTCACACCACCACGGCAATACGAAAAAGCTCGTGGACGCCATCGTCGAGGCGCACCCCGAGATCGATACCCTCGACGTGAAGTCACTCGGTAAAAACGAGTACCCCGACCTGCACGAATACCATCTGATCGGTGTCGCCACGGGCATCTATTACTCCGAGATCGACAAGGACATGGCACGCGTGCTCACGAACGTGCTGCAGCCGCAGGACAAGGTGTTTGGCCTTATGACCTACGGTGGCAAAAACAAGTGGTACGGCAAGGATATCGATGGCATCTGCCGCATGAGGCAGGCCATCTTTATGGGCGTCTACGGCTGTCCCGGCTTTGATACGTGGGGGCCGTTCAAACTCACCGGCGGCGTCCAGAAGGGACACCCGACCGCTGAGGAAATTAAGGGCGCCGTCGACTTCTTCGACAAGATCGAAGACGAGTATGGCGACATCATCGTCGAAGAGTACGCCAAGCGCGAGAAGCGTCTAGCATACGAAAAGGAGCATCCCGCGGGGGGTCTTGTGGCCGGCGTCAAGCGCACGGCAAAGAAGATCGTTAACAAGCTGTAACTGTTAAGGTGCTTTTGAGCGTTTAACCCATACGGCGGGTCCGAGCAGATTCGGGCCCGCCGTCTTTTTCTATCGTTAATCGGTAAAGGCGTTGCCGACGCTCTGGCCGCCAACATACGTCTCGACGAGGGTGAGCTCATGGTCGAACACGACAAAGTCGGCGTCGCGACCCGGCATGATGCTGCCGCACTTATCCTCGATGTGCGCAGAGCGAGCCGGCACCTCGGTTGCCATGCGAATGGCGATATCAGCGCTGGCGATGCCCCAATCGACAATGTTCTTGACGCCCTGGGCAAGCGTGAGCACCGAGCCGGCAATGCTTTTGCCGTCGGCGAGCCAGCACAGGTTGTCCTTCATGATGACGTCCATGCCACCACTGGTGTAGCTGCCCTCGGGCATGCCGCCGCAGCCCAGGCAGTCGGTGATGAGCACCGTGTGCTGCCAGCCCTTTGCCTGCAGCAGTGCCTTGATGGCGGCAGGGTTTACGTGCTTGCCGTCACAGATGATCTCGGCGTAGGTCTCGGGCGTGGACATGGCAGCACCCACGACACCGGGCTCACGGTGATGCAGACCGCGCTGGCCGTTATAGGTATGCGTAAAGCAGCTGGCACCGGCATTGATAGCGGCGATGCACTCATCGTAGGTGGCGTCGGAGTGACCGATGCTGGTCACCACGCCCTTGGCGTTCAGAGCAGCCGCATAAGCAGCGGCACCGTCGCGCTCGGCGGCCATGGCGCTCTTAACGATGCGACCGCCCGCAGCCTCCTGCCACTGGTCGAAAACCTCCTCGGAGGGGTCAATCAGGTAAGCGGGGTTCTGCGCGCCCACGTGCTTCATGGTAAAGAAGGGGCCCTCCAGGTAGATGCCCTGAATGCGGGCACCGCAGAAGTCGGGGCCGCGGCCCTCGTCCGCCTTGGCGATAGCAGCGCAGGCGTCCTTGATCTGTTCGACGCCATCGGTGAACGTCGTGGGCAGCCAGCTGGTGGTACCGCGACGGGCGAGCTCGGTTGAGCTGATATCGATGCCCTCGGGATCGTTATCGGTAGTTGAGTGGTTGTAGAAGCCATGGATGTGAGTATCGACCATACCCGGTGCGATCCACGATCCCGTGTAGTCCTTAATCTCGCAAGAGGGCTCGTCGGCCTGCCAGGCGCCAAAAACGCCATCCTCGACCATAAGATAGCCGCCCAGTTGCGGGCCTGCCGGCAAGAAGAACTTGTCAGCCTTAATTGCGTACGTGCTCATATGCACTCCTCGCTTCTAAAGCAGTTGACTGTGGTAATGCTTATACCCAGCTCACGTAAAACAAAAAGCGCCCGCCCGCCGTTATGAGCGGACGGGCGCCCTTACAGGGGGACGCGATTAAGCGGTGAAGGGGTGAATCGTCACGCCCTTAACCACGCGGTTGACCGTGCCGGTGGGGCTCGGCGTATCGGGCGTGTTGCCCACGCGGACGGAGTTGAGCAGGCTGATAGCCTGGGCAAACATCACGAACGGCAGAGCAAGGTAACCCTCGGGAAGTGCCTCGTAGCCCTTAAAGGTGAAGGACTCACCCTCATAGACGGTGGCACCTTCCTGCTGAACGGCGATGGTGTGCTGAGCGATCTCGTCGCCACCGATCTCGTTGAGGATGTCGATGTCGTACTGACGGGTGTAGGCGTCGTTGTTGACGAACACGAAGACGAGCGTCTTATCGTCGACGAAGGACTTAGGTCCGTGACGATAGCCCATGGAGGTGTCGTAGGAAGTAGCGACCAGACCGTGAGCGAGCTCGAGGATCTTGAGCTGGCTCTCCTGAGCAAGGCCACCGAAGGAGCCAGAACCCAAGTAGGTCACGCGGTTGAAATCGCCAGCCAGGTAATCGGCGATCTCGGGCTCACGGGAGATGACCTCCTCGCCCATCTTGGCAATCGTCTCGACCCACTCGGCCTTCTGCTCGTCAGAGGCAGTGTCGAAAATAAGGGTGGAGAGCAGGGTCATGCAGGAATAAGAACCGGTCATGGCGAAGCCCTTGTCGTTGGCGCGCGGAATGAGCAGCGTCAGCGCATTGGGATCATCGGCAGACTCGACGGCAAGCTTGCCCTCGGGAGCGCAGGTGATGTTGAGGAACTTGACGTTGTGGACGAGCTCCTTGGCAACGGCAACGGCGGCAAGGCTCTCGGGGCTGTTGCCAGAGCGGGCAAAGGAAACCACGAGCGTGGGATCCTCGGCGCGCAGGAAGTCGCGCGGGGCGCTCACGATGTCGGTCGTGGCGATGGGCTTAAAGTCGTAGAGATCAGTGTTGCCAGCGTGACGCAGGTACGGGGCGCAGGTATCGCCAACGTAGTCGGACGTACCGGCACCGGTGAAGACAACGGACAGACGACCCTCGCCCATAGCGCGAGCCTCGGCCAGGAAGGCCTCGATGGCCTCCTTGTTCTCGCGATAGATGTTGAGCGTATCACGCCAAAGCTCGGGCTGCTGAGCAATCTCGGCCGTGGTGATCTGGGCGCCGAGCTCGGTGAGCTCCTCGACACTCTTCTCGAACATTTCTAATACCTCTCTCTAGAAGTAATCCTCTGACGTGCAATTATACACTTCGGTTGGTTATCTGGTAGTAACCAGTTAAATGCAAAGAATCACCATATGGAAACGATGCGAGCACTAGTTACTGCGCTGGTGGTAAACCTTGTATTTAAACTGATCGGCACGAGCAACCGAAAGTGTGTACTCCACTACCTCGTTTGACTCGTTATACGTAGTCCTGACCAAATCGAGCACAGGCGAGCCCTCGACAATTCCCAAAAGGTGGGCATCGGTGGGACGGGCTATGCTCGCATAGAACTCCTCTTCGGCCACGCGAATCTTTTGCTGAAAGTCCTGCTCAATCACATCGTAAAGCGGCTTACGCTCCAGCAGCGGTCGCTTTAGGGACAGAAATTGACGAACCGGTAGATAGCTGCGTTCGACCATCATGGGCATGTTGTCGGCAGAGCGAAGACGCTTGAGCTTAAAAATGCGATCACCGATGCGCAATCCCATATGCTCGGCCAGATTCTTATCGGCCTCCATCTCGCAAAACTCGAGAATCGTGGTCTCGGGTTCTCGACCCATCGCGCGCATCTGCTCGGTAAAGCTGTAGGACTGCATAAGATTGGTTGCTTTTGCCGAACGGTCGGTCACAAAGGTACCGCGACCGTGCTGCCGAACCACCAGTCCTAAACGCTCCAGTTCCTGCAGAGCCAGGCGTACCGTAGTGCGCGAGAGACCATAGCGCTCCGAAAGTTCGCGCTCGGAAGGAATCATGTCACCGGCGCGATATTCATGGTCAATCTTTTCGGTCAGAATATCGACCAGCTGATCGTACAGCGGTTGCTTACGCGCTCCGATCGCCATCCTATCCTCCCTTTTGCTCGAATTCGGCTAACTACCTAGGGTGTTATGCATTATCTGTCTGCCACACCCGAATCATTAAGAAAACAAAAGCCGCGCGCTCTTTCGAGCACGCGGCTTTTAACATACACATGGCTTAAGGGGTCGGGGTGTGAGCCGCGTAGGGACACACCCCTCAAGCTAGAGCCTTACCAGATGCTCGGCCAGAGACCAAGCGGGCCAGCGCCCAGGATGCCAAGGACGAAGAGCAGGAGAATGCCCTTGGTCGGGGTCCAGCTGTGCTTAGCGAACATGTAGTAAAGCAGCAGCGTAAGCATAAGCGGGACGAGCTTCGGGACGATGGTGTTGAGGGTGTCGGCAACAGAGAAGTTGACCGGATCCTCGGTAACGGTGCCGTAGGTCACGGACTCCATGCCGTTACCCAGATCGGTGACGCCGCACTCGACAGCGTTGCCGTCGGCATCGGAAGCGGTAAGGGCGTTGCCGTCCTTATCGGTCATGGCGATGGTACCGGCCTCAGCGGTCTCGGTATCGATGCCCTCCATACCGGTGAAGTTCTCGGCCTCCTTCTCGGAGACGATCACGGTAGTAGCGGAGAGACCACGGGTGGTGCCGTTGGGGATCTGGAGGTTGATCTGGGTGCCACCCATGGTGACGACCAGGCAACCGACGACGAAGACGCCCATGATGGAAGCGGCACGCGTGAAGGCCTGCATGTTGGCGGTCAGAGCGTCAATAGCGCTGGTGCCAAGCTTGTAGGACCAGTTCATGAGCCAGAAGCGCAGAGCGAACTGGACGACGTTGAAGATCACCAGGAAGATGATCGGTGCAGCGGCGTTGCCGTTGATGGCCATGTTGGAGGTGATGCCGGCCGTGATAGGCACGAGCGTCAGCCAGAACAGGGCGTCACCGATACCACCGAGCGGGCCCATTGCGGCGACGCGGACGGCGCGGATCGTGGGGATGTCAACCTTGTTCTGCTCGAGCGAAAGCACGATGCCCATAACAAAGGTGACAAGGAACGGGTGGGTGTTGAAGAACTCCAGGTTGTGGCTCATGGAAGCCGCGAGGTCGTTCTTGTTGGTGTGGATCTTCTCCAGACCGGGGATGATGGAGTAAAGCCAGCCAGCGGCCTGCATGCGCTCGTAGTTGAACGATGCCTGCAGGAAGCAGGAGCGCCAAGCCATCTTGTTGAGGGTCTTCTGGTCGAGCTGCGGAGCAGGAGTGAGATCCTCGTAGTGCTCCGGGATCACATACTCATTAGATGCCATCTTCGAAGTCACCTCCGTCAGAAACAGCTGCACCCTTCAGCTCGGTCTGCTGCTGGAAGTCCCAGAAAGCGATGCCGAAGCCGATGAGAGCGAGGATGAGCAGAGCAGGGGTTGCCAGCGAATCGTTGGCAACGGTGATGAGCGCGAGGCCAAAGCCCATGAGGAAGAAGCCCCACATATCGCGGTTCATCATAACCTTGAGCAGGACGGCGAAGCCGACGAAGCGCATCATGCCGCCTGCAGCGGAGAGACCGGTCTGCAGCCAAGTCGGGATGGCAGAAGCGATGGTCTGACCGATGGTAGCGCCAGCGATGAAGAACAGGGTGACGACGACAGCGAAGATCAGGCCGAGCAGAGCCATGGCGAAGTAGTTCAGGCGCTCGATGCCCTTGGTGTCCGCGTTGTGAGCCATGTTATCGGCCGTGGACATAAGCGGGGACATAAGCGTGAAGACCAGGGTAACGCCAAGCTGGCCAAGCAGAGCGAACGGAATGGCGAGGCCGACTGCCGCGTTGGGCTCGAGGCCCGTGGCGATAGCGAGAATGGCTGCCATGATGCCGCCGATGACGGCGTTAGGCGGCTGAGCGCCTCCGATCGGCATGTTGCCGATCGTCATGAGCTGATAGGTACCACCCACGAGAAGACCGGTGTTAAGGTCGCCAAGGATAAGACCGATGACGGCGCCGGTGACGATGGGCTGATAGAGAGACTCGAGGAAGTCAAACTGGTCGATTGCCGCGATGAACGTGACGACGAAGACCAGAGCGATCTGGATGATCGAGTATTCCATCTTGCTCCTCCTTTCAAAATGTATGTACGCACTTTGGATTTCACGTACAGAACGTCAGGGTTTCACTCCTGACAACGTGGATCACGAGGATTACGAGAAGAGCTTGCTCGTGTCCTCAACAGGCGTGCTCGGAACGCGCCTGATCTCCAACTCCACCCCCAATTCCTGCAGCTCTTTAAACGCAGCGACATCCTCGTCGTTAACTGCGACGGAGGTGGCGACTTGGCGCTTTCCTTCCGACATGTGCATGTTGCCGATGTTTACCTTCTTTATAGGCACACCGCCCTTGACGAGCGTAAGCACGTCTTCCGGTGTTTCGGCCACGATGAAGATCTTCTGGCGCGGGCTCGCCTTGCCAATGACGTCGATGGTCTTCTGCAGAGAGAAGAAACGCGTAGCGACGCCGGCGGGAGCGGCCATCTTCATGAGGTTCTGGCGCATGGTGTTGGACGCCACGTCGTCGTTGGCGACGAGGATGAGGTTGGAGCCCAGGGTGGAGTTCCACTGGGTGGCAACCTGACCATGAACCAGTCGGTTATCGATGCGGGTAAGAAGAATGTTGGGTTCTGCCATGTTGATCAGCTTCCTTTCGTTATTTGCTGACGACAGTTACTTGATCTCCTGAATCGCGTAACGCGAAACATCTACGACGGCTCCGGATCGGACTTTGATCTGGACCTTCTCGCCTTCGATGCCTTTGACGGTTCCGTAGATACCGCCGGCGAAAAGAACCTCTTGACCCGGCTTGAGCTCGGTGTGCAGCTCCTTGAAGTACTTCTGCTTCTTCTTCATGTTGATTTGCGACCAGATGGTGTAAATCAAGCCCATGATGACAAGCAGGCCTAAAAGGGCGACCGAGGAGCTCAGGACGTTGGCTCCGAAATCGGCCATTAGATGCCGTCCTCGTCGCCGAAGATATCCTCTTCCTCGGAGCCGGCAACGGATGCGACCGTCTGGGCGGTGACGCCCGTCTGTCCAACGGTCACGGCCTGCTCGCCAAGCTCGGCGAGCGTGGCATTGCCTCGGAGGAACAGAAGCTCAATAACCATGGGAAGGTTGGTGCCAGTCAGAACCTCGACGTTGTCGACATCCTGGGCAATCATCATCGACTGGTTGAACGGGGTGCCGCCAAGCAGGTCGGTAAAGACGAGCACGCCATCGCACTCCTCGCGCATGGCGGTAATAGCGGCGCGGAGATCCTCACCGTAGGATGCGGCCTGGTCGCCCTCAAAAGGAACGACGGTAAAAGCAGGCTGGTCGCCGGCAACCATCGCGATAGCGCTTGCAAGGCCGGGTGCGAACTGTCCATGACCGGTAAGAATAAAGCCAACCATTCAAATTTCCCTTCCGAAGGTGTGTACAATCTGAGTCCGATGATTTTCGGAAGCCAGCGGGCGCTCGCCCTTAAAGCTTCTTGGAAAGCGTTCTTTGAAGACCAGTGGTTTCTAAACTGGTAGTAACCACGTGACGTGTTGTTGTCACTATATCACCCCAGAAGAGGTCGCTTTCCTTGATTCATACGGTAAAACGTTTTTGCACCGCTCACGGTGATAAATCGACCGTTTACCGGTCGTTAACACTTCTACCTGCGGTTTTGAAACCGTTTCGAAATGCTTTGGCAAAAGATCGGATCTTTTCCTGTGTCTAAACAACGCAGGGCGGCTAAAAATAGCGTGAAGAAAAATTGCAGGTCATTGTGAAGATATGTGAATTGGTCTTTTTGACTTAATACCAGTTAGAACCAGTTTTGAGATTATCGGTGAACGGTAGTTTTCGACCGTTCACCGGTTACTTGCAATCGTTTGCAGTTGTTTTCCCAGATGAATTAGGGAAGCGCGATGGAGCGCTTGCGCGGGCGCAAGGCCTACCCCAGTGGTTTCGGCAGCAATAAGCCCGCTAGAACGTTGTGAACTGCCTCCCATTTCTTGGACATGAGAAATGGGAGGCTTTCTTTATGCGCGTTGATTTGAGAGTGAAGCATGATATCGAGGCCAGGAAGGCGGCCATAGGGCTCTTCGAGCTCGGGCACGGGTATAAATCTGCCGCGATCGCCCTTTCGCTTCCCGTGGAAGCCGTGAGAAGATGGCAGGAGATATACCGCGCATTCGGGAGCGAGGTGCTGCTGCGCATGGACGGAAAGCAGGGCAGGTACACATACGAGCAGAAGGTCGCCGCCGCCTCCGCCGTCGTCGACGGCGGCATGACGAAGACCGAGGCGATGGCGGCGTTCGGCATAATGTCGATGTCGCCGCTCAAGAAGTGGTGCGCGCTATACCGCCGGGGCGGCGCGGAGGCCCTGCGCCCGAGGCCCAAGGGCCGCCCGAGCGGTTCCAAGGCGAGGCCGCGGACCCGCGAGGAGGAGCTCGAGGAGCGGTGCCGTAGGCTCGAGGCCGAGGTGGCCTACCTAAAAAAATTACGCGCCCTGGTCGAGAGGGACGGGCTCTGACCAGGGCGAAGGCCGAAGCGGTCGCGGCCCTGCGCGCCGAGGGGCACGCGCTCGGGCACCTGCTCGCATGCGCCGAGCTCAAGCGGTCGACCTACTACTACGCCCTCGCGCACCCGCCGAGGCCCACGCGCCCCGAGCTCTGGGAGGCGGCCGCCGAGATCTTCTCGCGCACCGCCAACGGCTGCGGGCACCGGCAGATAGCGATGTGCCTCAGGGCGGAAGAGGGGGCCGTGATAGCCGACAAGACCGTGCTCAAGATGATGCGCGAGATGGGGATTCGCTGCGGTATCAGACGCGAGACGGCCTACCACAGGTACAACTCGTACAGGGGCGTCGTCGGCAGGACGTTCGAGAACGTGATCGCGAGGGATTTCGACGCCGGGGCCCCGTGGCGGAAGCTGGGAACGGACGTCACCGAGTTCAAGGTGGCGGGCGGCAAGGCCTACTGGGCCCCGACGCTGGACTTCTGCACCAAGGAGATCGTGGCGAGCGACATATCGACCACGCCCGACATGGCCCAGCAGGTCAGGATGCTCGACGAGCTGCTGTCCAAGATCCCCGAGGGCGCCGCCCCGACCATGCACTCGGACCGGGGCTGGCAGTACCAGCACGCCTCGTACACATCCAGGCTCGAGGCCGCCGGCATCGTCCAGAGCATGTCCAGGAAGGCGAACTGCATCGACAACGCCGCCACCGAGCAGCTCTTCGGCCACGTCAAGGACGAGTTCTACCGGGGCCGCGAGTGGGAGACGTTCGAGGATTTCAAACGCGACCTGGAGGAATACATAGTCCACTGGAACACGAGCCGGAGGCAGGTAAGATTGAAGGGCCTGACCCCGGAGGAGTTCCGGAATCAGGCCCTCGCGGCCTAGTCGCTATTTAGGGCGTCCAAGATTTGGGACGCAGTTCATTGTCCGTTCTAGCGGGCTTAATCAGGTGATCGGTTAACGCGCAGTAGTGCAGGCAAACCTTACGCAAACAGGCCGTAGATGCTGATGTTGGCCTTGGCGTAGAGGCCGTTAGCATACTCGGTCCACTTGGAGCTGGCGCTCGAAGCCTGCGAAGAGTACTGCTGGTAAGCAGTGTAGTAGGCGGTCATGGCCTGCTTATAGGTGGCGCTATCGGCCGTAAAGGCATCGTCGGCAAAGGCCTTAGCGTAGGTGCTATCGGCATCCTTCCAGGTGCCCTTCTCGCTATCCCACTCGTCGCCGGCAAGTTTGATGATGTAATCGGCGTAGTCCTTGCTCGCGGTCTCCTCGTTGCCGTCAGAAGGCTCGGTCGGAGCGGTCGGCATGCTTGCGGAGCTATCGCCCACCTTCTTCTTGTAGAGCTTCTGCAGCGTCGCGGACTGGCGGACGATCTGCTTGGCCTGGTCCTTGGACACGCCATACTGCGTGGCCATGGTCTTGTAGTCCGAAGTGCCGATGGATTCCTCGGCGTACTGCTTCATCTCCTTAGAGGAGACGGTAATGCCCTCGTCCTCGGCAGCGTCGAGCAGGATCTTGTTGCGCACGTAGGACAGGATGACGTCGGCAGAAGGAGCGGTGTAGTTGCCATCGCTATCCTTGACGGTGTCGAGGCTGTACTGGCTCTCGATGGCCTCGCGCGCGGTGATGTCGCTCTTCTTGCCGTTGTAGCTGTAGCTTGCCACGGTCGAATCGAGCTGGTCCTCGGTCAGGGTCGACGAGCCGACACCCTTGCCGCCAAAACCACCATTGCCAATAAAGAAGCCAATCACGGCAGCAATCACGACTGCAACCACAAAGGCGGCAATCATCGTCTTCTTGTGCTTGCAAGTGTGGTCATCCACGTCGGAGTCGTCGTCCTCGTCCTGCTCCTCGGGCATCAGATCCTCGTCAGCGGCATCCGCGGCAATCTGAGCCTCCAGACGGGCGTCCTCCTCCTCGGCCGTCGTACCGGCAGCAATGTGCTCGGCAGACGTACCGGCGACCAGATCGATCTTCTCGTCCTCGTCACCGTCGGGGCCTTCGCCGCGCTCGATGATCTGGATGCCGTCGATCTCGTCCTTCTCGTCCTTCTTTTGAATCAGACCCATATCGGTTACTCCTTGTTAGGAAACATAGTCTTCAATAGAATACGCCCGACAGAGTGCCGGGCGTATTGATTCTTAGGTTATACGCAAACACTTAAGTACTATTTAGGCGTTTGCAGCGTGCATACCTTAGGCCAGGTGCGCGATAACGGCATCGGCAAAGGCCTGTGTGCCCACGGCGCCCTCGACGGAGCCGGTCTGGGCACGACGCACGTCACCGGTAACCTGCTCGCCCTCGTCGAGCGTGGCAGATACGGCGGCACGGATACGATTGGCAGCGTCGTTCTCGCCCAGGTGATCGAGCATCATCGCAGCAGAGAGGATCTCGGCCGTGGGGTTGGCGATATCCTGACCGGCGATATCGGGCGCGGAGCCGTGCGTTGCCTCGAAGATGGCGCAGTCGGCACCGATGTTGGAGCCGGGGGCCATCCCTAAGCCGCCCACCAGGCCGGCGCACAGGTCGCTCACGATGTCACCGTACAGGTTGGGCAGCACCAGGACATCGAAGTCGTTGGGGTTCTGGACCAGGCCCATGCAGGTGGCGTCGACGATCTTGTCGTTGAACTCGATATCGGGATAGTTGGCGGCCACCTCGCGCGCAACGCGCAGGAACAGGCCATCGGTCGCCTTCATGATGTTGGCCTTATGCACGGCCGTCACCTTTTTGCGGCCGCAGCGGCGGGCGTACTCAAAGGCGTACTCCACAATGCGGCGGCTCTTGGCGATGGAGATGGGCTTGATCGAGATAGCGGAATCGGCGGCGAAGGCCTTCTGACCCGAGCGCTCGACAAGCTGCGAGAGCTCCTCGACCTCGGCAGCCCCCTCATCGAACTCGATGCCAGCATAGAGGTCCTCGGTGTTCTCGCGCACGATGACCAGGTCGACGTCGCGGAAGCGCGAGCCGTCGCCCGGCTGCGACAGGCAAGGGCGCACACAGGCGTACAGGTCAAAGTGCTTGCGCAGGGCGACGTTAACGCTGCGGAAACCCGTGCCAACCGGCGTAGTAATGGGACCCTTGATGGCAACCTTGGTCTCGGCGACCGCATCGAGCACGTGCTGGGGCAACGGCGTGCCAAACTCGTCCATGACGCCGGCACCGGCCTCCTGGACATTCCAATTGATCTGGACACCGGTGGCCTCGACCACGCGGCGCATGGCCTGCGTAATCTCGGGACCGATACCGTCACCGGGAATCAGGACTACATCGTGCGCCATAATCTGTTACTCCTCGTCTTCGGCGGCGTCAGATTTTTTAACGCTAGCACGCTTCTTCTTTTTGGAGAGATCAAGGTCAAAGCGTTTAACAAGCATTTCGCAAATCTCGCTCGAACGGGCTTTGAGATAGCTGCCCTTGCCGTTCTCGGCATCGAACTTAAGGCGCAACGCGAGCTTCTCGGCGACCTCGGCGTCGATCTCGCCCTGGCCAAACTCGTACAGGCAACCGAGCATGTCGCGATACTCGAGGTCGCCGTGGTAGCACTGAATGGCCTCGTCCAGGATGGGCCAAGCCTCGCGCGAACGCTCGACACTCGTGGCGCCCCACACGCACAGCAGGCGGAAGGCGGCATAGCGCAGCGTGGAGGAAATCTCGTCGAACAGTGCGGTCTCGGCGCCCTCAAAGGCATCGCCCAGCTGCTCGGGACAGGTGGTGGCAAGCGCCGTCAGGGCATCGAGGGCCTCCCAGCGGGTCTGAGCCTCGGGGCGGTCGAGCGCCTCGATCAGCGCGGGCACGCAGGGCACGACGCGCTGGGGATCGCGCTCGGCAAGCAGGTGCAGCACACGAGCGGCAAACTGGCGGATGCGGCGCGTGGGGCAGCCGAGCTCCTGGACCAGACGGTCGACGGCGTTCTCGTTCTCCTCTGCCAGCTGAAGCTGTGCCAGCTCCTCGTCGGTGAGCTGTTCGTCTTTGTTTTCTGCCATAGTTACCTCTTCTT
The DNA here is from genome assembly GCF_020181355.1 of Collinsella aerofaciens. Taxonomy (NCBI): domain Bacteria; kingdom Bacillati; phylum Actinomycetota; class Coriobacteriia; order Coriobacteriales; family Coriobacteriaceae; genus Collinsella; species Collinsella aerofaciens. Next base: position 451,701 of record NZ_CP084004.1, read on the forward strand.
ACTATTTCTTAGCGTGCTTGCCAGCACCCTTGCTGTCATCGGTGACCGAGATGAGCTGTCGGTCGGCCGCGCCATTGCGACGCGCACGGCGGCGCTCCTCGGCGTCGCCCGCGTCGGCAGCGGCGCGATGAGCCTTGTTGACGTTAAAGACCTCGTCGTGCTTGCGCCACGGACCGACGGACTCGCCAAAGCTCATTTTAAGACCGGCGATAAAGCCGCCGAGCCAGCCGATCGGCGCAAACTGCACCAGCGGGAACAGCGAGAACACCCAGGTCAGCAGGACGACTGCCGCCGCGCCTGCAAAATTGGCAATCCAGTAGTCGCGCTTGGTGATCACGCGCTTTTCGCAGGCCCACTGGCCGCACAAAAAGCCAATGTAGATCGCAAAGAGAAAGAGCACCAACGCTAGTACCACGAACGTCCAGCTCATGGGCGCTACTCCCCGTGATGGTGGCCGCAGCAGCACTCGTGGCCGTCATCATGGCCGTGGCCGCCGCAGCACTCGTGGTCCTCGCCATGGTGGTGGCCACAACCGCACTCGTGGTCGTCGCCATGCTCGCCGCAACCGCAGCCTTCCTCGTGAGCGCCATGCTCCTCGGGACGATACTGCGACCAGTCCAGACCGGCGGCGATGGCGTCGGCCTCCTCCTTATAGAGGACCGTAATGGCCTGGGTGCCCAGCTTGGCACCACCGATGGCGTCAAGCATGTCGTAGAGCGTAAAGGCCACGTCGGCGCCGGGCAGCGCAAGCTCGCGGTCGTCGGCATAGGCGAGCGCCAAGCGCAGGTCCTTGATGAAGTGCTCGACCATAAAGCCGGGCTTGTAATCGCCGTCGAGCGCCTTGGGCGCCAGGCTCTCCATAGCACCGGACTTGCCGGTGCCGCCCAGGATCATCTGACGGGTCTTTTCCAGATCGAGGCCGCTCAGCTCGGCAAATGCCATGGCGTCTGCCATGCCGACCATGCAGGCGCCCAGCGACACCTGGTTGGCGAGCTTGGCAGCCTGGCCCTTGCCGGCGCCATCGAAGCAGCAGATGTTGGCCGCGAAGGTGGCAAGGATGTCGCGGACCGGCGCGATGTCGTTCTCGGTGGCGCCCACGATAGCCGTAAGCGTGCCGGCGATAGCACCCGACTCGCCGCCGGTGACGGGGCAGTCAAACGCCATGCGACCGGAAACCTGGGCGGCCTCGGCAATGTCGCGCGCCAGCTCGGGCGAGCTCGTGGTGAGGTCGATCAGGACCGTGCCGGGCTTAGTGCACGAGAGCAGGCCGTCGCCCGCCAGGTAGAGCTCCTCGACCTCGGAGGGATAGCCCACCATGGTAAAGACAACATCGGCGTTAGCCACGGCATCGGCCGGCGTATCGGCCCAAGCGGCACCGCGCTCGATAAGCGCGGCAGCCTTGGACTTGGTGCGGTTGTTAACCGTGACGGGATAGCCGGCATCCAGGATGTGGCCGGCGATGGGGGCACCCATGATTCCGGTGCCGATAAATGCGACGGAGAGCTTGTTTGCCATGAAACCTTTCCTTTTGGGTTGGGTGTTGTTACCAGGTTGAATACTCGGTGCCAGCGTTTGGGCTGTGAGTCGAGGGCGATAACGGACGCAGCGCTTGCCTACTGACCGCGCACGCGGCGGGCGATACGGTCGGAAAGCGACGCCTTGTCGGCGCGGTTCTTACCCCAAAACGCGCAGCCCACCATGCCGGGGCCCACGTGCGAGCCGATGGTGGGACCCACGGAGCCGCGAATGATCGTGACGTCGGCGCAACCCTCCTCCTTGCGGATGGCAGCTTCGAGCCAGTCGCCGTCCTTCTCGGCATCGGCCGTCATGATGGCGATGGGCATGGTGCGATCGGGCACATAGTTCTCGCGGAACGACTTGAGGATGGACTTGAGCGCCTTCTTGCGGCCGCGGTTGACGCCGATCAGCGACAGCGAGCCGGCAAGGTCGTAGGAAAGCTCGGGCTTGACGTCGAGTTTTGCCGTGAGCTGCGCCGCCGCGGGCGGAATGCGGCCGCCAGCAGCCAGTGCGTCGAAGCTCTCGAGCGTAAAGTAACCGTGGACATAGGTCTTAGCCTCGTTTACCCAGTCGACCAGCTGCTTGGCGGTCAGTCCCGCCGAACGCTGGCGCACGGCCTCGAGCGCCAAGAGCGCGCCGGTCGCGCAGGGCAGAGCGTTGTCGACCACGTAGAGCTCAAAGTTGGGATACTCGGCGCGCACGGCATCTGCCGCCTGGCACGCGGAGTTGTAGCTCGACGACAGCGCCGAGGTAAAGCACAGGTAGACCGTGGGCGTGCCCTCTTTGGCGCACTCGGTAAAGAACTCGATATAGCGACCGAGCGACACAGCCGAGGTGGACACGCGGGCACCGGCGCGCATGCGGTCGTAGAACTCCTTAGGGCTCATGCTCGACCAGATGTCGTCCGTACGCTCCTCGCCATCGATAATGAAGGGGAAACCCAGGATATCGACATCGAGGTTCGCGGCGACCTCGGGGCTAAAGTCGCAGCAGGTATCGACGACGATGCGGCAACGGTCCGAATGACCGGCGGATGCGGCCTTGTCCATCAAAGCGACTCCTTACGTAAAAAGGCGGCCACCCGCATGGGATGGCCGCCAGCCGTTAACTCATGCAAGTTAACGTATTTTACTCGTCAAGTGTTTCGATGCGGGGCTTGATGATGCCATATCCACCATTCTTACGGTGATACACCACATTGATAAGGCCGGTCGTCGCGTTCTCGAACACGTAGAAGTCGTGACCGAGCAGATCGGTCTGCACCAGCGCCTGCTCCTCAGTCATCGGAGTGACGTCGATAACCTTCTCGCGGACGAGCAGGTCGTCTTCCTCCTCGGGCAGCAGCAGGTCGGCCAGATCCTCGACGCGCTCGACCGGTGCGACATCCGCGGCGCTGGCACCACCCTGGCGGTTGTCCACGACCTTAGTCTTGAACTTGCGCAGCTGGCGGGTAACCTTATCGGCGGAGAGGTCGATGGCGGCATACATATCTGCGCCGTGCTCGGCAACGCGAATCACAGAGCCGCGGGCACGAACCGTGACCTCGACGATTGCCGGGTTGGGGTTCGAGGGGTTCTTCTCATAACGAAGCACGACGTCGACTGTCATGGGCTCGATATCGAAAACCTTGAGCGCCTCGCCGATCTTCTCATCCACATGCGCACGCAGAGCATCGGTTACCGTCGTCTTGCGTCCAGAAACCTTGATATCCATACGTGGCTCCAATCTGCCTCGGGGACTTACTGTACTGGCTATGTACCCATTGCCGTGCATTTAATCACGCGGATTCCTAAAGACCCGAATAACGATTGCTTGATACCGCATACCGAAGTCTCGCACTTTTCTGTGGCAAAGTGCGCTATAGGAGGGCGACGGCGACTTTGGTTTTGCACCTAAAAAATGTCTTTGACCTGCTGGTTTTACGGAAACGAAAAAGCCGGGCTCCCCTGTTGGGAAAGCCCGGCAATGCGTGTTGAAACCGTGAAGAGGCGTCTCTCTTAGCGCATAGGAGACGCCACCCCTAGCAATAACTAGCTATTGAGCTTGTTAATGTCGTCGTCGGTGATAGCGCCCTCTTGGCTGGACGACTTATCCTCGGAGGTTGCACCCTCGCTGCTCGAATCGGAGGATGCAGACTCGCTGGATCCGGTGTCGGACGACTGCACGTCGGCGCCCGAGACCGTCTTGGTGGTGAGATCATAGGGCATCGTGCCGTACCAGACGGAGTGGACCGCCTCGAGCGTGCCATCGACCGTGATACCGTCGAGGGCATCGCTCACGGCACGGCATAGCTCATCGTTGGCCGCGAGGCCCGCGACGCCGAGCGTCGAGGGTGTCTCGAGCGCGCCGACGTAAGAGATCTGGCTCATCAGGCGCGCAAGGTAGCCGCCGGCCGTGGAATCGCAAATCACGTAGTCGATCTCGCCGGACTCGAGCGCCTCAAAGCACTCGTTGATGTTGGAGAAGGTCTTTTGGTTGGCCGTGATGCTCTGCTTGGCGAGCGCTTCCTGCGAGGCCGAAGAGGTCTGAACGCCCAGGGTAGCGGCGTTAAGCGTTTCGGCGGAAACGCTCAGCGACTCGCCGTCGCTCGTCTTTCCGAACACTGCCGCAGCGTCGTACAGGCAAGTACCAAGCGTGCTTATGTCACCATCCGTGGAATTGATGTCGCCAATGAAGATGTCGGCCTTTTTGTCGCCAAGCGCGGAATCGGCAGAAGACGCATCGACGAAGGCAACCTTAAGGCCCATACGGCTTGCAAGGGCGCGGGCAGCATCGACCGCGTAGCCCGTGAGGTTACCATCGGCGCCCTGCATGGCCTGCGGGGCATCGGAGGTATCGAGGGCAACCGTCAGGGTGCCGGGAGTGACCAGGGCATCGTCCGACACCGTAGGGGTAACGGTCTCGCGCTCGATCTGGTCAATCGTGGGTGTCGTGAACGTGGACAGTGGATTGAACGCGCATCCGCTCAAGCCCAATACGGCAATGACCGCCGCGGTCCCAGCACCTAACCGAGCCGCGTGCATCAAGCTGCCCCTCACCATGTCCACTACCCTGCCTTCTATGTCGTATACAATCCGTGCGTTGCGCGGAATAACGGGTGTTCCCACCAGCTGACCTGGTATTTGACCCCACACTTGCGCACCGGGGTGTTTGCTCGGGAGGCCGTAACCACCTTCACGACTGGCCCGCTCGCCCGCGAGGCGGTATTGCCCCAAAGAAAGTAGAACGGACGGTGCGGCTTACATCTAGGACGCGCCATGATCGCGCCGCGCGCACGCGGTCGCTTACGTGGATCCCTTTGACCGCGTCTGTCTTGGACTAGGATGGACATTTCGTCCGTCCGCAACCACAGCCTGGCAGGAACGTAGCGCATTATAGCTAAGTTCAAGCTAAAGTTTAAGGTTAGGGGCGTCATTCGCACCGTGAGCACAGATTTTGCAGGTCGGAGCGGACCATTCGTGCCCCCATGAAGCCCGGAGCTCCCCTACGGGGAGCTCCGGGGCACCCGCCTCAGAGCGCCGTGTGCAAAAAACGGCAAATATGAGTACTGTCACCAATTTAGTAGCAGCGTTTTTCCGCCCCGCGAGCCCTTTTTGAGTTCCGCACAGCCTGCTTGGCGCCAAGATATTCCACATTCGTTTATTATCTGGTAGCGCGCAGAGATGTGGTGTAAGAGGCGGGGCATGCCCCGCCTCCGCCCTTTCTTGAAAGGGAGGGGACACCGCCTAGAATTCGTCGTTGGAGTAATGAAGGTGACGAATGGAAGGAAAGGCGATGCCCCAAGAAGAGAGTGTACTGCGCCTCGGCCGCGACGAGGCCCTCGAGGCGGCGAGGCTTTGGCAGGAGTGCGGCGACGCGCGCGAGTTCGCGTGCAGGGTGCTGGGCAGCGTGATGAACGCGCTGATGGACTCCGAGGCCCAGCAGATGTGCGGCGCGAGCCGCAACGAGCGCAGCGACGGCAGGGAGAACAGCCGCAACGGCTACCGCCCCAGGTCGCTCAAGACCGCCGTGGGCGACGTGGAGCTCGAGATACCCAAGCTCAGGCACGGCACCTACTACCCCGAGGGCATGCTCGCGCGATGGTCGCGCGTCGACACCTCGGTGGCCGCCATCGTGCAGGAGATGTACGTATGCGGCGTGTCCACCCGCAAGGTCGAGCGCGTGGCGTCCAAGCTGGGCATATCCTCGCTGTCGAGCTCGGAGGTCTCGAGCCTCTGCTCCGACCTCGACGCCGAGGTGGCGGAGTTCCGCCGCCGCGACCTGTCGGGCACGCCGTGCTGCTACCTGTGGCTCGACGCCACCTACATGAGCTGCAGGGTCGGCTCGTCGGTCGTCTCGCAGGGCGTCGTGACCGCGATCGGGCTGGGCGCCGACGGGCGCAAGCACTTCCTGGGCTGCGACGTGGTCGACACCGAGAGCGAGGACTCCTGGGCGGCATTCCTCGGCGGGCTGCGCGAGCGCGGGCTGGCCGGCGTTCGCCTCGTGGTCTCCGACAGCCACGCCGGGCTCGTGGCCGCCGTCTCGCGCCTGTTCCAGGGCTGCGCCTGGCAGCGCTGCGTGACGCACCTGCAGCGCAACCTCCAGAGCGCCTGCTCGGGCAGGCCCGAGGACTCCAAGGCGGCCGTCAGGGACCTCGTGCACGCCGCGGTCTACCAGGACGACCCCGACCTCGCGCGCTGCGTGTGGGCCGAGGCGGCGCCCTGGGTGGCGTCGGTGTCCGCCAGGGCCGGCGAGGTCTTCGAGCAGGCCGAGGACTCCGCGCTGGCGTTCACGGCCTTCCCCAGGGCGCACTGGGCCAAGCTCCGCACCAACAACGTCCAGGAGCGCGCCAACCGCGAGATCAAGCGCCGCTACAGGGTCGTGCAGTCCTTCCCCTCGAGGGAGTCGATGCTGCGCCTGACGTGCGCGAGCCTCATGGAGACCGAGGGACAGTGGTCCCAGCAGCGCGTGTTCTCCGAGGCCTCGGCCGCCGAGGGCTTCGCCGAGCCCGCGGACAGGCCGGCCCCGACAGAGGGGAGGCGCCGCGCGCTCGGGCGGCGCGCCAGGGAGATAGTGGACGAGATAGTCGAGAGGCGCGGTCTCAAGAAGGAGTAATATCGGGACTTGCAGCGACGGACCTCAGGACGCTCTTACACCACGTCTGCGCGCGCCACCTATTATCTCTTCAATGAATCCAAATACTCGGCCCAAGTTTCTTTGTTTTTACTGCCACTAATCTAGTAACAGTACTCATATTTGCCGTTTTTTGCACAGGGCATATAAACAGACCCCTCCTATAAAGCCATAGTTTTACGCCGGCTTGAGCCCAAAGCACGCTCGGAGCGTATTCAGCAGAGCATCTTGCCTCTTTCGACGCGCCTCTACGCGATTCTGATATCGCTTACCCATGCGTTGGTAAATGCGCCATGCGAGCGCTTCCATCGCTTCCATGTCGCAGAGCATTTCGTTGTTGACCGTCGCGACCTCGATTCCCATAGTAATCAAGCCCGTGTTGCGTTTTTCATCATGGACACGTCCCCTTCGAGAGGAATGACCCAGCTCACCGTTGTATTCCAGGTCAAACCGGGCTGTTTCCTGGTACGCATCGCAAACTGCATGCGGCATCCCCGAGATTGCCTGCGCGCGGTCATCGAACTCGATCTTGTAGTCGGTCTTAAAGGGACCGCAGGCAAATCCGCCATAGGAAAACGGAAGCGAAAACATGGCAAGCATGATGCACTCCATGGGTGAGCGCAGGTTTTCTGACAGGTAGGGACACAGGCGTAGCAGTTGTTTGGCCGCACTCCCCTTGCATGCCGCAAGGTAATCTGCCAGGCGATCGGGCGTCAGCACCGGCTCGACTTCAAAGTAGCCCACGTCTGCCGGTTGGTCCTTGTCCTTTGCAAGTCTATTCGCAACAGGTGAGGTGTAGGGAGGCAGATACTTCCCGCGATCACTCAGTGAAATCTTGGAACACAGTTCCTGGGCCAGGGCAAACGCCTGGATACAGCCGACCTCGCGGGCGACGGCAACACAAAGGGCCTCGGGAGATAGGCTGCACACCCCCGATTCCACCTCTAGAATCGCGCCGGCAGGCAACCCGGAACACACGGACCAGTCCACGCCAGGCATACGGCGGCGCTGCGCCGCAGATCCCACCAGCAAGCAAAGATCTTCTTGCACCTCGCCGCTTTTGGCTCCAATTCGCACCAGGTCGGGAAGATAGATATCCTCGGTCGAAGGCGATGACGTACACAGCACGCGGCACTCCTCCTCGGGCTCAAGGTCCTTCCAGCCGATGTAGCCCATCTGTCGGCGCTCGGCGCGCATCATGCGTAGCGCCGAGGCGCCTGTTAGGATTGCGGAAGCCGCTAGCTGCTCTTTTGTCGGTTTGTTGCACTGCCTGATTGTTACCGCCACACGAATCACCCCTACCAAACGCGTGCGATAGCAAGGCCATCAACGGCCGCGGCACCGGCGCGTTTGAGTTCCGCCGAAGCCGCTGCCATCGTCGCACCCGTGGTGATAACGTCGTCGATAAGCAGCAGGCGGCGGCCCCGCACGTCCTCAACGGTCTCGTACATGCCTCGGGCGCGTTCACGGCGTTCTTCACGACCGAGTTCACGCTGGTCGCCATGGCCGTACTTAACGAGGGCGTCGAGCAGCGGAACACCAGACAGCTCGCAAAATGGGCGCGCGATGGCTTCCATATGATCGAAACCGCGTCGCCGAAACGCCGCCGCCGTCGCGGGCACAAACACCACGGCATCGGCGCCGGACAACACACCGCCGTAGCGTTCGGGTGCCGCGACCTGGGCATGTAAGGCGGTGTCGTATAGCAGCTCTGCCAGATACGGCGCCAGACGTCGCTCGCCCGCGTCTTTGTACGCTTTAATGATCCGCGGCAGCGGATGCGTGTAAACGGCACATGCCAGGCACCGGTCGAGCGCTTCGGCCATCGCCGAAGACGCACCCTCGACCGAGCACTCGGTGCACAGCAAGTCTCCAAACGGGGCTCCGCATCGGGTGCAGCTATGCCGCGGGTCGATGAGTGCAAGCGCCGCCAAGCAGTCTTGGCAAATAAGCGCGCCGGAGCGCTCGCAGCCGGCGCATCGCGTGGGCGACAACGCCTCAAGCCCCTCGTGCGCCAACCGCTCGGCAAACGGTAGCAATTCGTCCGCAAACGGTAGGATGCCGGCACCTTGCAGGCATCCCAACACATTCAAATGTCTCTTCACGACACAACCCTCCCTACGCTCGGTCGCAGGGAGGGTTGTTGATTCAGCGCTATGGTACCCCGACGCGTTTGGGGTCAGGCAGGTTAAATCCGTTTGCGGGCGCTATTCGCCGGTGGGCGGTTGCGGTGCGGACGAGTTTTGGGTCGAGCCCTCGCCACCATCCTGGCGCGGCTTGCGGGAACGGCGACGGCGACGGCGCTTTTGACCCTGGTCGGCCGAACCCTCGCCACCACGATCGTCGCGCGACTCGCGTTCATCGCGAGCAGCGCCGCGCGCGGCCTTGGCGGCCGCCCCTCCGCCATCTCCGGGGCGACGGCGCGTGACCTTGACCTCGCCATCCGAGACCTGATCGGCCACGGAGGGCACCGAAGGCTTTTGCTGCGCGCCCGAGGAATGGCGACGACGCGGACGCGGGGTGCGCTCGTCATCGTTGCGCTGCTTGCCACCCTTGTCGGCAGGCGTATCGGAACCCGAACCACCCTTGGGGGCGGCGACGGCTTCGCGAGCGGCTGCGGCGCGGAAGGCGTCCTCGCGCTCCTCGCTCGACAGATGACGGCGGCGGCGACGGCGCGTGGGATTCATGCCACCGCCGCGGTTTTGCTGCTGGGGCTGCTGAGCCTCGCGCTCGCGGGGGGAATTCTTGCCTGCGGGAGCGGCCTCGCCGGTATCGCCCGAACCCGAGCGCTTGCGGCGGCGACGTCCACCGGCAGCCTCCTCGGCCTCGGGTGCCTCGGCCTTGCCGCGACCCTTACCGCGGCCGCGACCCTCGCCCTGGCTCTGACCCGCACGGGTATCGGCGTCCGCATCGCGACGGCGGCGCTTGGGCATCGTCGTCCCCGCCAGACGGTCGGCGCTCGACAGGCCATCGCCCACGTCGACGCCGTTCTCGCGGTCGAGCTCCATAAGCGCCAAGCGCATCTCGGGCGACTCGATACGCTCGAGCACATCGCGCGTCACGCAGTCGGGGCGGCAGTTGCAGCCCTGCTCGGCGGCCTTCTTTTTACAGCCCTCCGAGCAGGTCATGTCGGCCAGGTTGACCTTAAAGACTTTGCCGTTCTCCAGGCGCAACACCAGCTGCTCACGCGGCGTGTCATATTCCTGGATACGCGCCTTGCCAAGCGGCGTATCGATAAGCGTCTTCTTTTTGGGCGCGCGGCTCTTAAAGTCCTTGTACGCCTCGAACTCGTAGCGCAGGCAGCACATCAGGCGGCCGCAGACGCCGCTAATTTTGGACGAGTTGAGCGGCAGGTCCTGCTCTTTTGCCATGCGAATCGAAACCGGCTCAAACTGTCCGCCAAAGCGCGTGCAGCAGAGCTCCTGGCCGCACTGGGCATAGCCGCCCACCAGGCGGGTCTCGTCACGCACGCCGATCTGGCGCATGTCGACGCGAATGTGCAGCGTCGAGGACAGGTCCTTGACGAGCTGACGGAAATCGACGCGCTCCTCGGCAGCAAAGTAGAACACAGCCTTCTCGCCGCCAAACAGGTACTCGACGCCGACCGGCTTCATCTCGAGGTCGAGCTCCTTGACCAGACGGCGGAAGTCGACCATGGCCTCGTCACCCTGGATAGCCAGGTCGTCGGCAAGCTGCAGGTCGATGTCGCTCGCTACGCGCAACACGGGCTTGAGCGGCTGACCGATTTCGTCGAGCGGCACCTCGAAGGGATCGGCCGTGACCAGGCCGATCTCGGTTCCGCGCTCGGTGGAGCAGATAGCATAATCGGCCTCGAGGATATCCAGATCCTGTGGGTCGAACCACAGGTCGCGCGAGGCGTAGGTAAACTTAACGGGTACGACTAACGGCATTTCAGTGCCTTCCTGATATCGAACAGCATGACCTCGATGGCCAGCTGGGGAGTAACGTTTCTGGCGATGTTGCGCTCAGCGGTCGCGACTGCCTCGAGCGCCCGGGTGGCACCCGCAACATTCGTCGCCGCGGCAAGCCGCCCGATCGTGTCGCGCACGTCCTCGTTCACAACGTCTGCCGCCTCATCCTGAAGTGTCAGCAGCACGTCGCGCATGAGCGTCCGCGCGCTCGCCAGCGCTTCCATGATACCCGAACGCTCGCGCGCGTTGAGTTCGCGCTTGTTGCGGTCCTCAAGCTGCTTCAATGCTCCACGCGACAGGTAGTCGGCATTTTGCTCGAGCACCTTTTCCTGCGTGGACTTGACCTCGGCGAGCGGCGCCTTGACGGCGACGATGAGTGACTTGGCGCGGCTGAGCACGTCGGCCTCGTCGGCAGCGATGAGCGAGTCGATGGCGCGGACCATCTGACGACGGGCGTCCTGGCGCTCGGCGCTCTTGAGAAACTCGATGCCACGCGTGGGGCTTCCCGCCACAGCGACGGCCATGCGGCAACGCGCAGGGTCCTGACCGGTGGCGCGGCTCACGGCCTGCGCGGCCACAGTGGGCGACACCAGCCGAAACGGTACGCACTGGCAACGGCTCACGATGGTGGGCAGCATCACGTCGGCCGAGGTGCCCAACAGGATGAACATGACGCCCTCGGGCGGTTCCTCGAGCGTTTTGAGCAGCGCGTTGGCGGTGTTGGCGCGCAGCTGCTCGGCACGGTCGATGATGTAGACCTTTGCCTTGGCGCGGATGGGCGCCAAGGGCACGTCGTCGAGCAGCTCGCGGGTCTGCGCGATGAGGTAGCCCGTAGCACTTTCGGGGGTGTAATAGTGCACGTCGGGATGCGTATGGCGGGCGACGCGCACGCAGCTGTCGCACGAGCCACAGCCGTCCCGCTCGCACAGGAATGCCTGGGCAAGCGCCCATGCGGCGTCGAGCTTACCGGCGCCGGAAGCGCCCAAGAACAGGTAGGCGTGCGATGCGCGGCCGCTTGCGATGGCGTTGGTCAAAAAATCGCGCACGCGCTGTTGGGTGTCGAGCTTGGCCAGCAGGCTTGTCTGCGCGGGGGCCATGTTACTCGGCCTCCTGGGCAAGCGCGGCGGCGACGGCATCTTGGGGGACATCGAGGCCATACGCACGAACCAGCTCGACCGTCTGCGCGAAGACGTCTGCGATCGACGCAGTGGCGTCGATGAGCTTCACGCGGTCTGGCTCCTCGGCAGCAATGGAACAAAATCCCTGATAAACGCGCTCCTGGAAGGCCATGCCCTTTGCCTCCATGCGATCCGCCGCACCGCGGGCCGCCATGCGCAGCGCCGCCTGCTCGGGCGTGATGTGATAGACGAGCGTGAGCGCCGGATGCGTACCGGTGACAGCCAGGTTGTTGGCATCGCGCACCATCTGACGGTCGAGGCCATCGGCAAACGCCTGGTAGCAGGTCGTGGAATCGTAGAAACGGTCGCACAGGACCACCTTGCCGGCAGCGAGGGCGGGAGCTATGACCTCATGCACCAACTGAGCGCGTGCCGCCTCGTAGAGCAGCAGCTCGCAGGTGTCGCCCATCGCCGTATTGGCAGGGTCGAGCAGCAGGGCGCGGATCTTTTCGCTGATGGCGGTACCGCCCGGCTCGCGCAGGCTCACAACCTGGTAACCAGCGAGCTCGAGCGCACGGGCAAGTAGGCGCGCCTGCGTGGACTTGCCGGCGCCGTCGACGCCCTCGAGCGTGATAAAGCTATGTTGAGCGGGCTCAAAAGCCATGGGCGCATCCCCTTCCCACAAGGCGCGAAAGTGCAAGTTATAGCAACCAAGCCATGATACCCCAGCGTCCGGCGCACCCCAAATCCCACCTAGTCATTGGGGACGTTCTTAAATGACTAGGCGACAGTTAGGGACGTTCCTAAAGTGCCGGCCGGAAAGGAATGTCCCTAACTGCCGACCCTCTAAGTTGCGGTGAAATAGGGACTGAATACGCCTTCTAACAGCAAATACAATCCCTATTTCACCGCAAGTTAGGAGTGGGCGCGGGCGTTGATAGCGAAGGAAATGTCGCGCTCGAGGGCTAAGGCTTGCTCGCGTTCGAGGTCTTGGGTGAGGATTGCCAGCACGTAGGGGCGCTCGGTGTAGACGATTGCGGCATCGTGCTGAGCATTCGCCAGGCTGCCCGTTTTGTGCGCGACCAAAACGCCGCCGGGAACGCCCTCGACAATACCGCGCGCGTCTTCCTGCGCCAGCAGATATCCGCGCGCTCGCTCGCACAGCTCGGGCGTCGCGATTGTCCCCGCCGCCAGCCGCTGCAACACGGCCGCAGCATCACGAGCGCTCGTATAGTTCTCGCGACCTTGTGCCTGGGCCTCGGTGTCCATCATCAAACGAGCGAGCACGGTCTGGGTCAACCCCAATGCGGCACACGTTTCGTTGACCGTATCCATGCCAAGTCTGCCGATAACAAGGTTCGCTGCCACGTTATCGCTCTGGGCGATCATAGCGTGCAGCAGCTCGTCAATACTGTACGACACACCCGCACCGCGCGACTGAATGTTGCCGCTGCCACCCACGATATCCTGTTGCGTTACCGTTATCTGCTCGTCGAGGGACAGCTCGCCCGCCGTCACGGTCTCGAGCGCACAAGCGAGAATGGGAAGCTTGATGATGCTTGCCGCCACATGTCGCGCGTCCGGCGCCACAGCGACTTCACCATCGAGCGACGCGAACGTTTGAGGATCAAGCGCCACGGCGTAAACCGAGACGGAATCGCCATACGACTCGACCAGGGCCTCGATATCTTGCTGAATGGCGGCGATCCAAGAAGACTTAGGGGCGGCCGTCGCTTTTGTCGCGGATGACCGCTTTGACGTTTGTTTGGCAGGGACAGCGGAGCCCTCAGCCTCGTTGCGGCGCGCGGCACAACCGCCGAGACTCATCACCGAGGCAAGCGCTCCGGTCAACATCCCGGCACAAAACACTCGACGCGAGCAATCGCGCGCAGTGAGGGGTGCATCCCCCGGCGGGAACCGGAACGCCTCCACGTTTTCGCCGCCACCCCGACCTTGCTCGCCGCAGTACACAGACTCACTCCCCACCATCGCATTCTACCGAGCCGTCGATAAACGGCCGCGCCGGACACCCAGCACGCCGCACTCATTGTGACGCATGCGACAGGGCTTGCGCGACATGATCATCCTCACATAACCAGTTGGGTCGGCGCGGCCCAACCGCACCTGAACCACCTTATAATCTAGCCAACACATCGAATGGAAGGAACCATCATGCCCCGGTTTTGTACCCATTGCGGCAAGCTTCTGAATGACGACGAGCGTTTTTGCACCAGCTGCGGAACGCCGGTAACCGATGATGGCCAGGCCTCTCAGTCGCAAGAGAATGCGCAGGCGGACGTGACCGTGCAGTCCGCCCATCAGCCCGCGCCCGCTCCCCAGCCCGAAGTCGGCACGACGCAGCAATGGGCGACGCCAGCCGGCTCCGCGCCGCAGCAGCCCATACCGACCGCCGCTCCGCAGGCCGGTGCTCCCGCTGCGCCCAAAAACAACAACGCTCTGCTTATCGGCATCATCGCCGTACTGGTCGTCGTGATTATCGCGCTGGTCGCATTCTTTATGATCGGACCGTTCAACAAGAACGCCGACGATTCCAAGGGCACAACCATCGAGAAGGTCAAGATCGACCACGATGACGACGATATGTCCGTCAAGGGCGACCCCAACAAGCTTGACGATGATGACGATGACGCCCGCGATGCCGCCACCATCAGCGAGCAGAACGTCTACGACCAGCTGAGCTCCTACTACAGCAGGCTCTCCGATCTTGATCAGCAGGTTCGCGACTGCGCTACCACGTTTAACACGTACTATCTCAAGGATGACCGCAGCTCGCGTCAGTCGGCCAGCGATGCCGCCGAGGCGCTCGAGGATCAGATCGGCGACCTCAAGGACGAGGTCGAGGACCTGGATGTTCCCATCGACTCGCAGAACTACAGCTCGTGGAAAGATATCATCACGCTCTACGACGACTTGGAGAATCGCATTGACGTCATTTGCGATGCCTGGGAGATCAGCCTTGAATACTCCAGCCCCGCCAACCACAAGGACGAGATCGTGGCGCCGCTGGCGCGCGACAACGTAGCGGGCACCAACGACAACAAATACCGTCTGGACTTTGAGGACCGCTACCCCGGCGCCGCACCCGTCGAGGTGAAATAATCCCAACAACTGATCAAAACTTGCGGTGAAATAGGGATTGATTAGGCCTTTTGCCAGCAAAAACAGTCCCTATTTCACCGCAACTTAGAAGTGGGGCCGGGCGCGCATTTGCATTTGCGCGCCCGGCCCCGCCGTGTCTATATGTGCTCGGTTACTTGTCGGCAGCAGTCTTTTTGGTAGTCGACTTCTTGGCCGTCGTCTTTTTGGCGGCCGTCTTCTTGGCCGCCGTGGCCTTCTTTGCCACCGTCGTCTTCTTTCCCGCCGTGGTCTTCTTCGCCGTGCTCGCCTTGGTCGTGGTCTTGCGGCCGCGGGCGGGCTTCTTCTCCTTGGTCGGGCAGTCCATGTTGACGCAGATACGCCACGGGCCGCGCGCCGTGTTGACCACCACGATGGGAGCGCCGCACTCGGGACAGGTCTCACCCGTCGCCTCGAGCTTGCCACGTGCCGGCAGCGGATAGCTCACGCCACAGTCATCGTAGTTGGTGCAGCGGATAAAACGCTTGCCGCTCTTCTCGCTCTTGTGCGCAATCAAATCGCCATGGCGTCCGGCCTCGGCACACACCTTGCACTCGCCCACCTTAAGGTCAGGCTCGTAGTTGGTGGGGCACGTGGGATTCACGCAGATCTCGAAAGCCTTCTGGCGGAACGGCTGGCACTTAATGCGCGGCGCACCGCACTCGGGGCACACGGCGGCCTCGCCCTCGAGCGGGCTGACCTTGACGCCGCTCGGCACCGGATAGGTCACGTCGCAGTCGGGCCAGCCCATGCAGCCAATAAAGCTGCCACGGGTCTTGGCGCTCGTCTTCATAACCAGGTCCTTGCCGCACTTGGGGCAGGCGCCCACGCGCGCATCGGCCGTAACGGCGTCGCTGATGGCGTCGCCCAGCTCCTGCGTGTGCTTGAGCAGCTCGTCGAGCACGCCAGCCAGCAGCGCGCGCGAGTGCGTCACGACATGCTCTTCGGTATCCTCGCCGTGCTCCACGCGAGTCATGTCGCCGTCGAGCTCGCTGGTCATATCGGGGCTCGTGATGCGCGGGGCAAACTGCGTCAGCGCGTCGATGATGGCGATACCCAGCTGGCTCGGCTCAACGGGATCGTTTTTGAGGTAGCGCACGGCATACAGGCGCTCGATGATGCTCGCGCGCGTGGACTTGGTACCCAGGCCGCGCTTTTCCATCTCCTGCACGAGCTTGCCCTGGCTGTAGCGCGCAGGCGGCTCGGTCTGCTTGGCCTCGAGCTTAATGTCGAACACGTCGACCGTATCGCCCTGCTCCAGCGGCGGCATCTGCTCGTCGCGCTTGAGTCCATACGGGTACGCCTCGCGGAAACCCGGGGTCACGAGCACATCGCCCGAGGCCACGAACGGCTCGCCATTCACATCGAGTTCGAGCTTGGTGTTCTCGATGGTCGCGGGCCCCATGAGCGTTGCCAGGAAGCGACGGGCGATGAGGTCGTAGAGCTTACGCTGGCCGCCGTCGAGCGTGGACGGGTCGCCCTCGCCCGTGGGATAGATAGGCGGGTGGTCGGTGGTCTCGACCTTGCCGCGCGTGGGCTTCATGGGGCCCGCGAGCACCTTTTTGCATACGGGCGCTAGTGCCGGGTTGATCTTTGCCAGGTCGCTCACCACGGCGCCCAAATCGAGCGTCGCAGGGTACACGGTGTTGTCGACACGCGGGTAGCTGATAAGACCCGCCATGTAGAGGGACTCGGCGATGCGCATGGTGCGCGCAGGCGAAATGCCCTCGGCCGCGGCGGCAGCCTGCAGCGAGGTGGTCGCAAACGGCGTGGGCGGCTGCTGCTTGCGCGAGCGTTTGGTCACCGCGGCGACGGTCGCCGTCGTAGCGCCGTCGACATGGCCGTACGCCGTCTCAGCAGCATCTTTGTCGGTAAAGCGCGCCGTCTTGTGAGCGATCTTAAAGCGATCGTCCTCGGCAGCGCCCTGCGCGGCACCCATGCCGCGAATCTGCCAATAGTCCTCGGGCACAAACGCCATGCGCTCGCGCTCGCGCTCGACCACCAGGGCGAGCGTCGGCGTCTGCACGCGGCCGGCAGAGCGCACGTTACCAAAGCCGCCGAACTTGGCGAGCGTCAGATAGCGCGTGAGCACCGCGCCCCAAATGAGGTCGATGTGCTGGCGGCTCTCGCCGGCGTCGGCCAGGTTCTGGTCGAGCGAGACGAGATTATCGAAGGCGTGCGTGATCTCGGCCTTGGTAAACGAAGAGTACTGGGCGCGGGCGACCGGCAAGTCCGGCGCAACCTCGCGCACCTTGTTGAGAGCATCCGAGCCAATCAGCTCGCCCTCGCGGTCGAAGTCCGTGGCGATGATGACGCTGTCGGACTTTTTAGCGAGGTTCTTGAGCGAACGAATGAGCTCCTTCTCGGCCGGCAGCTTAATGACGGGCGCCCAGGTGAGATAAGGCAGGCTCTCGAGCTTCCAGCCCTTGATGGAAATGCCATCGGCAAGAAACGGCTTACGCTTGGTGTCGTAGGGCGGACGAGCCAGGCCATCGGGCATGTCGGCCGGCAACATCTCACCGTCCTCGGTGACCGAATACCAACCCAACTTTTTATCGAACAGCACGCTGTCGCAAAAATCGGGTGCAAGGATGTGACCGGCAAGGCCGATGGTCACGCATTCCTCGCCCTTCCACTCAAAACGGTAGATTGCGGTGTTGTACACCTTGTCCTTTTTGGGTTTGCCCGTGGACAGACGCTCGGCAATCTGACGCGCGGCGTCGTTTTTCTCTGCGATGATGAGCTTCAAAAGAGGCTCCTATCTCGTATCTCTGCGGCTACGCCCGCCCGTATGGCGGCCGACTTACGCCCTTGCTTGCTCAATCTGCCCGATGAGCCAATCACACCAGGCATCCATGCCCTCGCCCTTGCGCGCGCTCACGGCAAACCGCGGCGCCTGCGGATTGAGGTCATCGAGTGTCTTAGTATACCTATCCATGTCAAAATCGAAAGCCGGAGCCACGTCGACCTTGTTGAGCAGCTGCGCGCCGGCGTGTTGGAAGATGCCCGGGTACTTGATAGGCTTGTCGTCGCCCTCGGGCACCGAAAGAATCATGATGGACAGGTTCTCGCCCAGGTCAAAGTCGACTGGGCAGACCAGGTTACCCACGTTTTCGATAAAGATGACGTCGATGTTTTCCAGACCCACCGCCTGGTCGAACGCGTCAACGGCCTCCATGATCATGTTGCCCTCGAGGTGGCACAGGCCGCCCGTGTTGATCTGGATGGCGGGCATGCCGGCTTCCTTCATGGTAATGGCGTCGACATCCGAGGCAATATCGCCCTCGATGACGGCGCAGCGCAGGCCAGCCTTGTCGCGCAGGCGCTCGTTGGTGCCCAGGATCGTGGTGGTCTTGCCCGAGCCGGGGCTCGACAGCACGTTAATCACGTAGGTGTTTGTCTCTTTAAATCGCTCACGCAGCTGATCTGCCAGGCGCTCGTTGCGCGACAGAATCGGCGACGCGATATCAATCGTTTTCTCGGCCATATTCGGCACTCCTTACTTCTGCCCCTTTATACCCCGTCCCCAGATGGCTGATGGGCTAATCGTCGGGGGTCTCGATTTCGATACTTGCGATGTCGAGCTCGCGGCCGTGCAGTAGGCGCACATTGGCGCCGCCGCACTGGGGGCAGCGGCAGTGGAAGCGGTCATGATCGAAAACCTCACCGCAGTCCAGACACTCGCTTTGCGGATGGACCTCCTCTACCGCAAGCTCGCAACCTTGCGTGAGCGGGTCCTCGTCACGAAACGTCTCCCACGCAAAGTCAAGCGCCTCGCGCACGACCTCGGTCATATCCCCGATACGCAGCGTTACCAAAACGGCGCGCGAGGCCCCCGCCCCACGCGCCGCACGAATCACTGTATCGAGTATGCCGTTGACAATGCCAACCTCGTGCATACCGATTTACTCCTCGTCGTCCTCATCGTCCGAGAACAGGTCCAGACGACTCACGAACAAGCCCTCCTTGCCCTCGCGCGCGGTAATGACCACACGGGCGATGGCGAGCGAAATCTCGTAGAGCGAGAGCAGGGCGCCATACATGAGGCCCAGCGTAACGGGCGAGCCGTCGGGCGTAATCACAGCCGAGCCCACAAGCAGGCCAACGTATACGTAACGCCAGGCGCTGCGGAAGGCCGCGTAGGACACGATATGGAAGACGGACAGGTAAAAGATGATGAGCGGCAGCTCAAACGCCACACCAAAGCCGATCATAAAGAGCAGCTCCATGTTGACGTAGTTCTCCAGATCGGGCAGCGCCGTGGCGACGGCCGAGGTTTCGCCGATGAGCCACTCAAAGCCCGCAGGGATGATGATGAAGTAGCAAAAGATTGCGCCCAGGAAGAACAGCACCGTCGAGGCGAGCACCGTGGGCACGACCCACTTGCGCTCGTTGGGGCGAAGCGCCGGCAGGAAAAACGCCAGAATCTGCCAGATGATCATGGGCGTGCACATGACCACGGCCATCTTGATGGCCAGCGAGAAGCGCAGGCCAAAGCCGCCGAGCGTGGTGGTGATGTAGAACTTACCATCCGGCACAAAGGAGCGGATGGGATCTTCCAGGATGTCGAGCACCACGGGCGTGGCGAAATACAGCACGATGGCTGCGGCAAACACCGAGACGACCACGATGGTCAGGCGGCGACGGAGCTCTCCCAGGTGATCGAAGAGCGGCATACGCGCAGGTCCGATAGGCATTACTCATCGCCTCCCTTCGGGGCATCGGCAGCGGCATCGTCCTCGGCCTCGAGCTCGCGGGCAAGCTGGTCGACGACGGCCTTGCGCTTGCGGGGACGACGGGCATAGAGGTCGGCCGTCGTGGGCTCTGCCGGCTCGGGCTCGGGCTCCGGCTCTGCAGCAGGCTCGGGCTCGACGGCGGCATCGGCAGACCCGGCGTCGGCACCCTCGGCTTCAGTCTCCTTGGCAGCATCCTCGCCCTCAGCAGCACCCTCGCTTGCGGCCTTCTCGGCGGCAAGGCGGGCACGGCGCTCGGCAAAGGTCTCCTTCTTTGCGGGCGCAGCCGTCTCGACGGCATCCTCGTCCGCATCGGAATCGTCGTCGGTCGCAGCAGCCTTCTTGGGCTTGACCGGGGCCGACGCGGCCTCGCTTACCGGATCGATGATCTCGGACTGAACAACAGCCGTCATCTTTTCCTGCGTCTCGCGGAACTGACGGATGGCACGGCCGATCGTGCGGCCCATCTGCGGGAGCTTATCCGGGCCAAACAGCAAAAAGCCGAAGACCACGATGATCGCGAGCTCACCCTCTCCAATACCAAACACACATACCTCCAAGGCTCGATGTGAGTCGAGCCCGCACCGCGCCATTCGGCCGGAACTCGTCTATTCATTCGGTCAAGTATAGCGCCCGGACGCCAAAACGTCCGAGCGCATCACAAACATATGCCAAACGGCACGCCCTTTTGGGGGCAAAGATTATGCAGCGGTGATCGAAATCTCCTGGTCGACACCCAGCAGCTGAACCACGCGCATCACCGGGGGCTGCACGTTAACGCAGCTAAAGCGCTTACCGTGGTCGACCGCGTGGTGTGCGGCGCCCACGAGCACGCCGATGCCCGTCGAATCGATGTAGCTCACCTGGGCAAAATCGAGCTCAACGGCCTCAGTGGGCTGCTCGAGCGCCAGGTCGATGGCATTGCGCAGGCTATCGGCGTTAGAGATATCGATCTCGCCGGTCACCCTAATGGTGTAGAGCTCTGGCGTGGGGTTGGTGGAAATACCCAAATCCATGTATACGCTCCTTTACGTATCGAAAGTGCGGATAGTACGGGAAGCCGCGCGTTAGGCGCGCTCGGCACGCGCAAGCTCGGCAGCGACAAGCTTAACGGCCAGCACCAGCACATCGAGCGCGGCCTCCAGGTCCTCGACCGTGGGATAGCTCGGCGCGATGCGGATGTTGGTGTCGCGCGGGTCCTTGCCATAGGGCCAGGTAGCACCGGCCGGCGTGAGCTTGACGCCCAGGTCTGCGCAAAGCGCGGCGACCTTCTGGGCCGAGCCCTCGGGACCATCGAAACTCACAAAGTAGCCGCCGCGGGGGTGCGTCCAGGTGGCGCAGCCCGTGTCGCCCAAGCCCTCGGTGAGCTTGCGCTCGACGGCCTCAAAGCGCGGACGCAAAAACTCGGCATGCTTTTTCATGTGCTCCTTGACCGCCTCGATGGTAGGAAGGAAGCGCACGTGACGCAGCTGGTTGAGCTTGTCGGCGCTGATGAGGCCGGCCTTCAGGCGCTTTGAGAACTCGGCGATGACCGCGGGGCTCGCACCGATAAAGCCGATGCCGGCGCCCGGGAAGGTAATCTTGGACGTCGAGGCAAAGGCCACCACGCGGTCCTCGGTGCCCGCCGCGCGAGCGAGGTCAAAGATGTTGGCGAGCTCGTCGGTCTCGTCGTACAGATCGTGCACGCAGTAGGCGTTGTCCCAGAAGATGCGGAAATCGGGCGCGGCCGTGGGCATCTCGACCAGGCGGCGCACAGTATCCTCGCTAAAGGTGATGCCCGTGGGGTTGGAATACTTGGGCACGCACCAGATACCCTTGATGGAATCGTCGGCGGCAACGAGGCGCTCGATCTCGTCCATGTCGGGGCCGTTGTCGGTCATCGAGACGGGGACGTTCTCGATGCCCAAGTCGGCGGTAATGCCAAAGTGGCGATCGTAGCCGGGAACGGGGCACAGGAACTTGACCTTCTTGCCGTCGTGCGCGGCCTCGTAGGCGTCCCAAGGCTCACTGCCGCACGAACCGCAACGCCAGAACATGCCGGCGATGTCGTGCTCGATCAAAAGGCTCGACGAGCCCAGCACAAGCGTCTGCTCGGCGGGGCAGCCCAGGAACTCCCCTGCCAGCTTGCGTGCCGAAGGAATACCCTCGAAGCAGCCGTAGTTGGAGCAGTCGACGTTGCCATCGTGCAGATCGGCGTCGGCGTTGAGGATATCGAGCATGGGTCGAGAGATGTCCACCTGGGAGGGCGACGGCTTGCCGCGGGCCATGTCGAGCGCCAGGCCCTTGGCCTTGACCTCGGCGACCTCGGCTTTGAGTGCCTCGATAGCGGCATCGAGTTCGGTGGTTTCCATCTTCTGGTAGATCGTCTGCATGGGGTGCGACCTTTCGCGAAGCGGTACGTTGCAGTTCGTCTAAGTATAGACCGCCACCGCCGCAACGTTATGAAGCCGTGATAGATTAAGTCCATCGCAATAAATTACGAATCGCCGCGCATGCCGGCGTGGGGCGCCCAAGGAGGCACTATGGAGTATGGAACGTTCCAGGCCGAGGAATTCGGCGACCTGCAGCGCCTGGTCGACGGACTGTTTTACGACCGCCACGCCATCGACCGCCTGGATCTGATCGTACAGGCCGAGATCTTGGACCTCGCGCCCGACCTCATGGAAATCGTCAACCTTTTGCCGCCCGGCTACTACGACCGCCAATCGCTTTGCGACCAGCTCAACTCCGCCTTGGCCGCCCACGGCTGGGGCGCCGTCTACGGAACGGTGGAATAAGCCTCGAGGCCGACGATTTGGCCCGTTTCCCGACCCTGGCGAGGCTTGTTTTAGGGCTTGTGGCCAAAAAAGGGCAAATATGAGTACTGTTACCTTTTTAGTAGCAGCGATTCTCGGTCGAAATCGGCAAAACTCGACTTGAAACTGGTAGCGCGCAGAGATGTGGTGTAAGAGGCGGGGCATGCCCCGCCTCCGCCCTTTCTTGAAAGGGAGGGGACACCGCCTAGAATTCGTCGTTGGAGTAATGAAGGTGACGAATGGAAGGAAAGGCGATGCCCCAAGAAGAGAGTGTACTGCGCCTCGGCCGCGACGAGGCCCTCGAGGCGGCGAGGCTTTGGCAGGAGTGCGGCGACGCGCGCGAGTTCGCGTGCAGGGTGCTGGGCAGCGTGATGAACGCGCTGATGGACTCCGAGGCCCAGCAGATGTGCGGCGCGAGCCGCAACGAGCGCAGCGACGGCAGGGAGAACAGCCGCAACGGCTACCGCCCCAGGTCGCTCAAGACCGCCGTGGGCGACGTGGAGCTCGAGATACCCAAGCTCAGGCACGGCACCTACTACCCCGAGGGCATGCTCGCGCGATGGTCGCGCGTCGACACCTCGGTGGCCGCCATCGTGCAGGAGATGTACGTATGCGGCGTGTCCACCCGCAAGGTCGAGCGCGTGGCGTCCAAGCTGGGCATATCCTCGCTGTCGAGCTCGGAGGTCTCGAGCCTCTGCTCCGACCTCGACGCCGAGGTGGCGGAGTTCCGCCGCCGCGACCTGTCGGGCACGCCGTGCTGCTACCTGTGGCTCGACGCCACCTACATGAGCTGCAGGGTCGGCTCGTCGGTCGTCTCGCAGGGCGTCGTGACCGCGATCGGGCTGGGCGCCGACGGGCGCAAGCACTTCCTGGGCTGCGACGTGGTCGACACCGAGAGCGAGGACTCCTGGGCGGCATTCCTCGGCGGGCTGCGCGAGCGCGGGCTGGCCGGCGTTCGCCTCGTGGTCTCCGACAGCCACGCCGGGCTCGTGGCCGCCGTCTCGCGCCTGTTCCAGGGCTGCGCCTGGCAGCGCTGCGTGACGCACCTGCAGCGCAACCTCCAGAGCGCCTGCTCGGGCAGGCCCGAGGACTCCAAGGCGGCCGTCAGGGACCTCGTGCACGCCGCGGTCTACCAGGACGACCCCGACCTCGCGCGCTGCGTGTGGGCCGAGGCGGCGCCCTGGGTGGCGTCGGTGTCCGCCAGGGCCGGCGAGGTCTTCGAGCAGGCCGAGGACTCCGCGCTGGCGTTCACGGCCTTCCCCAGGGCGCACTGGGCCAAGCTCCGCACCAACAACGTCCAGGAGCGCGCCAACCGCGAGATCAAGCGCCGCTACAGGGTCGTGCAGTCCTTCCCCTCGAGGGAGTCGATGCTGCGCCTGACGTGCGCGAGCCTCATGGAGACCGAGGGACAGTGGTCCCAGCAGCGCGTGTTCTCCGAGGCCTCGGCCGCCGAGGGCTTCGCCGAGCCCGCGGACAGGCCGGCCCCGACAGAGGGGAGGCGCCGCGCGCTCGGGCGGCGCGCCAGGGAGATAGTGGACGAGATAGTCGAGAGGCGCGGTCTCAAGAAGGAGTAATATCGGGACTTGCAGCGACGGACCTCAGGACGCTCTTACACCACGTCTGCGCGCGCCACCTTGAAACTCCCTAATCACCGTCAGCTAGCGCCAAATTGGAAGTCGATGGTCACTCATTAACGTACAGTTCTTATAACTTTGTTCATTATTTTCCGCACCTAAAATGATACGCCGTTTGTGACAGTACTCACAAACGGCGTTTTTTGGCCACGGGGGTATCTGGCAGTGGGCCAGTAGCACCCTGATCCGAGTTTCGAACGCATCCAAACCGGTTCTGGTGTCTGTTTTCGAGCTTTTACTCGCCCTTGGGCGCGGGGTGCTTGCAGACCACGCTCATGTAGATCATGCCGAGCACGGCAGCGGTGACCGAACCGGCAAGGATGGCGGCCTTGGCAGCCAGAACCTCAAACTGGGCCGTCGGGAAGGCAAGACCGCTAATGAGAATCGACATGGTAAAGCCGATACCGCCCAGAATGCCCACACCGGCAATCATGTGCCAGTTGACATTGTGCGGCAGCTCACAGACCCTAAACTTAACCAGGGCAAACGTCATGCCAAAGATGCCGATCGGCTTGCCCAGCAGCATGCCAAAGTACACGCCGAGCGTCACCGGGTCGGTGAGCAGCGTGCTCATGTCCACGCCCACCAGGCGAACCTGTGCGTTCACGAACGCAAAGATCGGCAGAATCACAAAGTTGACCGGCGTGGAGATCAGACGCTCCATGCGGATGAGCGGCGGGGTCACGCGGTGCATGACGCGCTCGACCTTGGTGGTCGAGACGGTAAAGTCATGCTGGCCCAGGATGTGTGCCTCGTCGTCGTAGCGGTCATCGAGCAGCGGCAGGCACTCGCCCAACCAATCGGTGAGGCTATCGAGCTTAACGCCGCACTTGGCCGGGATGGTAAAGGCCAAGATGACGCCAGCAAGTGTGGCATGTACGCCGCTCTTGAACATGCAGAACCACAACAGCAGACCCAGTACCGAATACGGGGCAAGGCGGTAATGCTGCGTCTTGTTGAGCCACACGAGCGCGCAGGTCACAAGCGCGGCGGCGCCCAACCAAAACGGATTGGGGCTCTGACCGTAGAAGATGGCGATGGCGGCGATGGAGATGAGGTCGTCGGCGATGGCGAGCGTCGAGAAGAACACGCGCACGCCGTTGGGCACGCGATTGCCCAAAAGCGACAGCACGCCCAGCGCAAAGGCAATATCGGTTGCCATGGGGATGGCCCAACCGTTGTGGGCGCCGGCATGGTTAAAGATCAGGTAGATGCAGGCGGGAACGACGACGCCGCCCACGGCCGCCAGCATGGGAAGCATGGCCTGACGCGGATTCTTGAGCTCGCCGACCGTCATCTCGTACTTAAGCTCAATGCCCACCAGCAAAAAGAAAATCGCCATGAGGAAGTCGTTGACGAAAAGCTCAACGGTGAGACCGGCCGTAAGGTTGCCCAGACCCACATACAGCGGGGTCTCCAAAAAGTGATGGATGGCCTCATAGGCATCGGTGTTGGCGCAAACGACGGCGGCGATGGCGGCGAAGACCATGACGGCGGCGGAAATCGTGCCGTTCTCGGCGATGCGCTCCCAAATGTCGTGGCGCTCAAAACGCTTGCGCTCACGAACGTTGAACAGCTGCTCGGGTGCTGCCATGGGCGGCTCCTTTCACGGGAAGGCTCCCGTCTTAAAAAAGCACGGCCCGCCCAAGTGGCGGCGCCGCGCTCTAACGTATTACGCTTGCATCCAGCCTACCCTGCACGACAAGCGCACAAGCACGGCCGAAAAGCGGAACCACAGGTTGAACATTATTTGCTCAACGGCACGGGCACGCCCGTCCAAGAGACGACGCGGCGCCGTGCACAAAAAACGACCGGAGCGCGGGGTGTCCGCGATCCGGTCGTGGCATTTGGTCAACTAAACCTAGCAGGCGGCCATAATGGGGGCAGCGACCTGCTTCTTACGGGAGAGGACGCCCGGCATCCAGACGCCGTCGTGCTCGTCGGCAATGCCCAGGCCCTTCTGAGCGGCCTCGGTCTCGCCCTCGAGCAGGACCTGCGAGCCCTCCTCCATAATGTCGGTGATGCACAGAACAATGCCGTCAGCACCCTTCTCGGCGGCGTAGGCGCGCATGGCCTCGCGAATCTCGTCGATCATGCCGAGCGCACGGCTCTTGTCGACGGTCTCGTACTGGCCGATGAGTAGCTTCTTGCCGGCGGGCTCAAACATCTTGATGTCGTTGCCGACCATCTCGGCTGCGGTGAAGGAGCCGGACGGACGGGTAAGGAAGACCTCCATGCCAAACTTGACCGGGTCGACGCCCACCTGCTCGCCGAGCTTGGCGGCGACGGCGCGGTCGACATCGGTGGTGGTGGGGCTCTTGAGCATGAGCGTGTCGGTCATCATGGCCGAGAGCAGCAGCTTAGCCTGGACGTCGGAAAGCTCAACGCCGAGCACGCCGGCGAGCTTGGTGACGATGGTGCAGCTGGAGCCCCAGGGCAGGCAGATGTAGTGCAGCGGGCCGGCGGTCTCGAAGTCACCGATGCGGTGATGGTCGACAACGCCAAAGACCGTGGCGTCCTTAAGGCCGGCGACGGACTGGGCGGACTCGTTGTGGTCGGTGAGGACGACGAGCTGACCGGCCTCGACGGACTCGATCACGCGAGGCTCGGCGATACCGGCGTCGGAGAGCAGCTTGGCGGACTCTGCCGGAAGCTGACCAAGGGCGCAGGCCTCGTAGGTGTTGCCGGCATACTCAACCTGGTTGAGCAGCTGGGACAGGACGACGGCGCTCATGATGGCGTCGTTATCGGGGTTCTGGTGACCAAAGACAAGAACGTTTGCCATGGATATCCTCCACTTGATATGTGTACTTGGACGTAGCTATGGTAGCACGCTGGCGCCGAGCCTTCTGAGACGGAAGGGCCGCGGCACAATTTGGGGCAAGTGTCGGGGCGAAGTCTGTCCCCTTTGTACCAGCTATTTGCCGGCGGCGCGCAGGGCTACGTAGGCGGCACCGATGATGCCGGCGTCGTTTCCGAGCGAAGCGACCTTAATGGGCGTCTCGCGCGAGGCAGAGAGCGCGTATTGCTTAAAGTGCTCGCGAACCTTGTCGAGGTAGACATCGGCCGAGGCGGAGGCGCCGCCGCCGATGAGGAACATCTCGGGATCGACCACGTTGGCGATAAGCGCCAGTGCACGACCGAGATAGTCGGCCATGGTATCGGCCGCGGCCAGCGCAAGCTTGTCGCCCTCGCGGCAGGCTTGGAACACGTCCTTGGAATCGGAGGGGCCGGTGAGCTCGATGGGATCGACGCCCGCTTTCTTGCACTCGGCAAGGTAGTTGCTCACCACGCCGGTGGCGCTGGAATACTGCTCCAGGTGGCCATGGCCGCCGCAGCCGCAGGTGCGCTCCTCAGCCGGGTTCAGGCACATGTGGCCAATCTCGCCGCCAGCACCCACAACGCCCGACACCACGTCGCCGTTGACGATAACGCCGCCGCCCACGCCGGTGCCGATGGTGACCATCACCACATTCTGCACGCCCTTGGCAGAACCGAGCCAGGCCTCGCCCATGGCAGCGGCGTTGGCATCGTTCTCGTACTTAACGACCGCGTCGGGACAGTGCTCCTGAATGGCGATCCTCAGCTTGGGCAGGTTAATGGCAATGTTGGCCTTGACCTTGGCATCGCCCGACGCCGGAATGGGGCACGGAACGGCCAGGCCAATGCCCGCCACAAAGGCACGCGGAATCTGAGCCTTGGCGACCACCTGGTCGATAGCCTCGGTCACCGCGGCAAAGCCCGCGGCGTCAACGATGGGAGGCGTAGGCACGCTGGCCTTGGCAAGCAGGTTGCCGTCTTCGTCGAACAGACCTTCCTTAACCGAAGTGCCGCCGACGTCGATGCCGATGTAGTACTGCTTAGGTTCCATGGGAGCCCACCTTTCTCGTTTAAACATTGCCTGTATGGTACCGCTCCCAAGGCAAAAACCTACCAAAAAGGGACAGGTTTGTTTTGGCAGGTTTTATCTGGGGTAACGCAATTGGCCGCCCAACAGACCGCGCAAGACCATCCCCAAAAATCAAAACCACCCCTAAAAGGGGTGGTTTGCTCTTAGGGTATAACCCTTGGATTTCCGGCACGCGTCTAAAGGCGCCGGCCCTCACGGGATTCGGGCCGCACTGCAGATTGACCCGTGACGGGCCGGTCAAACCGGCGCTATTTACGCCCCGGCCCCCTATCGAAGGGGTCCTCGTACTCCTTGACGCTCAGCCGGTCGATCGCGATGTCGGCCTTCTCCTGCTCCCGGATGTACTTCGCAATGGCGGCCTCGTTCAGGCCGACGGTGGACACGTAGTAGCCCTCGGCCCAGAACTTCCCGTTGCCGAACTTGTACTTCATGTTCGCGTGCTTGTCGAATACCATCAGCGAGCTCTTCCCCTTCAGGCAGCCCATCACGCTCGATACGCTGTACTTCGGCGGTATCGCCAGCAGCATGCGGACGTGGTCGGGCATCAGGTGCCCCTCGATGATCTCTATCCCCTTGTACTGGCAGAGCTTCCTGAAGATCTCCCCGAGGTCGGACCTTATTTGGTTGTAGATGACTTTGCGCCTATACTTCGGCGTGAACACGACGTGGTACTTGCACATCCACTTCGTGTGCGACAGGCTGTAGGCCTTCTGGGCCATACGCCACCACCGCCCTCTCGACTCGGATTCCTTGCGGCCTGAACAATCGCAAGTGTCCGGCGAGGGGGCGGCTTTGTAAAGCCGTTTGGCCCCACCCGCATAGCGGGTGGTTTCTGATGCGGCGCGCTGCGCGCCCCGCACAGGCTAAAGCCCGTAAATAAAGGCGCCGTGAGGCGGAGACTCCCGGCGCCCGTCAAAGGGACTATGTTGTCTGTTGGACCGCACGGTCCATCGCGGCGATAACGCCGACTAGGCCTTAAGTGCCTGCAGCTGCTTGTGGATCTCGATGAGCTCCGTTGCCATGACGCGCATGGTCTCGGTGCCGGCCATCTGGTCCTCGGCATGCAGCAGAATCAACGGGGCCTCGCCGTTACGCTCGCCGTTGGCCTCTTTCTTCAGAAGCCCCATGTGAACATCGTGGCCACCGTTATAGGCCTCGTCGCCCTGCTTGATAAGCTCCTCGGCGGCGTCAAAATCGCCCTCCTTGGCCTTCTGCACGGCATTGATGTACATGCTCTTGGCGGTACCGACGTAGCTGATGATCTCGAAGCAGGTCATCTGCAGCTCGTTCATATCCTCCATATGCTGCACCTAACCCATCACGCTGACGCAATGGTCGATGATGCCCGCAGCGTTCATGAGGCCGTAGTCGACCATGTTGATGACCTCGACCGGGAAGCGACCGGCGGCCTCCTTCTCAAAATCGCCCTTGGTGTAGCCGATCTGCGGACCAAGCAGCAACATGTCGCACTCATCCAGGTGATCGTGGGCCTCATTCATGGGGCGAGCCTCGACCTCGATATCCAGGCCACGGTTTGCAACCTCGGCCTGCATCTTCTGGACCAGCAGGCTCGTAGACATACCGGCATTGCAGCAGAGCATGATCTTCTTCATGGTTTCCTCCTTATAACTGCGCGGCGCGCAGACGACAACTGGTTGTATTCCTTGCGGTTATTGTGCCCTCTTTCTGCGCCCTTACGCAAAAGAGAGGTGCGGGCACCGGCACCGCGTACCGGCGCCCGCAAAGGTGAAAGGGACGAACGTTAGGCGTTCTGCTCGGCGAGAGCCTCCTGCTTGGCGATTGCCTTCTCGGAAATCTTCATAAAGGGCAGGTAGACGGCCATGCCAATGACAATCTCGAGAGCCTGCCACACGCCGGCGCGCCAGTCAAAGCCCGTAGCGAGCAGGGCATTGATGACGGGAGGCATAGTCCAGGGCACCTGGGCGATGCAAGGGCTGATGATGCCTGCGCAGGTAAGGCCATAGGTGATGCCGATGAACAGATCGGGAAGGAGGACAAACGGAATCATGAGCGGCAGGTTGTACACGATGGGGTAACCGTAGATAACCGGCTCGTTGATGTTGAACAGACCAGGCAGGATAGCCATCTTGGAAACGGTCTCGGAAGCCTTGTTCTTGGAGAACAGGAGCGTGTCGAGCAGAAGCATGAGGGTGCAGCCCGAGCCGCCGATGAGGGCAAAGCTATTAACGATCTGCATGTTCATGTAGTGATCGGGCTGAATGGTGCCACCGGCGGCAAAGGTAGCCATGTTGTCGACGATGAGCATGGTCAGGATCGGCTCGACGGTAGCGCCAGAGATGGTGGACTGGTGAATACCGACGCAGAACAGCAGGTTGGCAAGGGTGTAGATGAGGATAACAGCCCACGGGCCGGCGTTCATGATGTTCTTGAGCGGGTTGGAGATGCACGTTGAGATGATGGTGCACAGATCGGTGCCGGCGCACACGGCGAGCAGGGCTGCGGCAAGAGCGAAGATCGCGAGGTTGAGCAGCATCGGGATCATGACGTTGAAGGAGTTGGAGACCGCTGGAGGCACGCCCTCGCCCAGCTTAACCTTGAGCTTCTCGACGCCAGAAATCTTGATGAAGAGCGAGACGGAAAGCAGGGCGATGATAATAGCCGAGAACAGACCG
Source organism: Collinsella aerofaciens (assembly GCF_020181355.1). NCBI lineage: Bacteria > Bacillati > Actinomycetota > Coriobacteriia > Coriobacteriales > Coriobacteriaceae > Collinsella > Collinsella aerofaciens. The sequence continues at coordinate 482,242 of NZ_CP084004.1, forward strand.
TTGGTGCCGGTGTTGGTAGTCGAAAGGGCGCCCGTGACCTCGGCGGAGGTGATCTTGTCGGTGAGCAGCGGGCTCGTGGCGGCAAGCGTGGCGGTGATCTGCTGCGGCATCATGATGACGAAGGCAGAGATAGCGACGACCACGCAAGCGAGCGGGTTATCGAAACGCTTGTTCTTAGCGAGGCTGTAGCCAATCAATCCGGCCAAGATAATGGCAGAGACGTTGAGGGTGCCCAGCGTAATTGCCGAACCCCACGTCTGAAGGTTGGCAAGGCCCGCCGCATCGAGCGGGAACAGAGGGAACACGACGTTGTTAATAAGAACCGCGATACCCGCAAGGATATAGAGCGGCGTGATGGTCGCGAAGGCGTCGCGCAGGGAACGCAGGTGAACCTGGTTTCCCACCTTCGCAGAGACCTCGGCAAACTTGTCGAGGAAGCTCTTTCCGTTGTCACTGGCCATGATTGCTCCTAACTTTCAAATCCGGCCTTTTCCTATGCGCACGGTGGTCTGTCGCCCTCTGCCACCAGATGTGCCATGTGTTGCGCGCGGCGGCGCGCGGTCTGGGCGTTCGCCCGGTCGCTAATCAACCACGTGGGTCGTGGCGACCTGTTTGAGCCAAGCCGCCGACTTCTTAAGGCGGCGCTTATAGCCGTCCATAAGGTCGACCTCGACAAAGCCGTAACGATTCTTAAAGGCATTGGCCCAAGACCAGTTATCGATGACGGCCCAATAATGGTATCCGCGGCACTTGGCGCCCTCGGCAATTGCCTTGGCAACCCACTCCAGGTGCTGGCGTACAAAGTCGACACGGTAGTCATCCTGGATGGTTCCTTCGGCGTCACGGTTCTTGTATTCGTCCATGATGCCGATGCCGTTCTCGGAAACGAACCACTCAAGATCGGGGTAGTTCTTGGCGCAGTTCATGCCAAAGTCGTAGAGGCCCTGCGGGTAGATTTCCCAGCCGCGGCTCTCGTTCATAACGGCGTCGGGCCACACGTACTCGTCGGCAAAGTGCGGCAGGCCGTACTGGTCAATCTTGCTCGCCGGCGCCTGAACGCGCGTGGGGTGGTAGTAGTTGCAGCCGAGCCAGTCGACAACACCCTGCTTGAGAATCTCTTGGTCGCCGGCACGGAACGGGAGCTTAACGCCGCCCTCGGCCAGGCTGTCGAGCACGTCGGCAGGAAGCTCGCCCTTGGTAATAAGGTCGAGCCACCAGCGATTGTTGATGCCGCTGGTCATACGCACGGCCTCAAGGTCCGCCTCGCTGGGGTTCTCCTTGGTGTAGACCGGGGTAAAGCAGTTGATCATGCCGATTTTGGCATCGGCGCGAACGGCGCCCTCGTCATAGGCGCGACGGTAGTTGGCCACGGCCAGCGCGTGCGCCAGCGAGATGTGATACTGCACGGTGCGGGCGCGACCATAGTCGTGGAGCTGCGGGAACCACACACCCTCCTGATAGCGCTGTTCGGGCTCGACGATGGGCTCGTTAAAGGTGAACCAGTACTTAATCTCCTGGCCAAACTCGTGGAAGGCGACGTCGGCGTAATGCGCGTAAGCCTCGACGACCTCACGGCTCTCCCAGCCGCCACGGTTAAAGAGGTAGGTGGGCATGTCAAAGTGGTACAAGTTGACAAACGGCTCCAGGCCGGCCTCGCGAGAGGCGCAGAACAGCTCGTGATACCACGCAGCGCCCTCCTCGTTGAGGTTGCCGTCGGCATCGAGCAGACGGCTCCACTGGATGGAAGTGCGATAGGTATCCAGGCCCAAGTCCTTCAAAATGCGAAAGTCTTCCTGGTACTTGGCCATAAAGTCGTTGCCGGCATAAGAGCCAACGCAGTTGTAGAACGAACCCAGATCCTGGATGGACCAGGTGTCCCACAGGTTCTCGAGCTTGCCGCCCTGGTTCCACTGACCCTCAGTCTGCGGGCCGGACATAGCAGCGCCAAAGAAGAAGTCGTTAGGCAGCTGATACTGTGCCATCAAAGTCCTCGCTTTCGTGTTCTAGAGCTTACGGTTGGAGACGGGTTTGCTTTGGCAGGTTATCCGGCGCGGGCGCGCACCGGTTATACCGATATCCAACCCGCCAAAACAAAACCGTCCCCAAACGGTCGATCCTGTTGTGCGGAAGGATTCCGTTCGTTGCTTAAACTATAGCGCTCTAATTTTAAAAGTAAAGCGTCTTTTTCTTTTTTCTTTCTCGAACTTCTTAGATAAAAGTAATATGGATGCCCTGTTGAGGGTTATACTTACTTTTTGTATTCATATATGTCGGAAAGGAGGTTCCATGATTCCCAAATACGAGGCGATAGCTGCAGATATTCGTCGAAGTATCGAGGATGGCGCTCTTAAACCGGGCGACAAGCTTCCCACCGTCGTTGAGTTCTGTGAGCTCTATAGCGTTTCCAAAATCACCGTCAAACGAGCTATCGAGCAAATCACCGAGGAAGGTCTTATTACCAGCCGTCGTGGATCGGGTACCTACATTAAGGACACGGCGGGACTTCCCGGCCAGGCGTTTTTCCAGGGCAAAAACGACCGTGCCCAGGGTTTTTCGTATGAGCACCGCGGGGAGAAGGTGACCTCGGTGGTCTACGATTTCTCGATTGTTAATCCACCAGCGGACATCGCAGCCCAGCTGGGAATTGCCGAGGATGACTTTGCCTATCACATCGTGCGCGTGCGTCAGGCCGATGAGAAGCCCATCGTTATCGAGTACACCTACATGCCCCTCGAGCTGATTCCAGGCCTTAAAAAGAAGGACCTGTACGGATCGGTCTACCACTTCATCCGCGAGCAATGTGGGCTGAAGATATCGAGCTTCCACCGTACCATTCGCGCCGTGGCAGCAACCGAGGAAGAAGCCAAGCGTCTGGACACCAAACTTGGCTCTCCCCTGCTCGAGCTCACCCAGATTGGCTTTTTGGACAGCGGCGCCGCCTTTGAGTATTCGGTCTCGCGCAACGTTGGCGACCGCTTTGAGTTGCACAACGTAACGTTGGCATAGGTTTTTGTAGTCATCCGGGCGCTCGCTTTGAGCTGTTTCGTGCAGCGTCCGCGCAACACAATGGGGGTATGAACATGTCCGATTTGATTAAACTGACGCCGATCTTTCACGAGAAGATCTGGGGCGGCCGCCAGCTCGAAACCGTATTTGGTTACGACATTCCCAAGGGTCCCATCGGTGAGTGCTGGGCCATCTCGGCCCACCCCAATGGCGACTGCCAGATTGCGGAGGGCCCGTATGCCGGTCACACGCTGTCGTGGCTGTGGGCCGAGCATCGCGAGCTCTTTGGCAACTGCGAGGGCAAGGAGTTCCCGCTACTCGTTAAGATTCTGGACGCCAAGGACGACCTTTCGATCCAGATTCACCCCAACGACGAGTACGCCGCCGAGCACGAGAACGGCAGCCTGGGCAAAACCGAGTGCTGGTATGTGCTGGACTGCGAGCCCGGCTCCACGATTATCGTCGGCCAGCGCGCGCATGACCGCGCCGAGGCCGCACAGATGATCGAGGACGGCCGCTGGGACGACATGCTCAACGTGCTGCCGATCCACAAGGGCGACTTTTTCCAGATTGATTCCGGCACTGTGCATGCCATCAAGACCGGCACGCTCATTTTGGAGACGCAGCAGTCGAGCGACGTGACGTATCGCCTGTATGACTACGACCGCCCTGGCACCGACGGCAAGCTGCGTCCCCTGCACATTGAGCAGAGCCTCGACTGCATCGACTTTGATGCTCAGGCTCCGACCGACGGCACGGTGACCGCGCCCGAGGTGGACGGCGTGACCGAGCTCGAGTCTAACTCCTGCTACACCGTCGATCGCGTGCGTGTCGACGGCAGCAAGACCCTCGACCAGCGCTGGCCCTTCATGTGCCTGTCGGTCATCGACGGCGAAGGCACCGTCTGCGGCGACCCCGTCCACAAGGGAAGCCACCTGCTAGCTCCGAGCACCGTGGACAAGATTGAGCTCGAGGGCAATATGGAACTGATTGTCAGCCACCTGTAGGTCACCGGTCCCCAAGCGCTCGCCGGGACGGGGCGCGGGGTTTGATCGCCTGCTCGGACAGTCCCGCTCGAACGGAGAGCACATTAAGTGCTCTCCGGCTCGTGCAGAACTCGCAATCGACCAAATCCCGCGCCCCGTCCCGGCGAACCTCTGACTAGTTACGACAATCAAAAAGCAACAAGGGGCTCTTCCGTTCATCAACGGAAGAGCCCCTGCCATACATTACGAATCAAGATGCCTACAAATACACTCTTTCGAGAAACGATAACGTGTCCTGAAGCCGCGCCCTTTCCTTACGGTTGGTCTGCCGATTTACATACGAAGCAAAGTCCGTAAGAAAATCCTCCGCATCAACCCTCATTTGCCCCGTTAGCTCCAAACGCGCTGAGGACGACAACAAACCGGCAAGTCGAGCAACATCTGAACGATGCTTCCGCCGATCTATATCGTTGCAATGACGCCCTTCTTCATAGCTCCTGTTGATATCAATGTGCGCACGCATCTTGAGGGGGATGATATGGAGCGCATCGAGCAACGTGATGCCCTCTACGTTCGTTGCGTTGTCGCGAATAAATTCGTAGTAGCCATCGTCGAGAATAATGGCGGAAAGACTCGATATCGCCCCGTCAAAGGAAAGAGGAGCTACCTCGCTCATTTCGTCTTCGAGCACAAAATCAGGATGTCGGGCAAACAACTCGATTTGACCGGGATAGTCTAGGGCTCGCCTTGATCCTTTGGGCAAACAGAACCGATAGTAAGTGCACTTTCCATCGCCGACCTTTCCAACCTCGTATCCAGCTGCTTTGATAAATGCCCACAATGCAGTGGCAAATTCAACGCCTTCCCCATCAACAATTACGACGACATCCAAATCTTCGGTAGCCCTGAATGAATCACCTTCGCTGTCAAATAGAACGCTGCAGGCCCCTCCACCAATAAGGACGTAACCACCTTTGCAGCTGCTCATGGCGTCGGCAAATCGCTCTATTCCCCTCACTTTTGGCATATCGTCCTCCTGAGTTGTTCGACCGCATCGAGCAGACGGTCATCTTTGTAATCCGCTTTTGCGCAGGCAACGTATAAGGAGAACGGGTCGACACATTGCAAACCTGTCGTATCAAAACTAACATCGGACGGCGCGTCCACGGGATACGACCAGATCTCAATCTCGATAGCGGCCGGTTCGTACCACTGGGCCTCCAACCATCTGTCGCCCATGTGCTCTCTTAAGGCATCTACCTGATACTTTTCGAGAGCAACGGTTGGGACAGAATCATTATGAGCAAGGTCGGACATATAGCTAAGGGCAGACACACCGGAAAGCAGCGCATCAACGGCGCGTAGCTCTGTTCTCTCGATAACCTTCTTGAGCCGGATTCGCTCTAAAACGGGTGTGCGAAGATAGTCCTCAAATCCATCCAGCAACGTCTCGGTCGACAGCCCGGCGTCGCACAATATACGCTTTTTGCCGTCCCGCATAATCAACCCAGGAGCTATAGCGGCGATTTCCGAAAGATAGCCGCTGACGCTTGCCGCGCTTTTGCCACACAGACGAGCTAGGTCGCCGGCGGAGCAGTCAACCCATCGTCCCGCGATGAGATTTAGAACGATTCGTTGAGATTGGGGCGAAAGCGAAGCAGCAGGAGAAGCACCCAGCACCTCATCGGAAATAACGGCTCCGATAAACGGCAGAAACGCATTTCGCTCATCTCGGATATATGCGATCCCCTCCGAAGAAAGCGCGCGCATAAAGCCTAAATCCATAGCATCCCAGCAAATTGCCACCGGGCGAGCATCTATCTTACGCACTGCATTGACGAAATTTCGCGCCGAAATGACACTGGGCGGTTCTTTTGGTTCCGCAACAATAAAACGGCCTTGCTCAGACATGCCGAGCCGCGCTAAGCGAAGCGAATACCGCTCGAGATACATGCGAGGAATCTGCATCTCAACTGGCTCCGAGTCGATGGCGAGCTCTAAAGAGAAGAGCCTTTTTGGGAGACAATTTAGCAGCATGTCCACTCACCGTTTTCATTTCAGTTACATTTAAGTATCTAACTGAAATTATACTGAATCGTATAAAATCATCAATCATCAAAGCCAAGCGCACCATTTAAAACGCAACAAGGGGCTCCCCCGTTCTTTAACGGGGGAGCCCCTTGCCATGTCTAAGTATTCAGCCCACCCGGTTCTCCAGATCAAAAAGCGAACCAGCAAAGCGACGTTCGTCCAGCAACGTTACCCAAGGACCTGGGCGGGCGTATAGGGCAACATCGGTCGCGAGTTCCGCACGCAAAGGAGGCCACTTAATGTGGCCTCCGTCTTGCGCAGGACTGCCCGAGCAGGCGATGTTGCCCTATACGCCCGACCAGGTCCGCCGGGATTACGACAGCTTGACGATCGGTGCAAAACCTTTCATAAGCTTTTTGGTCTGGCCGGTCTTTTCGAATTGAACCTCGATCATGTCTCCGGCGACCGAGATCACGGTACCCGTGCCAAAGGTCTTGTGGCTCACGGTATCGCCCGCGGCAAAGTCCTGCGATGCGCTGGCGCGATCGACCTTGCGCTCCACCGTCGGGGACACCTTGGACGACGGCTTTTTGGCTCGCGGCGCGCCCGAGCCAAAGGTCGAGGCAACACGGCCGGCATCGGGCGAGACCCCACGATGGCGTTCGGTCCCGTAGCTGCTACCGCCAAAGAAATCGTCAAAGCTCGATCCGCCGCGCGAACCGGAACCGCCGGTCGAGCGCGTATGCGAGCCGAACACCTTGCCGCCATACATATCCGAGCCCATGCCCGAGCCAAAGGTGCCGTGACGGTCGCCGCGCTTCTCCCAGCCCGTGCCCTCAAAACCGGCAGAACCGATACCGCTAAACTCGATATCCTCAAACGGAATCTCGTTGAGGAAGCGCGAGCGCGGGTTGGCAGAGGTCGAGCCGTAGGTGCGACGCGTGGCCGCATAGGTCAAGAACAGGCGCTTACGGGCGCGCGTGATGGCGACGTAGGCCAGGCGACGCTCCTCCTCGAGCTTGCCCGGGTCATCGCCGCCGCCAAAGTCGTGCACGTGCGGGAAGATACCCTCCTCCATGCCGGCCACGAACACCGCCGGGAACTCCAGGCCCTTGGCGGAGTGGATGGTCATCATGGTGATGGCATGCGTCTCGCCGGCCAGGGAATCCAAGTCGGAGCGCAAGGCCAGCCACTCCATGAGCGCCGGCAGCGCCTTACAGGTGAGCGGACCGTAGGTGCGCTCGATCTCGTCGGCATGCACGGCACCCGCCGGCAACTCTGTTGGCACGGCATACGCGTTGCCCGCGATGGCGGCGGCCAGGGCATCCTGCGGAGACAGCGCCGGAGCGGCCAAGCTATCGAGCGGATTGGAGCCCGCGGCGTCACGCGCACCAACGAGCGCCTCAAACGAGGATACCGGGGCAGACGGCCCCGGTTCGGGCGCAGGCGCGCTCACCACGACGGGCTCGGGCTCGGCGCTGACAGGCACATCGGCAACACCGGCAGCGCGCAGCTCTTCCAAGCTCTCGAGCGTACCTTCGATATCCTCATGCGTCTCCTCAAATTCGGCAGCGACACCCAGGAATTCCTGGATGTTCTCGGCGCGGCTCTCGGACTCCATGGTGCCCTCGGCGCGGAAAGCCTGCAGCAGGCCCGTCTTATCGACGATCATCTCGACAACGTCCTTGAGCTCGCCGTCCATGCGGCGACCCTCGCGCACCAGCGACACAAAGCTCGACAGGCCATTGCGCACCTTGGCGCTAAACATGCCGGTTTCGGCGCACGCGATCTCGCAAGCCTGGAAGAACGAGCAACGGTTGTCGCGCGCCAGCTGCTCAATCTTTTGGATCGAGGTGGAGCCGATGCCGCGGCGCGGCGTGTTGATGACGCGCTTGACGCTCATCTCGTCTGCCGGGTTCACGATCATCTTGAGGTAGGCCATGACGTCGCGGATCTCGGCACGATCGAAGAATCGCGTGCCGCCCACAATCTTGTAGGGCACGCCTGCGCGCAGGAACATATCTTCGAGGATACGCGACTGGGCGTTGGTGCGGTAGAACACAGCAATATCGTCGTAGCTCGTGCCCTTGGAGTGCAGCTTTTCGATCTCGCCGGCAATCCAGCGGCCCTCGTCGCGCTCATCGCTTGCCTGGAAGGCCTGGATCTTCTCGCCGTCGCCCTCGGCCGTAAACAGGCGCTTCTCCTTGCGCTGCGAGTTGTGACGCACCACGGCGTTGGCGGCGCTCAGGATATGACCCGTGGAGCGGTAGTTCTGCTCTAGCTTGACGGTCTTGCAGTTTTTAAAGTCCTTCTCAAAGTCCAGGATATTGGTGATGTCGGCGCCACGCCAGCTATAAATGGACTGGTCGTCGTCGCCCACGACCATGAGGTTTTGGTACTTGGCGGCCAGCAGGTTGGCGATCTCGTACTGGACGTGGTTGGTGTCCTGATACTCGTCGACGCTAATGTAGCGGAAGCGCTCCTGGTACTTGTCGAGCACCTCGGGGCGGGTGCGCAGCAGCTCGAGCGTGCGCACGAGCAGGTCGTCGAAGTCCATCGCGTTGGCGGCGCGCAGGCGGCGTTCCAGCTCCAGGTAGACCTGCGCGGCCTTTTTGTCATTGGGGCTGTCGGCGGATTTGAGCATGTCCTCGGGGCCGATCATGGCGTTTTTGGCCGAGCTGATCTTGCTGCGGATCATGTTGATGGGGAACTGCTTTTGCTCGATACCGAGCGCCTGCATAATGTCGCGCACCATGCGCTTTGAGTCATCGTCATCGTAGATGGTGAACTGACCGGTGTATCCCAGCAGGTCGGCGTCCTCGCGCAGCATACGCACGCACATGGCATGGAAGGTGCATACCCACATGCCACGGGTGCCGCTGGGAATGAGTGCCGCCAGACGCTCACGCATCTCGGCCGCGGCCTTGTTGGTAAACGTGATGGCAAGGATCTGCCAGGGCTTAACGCCCAGGTCGCCGAGCATATGTGCGATACGGAAGGTCAAGACGCGGGTCTTGCCCGAGCCGGCGCCGGCAAGGACCAGCAGCGGGCCCTCGGTGGTCAGGACCGCCTCGCGCTGAGCGGGATTAAGGCTGTCGATGTCGACGAGCGGCTTGGCGGGCTTGGGCGCCGGCGCGGGAGCGTCGTAGATGTCGAGCGGAACGAGCTCGGGCTCCGGCGCAGCAGGGGCGGTGTATGCATCGAGCGGCACGGGTTCCGGCGCGGGCGGCACAGGTACCGCGACATTCTTTTCCCAGGGCAGGGGCTGGGTCATGGGCGACTCCTCATCTGACGGACGGCGCGCCTGCGGGCAGCGCCATAGTTTGAGCCGTACCAGTATACCGAGCCGCGCGGACACCGACGCAAATCACACCACGACTCCGTCCGCCACCATCGGGCCCGCCCCAGCGGATTTGGCGCAATGGGGTCAGATTTGTCTGCACCAAGCTGGTGCAAAGTAACCTGACCCCATTGCGCCAATCACAGAGCCACCGATGTCACGGTAGCAGCAGCGAGCGGCGGCCAGAGCGAACAAATTGGCATGAAAAGAGGGCGGCATAGACCTTTTGGTCATGCCGCCCTCTTTGAATGACAAGTTGTCGCTCTGGCCGCCGCGCAGCGTCAACCAAGTTACAGGCCGAGCATAGGCTCCAGAACGAAGAAGTATGCGAGCACTACGACGCCCAGGATGATGCGGTAAACACCGAAGCACTTGAAGTCGTGACGGCGGACGAAGCCCATGAGCCACTTGATGGCGATGAGCGAAACCACAAAGGCCACAACGCAGCCCACGCCCAAGATAGCGACCTCGTTGGCGCCGAACGTGCCGCCCTTGATGAAGTATTTGACCAGCTTGAGTGCACTCGCGCCAAACATGACAGGGATGGCCAGGAAGAACGTAAACTTGGACGCCACCGAACGCGTACAGCCCAAAAGCAGGCCGCCGATGATGGTAGAACCGGAGCGAGACGTACCAGGCACCAGCGAAAGCACCTGGAAGCAGCCGATACCCAGCGCAGTCTTCCAGCTCAGGTCCTCGAGCGTGGCGATGGAGCCAAAGTCCAGATTATCGTCATCGTCTGCAGCGGCAGTCGCAGCGGGCGCGGCAAAATGCGCACCAGCGGGTCGTCCGCCCGCCACCACGGCACGCGAACCAAACGAACCGGCAAGAGCGGCCTGGTCGCGCTTGTTCGCGCGCCAGTTCTCGATCACGATAAACAGCACGCCGTACACAATGAGCGCCAGCGCCACGACGGGAGCATTATAGAAATGCTCCTCCATCCAGTCGTTAAGCGGCAGACCGATCGCCGCGGCGGGAATGCAACCGAGCACAATCTTGCCCCACAGCACCCAGGTGTCGCGACGGCCTTCCTTGCCCTTGCTGGGAGAAAACGGGTTGAGCTCATGGAAGAACAGCACACAGACGGCCAGAATGGCGCCGAGCTGAATCACGACCAGGAACATATTCCAGAACGTCTCGCTCACGTTCATCTTGACGAACTCGTCCACCAAGATCATGTGACCGGTCGACGAAACAGGCAGCCATTCGGTGATGCCCTCGACCAGGCCCATGAAGGCAGATTTTAGAAGCTCGATAATATCCAAAGGGACCCCCTCGTTAGACACCCGCCGATATTGTTCTGCGGACGGTGCGGGCGATGTCCCATTATCAACCGTTCGGGCGCGTCTACGCCTACCCTTACCAAAAAACTCGCCCGTTCACAGAATTGCGAGCGGTCAAACCCAAATCCTTGGGTATAACTGCAACAAGATAAAGTGTCCGGCGGCCAACGCGCCCGCGCCCGCCCGATGCACGAGCCCCGCGCCCGTGCGATAGACCAAGGAGGAAACCATGAACGAGGGCTACACCAAGGTATTTGTTTCACTCGACGGTACTGAGCAGCAGGATTTTGTGCTCGCACGCGCCATCAAGGTCGCCGCGAACAACGGCGCCAAGCTAATCATCGGCCACGTTATCGATTCCACGGCGCTCGAGAGCGCCGGTTCCTATCCGGTCGATCTGGTCAACGGCCTAGAGGAGGCATTTAAGAACTCCATCGCCAAGCAGCTCGAAGAGGCCAAGGCCAATCCCGATATTCCCGAGGTCGAGGTCATGATTCGCGCCGGCCGTATTCGCGAGACGCTCAAGGACGAGATGCTCGACGTGGTTAAGCCCGACCTGGTGCTCTGCGGCGCCCGCGGCCTGTCCTCGATCAAGTATGCGCTGCTGGGTTCGATTTCGACGTTCCTGCTGCGCAATACGGACTGCGACATCTTGGTCGTGAAGTAGCAAACGTACGCCTAACGCATCGCGGAGCGCAAGCCCACGTGCCCAAGTCTTCCAAGAGCGGGACCACCATTACGGTGGCCCCGCTTTGCTTTAGGCTGAGAATTGCTCCAGAACCCTCATTCTCTCAACGGAATCCGTCTGAATTTTCAGAGCGACCCGACCCAAATCTCCGGTTGCAGAGGCAAGTTCTGCAAGCTGGGCAGACACCTCTTCAGCCACTTCCGCCGCGATGTTCTTGATCATCTTGAGTGGCAGATGCAAATCTTGAGACATGAATTCGAAATCTTCAGGAGTCACCCCATCGATCACCCGGTGATCCCCAATATCAATCCCAAGATTATGGTCGTATCCCATTATCGTCGTGCAAACAATATCGTATGCAGGGGCCAACCTCTTTTCCCGCCAACTCGGACTATAAAGAAACGAATGGTTCTTGAGATGCGAGTCGCAATTCCCCAACGCATAATCGACCATTACCTGACGAGCGAACATTTGAGTATCAGCAATTACGTTAGACGATTGCTCTCTTATCAATCGGCCGCAAAGAGCCATATAGCAGCTATCGGGACGTGTCTCGTATTTCATATACGAAGGCCAGCCAACCGCTTGGCAAAAATCCTCCTGATGCAGCCTCAGAGGCACATCGAATCCGCTCATCGACGGCGGCTCATTGCTCCAGATTCTGTCATAACGCTCGGAAAAGAACGCACCAGGAATCGTATCCGAAGCTTCTGAACGGGCAATTTCAAGCCCAGCAGCAGACGCTGCCGTCATGCAAATTAATTCGTTGAACGGCAAATCCGGATGTTTAGTTGAAGCAATCTTGACTATGTGAGTCGAGGGGGCAGAGCCGAGCGGCAGCATCCAATCCCCCGACCCGGCCTTTTTTGCATCTTTACCGCGCGGTAAAAACCAACCGGTTTTAGACTGAGCGCCCGCCAACGACAGCCTCGAATCCTGCATATCATTTGCAATCTCAAACACTTCCGCCTTAGAAAGTGCCTCAAAATCCTCGTCTTGCAGAGGACGATAGCCCGGATCGTAGCTCGATTTCTCATCGCCGAGAAACCTCAAGGCACCAACGCACTCATCGCCCAAACGCTCGAGCATCGATAAATAGTCTGACTGGGGGATTTGAAAACGCATCGACAGCTCATGCCGAACCGGGCCCTCGGGAAGCATGCCCGAAAAGAAGGCCGAAAACTCATTGCTGGCATATGGCTCATGTCGCAAGGGAAGAGAAGCTGAGAGTGCGGCAGCATCGTCGCGTTCAAGATATCCCTCATCATATGCAAACGTCTCGTTTACGGGGTCGGCCCTCTCAAATTCTCCGACCAGCTCAAACGTTCCCCGATACTCACGATAAACCTTTAATGCCATGAGCCGTCGCCCCTCTCCCTCAGGATCAAATCGACCCCCAAGCTGTTAGCGATTTGAAGGGTTTGGCGAAGATTGGCACCCGCCTTTCCACGCTCAAGCTCGCTCACAAAGCGCAAACTGCACTGGTTGAAATCAGCCACATCGCGTTGGGTATAACCGAGCTTCTTCCGGCGCTCACGCAAATATGCACCGAGTTCAGCTGGGTCAAAAATCGTTCGCTCATTCCAGTCTTGCATGCTAATCCCCTATGATTATCCCAAACGGGATAATCATAGCACATCATGATGGAATTATCCCGTTTGGGATAATTGTCTTAACGTGAATGACGCTCCGGGACGTTACACCGCGACGACTACTCAAAGTATTGGAATTTGTTGGTCGAGAAGGCAAACGTGACGACGAAGCCTTCGCCGGGCTCGGATGCCGCGGTGACATCGATACCCATCTTGGAGCACAGACGCGCCACCAGGTAGAGGCCAATGCCCGTTGCGCGCTTGGTGGTGCGGCCGTTATCGCCGGTAAAGCCCTTCTCGAACACGCGCGGCAGGTCGGCCGCGCTCACGCCGCAGCCGTTGTCCGCGACGGTGAGCTCGATGCGTTCGCTCGCCAGGCCCTCGTCCAGCAACGCGCCCGAAAACACGATCTTTGCGCCGTCCTCGCGCGCATATTTAATGCTGTTCTGAATGAGCTGGCCCAGAATAAACTCGAGCCACTTCTCGTCGGTAAAGACCTCAAAGTCGAGGTTCTCGCACACCGGGGCCACGTGCGCCGCGATGAGCTCGCGCGCGTTGGCCTTAATCGCGCCCGTCACCAAGGTCTTGAGATCCCAGCGGCGAATCAGGTAGTCGCGCTCCACGACTTCCGAGCGCGCGTAGTACAGCGCCTGGTCGATATAGCGCTCCACGCGAGCCAACTCACGGCCCAGGTCATCCACACGAGACAGGTCGTCTTCGCTGCCATCCAGGTTTTCCAAAATTAGATGAGCCGCCGCCAGGGGCAGTTTGGCCTCGTGGACCCAGCTCTCGATATAGTCGCGATAGTCATCGGTCTGACGCCGGCCTTCGGCAACCTCGTCGCAAGCGGCTTTGCCCACCCGGCGCAAGACCTCGTACTCGAGCTCGCCCTCGGCATAGGTCGGGCATTGCACCATCTCCTGCACCCATGCGGGGCTCTCGAGCTCCTCGGCCGCGCGCTCCAGCTGACGCAGAAAACGGCGGCGACGCGCGTACTCGACCACGATGCCGAGCATACCAAAGATAAAGGACACGCCGACCGCCACGACCACGATAGAGACGGGTGCACCGGCAACCGTCAGCACAAAGCAGCTCAGCAGCACACCGCACGTCCACACGGCGACGGGAAGCAGCGCATCTTTAAAGAACTTGCCAAACGACATAGCCGGCCCCTAGACCGAATAGCCTTGGCCGCGATGCGTGGTCAAATACCCCTTGATGCCGATTTTTTCGAGCGTGGTGCGCAGGCGGTTGATGTTGACGGTGAGCGTATTGTCGTCCACGAAGGCGTCGGAGTCCCACAGGTCCTGCATGATGGCCGAGCGCGAAACGATCTTGCCCGCGCGGCTCAGAAGCAGCGAGAGGATACGCAGCTCGTTTTTGGTGAGCTCGGTGCTGGTGCCCGTTTGCGTGTTGGTGACCATTGAGCGGGCGAGGTCGAGCTCCAGCCCCTTGTGGACAAGTGTGCTGCGCTCGCCTGACGCCGCGGTGCGACGCAGCAGTGCGTTGATGCGCGCCACAAGCACACGGGCGCTGTAAGGCTTGGGAACAAAGTCGTCCGCGCCGAGCGTCATGGCCATAACCTCGTCGATCTCGGTCGTGCGCGACGTGAGAACGATGATGGGAACCTCGGATTCGCGGCGAACCTCGTGGCAGATATGCTGGCCGTCCTTGACGGGAAGCGTGAGGTCGAGCAGCACCAGGTCGGGCACGGCGGCGAGAATATCGCGCGAGACATGCTCAAACGATTCGCAGGCCTCGACTTCAAACCCGGCGCGGGCAAGGATGTCGACAAGCTCACGACGAATGGGCTCGTCGTCCTCAACGATATAGATCAGCGCCATTGATTCCGCTCCCCTCTTGGTTGTCTTGTCCCATTATGACCGCAAAGCTGCAGGTACACGCCTCGCGCGGTGCCAGGTGACAGAACTGTTCGCGAGCGGGGGCGTTTTGTCCGCCTCGCACTCGCAGCGGTGGCGGGGACCAAAATGATTCTTTAATCCCCGTCCCAGAAAAATCATTTAGCGGCGGGCGCGGAGCTTTTCGTAGCCTTCGGCGAAGAAGGCGACCGTGGCGGCGTCGGCCTCGGCGGCGTCCGTCTCGGTTGCGGGGACCACGCCGTGCTCGTCACTCACCAGGAACAGCGCGCCCTTGAGCTGCGCGGGAATGTCCACGCGCGTGACCGGGATGCCCTTGGTCTGGGCCAGCTGCTCAATGAGCGTCGCCGTGCCGCACAGACACTCGTCCGCTGGCGCCACAAAGGCCAGCTCGCCGTTATCGACGGCGGCGAGCAGCTCGGGCGCCACGCCGGTTTCGTCGGCCTCGGAGCGGGCCTCGGCGGAGCGGGCACGTAGCGCCTTGGCCGACGTATCGGCCAGCGGCTCGTACTCGCCCACCGTCATGGCGGCGTTGCCGTTGATGTCGATCACCAGCATGAGCACGCCGTCGTGTGCGGTGTAATCACCCTCGGCAAGCGACCACTCAACGTGTTGTTTGGCCCAGCTGAGCATGTTGTGGGTAAGCGGCTCGCCCTGCACCAGGCGCTCGGACAGCGCGCGAATGTGGCGGTTGAGCATGGGCACCTTTTTGTTGGACA
Organism: Collinsella aerofaciens; assembly: GCF_020181355.1. NCBI lineage: Bacteria > Bacillati > Actinomycetota > Coriobacteriia > Coriobacteriales > Coriobacteriaceae > Collinsella > Collinsella aerofaciens. Next base: position 497,764 of record NZ_CP084004.1, read on the forward strand.
TGCGCCAACGGCAGACAAGCGCGGGCTTGTCGAGCGTAAACTTCTCGACCGCCTCCTGATTGGCGCAAAAGTCCTCGTACGCACGCTGATCCTCGGCATTGCCAAACAGCTCGGCATCATCAATCTGGGGCATGGTCATACCTTTCGTGTTAGTCATTCCGTCCTCTTATACCAAAAAGACGGCCCTCCAAACGGAGCAGCCGTCTTTTGCAGAGATTATTTTGACGATACGGTCAGGCGACCGATCGGCTTAATGGGATAGAACAACATCCCATTAAGGGTTTTCCAAGTGCCCGAGATTGCCCCGAAAGAGGAGCGCCGCGTACTAAATGTACGCAAGCGACGGTTTGAGGGGCAAGGTCGGGTGCTTGGGAAAGCCTCTAGTGCCTAAAATGCCTGGCCCCTGTGAAGACCATCGCAATACCATGCTCGTTGCAGGCCTGGACGCTCTCGTCGTCGCGCTTGGAGCCGCCGGGCTGGATGATGCAGGTCACGCCGTGCGCGGCGAGCACGTCGACGTTGTCGCGGAACGGGAAGAACGCGTCGCTTGCACAGGCAAAGCCGCCCTTCTCCACGCCCTCGCGCTCGCAGAAGTCCTCGGCGCGCTCGCAGGCAAGCAGCGCAGAGTCAACGCGGTTGGGCTGACCCGGGCCCATGCCAATGCCGGCCTTACCCTTGGAAACCAGGATGGCGTTGGACTTGACGCCCTTGCAGACCTTCCAGGCAAACTCGAGCTCGGCCATCTCGGCGTCGGTGGGCTTGCGGTCGGTGGGGAACGTAAAGGTCGCAGGATCCTCGGTCACGTGGTCGACCTCCTGCACCAGCATGCCGCCGTCGACGGAGCGCAGCTCCACCTGGGCGCCGTGGTCCACGCCGCCGGTGGCCAGCACGCGCAGGTTGGGGCGCTTGGCCATGCGCTCGAGCGCCTCGGCAGTGTAGCTCGGAGCGATGATAACCTCGACGAACTGCTTGTTCTGATCGGCAAAGTGCTCAACCAGCTCATAGGGAACCTCGCGGTTGCAGGCGATGATGCCGCCGAAGGCGCTCTTGGGATCGCAGGCGAAGGCGCGGTCGTAGGCGGCCGTGATGTCCTCGGCCACGGCGGAGCCGCAGGGGTTCTGATGCTTGAGGATCACGCAGGCCGGCTCGTCGAACTCGCGGACTAGGTTCCAAGCGGCGTCGGCATCCAGATAGTTGTTGTAGCTGAGCGGCTTGCCCTGGATCTGCTCGGAGCCCACGAGCGGGAACTGCGAGCTCGCGGTATTCTCGCAGCCCTCGGCAAAGCGATAGACCGTGGCCTTCTGCTGAGGATTCTCGCCATAGCGCAGGTCGTCGACCTTCTCCAGCGAGATCTCGAGCTTGGCAGAGGTGTCCGCCACGTCGCTTGCGTGGGCGGCGAGCCAACGGGAGATAGCCGTGTCGTAGGCGGCGGTGGTCTGGTAGACCTTCACCTGCAGGCGACGACGGGTGGAAAGCGTGGTGCAGCCACCGGTCTCGCGCATCTCGGCCAGGACGGCATCATAGTCGGCCGGGTCGGAGATGACGGTAACGCTCGCGGCGTTCTTGGCGGCAGAGCGCAGCATGGAAGGACCGCCGATGTCGATGTGCTCGATGGCATCCGCGAAGGTGACCTCGGGGTTGGCGACGGTCTTCTCGAACTCGTACAGGTTGACGACGACCAGGTCGATCAGCTTAATGCCGTGCTGTGCCGCCTCCTGCATGTGCTGCTCGGAATCGCGGCGGGCCAGCAGCGCGCCGTGAACCTTGGGGTGCAGGGTCTTAACGCGGCCGTCCATCATCTCGGGATAGCCCGTGAACTCCTCGATGGGGGTTACGGGGACGCCCGCGTCCTCGATGGCACGAGCCGTGCCGCCCGTAGAGATGATCTCGACGCCAAAGTCGTCAACCAGCGTCCGTGCGAAATCGACGACGCCCGTCTTATCGGTAACCGAAATCAACGCGCGTGCGATCTTCACATCAGATCCCATGCAGTCCTCCTGTCTGGTACGCCGCCGTGCTCTGTGAGTCGGTGATACGTCGATCTGCAGCGCTCGCGCAGCGGCATTGAAAATACTGATTCAATGTAGCGCATCGAGCGCATCGATGCACCCCGCAACGGGCGCATATGCAGAAAAAGTTTGCGAGCGGAGGGGATGGGCACGGCACCGGGCACGGTGAGTTCATGGAACACAGGGGCACCATAATTAGATGCCAATAGCGTGGTAGAACTGTGCTCGATATGCATCCGCAAAAGAAAGAGGCACCATGGTCTCGCGGGTTCTCTACCGACCGTTTGATACCGAAGACTTCGACGCCATCGCGTTGATTCTGCAGCAGCTTTGGCATAACAATTCGGATAACGATGAGTACAACCGCCTCGAGGCCGCATGCGACCTCGCCTATTGCCTTTCGTCTTCGACGTTTTCGCAGGTTGCCGTAATCGACGGCCATGCACGCGGCATTGCGCTTGCACGCGCAGGACAGAGCTCCGGCGCCACCGTTAAGGAACATTGGATGGATACCGAACGCGCGCTGCTATCGCAGATGCGTGAGCTGGAGCCCGATGCCTGCGCCGAGTATCTCTCGTTTGTGCGCGCAACCATCCGGACCAACAACCGCCTGCTCGAGAGCAGCCCGTTGCCGCACGACAACGAGGTCACGCTGCTTGCCGTGGATCGCGATGTCCATGGCCTGGGCGTTGGCACGGTTCTGCTCGATGCCGCGGTCTCACACCTATCCTCGCTTGGAGCGACGAGGGCGCACCTGTACACCGACTCCAACTGCTCGTGGAAGTTCTACGAGCTGCACGGCTTTAAGCGCACGGCCACGCACCGCGCCAACCGCGAAGAGCGTCGCCACGACATGCCGCGCGAAAGCTTCCTCTACGAACTCGATCTAACAGCCTAAACCCAGCAGCCATACCTAGTCATTTAGGGATGTTCCCAGTGATTAGTCGTTGGGGACAGCCTTCGTAGGTAGCGCATGAAAATGGGATGGATCCGTCGGCAGTCGCCGGAGAAGATCCATCCCAAAAATCAGAGCGCGCTAGAACGTTCCGCCGCCGCCTCCGCCGACGCCGCCACCACCGCCGCCAGAGAAGCCGCCGCCGCTGCCGCCGCTCGAGCTATCGGAGCTCGAAGCCAGCTCGCGGATGGTCTCGTGATACACATCGTTGAACGAATCGAGCGGAGACTCGTTGCCGTAGTGATGGTAATACCACCAGTAGCAGGGGTAGTTGTCGTAGAAATCGTCGCTGTTGCGCAGGTCCGCAGGCACGGCCTCGGCCAGCTGTCGCAGCACTTCTTTCGAAACGCCCAGGGCAACGCCCATCACCAGCAGCTTGTTCCACAGCACCAAATCGCCCGGGACGGCTTCCTTTAGGCGTGTGAAATCCTCGAGCCAATGCTTGAGCGCCTTGCAGCGAGCCGCCACCTCGGCGCCCTCCGGCGTAAAGCGGCGGAACGTAAGGCCCACGCCGATACCCACCAGCACAATCGGCACCGAGATAACCGCGGCGGTAATGTTCGCCTGTGCGCCATCGGTAAAGAAGATGGATCCCACGGGAACAAAGGCAATCAGGATACCAAGAACCAGGCAAAACACCATTGCAACAATGCCGTCTGAGGCAACGTACTCGCTATCGGCCAGCTTGCCCTTAACGGTGTTCTGATAGTCCTCGAGCTTGTCGCCCACGGGTGTAGCGTGCTGCTTGACGTAGTGCTGCAGCTCGTCGAACGTGCGCGAGCGATCGCCGTTCTCGTCAGGCTTAGTACCGGCAAAGAAGACCTTGAGCACCATGTGGTCAATGCCCTTGGCCGACTTCCAGCCCGCATCACTCACCGTCACGCGATACGTCTGCTCTTCTTTTTCACGCCCCAACAGACCCTTCTTGGCCTTGGTCACGGTCGCCTGCTCCAGCTTGATCACACGGTCGTCAGTGAGCTTCATGAGCGTGGCGATATATGCCTGATCGGGCACCTCGTTCCAGCTCATGAGGGCCGAAAGCACGGCGGGATGGTCGGCCGAAGGCACATCGCGGAAATATTCGTCCTGGAAAAGCGGCTTGGGCTTGCGCTTGCGCAGCTTGAGCATAACGATTGTGCCGGTAAAGGCCACCGCCGCAACAACACTTAGCACGGCAAGTGCATTGGCAATCATGCGAGCGTGAGCGCGGCGGGCGTTAGCCTCGTCGGCCCATTCCTTCTCTTCGCTCATGATCGTTGACATGCGCTCTTCGCCCGAAGCGGTAAGCTGCGGCACCCAGTCGCTAGGGAAGGCGATGCGTGCCTCGGCAAATTCGCCCTGATGCACACAGGGAATGGTATAGGTGACCATGGGCTCGTCCTCATCGAGCGACACGTCGCCCGTCAGCGGACCATGGCCCCATGCGCGGAAGTTATCGCCCTTGACGGCCGCCGTCCCGGCAGCGGCATTCGCGAAGCACACTTCCATCTCGACGTCATCGGAATCCGCAGACCAGCCGTCACCTACGAACTTCCAGTAGAGCTCGGCGGTATCGGCCCAGTTCATAACCGCACCGGTCATGGTGTAGCTCACGTAGTAGATTGCGCTGTCGCCGCTCTCGTGAGGGCTGAACACCTTAATCCTTACGCCGTCACCGGTCTGCTCGACCGTGTAGACGCCAGAGTCGCCCTTGTTCGCGCTATCGACTTTGTTAAACGCGGTGTCCTCTTCCTCGACACTCAGCACGTCGACGCCCGCCGTGCCGCCCTGCTGGTTGGAGCCCGTATTGATCTCCCAAAACACGCCGTTGATGTCGTCGTCGAAATCAAACTGGCGTCCCTCGACAACGGTCAGCGATCCATCGGCCTCGACCGTGGCACTGATATAGGTCTGGGTCATGGAGTAGCCGTCGGCGTGCGCGGCGACAGGCAGCAGCAACAACGCAAGCGCGACGAGCACGCAGACGGAAGCGAATCGCGCAAACAGGTGGCGCTGCCGGCTGACTTTGGCGGCGAGGGTGTTCATAGGCACATCCTTTGTCTGTGATACCAGCAACGCCATTGTCCCACGTTTACGGGCGCACATGACGAACATCTAGGCCAGCGGAGTATCAAACGGGACGAAAGTCACGCCCGCGGCCGGCACCTGGGGACGTTCCTTATCTGCCGGCAATCTGGGACACTCCTTGGCATAGCCCGCTCCGGCAATAGATACCACTTCATAGCTCCGTCACAGGTGTAGCGGCTTTGTGTTGCCGCACGCGCACTGATTGAGTCCGCGAGCAAGGGGCATAAAGCAGTTGAGCGAAAACGGTTTGCCCCTTTGCCGTTCGCTTGAGGATCATGTCCCCCTTTTCCGCGGAAACCCCGGCAGTTGCGAAGAGCTGCCGGGGTTTCTGTCGTTTGAGGGGTTGGGCTGGCGGGCGGCGATCGAGCTATCGAGCCGGTGGTCCGGCACGCGCAACGCGCGGCCTCGGCAACTTGCAGGCCACGGCAGCGTCTCCCCCACCGCGCCCCGCGCTATACTCGTCCGCATGGATATCAACGCATGCAACATAGCAACACACGCCGCGGACGCACCAGCAACGGCAGCGCCCATCCCCGTCGTGGGCCGCTTTGCCCCGTCGCCCTCGGGCCGCATGCACCTGGGCAACGTGTTCAGTTGCCTGTGTGCGTGGCTTTCGGCCCGCAGCCAGGGCGGCAGCATCGTGCTGCGCATCGAGGACCTGGACGATCGCTGCAAGCGCCCGGAACTTGCCGCTCAACTGATTGACGATCTAACCTGGCTGGGGCTCGAGTGGGACGAAGGCCCCTACTACCAGCACGATCGCCTGGATCTGTACGAGGACGCCCTGCGCCAGCTGCAAGACGCCGGCCTCACCTATCCCTGTTTTTGCACGCGTGCCGAACTCCACGCCGCGAGCGCGCCGCACGCCAGCGACGGCACGCCCATCTACCGCGGCGCCTGCCGAGGCCTTTCTGCCGAGGAGGTTGCCCGCCGCAGCGCCCTGCGCGCCCCGGCCACACGCCTGCGCGTGCCCACCGTCGACGACCTCGCAGACGACGTGATCGAATTCGTTGACCGCACGTACGGAGCCCAATGCGAGGCACTCGCCACCGAGTGCGGCGACTTTTTGGTGCGCCGCAGCGACGGCGTTTTTGCCTACCAGCTAGCCGTGGTAGTCGACGACGCTGCCATGGGCGTCACCGAGGTCGTGCGCGGATGCGACCTGCTGGGCTCCACGCCGCGCCAGATCTACCTGCAGCATCTGCTGGGACTGCCCACGCCGCACTACGCGCACATTCCGCTGCTCATGTCACCGGACGGCCGCCGCCTTTCCAAGCGCGATCGCGATCTGGACCTGGGCGAGCTCCGCACCCGCTTTGGCACACCCGAGGCGCTGTTGGGATGGCTCGCCGGGCAAACAGGCATCGCGCCGGACACCACGCCGCGTACCGCCGAGCAGCTGGTCGAGCACTTTAGCTGGGACGTCATCCGCGCGCATCGGGAGAACATCACTGTAACGGTCGAGTAGCCAGCCACCCCGCCTCTACGCAACATCCCAGGGCTGGAGTTCGTCGCCCAGGCGAACGATGCAGTCGTAGAGCACGGTATGGCGCTCGGCCGGGTTGACATCCCGATGAAAATGCCCGTAGTACCAGCGCTTGTAGTCCAGACGGTCCTCCAGCTCGTCAAAAAACGTGGTGAGTCGATCGACATCGGGATAATTCCAGCCGGGCGCCGGATAGAGCGTGGGCGACAACATGCGCGTGGAGCAGGTGTGGGTGATCACGTAGTCGACCTTCCAGCCCACGCTGTCGAGCTTTGTCCGCGCCTCCTCAAAGTTGCGCTCGTCCGGCAGCTCCTGCGGCCACCAGCTGGAATACGGAATGCGGTATTCCTTGTCCACGCTCGTGGCGCCGCCCATGGTAAAGACCGTTGAGCCGTCGAGCTCAAAAACCTCGCCGCGCGTCAGGCGCCGTATGGGCGAGGTATCCGACAGGCGCTGCGTCAGCCCACCGTGCCACAACTCCATGGGGCGTTCCGCCCAGTGATCGAAACGCTCGTGGTTGCCGTCGACAAACAGCACGGTGTAGGGGCGCGACTCCAGCCAAGCAATATCGGCACATTCCTCGGTAGAAAAGTCCCAGGGAAAGCCAAAGTCGCCCGCGATGATGAGATAGTCGTCGCTCGCCAGGCTATCCCCAAGCTCCCAATCGCGGAGCTTTTGCATGTCAGCGCCGCCATGAATATCGCCTGTTACATAGACCGTCATCGGATTACCACTTCCCTGTAAGTCGCTAGCCCACATTCTGCACGATCACTAAGTCAACCGTTCCAGCCCTTCCATCCTTTGGGACCTACCCCTCGCTCTTCCATCCAAACGGGTCAAACACCCAAAAGATCAGATCGAGCACGCCGCCGGTCATCGTGGCGCCGGCAAGAGCCATGCAAACATGCAGAAAGCTGGCACTTCGGAGCACGTCGAACGGCCCCAGAACAGCCAACAGCGCGACCGCTGCGCCGGCTACGCACAGCGCGAGGCACGGCCCCGCGTCCTTAACGCACTTCTTTGCGAGATGCTTTGCGTTGTCACTCATCGGTATCGAACTCCTTAGAGGGTCGTTGTTCAGACGCATGCCGCCGCGGCAGAGCGGGGCGGCAGGGTAAGTGTCACATGCTGTGCGGACATCAATGGAGAAACCGCCTGCTCGACCAACCTTTGACGCCGTTTTGCACCGGCACCACATCCCCCGCTATCGAGGTCTAATACTTTTCCCACCGCCACCCAAAAACTCATCCAACGTTAATCTTGGCTCAAGAATCGCTTAATCTATAACCTGCACTATAGAGTTCGACCAAGGGCGGGGCGGCGCCGCGCAACGCAGACCGCCGAACGCAACGCTCGCGCCCGGGCAAATCGTCCGGCGTCGCGCCCATCGAACGAAAGGACAGGTCATGGACGACCTCGAAAAAGTTGAAACCATCCGCACCAAGTGCAACGTGAGCTACACCGATGCCAAGGCCGCGCTCGACGCCGCCGACGGCAACGTTTTGGACGCCATCATTTGGCTCGAGTCGCAGGGCAAGACGCAGACCACGTCGGCGCACGCCGCCACCGAGTCCGCGCCAGTCGATGAGCCCTCAGCCGAGATGGTCGCCGCGCAGGCCGCCTACGAGAAGTCGAGCGAAAAGACCGACTTCTCCAAGAAGATGGACAGCGTATGGGAGTACCTCAAAAAGCTCTTCCGCCTGAGCCTGGACACCAAGTTTATCGCCACGCGCCGCGATGCGATCATCCTCAACATCCCCATCCTGATCCCCATCATCGCCCTGTTTGCCTGGGGCGCTACGATTTGGCTGATGCTGATTGGCCTGTTCTTTGGCATGCGCTACCGCATCGACAGCGACGGCGACGTGCCCGGCAGCATCAACAACCTTATGAATCACGCCGCTGATGCCGCGGACGACATCAAGCAAAATCTGAACGACGACAAGTAATCGCAGACGGGGGCACGCATGGCACGGATCCTGATCGTAGAGGACGAGGAGAAAATCGCCCGCTTTGTGACGCTCGAGCTGGAGCACGAGGGCTACCAGGTGGAGCACGCCGCCGACGGCCGCACCGCCGTGGACCTGGCGCTGGAGCGCGACTACGATCTGATTCTGCTCGACGTGTTGTTGCCGCAGCTCAACGGCATGGAGGTCCTGCGGCGCGTACGCAAGCACAAGGATGTGCCGGTGATTATGGTCACCGCGCGAGATGCCGTGATGGACAAGGTGGCCGGGCTCGATGCCGGCGCCGACGATTACCTGACCAAGCCGTTTGCGATTGAGGAGTTGTTCGCACGGATCCGCGTTGCGCTGAAGCGCTCGGAGGCCGTGCGGGCGGCTTCGGGCGTTGGCGGCGTTGGGGCCGGGGAGGGCGCTACGGGTGCCGCTGCGATACCCCCGGCTGGAGACTCGGCCAAGACCTCAGCCGCGCCCTCCCCCGCCGCGCTCACCGTGGGTTCGGTCGCGCTCGATCCCGACCGCCGCGAAGTCATGGTCGGCGGCTCGCCCATCGTGCTGACCGCCCGCGAGTTCGACGTCCTCGCCCTGCTTATGGCACATGCCGGCACCGTGCTCACGCGCGAGGGCATTGCGCACGAGGCGCTGGGCTACGAATACGTGGGCGACACCAACAACGTCGACGTGCACATCGCGCACCTGCGCGCCAAGATCGAGGACGCCGGCGGTGCCCGCATCATCCAGACCGTGCGCGGGGTGGGCTATGTCTGCCGCACGTAACGCCGAGGCCAAGCGCGTCACCTCCATCGCCCGCGCCATCAACTGGAGCTATATGTGGCGCCGCCTGATGAGCTACGTCTGGCTCGATCTGTTGCTGGTGGTGATTGCGGCGGCGATCCTCGTCTATGGATACAACCAGACGCTGCCCAACGGCGCGTTTACCGCAGGATGGATCCCCAGCGCCACCGTTCGCGGCATGACGCTGACGCCCGCGCGCGGCTGGGACCTGACAACGCTCACCTATACCGTCGAGCTCGCGCGTACCACCAAGACTTTCCCCCTCGCGCAGGACCTCGTCACGCTATGGCCTCTCTACCTTGTCGTTGTGGGTTGGCAGGTCATCAGCGTGCTCAACATGCTCGGCGGCGCCCGCCGCGTGCGCCGCACCATGGCGCCGCTCAACGATCTGGCCCTGCGCGTGGACGAACTCGGCCGCATGCAACTCGCCGGCGGCAAAATGGAAACACTGGAGCAGGCCATCGAGCGCGCAAGCGTCGACTCGCCGAGCGTCACCACCGGCGACGCCGACCTGGCAAGCATCGAGGTCGCACTCAACCGCCTGCTGCGCCAGATGCAAGAGGCCAAGCTGCAGCAGATGCGCTTTGTCAACGACGCGAGCCACGAGCTGCGCACGCCCATCGCGGTGATTCAGGGCTACGTGAACATGCTCGACCGCTGGGGTAAGGACGACCCGGACGTGCTGGCGGAATCCATCGCGTCCCTTAAAGCCGAAAGCGAGCACATGCAAGAGCTTGTGGAGCAGCTGCTGTTTTTGGCGCGCGGCGATGCCGGGCGCACGGTCCTGCGGCGCGCGCATACCAACTTGGCTGCACTGGTCAGCGAGGTATGCGAAGAATCGCAGATGATCGATACCGAGCACACGTATCGGCTGGCTTCTGACGCTGCGCTTGCCAGCGACCCGCGCTGCGACGCGCCCGTCGACGTGGCGCTCGTGAAGCAGGCTCTGCGCGTGATCGTGCAAAACGCCGCCAAGTACTCGGATGCGGGAACGACCGTCACATTTGGCATAACACCGGATGCGGGCGCGGACACGATCGACATAAGTGTTGAGGACGAGGGCATCGGCATGAACCAGGAATCCGCAGCTCACGCGTTCGAGCGGTTCTACCGTGCCGACAACGCGCGCGATGCCGGCGCACAGGGTTCGGGTCTGGGGCTTGCGATCGCCAAGTGGATCGTCGACAGCCACGGCGGCGTCATCGGTGTGACCTCGGTCGAAGGGGTCGGCAGCCGCTTTACGATTCGCCTGCCACGATAGGAAGCCCCTCGGCATAAATAAAGGGATAGGGCCACGCGACCCTATCCCTTTTTGCCAGCTATGGCAGCTTGTGCGCTACTCGCGGCACAGGTGCACGGCGAAACCGGCGAACTCGCGCTTAAAGTACACGAGCTTGGTACCACCGTCGGGCAGCAGCGCGCGCGGCTCTTCGTTGACCTCGAGCCCGCGCTCGGCAAACCACTTCTCAGCTGCATCGATGTCGTTAACGGCAAAGCCGATGTGGCCCTTGGTGCCACGACCGTTCTGCTTCATGATCTCGACCAGCGAATCGTTGAAGTACGAAACCGGGGTCTCGATGACGGGCAGGCCCATCATCGTCGAGAACAGCTCCGCGATCTCCAGGGCGTCTGCCGGGTCGGTGGCGTTAATGCCCACATGGGCAACGCGCATGCCAAAGAGCTCGACCGGATTGGCGCTCTGCTCATTCATACAGGCAGCGCCTACTGAGCCATAACGTCGAGAACGGCCTTCTCGGCAGCGACGCGGTTCATGCCGGTCATGAAGGGCACGCCGCTCACGTATGGGCAGGTGAGGCCTTCGGGGGCAACGGTGGTGGCGATCAGCAGGTCGGCGCCCTCGTCGCAGTAGTCCTTGGCCTCGGAGATGGCGCACTGCACGATCTCATACTTGCCGGCATAACCGTTGGCGTCGAGCATGGTAGCGACCTTCTGGGCAACAAGCGTGGAAGTAGCAGCGCCAGCACCGCAAGCCAAAACGATCTTCTTCATAGGTAATGTCTCCCTTCATGGTTTACTTTAGGTAAGTGTACCGCAGCGAGCGATGGCACTCAGCCTCGATGAGCTTTTATGCCAGTTTGCTTGCGCGCTGCGTATAATACATCTAGTACGTGTTGTCATACCGCTCGCTTTAAGAGCGACTAAGGACTCTGAAATGCCCGATTCCCGCACCCTCTGGACCGCCGTCGTTATCATCTGTATCGCCGTGTCGGTGTTCTTTAGCGTCAAAAAACGCACAACGTTCAAGCGCCTGCAGCAGTTGATGGCCGCCAAGCAGTGGGACGAGTTCGATCGTTTGCTCGACGGCAAACTCACCAGCATGCTGTACCCGCGCTACAACCGCGACTACCTGCGCCTGAACTCCTATCTGCTGCGCGAGGACCACGAGCGCGCCGACGAGATGTTCGACCTGCTGCTGGGACTCAACCTCCCCAAGATGCAGCGCGTCGACCTGGTCATTAAGGCCTTTAACTACTATGTTGGCCAGGAGGACCGCAAAAAGTCCAAAGAGCTGTTGCACGAGATCAAGGGCTTTGAGGGCGGTCAGGCCGAGGCAGTCGCGCACGAATGCCAACTGATGTACGACACGATGATCCTCAAGCGCCACAACGACATCCCCGAGCTGGAGCGCATGCTCAAGGATGCCGGTGACGACAAGGTCAAGAGCTGCCGCCTGGAATACCTGCTGGCCCTGCAGTACAAGAACAAAGGCGACGAAGCCAAGTTCCAGGAGTTCCTGGAGAAGTCGGGCCAACACTCGATGGCCGTCAACGCGTAACGGACGGCTTGTGCTAGACTTCTAGTCTCACGGGGGCGTGGCGGAATTGGCATACGCAGGAGACTTAAAATCTCTCGCCGCAAGGATTGTGGGTTCGAGTCCCACCGCCCCTACCATGTATTGTTTACGAGCTCGTGTCCCCCAGGGATGCGGGCTCGTTTCTTTTACACGCCGGTGGGGCTCTAAGTTGCGGTGGAATAGTTCCTGTTTTGGCAGTTTACCAGCCCATTTAGGAACTATTCCACCGCAACTTAGGTTGGTGTTCCCACATTTTCCGATGGAAAAACGTGGTTGTCTCCCACATTTTCCAATGGAAAAACGTGGTTGTCTCGCACATTTTTCGATGGAAACGCCCAAATGGCCTTATACTAGCCGAGAGGGTTGGGAGGCAATATGCAGCGACAGCTTATGAGTGAACTTATCGCTTGGAAATCAAGGGCGAATCGCAAACCTCTCTTGCTTGAGGGAGCCCGCCAGACAGGAAAGACTTGGCTTCTTAACGAATTCGCAAGCCAGCAGTATCGAAACGTCATTCGTTTTGACTTTATGCTCGAGCCGAGCACACGCTCGCTGTTCGATGGGAACCTCGACCCCAAGCGCATCATCTCCCAGATAGAACTCCTACGTGGCCAAACCGTAACGCCGGAAGACACGCTCATCATCTTCGACGAGATCCAAGAGGCACCACGCGGGATCACCTCACTCAAGTACTTCAACGAACTTGCACCCGAATACCACATCGTGGCAGCCGGTTCCTATATGGGCCTCGCGCTCCGACGCGAAAACGAGTCATTTCCCGTCGGTAAAATCGACCAGCTCACCATGCGTCCCATGGGGTTTGCCGAATTCGTTCGTGCCGTCGACGGCGGCCCGCTCGCCGACGCCGTCCTTGCCGCAGACATGAACCTTCTGGCAAACGTTACCGAAAAGCTCGAGCACTTGCTCAAGGAATACCTTGTTGTCGGCGGTATGCCCGAAGTTGTCTCCGCTTTCGCCGAGACACGCGATTTCATCGAAGCCCGAAGGCTTCAGCAGCAAATCATCGAGGCTTACGAATCCGATTTTGGCAAACATGCACCCGCCCGCATCGTCGAGCGCATGAGGTTGGTTTGGAAATCCCTTCCCGGCCAGCTTGCAAAGGAGAACAAGAAGTTTGTCTATGGCGCCCTTCGTCCCGGAGCGCGCGCACGCGATTTCGAGGAAAGCCTCCAGTGGCTCACGGACTACGGAATCGTTCATAAGGTGCCACGTGTCTCCGCTCTAAAGGCGCCGCTCTCGAGCTATGAAGACCTCTCGGGCTTCAAACTGTTCTGCATCGACACCGGCATCCTCGGAGCGCTCTCCGGTCTCTCTCCGGCCATCGTTCTTAACGGATCCGCTGTTTTTACCGAGTTCAAAGGTTCGCTGACCGAACAATACGTCGCGCAGGAGCTTTTGCTCCAGGACAAAACTCCCGCGTATTGGTCCTCTACCTCCGGCAATGCCGAAACCGACTTTGCCATCGACCATGCGGGAACCGTGCTTCCGCTTGAGGTCAAGGCGGCAGAGAACCTTAAAGCGAAGAGTCTGAAAATAGCCTGCGAAAAATTCAAACTCGAGCGTTGCGTGAGGAGCTCCCTGGCGGCATATAGAGACGAGGGCATGCTCATCAATATTCCGCTTTGGGAGATTGGGCAGATCGACAAGCTGGCATAGGCGCTGTGGGGACGCCCCGCAAGGACTGTCCCCAGGTGCCGGCTGTTGAGTTGCGGTGGAATAGGGACTGTTTGGTGCCCGAAAGGGCGATTGTAGTCCGTATTTCACCGCAACTTATTTAGAGGGCGCTGAGGCTGGGGGTCCAGGCGATGGTGGGAGTCGCGCCGTCGAGAACCTCGTTGATGGTGGCGACCATGCCAGCGAGGAGGCTGCTCTCGCTTACGGTGAGCGTCTTGTAGCCGCCGGCTCGCATGAGCTCGCGAATCACCACGGCGCCGGCCAGAATCACGCCCGCGCGCTTGGGCTGCACGCCCGGCAGCGCAGCGATACCCTCCACATCCAGCGTAGACATACGATCGATGGCGGCCGAGATCTGCTCCATCGAAAGCTCGCGTAGGTGAACAAAACTCGAATCGTACGGTTCCAGCTCGTGGACCAGAGCCACCAGCGTAGTCACCGTGCCACCCACCGCGACCAGGCGCTCGGCACGCTCAAAATCGACAGGCAAGCTCTTAAAGTAGCCCGCAAACTGCTCGCCTGCCCACGCGGCGGCAGCCGCAAGCTCGTTCGTCGACGGCGGCAGCGCAGAGAAAAACCGCTCGGTCACGCGGCGGCAGCCAATGTCCAGCGAGCGCGTTCCCTCCAGCGCAAAGACCCCGCGCTCCGGCGCATAGACACCCGTCGCGAGTTCCGTGGACCCGCCGCCCGAATCCGCGACAATAATGCGCTCGCCAGCAAAGTCGTGTGCCACGCCAAAAAACGTCAGGCGCGCCTCGACCTCGCCCGGAATCACCTGCGGTTCGAGCCCCAGATCGCGCAGACCGTCCAGCAGCAGCGCGGCGTTGGACGCATCGCGCGCGGCACTCGTGCACGTGGCGCAGACGCACGCGGCCCCAAAGGCACGCGCCTCGTCCACAAACATGCGGCATGCGGCGAGCACGCGCTCGACCGCCGCCTCGCAAAAGCGGCCCGTCGCGTCCACGCCCTCGCCCAGATCGGTAATCTCGGTATGCTTGGACGATTCCACGATCGCCCCGCCCTCGACCTGCGCTAGCGCTAGTCGCGACGACACCGTTCCCAGGTCGATCGCGGCCACCTTATATCGTTTGCAATTTGTCATTGCGGGCTCCCCTCCGGGCGCTATTTGCCGTTGGACACGACCGTCTGGCCCTCGACGCCGTTAAATCCAAACAGCATGTCAAGCGTCCGGATGTACCATGGCGCGTCCTTGCCGACTTCTTCGATCTCCTTGGCCACCTCGCTGGCCTTCTTGGCGTTCGACGACTTCTTTTCAGCCGACGACGAGTCCGAATCGCCGTCCAGGCCCTGCACTTCAATCCTCTTCTCGCCGGGCATCGCCATGCCCAGTTCCCGTGCCCGATCCTTAATGCCCTCTTCCGAGAGCCACTTGTCAGTGTCTTTTTTCATCTCATCTTTGTATTGCTCGCGAATCTCGACCTGCTTGGCCAAGATGTCGTTCGAGCGTTTTGCAACGTACAGGTCGCGCACGGGGAAATACAGGCTCACGAGCGCCAGAGCCACCACGATACCGATAAACAGCGGGCGTAGAGAGCCATGCGTAAAGTCATAGATCGCCTTAATCACCGCGTTGTCGTTGGCGTAGCGCATAAAGTCCGAACCCGAAAGACGGCTCGAGGGCCTGCTCGATTTGTCGTGCGTCTGGGCCGAGGGACGCGACGCATGTGTCGAACGTGCCGGGCGCACCGGTCCATCTGTCGAAGTATTCACTTGAGCATTGGGGCGCGAGGTACTTGTCGGGCGCTGCATGGAGCGGTCGGCGCCGGCGTAGGCGGACCCACCGAGCTGCACCGTGCGCGCACGGCGAGGCGACGGCTCACGCGAACCGGCGGAATAGTACCTGTTGTCGTAAATCTGATCCATGTGCGCCTTGTGCGGTTGAGGTTTGTTTGCGCTAAGTATTCTAGTTATAGCACGAGCGTGCGCACCACCTTCGACAGCCTTTGCTCGACATAAAAAAGGCGCTGAGCCATATGGCCCAGCGCCCACAGCGCTTTGCGGCGTCCAGCCAAGGCGGGGGCGGAACCGAGTCAGCCTCCCCCTCGCCAAATTCGCCCGTTTAGCGAATGTTGTAGAACGCGGCCTTGCCGGCGTAGCGCGCGCTGCCCTCGAGCTCGTCCTCGATGCGGATGAGCTGGTTGTACTTGGCGATGCGGTCGCTGCGGCACGGGGCGCCCGACTTGATCTGGCCGGCGTTGACGCCCACGACCAGGTCGGCGATCGTGGAGTCCTCGGTCTCGCCGGAGCGGTGGCTCACGATGCAAGCGTAACCGGCCTCCTTGGCGGTCTCGATGGCCTCCAGCGACTCGGTGAGCGTGCCGATCTGGTTGACCTTGACCAGGATCGCGTTGGCGGCACCCAGCTCGATGCCCTTCTTGAGGCGCTCGGTGTTGGTGACGAACAAGTCGTCGCCCACCAGCTGCACCTTATTGCCAATGCGGCGGGTAAGCTCGACCCAGCCGTCCCAGTCCTCCTCGGCCATGCCGTCCTCGATGGAGATGATGGGATAGGTGTCGACGAGCTTCTCCCAGTAATCGACCATCTGGGCGCTCGTGTACTCAACGCCCTCGCCCTTGAGCTCGTACATACCGGTCTCAGCGTTGTAGAACTCGGTGGACGCCGGATCCATGGCGTACATAAAGTCGACGCCGGGCTTAAAGCCAGCCTTCTCGACGGCCTTGGTGATGTACTCGAACGGCTCGGCATTGGTCTTAAGGTTGGGGGCAAAGCCGCCCTCGTCGCCCACACCGCCGCCCAGGCCGGCCTCGTGCAGCACGCCCTTGAGGGTGTGGTAGACCTCGGCGCACCAACGCAGGCCCTCGGCAAAGCTCGGGGCGCCCACCGGCATGATCATGAACTCCTGGAAGTCGACGTTATTATCGGCATGCACGCCGCCGTTGAGAATGTTCATCATAGGCGTGGGCAGCAGGTGGGCGTTGACGCCACCCAGGTACTGGTACAGCGACAGGCCCGCCGACTCGGCAGCGGCGCGGGCAACGGCCAGCGACACGCCCAGGATGGCGTTGGCACCGAGCTTGGTCTTGTTGGGGGTACCGTCCGCGGCAATCAGCGCGGCATCGACAGCGCGCTGGTCGAAGGCGTCGAGGCCCACGACGGCGTTAGCGCACTCGTTGTTGACGTGCTCGACGGCCTGCGAAACGCCCTTGCCCAGATAGCGGCCCTTGTCGCCATCGCGCAGCTCGCAAGCCTCAAAGGCACCGGTCGAAGCGCCCGAAGGCACCATCGCGCGACCGAAGCTACCGTCCTCGAGCACAACCTCGACCTCGACGGTGGGATTGCCGCGGCTGTCGAGCACCTCGCGACCGTAAACGTCCAAAATATCGCTCATGTTGTCTCCCTCTCGCTTGGAAACGTAGTGGATGCAAGCGACCGGCTGACCGTGCACCATCGGTGCGTCTCCGTAAGTTAGCCATGTCGCACTTTTTGCATTATGCCCTAAGTTAGCCGAGGGATACACTTGATTTTCGAAAAATTTAGCGGGAACGATGAGGCGTGTCAGCCCGTCGTTCCCGCAGTCTTACTCCTCCGCCTTTGCGGCATCCCACAGGTCGTTGAGGCCGTGGGTCGAAAGCTCGGCCAGATCCACGTGGGCATCGGCCGCCATCTGCTCCATCGCAGCCCAGCGATGGCGGAACTTTGCCGTACTGGCGCGCAGGGCGCTCTCGGCGTCGATACCCTCTTTGCGTGCCACGTTGACTAGGACAAAGAGCAGATCTCCAAACTCCATTTCGCGCTCGGGCGTTCCGGGGGCCTCGGCCTCAAACTCGGCACGTTCCTCGGCAACCTCGTCCCACACGTCCTGGACCGTCTCCCACTCAAAGCCTACGGCGGCCGCCTTGCGTGACACCTTCTGCGCCTGCATCAATGCCGGCAGATGCGTGGGCACGCCATCGAGCAGACCCTCGGGCGCGGCCTCGCCCGCCGCCACGGCCTTGTCCTTGGCGGCTTTCTCGGCAAGCTTGACCTCGTCCCAAATCTTGAGCACTTCGTCGGAGCTCTCGGCATCCACATCGCCAAACACGTGCGGATGGCGTCGGATGAGCTTGGCGTCGATATCGCGTGCCACATCGGCCAGCGTAAACTCACCGGCGTCCGCCGCAATCTGCGTATGCAACACTACCTGCATGAGCACGTCGCCCAGCTCCTCGCGCAGATGCGCCACGTCGTCCGCCTCGATGCAATCGAGCGCCTCGTAGGCTTCCTCGATCATGTTCTTGCCAATGCTGCGGTGCGTCTGCTCGCGGTCCCATGGGCAGCCGTCGGGCTGACGAAGGCGCCAGATGGTCTGCACCAGATGCTGCAACTCGGCCGACGCGTCGACCAGCGTGGACAGGTCGCGCGAACCCTCGGCATTTTGCTGAGCCATATGCTCGGGCATGGTTAGTCCTCCTCCATGATCACGTGGCGGAACGCGCCGCCCTCGTAGATACCGTAGCTGTGCGAGTCGTCCTTGGGAATGCTCACGCTGCCGGGGTTGAAGAGCCACAGGCCCGGGTGCGCCTCGCTTGCCTCGTTAACCTTGATGTGCGTATGGCCGTAGACGAGCGCGGAGCCCTCGGGCAGCGCGGGCGCGTGGTCGACGCTGTTGTGCATGCCAGCGCCAAAGACGTGGCCGTGCGTCAGGAACAGCTCGCGGCCGGTCTCGTCAAACAGCGTGGCGTAGTCGGCCATGACGGGAAAGCCGAGCACCATCTGGTCGACCTCGGCGTCGCAGTTGCCACGCACCGCGATGATGCGGTCGGCCAGGGCGTTGAGCAGCGGAATCACGCGCTTGGGAGCATAGTCGCGCGGCAGGTCGTTGCGCGGACCGTGATAGAGCAGGTCGCCCAGCAGGACGATGCGGTCGGGCTGCTCGGACTCGATGGCGGCGACCAGGCGCTCGGCCCAGTATGCCGAGCCGTGGATGTCGGAAGCGATGAGGTATTTCATGGTGGTCCTTTCGGGTGGGGTTGATGGGACTGGGCGTGGCGTGCCACCGGCCGCGCTATTCAAATCGCAGTGCCGCGGCTTGTGCCGCCTGCATCACGCGCTGGAGCGGCACATTATGCTCGCGAGCGAGACGGGCGCAGTCCTCGTACTCGGGCGCTGCACGCTCGCTGCCGTCGGGCAGGGTGGCCACCTTGACGGACACCTCGCCCCATGGCGTCGCCACCTGCTCAAAGCGGCGTGGTAGGCAAACGCGCTCCATGACCTGGCGACGAATGGCGTTGGTCGTGGTCTCCAAAAAGATAATCGTCTGCAAGCGCTCGATATCATCGTGCGAGCAGATTACCTGCAGCTGCCAGCCGGGGCGGCCCTTTTTGCAGTAAAGCGGCAACCAATGCACCTCGCGGGCGCCGGCCTTGCGCAGGCAATCGGCAGCGTAGGCAAGCACCTCGGGCGACGCATCATCGATGTCGCACTCCAGCTTGACGATGGTCTCGGGCGCATCGGTCTCGCGGGACAGCGGAGATGTACTTCCACGTTGCATACGGTCCGGTTCCTTTCCGCGCGGGCTCGTTTTGTTCACTCAAACGCTAGCACATCGGACGTGGCACAAGCGTGACTTTCGTCCGTCGCCGCCCTCGCCCCTATCCAAACGTGTACGTCAGCCTCCAAACATGTCATTATTTGTCGGTTTTGGAGGCTGACGTACACGTTTTGAGAGCAAGCGAGGCCGCACCACGCGCCGCGCAACCTTTCCAATCGATTTCGATCCCCGGCGTGCCCGGCGTGTTGAGAGCTGCGCCATTACAATGAAGCGGATTCGCTTGACGCAAAGGAGCCGCTATGCCCATGTGCCCGCTGGTCGATTGCCATACCCACACCTCGTTTTCGGACGGGCATGCCTCGTTTGAGGACAACGTCCGTGCCGCTGCTGCGGCCGGCTGCCGCGTCATGGTCTCGACCGACCATCTCACCCTGCCCGCCAGCATGGATGCTAACTGCGAGGTGCAGGTTACTGAGGGCGACCTCCCGGCGCATCGTCTGGCTTTTGAGGACGCTCGCAATCTTGCCGCTCAGATTGCGCCAGAACTCACCTTTATCTACGGTTTCGAATGCGATTGGTACGAGGGCTGCGAGCCTTTGGTTGAGCGCTGGTCCCGGGGCGCCGTCATGCGCCTGGGCAGTGTGCACTGGATTGGCAACCCAGGCGATATCATGGCCGGTGCCGCGGGTACGGCGGGAACGGAGGACGTCGCTCGTCCCGATACGCCCGATTCGCACTGCGGCTGGATCGACGATGACACCAACCTGCACGTTTGGGAAAACCTGGGGGTACGCGGCGTGTGGGAGCGCTATGTCGATGACTGGTGCCGCGCCTGCGAGAGCCCGCTCAACTTTGATGTGATGGCTCACCCCGACCTGGTCATGCGCTTTTCGAAGGAAGGCTTTGCGCCCGATTTTGACCCCGCACCGTTTTGGCAGCAGATGGCAGAGTGCGCGCACGATACGGGCCGCCGCGTTGAGGCCTCGACGGCCGCACCGCGCAAGGGCTTGGGCGACTACTACCCCGCAACCGGTCTTTTGCGCTGCTTTGCCCATGCCGAAGTGCCGATCACCTTTGGCTCGGACGCGCACCGCGCCTGCGATATCTGCTGGAACATCCGCGAGGCCCAGGCGCACGCCTATGACTGCGGTTATCGAACCTTCGACATCCCCCACGCCACCGGCGAATGGGAATCCACGCCCCTCGCCTAACTGGTCGTTTAAGAACGTCCCCAATGACTAGTGGCGGCGGGCGTTGAGTTCTCCGGCCAGCTCGTCGAGGGTGATGCCGTAGCGCTCGAGCGTCACGAGCAGATGGTAGACCAGGTCGCCGGCCTCATAGCGAATGTGGTCGTGGTCGTTATCCTTGCAGGCCATGATCACCTCGCTCGCCTCCTCGGCAAGCTTCTTGAGCAGCTCATCCTCGACGTCGGTCAGCAGACGCGCGGTATAGCTCTCCTGTGGCGACGCGTCACGACGGCGATGAATCACCTCGGCCAGCCCCGCCAGCGTCTCTCCGATATTTCCATCCTGAACATTTGCGGTGCGCACACCCATGGTTCAATCCTTTCTGGCTGGCCAAGCGCTTGGTCGAGCGCCCGCCCTACGCGAGTTTCTTAAAGAAGCAGGTACGGTTGCCGGTATGGCAGGCCGGACCCGGAGAATCGACCTTGACCAGCAGCGTATCGCTATCGCAGTCGGCCCAGAGCTCCTTGACCTCCTGCATGTTGCCGCTCGTCGCGCCCTTGTTCCAGAGCTCCTGGCGGCTACGGCTCCAAAACCACGTGGTACCGGTCTTGAGCGTCAGCCCCACCGATTCCTCATTCATCCAGGCAACCATAAGCACCTCGCCGGTGTCATATTGCTGAACCACACAAGGAATCAGCCCGTTGGCATCGTATGTAAGCTTTGAAGGATCGGTTATCTCTTCCATTTCTCTCCCCAAATTCAAACTTCGCAGGTCGGCGAGGGTTGTCCAGGTGCCCGAGATTCCGAGCGACAAGCCCGACGACGCGTACTTAAGTACGCGAGGAGGGTTGGAGCCGGAAGGTCGGGTGCCTGGACAAGCCGCAGCGCTAGAAGTCCAACCTGACAGGGATGCCTTGAGAGGCCATATACTCTTTGACTTCGCGAATGCTGAACGTCCCAAAGTGAAAGACGCTGGCCGCCAGCACGGCGTCGGCTTCGCCCTCGATCACACCCTCAGCAAAATGCTCGAGCGTGCCCACACCGCCGCTCGCGATCACCGGAATCGGCACCGCGCGCGCCACGGCGCGGGTGAGCGCCAGGTCAAATCCGGCCTTGGTGCCGTCGCGATCCATACTGGTCAGCAGGATCTCGCCGGCGCCGCGACGAGCCGCCTCCTCGGCCCACGCCACCGCGTCGATGCCCGTGGCGTTGCGGCCTCCTGCGGTAAAGACCTCCCACTTGTCGGCACCGGATGCGCCAGGCAAGCCGACGTGCTTGGCATCGATCGCCACGACCACGGCCTGGCTGCCAAACGCCGCGGCAGCCTGGCTAATCAGCGACGGGTCGCGCACGGCGGCAGAGTTGAGCGACACCTTGTCAGCACCGGCTGCAACCATGGTGCGCATGCCCGCCAGGTCGCGAAAGCCGCCGCCCACGGTATAGGGAACAGCGAGCTCCTCGGCCGCATGCGCCGCCATCTCGATGGTCGTCGCGCGGTTGTCGCTCGTGGCGGTAATGTCCAGGAAGACAACCTCGTCCGCACCCTCGCGGTCGTAGGCGCGGGCCAGCTCCACCGGGTCGCCCGCATCGCGCAGGCTCACAAAGTTGACACCCTTGACCACGCGGCCGTCCTTGACGTCCAAGCAGGGAATCACGCGTTTGGTAAGCATGGGCTACTCCTCCCCTCGGGCGGCGGCCAGCGCCTGGGCCAGCGTAAAGTTGCCCTCATAGAGCGCACGACCGGTAATGGCGCCTTCAATCGCGCCCTCACCCACCGCGGCCAGCGCGCGGATGTCGTCGAGCGTCGAGATGCCGCCCGAAGCCACGACGGGAAAGCCCGCGACCTCGGCCACATGACGATACGCTGCCACATCGATGCCCGTCTGCATGCCATCGCGCGCGATGTCGGTATACACCAGATGCTTAAAGCCCAGCTCGGTAAGCTGCGCCACGGCATCGTCGAGCACCACGCCCGCGCCGTCACGCCAGCCGTTCACCTTGACCTGACCGTCGCGCGCGGCGATGTCTGCCACCAGCAGCTCGCCAAAGCCTTGGGCTGCCACCTCGGCAAAACCCGGCTCGGTCACCAGCACGGTGCCCAGCGCAATGCGGCGAGCACCATAGCCGGCCAGCTCGTCGATGCGTGCGAGCGAGCGGACGCCGCCGCCCACGTCCACGGACAGACCGTCGACGCTGCAGATGGCCTTAATCGCTGCCGAGTTGGCAGCGCATGTGTCCTCGTCCTCGCCAAAGGCAGCGGACAGGTCGACGACGTGCACCCAGCTCGCACCCTGCTCGGCAAAGGAGCCGGCAACGGCCACGGGGTCGTCGGAATATACCTTGCAGCGGCTCCGGTCGCCGCGCTCCAGGCGCACGACCTTGCCGCCGATCAAATCGATTGCGGGAAACAGAATCATCGGCCGGCCCCCTCGACGATGCTCACGAAGTTCTTAAGAATGCGCTGACCCAGCGCAGAGGATTTCTCGGGATGGAACTGGCAGCCCCACACGTTGCCGTGGCGCACGATGCACGGGAAGCTCCGCGTGTAGTGCGTGCGTGCCAGAACATCGGCGGCATCGGCATCGTCGGCCACCGCATAGCTGTGGGTGAAGTACATATTGGCGCCCTCGGCAAAACCGGCGAGCAGCGGATCGGCCGCACCGGCAGGCGTCATGTGCACCTGGTCCCACCCCACGTGCGGCACCTTCAGGCGGCTCGACTCCAGACGCGCGCACGAACCGCGCATAATACCCAGGCCATCGACCCAGGGGCCACCGGCCTGCTCGGGGGTGTTGCCGTCGGCAACTGCGCCCTCGTCCGCAGGCACGCCCTCGTTGCCGCGCTCAAAAAATAATTGAAGGCCCAGGCAGATGCCGAGCAGCGGAGTTCCAGCGGCAACGGCGTCGAGCACGGCCGCCTCCTCGCCGCTCTGGCGCATAAAGGCGATCGCGTCATAGAACGCGCCCACGCCCGGGATGACCAGGCCGTCGGCGTTGCGAATCTGCTCCGGGTCGTCCGATGTGCAGGCGGCGGCACCGGCGCGCGCAAGCCCGCGCACGACGCTCGACAAGTTGCCCTTGTGGTAGTCGACCACCACGATCTTCGGTTCGCCCACGCGACCCTCCCTTATCTCCTTCAAAACCTGCCAAAATAAACCTGTCCCTTTTTGGCAGGTTACAGTGAGCCCTTGGTGCTGGGGATGCCCTGCACGCGGGGATCGAGCTCGCAGGCGTGGCGCATCGTGCGGCCCACGGCCTTAAAGGCGGCCTCGATAATGTGGTGCGAATTGCCGCCCGCCAGCTCGCGCACGTGCAGCGTTAGTTTGGCATCGCGCGCAAAGGCGTAGAAGAACTCGACGGCCAGCTCGGTATCAAAGCTGCCCACGCGCTCGGTCGGCACGGGCAGCTCGCAATAGGCCTGGCCACGGCCCGAGATATCCACGGCGGCCATCACGAGCGTCTCGTCCATGGCAATCGCCGCGTCGGCAAAGCGCGTAATGCCCGCCTTGTCACCCAGCGCTTGGCAAAACGCCTCGCCCAGCACGATGCCCGTATCCTCGACGGTGTGGTGCGCGTCGACTTCCACGTCGCCCACCGCGCGCACCGTCAAATCGAACAGACCATGGCGGCCAAAGGCGTTGAGCATGTGGTCGAAAAACGGCACGCCGGTCGAGATATCGCACGCACCGGTTCCATCCAGGTCGAGCTTTACGACAATATCGGTCTCCCCCGTCTTACGGGTTACCTCGGCATAGCGGCCCATCTACATCTCCTCCTTCACCAGCGCGGCAAACGCAGCCAGCACCTCATCATTTTCCTGCGGGGTACCCACGGTAATGCGCAGACAGTCCGCAAGCCCCGGCGCATAGCTAAAGTCGCGCACCAAAATCGAATACTCATCGCGCAGACGTTCGCGCACGCGCGTGGCATGCGGCGTGCGCACGAGCACAAAGTTCGCCGCGCTCGGCCACGCCTCCACGGGCAGGCCCTCGGCAGCCATTGCACGCAGGGCGCACAGCTCGCTCTCGCGCTCGGATGCAACCTGTGCCACCACGGGCGCGTACGCATCGCGGGCACGCACGCAGGCAAGCGCGGCGGCTTGGCTCAGCACGTTGACCGAATAGATCTGGCGAATCGCCGCGAACACGTCGATGACCTCGGGCGCCGCGATCACATAGCCCAGACGCGTGCCGGCGGCGCCAAACGCCTTGGACAGCGTATGCAGAATCACCAGGTTGGGATGCTCGGCGATAAGCCCCTGCGCCGTGGTGGCCGCGCCAAACGAATCGTCGGCAAACTCAACGTAGGCCTCGTCGACCATCACCATGCCGGGGCACGCATCGCACAGCGCCGCGATAAAGTCGAGCGGCGCCACGTCGCCCGTGGGGTTATTGGGCGAGGTCACGATTGCCAGGTTGCACTCGGGCGCTGCCGCAAGCACGGCTGTCTGGTCGAGCTCAAAGGTCGCGGGGTCGCGCCACACGTCACGCACCTCGGTCTGGCAGAGCGACGCAAAGAACGCGTACTCGCTAAAGCACGGCGGGCAGTTGAGCAGGGTCCGTCCCACGCCGCCAAACGCCAACAGGTAGTTATAGAGCAGCTCGTCGCCGCCGTTTCCCACGCAGACATTCTCGCGCGCCACGCCATGCCAGGCAGCAAGCTCGTCGCGCAGGTCGTTCGACATGGGATCGGGATAGCGATTGAGCGGTGTGGCAGCCAGGGCAGCGTCGACCGCCTCGCGCACGCCGGTCGGCACGGGATAGGTGTTCTCGTTGGCCGAAAGGTTGATGCGCGTAGGCGTAAAGTTGGGATCGTAGGGCTCAATACCGGCCAGGTAAGGCTGGACGAGCTCCTTCATGTGGGGCGTCAGCTCGGCCATATTAGGCCTCCTTACCAGTCGCGCCAACGCCATCCGCGCCCGCAGCCGCCAGGTCAACGCCCTCGGCAACCGTCGCCACGGCGTCGCCCGGCCAGGCGACCTTGGTCAGGTCGGCCGCGGCCAGAGACTCGGCGCTCACGGCATCCTCGCCCTGCTCCAGCACACGGCGACGCAGTGCGGCGGAAAGCGCGTGTGCCCACAGGCCCTCGGCCTCGGCCAAACGTTGCGTAGCGGGAGCATCGGAGAGCAGGCCCTCGGGCGTATAGCAAATGACGCTCGAGCGCTTGACGAACTCCTCCACCGAAAGCGGGTTGGAGAACATGGCCGTGCCGCCGGTCGGCAGCGTGTGATTGGGGCCGGCAACGTAATCGCCGAGCGGCTCGGAGCTCCAAGCGCCCACAAAGATGGCGCCGGCGTTGCGAATGCCGCCGAGCAGGCCCATCGCGTCCTTGCAGTGCAGCTCCAGGTGCTCGGGCGCCACGGTGTTCACCGCCTCGACGGCGGCAGCCATGTCGGCGGCCACCACGATGGTGCCCTCATTGTCGAGCGAAGCACGCGTGATTTCGGCGCGTGGCGACTGCGCTACCAGAATATCGATACCCGCCTCGACCTCACGCGCAAACCGCTCGTCGCAGGTCACCAGATAGCAGGCTGCCAGCGGATCGTGCTCGGCCTGGGCCATCAGGTCGGCCGCGACCACCATGGGCTTGGCCGTAGCATCGGCCAGCACGCAGACCTCGGAGGGACCGGCGACCATATCGATACCCACGTCACCCGAGACAATCTGTTTGGCAGCGGCGACAAAGGCGTTGCCCGGGCCGGTGATTTTGTCGACGCGCGGAATGGTCTCGGTACCGTACGCCAGTGCGGCCACGGCCTGGGCGCCGCCCACCATATAGATCTCGTCCACGCCGCCGAGCTTTGCCGCGGCGAGTGTGTAGGGGCTGATCAGGCCGTCCTTTTGCGGCGGGGTCACCATGACCACGCGCTCAACGCCGGCGACCTTGGCGGGAATGGCGTTCATAAGCACGGTGGAGGGATACTGCGCACGGCCGCCCGGCACGTAGATGCCAGCCGCGGCAAGCGGGGTCACCTTAACGCCGAGCATCGTGCCGTCCGGGCGCGTGGTAAACCAGCTCTGCTCGACCTCGCGCTGGTGGAACTCGCGAATCTGGCGTGCAGCCTTTTCGAGCGCCGCGACAAAAGCGGGATCGAGGCCCTCGAGCGCGGCATCGATCTGCTCTTGCGGCAGACGGAAGCTCTGCAGCTCAACGCCGTCAAAGCGCTGGCAATAGTCGCGCACCGCGGCATCGCCGTTGGCACGCACGTTGGCCACGATATCGCGCGCGGCGTCGACGATGTTTTGCGGCAGCACGCCCTTTCGGTTGAGCTGGTTGGTAACGAGGCGCTCACCGGGAGCAAGCTCGATGGTCTTCATATCGGTATCCCCTATCGGTCGAGGTTGTGTTCGAAAAACGAAAGGCCGGGCGGCGGCGCCAGTCGGCCCGCAGCCCGTACGTTGGGGCGCCCGTGCGTGCTCGCGCTATTGTGCCGAGCCCGCGACGGGCTCAAAATGCTTGTCCTTAACAGCAGCTGCCAAGCGATCTGCCAGATTGCGTACGCGCGGATCCAGGCGCGCGGCACCCGGATTGACAAAGAAGCGCGCCGTGCAGTCCATAATGCGACCAGTAATAACCAGGTCGTTATCGCGCAGGGTGGCGCCCGTGGCGGTAATGTCCACGATACGGTCGGTCATACCGACGATGGGGCCCAGCTCGATATTGCCGTGCAGCGAGACGATATCGGCATTCACGCCACGCTCGGCATACCAGGCGCTCGCGATGCGCGGATACTTGGTGGCCACACGAAGCGACCCGCGACGGGCATAGTTGCGCTCGGCCTGGCCAGCGCGCCACGCGGGCTCTGCCTCGATAAACGTGCACAGGCCGTAGCCCAGATCGACCAGCTGCAGCAAGTTGAGGTCTGCCTCGATGAGCGAGTCCCAGCCACAGATGCCGCAATCGGCACCACCACAGCCCACAAAAGCGGGCGCGTCGCTGGGACGCACGATGACAAACTCGATATCGCCGACCGTGCCCTCGCCGGCACGCGTGTCGCGACCGCGCACAATCAGGTGACGGCCGGGGTCGCGCAGCTCAGAGACGTCCAGGCCCGCGGCCTCGAGCACGTCGAGCGTGTCGGCCTTAAGCGAGCCCTTGGGCACGGCGATGCGTAGCGGGCCTTCGGCGCCGCGGCCCACGGCGTGGTCACCATCGGAGGCGGCGTCCTCGGCAGAGGTGCACGCGGCCTCCAGACGCTCGAGCGAAAAGGCGAAGCCCGCCGCCGGCACCTCGATGCCGTCGCCGAACGCGCCGGTAAAGATAGAGTCGTAGCGACCGCCCGAGCCCACCGGATCGGGCAGGCCACCGGCATAGGCCTTAAAGACCAGGCCCGTGTAGTAATCGAAAGAATTCATAATGGAAAAGTCGAAGGACAGCACCTGAGCGTCCTCGGGCGCCAGGCCCTCGACCAGCGCGCGCAGCTCACGCGTGAGCGGCGCGACAATACCGGCAGCCGCCAGCAGCGCATCCACGCGATCGAGCACTTCGGCCCCACCATGCAAGCGCGGCAGTTCGCTGACGGCGGCCTTAACGGCATCGGTCTCGGCGCTTGCCGCCACGCGGGCATCGAGGCCCACAAAGTCGTTGGCGTGCACGCAGCGCAGAGCCTCGGCAGCCAGCTCGCGATCCTCGCACACCGCGAGCAGCTCCTTAAACGGGCGCACGCTACCTGCGATAATGCGCGCATCGGGCAGCGCCAACTTGCGAACGGCCTCGGCCACCAGCGAGACGATCTCGACATCGCCCGCGGTATCGCCCGCGCCGATGAGCTCAAAACCCAGCTGGGTAAATTGACGCGAACCGCCGGCATTGCGCTGGCATTCGCGAACCACCGGCGCCTCATAGCGCAGGCGCAGCGGCAAGTCGGCCGCGCGCATGCGGGTCGAGACCAAACGCACGATCGGCAACGTATTGTCGGGACGAACCACCAACAAGCGGCCGTCATCGTCAAAAAGCTTAAACGGCGTGTCCGCGATACGGCCGCCCTCCTCGAGCGAGCCCTTGTCCTCGAGCAGCGGCGTCTCAACCGGCAGATAATTATGCTCCCTAAAGCAGCCCTTCACCGTCAGCGCAATCTCCTCGCGCGCCTGAGCCTCCTCGGGCAATATGTCCCGGAATCCCCACGGTGTGGCCGTCATCTGGTGAGCCTCCTCATGCTGTGTTTCGTATGGAACAGAAGACCGGCATAGCTCCGCCGGTTTTCTGGGTACTTTAGCATACTAGAGTGTTTGCGGGGAGAATCGTCCTCCTCGGCTCACACCGTATTCATTTGGAAACATAGGAGCGGATTGTCGCAACCCAACCCCACCTAGACGCCAATCGCACGACGATACTCTGCCATTACCTGCGCATCGGCAGCTGCGGGGTCGGCAAAATAGCGCCAGTCATAGGTCTCGGCCGAAACAACTCCGCGATAGCCGCGCGCCACCAGCCTATCCAGGTCGGCGCGCATATCGCGGTCGCCGTCACCCCAGGCAAGATGCGTCGTGCCATCTGCCGCAACATCGACAAAATGCACGTGGGCGACATCATCGCCAAGCAGATCAAAATAATCGTCGATGGTATCCCCCGCCACCGCCATAGCGCCCAAATCCAGACACGCCTTAAGTGCCGGATGATCAACTGCCTCGATCATGCGCTTCGTATCGGCCGCCGAGTTCACGATCATCGACTCAACCGGCTGTAGGGCCTCGAGCACCAGTCGCACGCCGCGCTCTCCCGCATGCTCGGCAATCGCACGCAGCATCGAGGCGCTGCGACCCCACGCGTCCTCGATCGGCTCGTTCAAAAATGCCCAGCCGCTCGAGACCATGACCTGCTCGGCTCCAAGTTCCGCCGCGATATCCACAACGTTCTTAAAGTACGCGAGCGTGCGAGTGCGCGCCTCATTCCCGCGCGCCGCGATATTCCACGGCTTGGGATTGTTCTGTTCGGGACAAAGCCCCACAATCCGAACCCCATACCGCTGTGATAGCTCCCGCACCTGCTCGAGCGAATCGTATCCATGGCAATCGACATACAGATGCATCGCCCCGGTCCAAAGCTCGCAACACGTGTAGCCCGAAGCCGACGCCGAAGAAAAGAACTCCTCAAGGTCAAAATAACGATGGCTGATATTCATGACGGCAAGCTGGGGATAGCTCATAATTACTCTCCAACCCAAGCGAGGCCCCGTTCCATATAGGAGCGAGGCCCGATTACACAAACGTTATTTGCTCTTAGTAGTCGAACTGGTGATAGTAGCGACGGTAGTTGAGGTTGTGCTTGGTGACCGTCTCGTAGTAAGCGGCAAGGCGATCGGTGATCAGCGAGGAAAGGATCCACGGGGAGACGATGACGCGGAACTCGTCGTCAAGGCCGGGGATCGCGAACTCGGCGGTGTCGATGACGTTGATGTCGGTGTCGCCGGTCACGCCGCGGGTCAGGAAGGCGCGGACGCGCTCGTCGAGCTTGCGGTTCTCGTCCTCGCCCATGAACAGGAAGACCGGGACGCCGGGCTCCACGAGCTCGAGGGTGCCGTGGAAGAAGTCGGCCGAGGTGATGTAGCGGGTGCGCTTCCACTGCATCTCCTCCAGGATGCACATCGAGAACAGGATGGTCTCGCCCCACAGGGCGCCGGAGCCGATGAACATGGTGTAGGGGGCCAGGGCGTACTTCTTGGCGAGCTCCTCGGCGCGCGGCTCGAAACTCTTGCGGATGTCGAGCATGTCCTTCCAGATATCCTTGGTCTGCTCGATAAACAGGTCGAACTTGGGGAAGCAGCCGCGGCGGTTGAGCAGGCGCAGGCCGAAGCAGTCGGCGAGGTAGTAGCCCATCTCGCAGCCACCGTTACCATGATCGGAAGCCATCTTGACGCAGTTCTCGGCGCCGACAGCCTGGCCGATGGGGCCCTCGGGCTTGGTCATGGCGTAGACGCGCACGCCCATGCCCTTCATCTTCTTGACGGCCTCGAGGACCTCGGGGGTGGTGCCGGACTCGGAGGCGGTGAGCACGACGGACTTCTCGGTCATGCGCTTGTGGCCGGAGACGTTCCACTCGGCGGCGTGGATCAGGTAGACCTCGAGGTCGCGGTCGCCGAACTTGTTCATGAGGTACTCGAGCTGCATGAGCTCGTCCCAGGTGCCGCCGACGCCCATCAGGAACACGGCGTCGTAGCCCTCGTCGGCGACCTTGTCGGCGAGCTCAATCATCTTCTTGCCGGTCTCGTAGACGTTCTTGCCGTCCTCGACGTAGCCCTCCTGGCTAAAGTGCATGATCTCGATCTTCTCGGTTTCCTTCATGGCTTTTCCTTTCTGTCCTGCACGCAACTCTATACATCGCGCTTCTTTTCGATACCAATTATAGACATACACCTAATGTGTTTTTAATACCACTTATCAATCTGCTCCAATCCTCGGTGAACGGTCGAAATTCTCTGGTGAGTGGTATTAAATTAGAATTGAATGTATAGCTAACACCTCTGGCGCCTCCCTTGTGTGACAAAGAACAGCGTTCCTACCAGCGCAATAATGGTCGATGCCCCAAACAGCACCGCCTGAACGCCCAAAGCCTCCGCTAAAAATGGAGCCGCCAGCAGCGGCAGCACGCCTGCGCTCATCAGGCCAAAACGCACAAAGCCGGTAATGCGCCCCAGGTATTTGATGTCGGCGCGCTCCTGAATCAAGATCATCTGCAGCGGTTCCAGGAATCCCCAGGCCAGACCGTTAATCGCCTGACCGATAATCGCAACCCCCAGCATATCGGTGCCCACGTACACCATGGACCCAATGCCAACGGCCATGAGCGCGCCGAGCAACAATCGCAGGTTGACATGGCGAGCAGAAAGCTTGGTCAGGATGAACGCGCCCACCGAGGAAGTGAGGCCCACGACCGAAGACAGCCAGCCCAGCCAGACGATATCCACGTTGAGCACATCGCGGTAGAACAACGACTCCAGCGAATCGAACGCGCCAAACGCAAAGAAGCCCAGAAAGCCCGAGATAAAGATAAGGCGCAGGTCGTGGTCGCGAAACGTAAGTCGCGCGCCCTCGGCCATGCCGCCCAGAATGCCGCCCTTCGGCTTCTCCCCTTTTGCGGGAGCAACACACTCGTGACAGCCCAAGGAGAGCACGGCCGCCACACCCATCATGCCCGCCATGAGCAGATAGACCGATTGCGTGGCAAAACAGCTCACGATGGCACCGCCGAGCAGCGGGCCAGCGGTATAGGCGATATTGCTGTAGAACACCATGAGGCCGTTCACGCGGGTACGGCCCTCGGTGGTCGACTCCAGGTATCCCGGAAACGCATGCGTGCAGGTGTTGATAAAGCCGCCCGCAAGTCCCAAGACGCACGCGGCAAACACAAGCCCGGGGACAGACAACGGCGCCAACCCCACGCCAAGCGATAGCACTGCCGTAATCACGCACGTCACAAACGACGTCCGGCGCGGTCCAAAGCGATCGATGACCGAGCCCGACACCATATTGCCCACCGACGTCATAAGATTGCGCACGAGCGTAATGGCGGCAACCAAAAAGGCCGTGCCGGCCAGATCATACGTGGCCGCACCGATAAGCCCCAAAAAGTAGACCGCGTTGTTGGCGCACCACTGCAGGGACTCAATAAGAATCAGCCTGACCTCTGCCGGCGTCATGCGCATTGCTTCGCGATCCTTCGCGAACATACGAACTCCTTCTATACAAAAAGGGGATGGAGGGCATAGGCCTGCTCCATCCCCTTTCCAGGTTGCAACGAAAATCTATGCAGCCGGGCCCTTACGCCAGCACGCCGAAGAACGCGCCGATGATGCCCACGACCATGGTGGCCACGATCAGCACCATGGGGTTGATCTTCTTGGACAGCAGCCAGTAGTACAGCCAGAAGGCGATCATGCCGAGCATGCCGGGCATGATGCCGTCCAGGATGTCCTGGAGGGTCTGGGCGTTCTCGCCCGAGCCGATGGCCACCGGGATGCTGGCCCAGAACATGTCCTTGCACATGGCGCCCACGACCATGACGCCCACGATGCCGACGCAGGTCATGATCTTCTGCATGAGGCCGGTCCTCTGGGCCTCGTCCAGGAAGCCCACGCCCAGCTCGTAGCCCTTGACGGCGCCCCAGATGCGCAGCGCGAAGCCGGGGACGTTGTAGATGAGCAGGAAGGCGATGGGGCCGAAGGGGTTGCCGGCCTGGCACAGGCTGATGCCCACCGCGGCGGCGACCACGCGCAGCGTCGACAGGAAGATGGAGTCGCCGATGCCGGACAGCGGGCCCATGAGGGCGGCCTTGACGTCGTTGACGCTCTCGGGCTCGATCTCGCCGCGGGCGACCTTCTCCTCCATGGCCATCGCGATGCCGCCGACGAACGGGGCGAACTGGACGGTGATGTTGAAGAACGCGCAGTGGCGGTGCAGGGCCTCGGCGTAGTCGTCGGGGCGGCCGGCGTAGATCTTCTTGAGCATGTTGGCGACCATCAGGCAGAAGGCGATGTTCATCTGCTTGTAGTAGGTCCAGGAGAACTCCATGCCCAGGGCGCCGACGTTGACGGCGCTCTTGACGAGGTCGGAGCGCGTGATCTTGTTCTCGGGACTAGAAGTCATCGTCCTCATCCCCTTCCGCGGAGAGCTGGGGCTGGGCTCCGCCCAGGCCGAGCAGGTCGAACTTGTCGATGCCGATGATGATGGCGATCAGGGCGACGCCCAGGACGGGCACGTTGGCGTAGGAGCACAGCAGGAAGCCCAGGAAGTAGAAGGGCACGAGCTGCTTGGTGAGCACCAGGCGGCCGAGCATGGCGAAGCCCATGGCCGGCAGGATGTTGGCGGCAACGCCGCAACCGTCGATGATGAAGGGCGGGATGAAGTCGAGCAGGCCCTGGATGGCGTCGGAACCCAAATAGAAGGCGCCGCCGCACAGCAGGAAGTACTCGACGCAGCCCCAGATTCCAATTCCCCAATGAACGGCGTAGATGCCTTTGAGGTTTCCCTTGAGGGCGAACTTGTCTGCCATATCGACAAACACAGGGAACAAGGCATTGGTAATGTTGCCGATCGTCAGCGCAAGGACGGCGATGGGCATGGCGAGCGCGATGGCCGTCTCGGTACCCTGACCGAGCTGAATGGCAAACGCGCAGGCGAGCACGCCGCCGACGGTTTCGTTAGGCGGCACGTAGGCGCCGATGGAAATCGAGCCCATGAACAGCAACTCCAGGCTGGCGCCAACGGCAAGGCCAGTCTGCAGGTCCCCCAGCACCAGGCCCACGAGCGGGCACAGGACGATGGGGCGGAACGCGTAGAGGGTGCCGAGCTGGTAGTCGAGGCATCCAAACGCTCCGACTAAGCCGACGAGGATTGCTTGGACAAGCATAATTCCTCCCAATAAGGAATCTCGAACCGTCGTCACTCCCGTCGCGCGCGTTGTTGATATCAATTCCGGGAGTTCGATTCCACGGCTCGAAGCGTACCTGGTGTGCTGCTAACACCCATGCCAGGCACAAATGATTTGATACCAATTATAGGTATGCAGGTTCGCCTTATTTAATACCAGTCGCTCAGCGGGGTGTTTTTTACCGTAAACGGCAGGCGCATCCCATTAGGCACGCTCTTTGTTTCGATGGCGGACAAGCGCCACCAGAAAGCCGTCGCCAAAAGCATCGGATGCCAAGTTGGCCACAATCACCAAAACGATCATCGCTGCGCCCAAAAACTCGTTCCAGCGAAAGACCTCGCCAAAGAGGAGCGCCGACCAGCAGGGAGCGAGCACGACCTCACTCATGCAAACCAAGTTGGCCGCAAACGCGTTGGTGCGCGCAATCCCCTTGGCATACAGCACACTCGCAAGGCCGCTGCAAAAAAGGCCATGCACCAGCATAAGCCCCCACTCAAAGGGTTTCACGGAGCCTAGGTCGCCGGCAAAATAGACGATCGGAAGTATCGAGATGCCGCAGGAGATGAGCGAGGACACCATGGGCGACGCATCGGGGCGAGAGTTTAAAAAGAAACACAGCCCAAAGGTGGCGCCCGAAATGACGGCAAGCAGATTTCCGAGCATGCCCTCGGCGCTCAAATCACCTAAAAAGAAAAGTCCCATACCCGTAAAAGCAACCACCACGGAGGCAATCTTCGCAGGCGAGGGCAACGTGCGAGTTGCGAGCGATTGATACACGATAACGAAAATCATCGAGGTGTACTGCAGAACGATCGCGTTGCCGACCGTCGTGAGCTGGTTGGCAAAGTTAAACGTGGTGCCCGTCACGAAGTTGCAGACGGCCACAAGGACAATAAGACGGCTGACGCGAAGGACGGGTCTGCCGACGAGCAGGATAAAGAGCGCCATAAATATTGCCGTGACGGCACCGATCAAAAGAGCTGACTGCGAATTGGCGCGAACGAGGATGCCGATAAAACTCCACAAGAGCGCCGTGCCAAATAGATACATCGCCCCGCTCACGCCATTATCGGGTGGATTGTCAGATCGAATCACGAAGCACCTCCAACTAGCTTTCGGTAATAAAAAACGGCGACCGCAATGGGTCGCCGTTTCCCTTGGGGGCAGAATAGAACGCAGGAACCTACGCCAGCACGCCGAAGAACGCGCCGATGATGCCCACGACCATGGTGGCCACGATCAGCACCATGGGGTTGATCTTCTTGGACAGCAGCCAGTAGTACAGCCAGAAGGCGATCATGCCGAGCATGCCGGGCATGATGCCGTCCAGGATGTCCTGGAGGGTCTGGGCGTTCTCGCCCGAGCCGATGGCCACCGGGATGCTGGCCCAGAACATGTCCTTGCACATGGCGCCCACGACCATGACGCCCACGATGCCGACGCAGGTCATGATCTTCTGCATGAGGCCGGTCCTCTGGGCCTCGTCCAGGAAGCCCACGCCCAGCTCGTAGCCCTTGACGGCGCCCCAGATGCGCAGCGCGAAGCCGGGGACGTTGTAGATGAGCAGGAAGGCGATGGGGCCGAAGGGGTTGCCGGCCTGGCACAGGCTGATGCCCACCGCGGCGGCGACCACGCGCAGCGTCGACAGGAAGATGGAGTCGCCGATGCCGGACAGCGGGCCCATGAGGGCGGCCTTGACGTCGTTGACGCTCTCGGGCTCGATCTCGCCGCGGGCGACCTTCTCCTCCATGGCCATCGCGATGCCGCCGACGAACGGGGCGAACTGGACGGTGATGTTGAAGAACGCGCAGTGGCGGTGCAGGGCCTCGGCGTAGTCGTCGGGGCGGCCGGCGTAGATCTTCTTGAGCATGTTGGCGACCATCAGGCAGAAGGCGATGTTCATCTGCTTGTAGTAGGTCCAGGAGAACTCCATGCCCAGGGCGCCGACGTTGACGGCGCTCTTGACGAGGTCGGAGCGCGTGATCTTGTTCTCGGGACTAGAAGTCATCGTCCTCATCCCCTTCCGCGGAGAGCTGGGGCTGGGCTCCGCCCAGGCCGAGCAGGTCGAACTTGTCGATGCCGATGATGATGGCGATCAGGGCGACGCCCAGGACGGGCACGTTGGCGTAGGAGCACAGCAGGAAGCCCAGGAAGTAGAAGGGCACGAGCTGCTTGGTGAGCACCAGGCGGCCGAGCATGGCGAAGCCCATGGCAGGCAGGAAGTTGGCGGCAACGCCAAAGCCAGCAAGGACAAAGGGCGGGATGAAGTCGAGCAGGCCCTGGATGGCGTCAGCACCCAGATAGAACGACAGCGAGCACAGCAGGAACGCCATGATGATACCGGTCAAACCGATCAGGAAGTGCATCGCATAGACGCCCTTAAGGTTGCCCTGGCCGGAGAAGACATCAGCGCGGTCAACCAGGATCGGCAGGGCGGCGTTAAGGATGTTCTTGATGGCAAGGCACAGCGTGGCGATGGGCATGGCAAGCGCGATGGCTGCCTCAGTGCTCTGGCCCAGCTGGATAGCGAAGGCGCAGGCGAGCACGCCGCCGATCGTCTCATCAGGCGGCACGTAGGCGCCGATGGAGATCGAGCCCATGAACAGCAGCTCCAGACTCGCACCGATCGCGAGGCCGGACTGCAGGTCCCCCAGCACCAGGCCCACGAGCGGGCACAGGACGATGGGGCGGAACGCATAGAGCGTACCGAGCTGGCAGTCGAACTTACCAAATGCGGCGATAAGTCCGATGAGGATTGCTTGGGTAAGCATATATCCCCCTTTCCTAATAGGACACTACGAAGAGCTCAGACTCTTCGAAATTGAACGCCTAGAGCACGCTGGCGCAGTCAACCTTGGGGTCATCGGCCAGGGGTCGAATCTCGACCTCAACGCCACGATCCAGCATCTCGCGCACATCGGCTTCCTCGGCCGCGGTCAGGAAGATCTGACGAGAGACCTGACGAGCATCGGGACGCTTCTCGTCCTTGGGCTTGGTGTTGCCCAGGTTGACCGACTTGATCTGCGGGCAGCCCTCAACAAGCTGCTTTGCCTCAGCAATAGTGGCGACACAGATGATCATCTTGTACTTGTCGGTCACGCCCGAGTTGATAGCTTCGATTGCATGCTCCATATCTTTGATGACGAGCTTGCAGCCGGCAGGCTTGCCCATCTTGAGCGTCGTCTTCCACACCGGGTCGTTAGCGACCTTATCGCCCACGCAGAAGATGCAGTTGGAGCCAAGGCCCTGAACCCAGGAAACTGCGACCTGGCCATGAAGCAGGCGATGGTCAACGCGAAGTAGCTGAATCATAATGTGACCCCCCAAAGGTCTTGTGCCGTCTTACGGCGTGTCAGTAGGTGCTGCGGATTAGAACTCTTCTTCCTCGTCGTCATCGACCAAAAGATCGTTGACAAACTTCACGCGCGTATCGTCCGCAGCGACGATGGCGCGAATCGTCTCCTCAACCGGCGCCGACTCGTCAGAGAACAGCAACTGGATGAGGAGAGGAAGGTTCATGTTGGTAACGAGGTACGTGCGGGGACGCGTCTGGACGATCTTGGTAAACTCGTTGTTGACGCTGCCGCCAAAGAGGTCGGTGCAGACAACGACATCATCGTCAGCAGACATGCCTGCCAGCAGTTTTTGGGCCTCCTCGGCCACGTCCATGCGGCCATCGACGAACATCGAAAGATCGTGGACGTTGTCGCGAGCGCCCGAGAGCAGCTCGACGCTCTCCTTGATGCCGGTAGCGAAGTGCGCATGGCTGGCGATGATGTACTGTCTCATTCTGTGTTCCTCTCAATAGCCCGGCACGTTCCCGCACCCGTTTTCTTTAGTAGTCGAACTGGTGATAGTAGCGACGATACTTGAGGTTGTGCTTGGTGACCGTCTCGTAGTAGCGAGCCAGGCGGTCGGTAACGAGCACCGTCAGAATCCACGGAGACACGATGACGCGGAACTCGTCGTCAAGGCCGGGGATCGCGAACTCGGCGGTGTCGATGATGTTGATGTCGGTGTCGCCGGTCACGCCGCGGGTCAGGAAGGCGCGGACGCGCTCGTCGAGCTTGCGGTTCTCGTCCTCGCCCATGAACAGGAAGACCGGGACGCCGGGCTCCACGAGCTCGAGGGTGCCGTGGAAGAAGTCGGCCGAGGTGATGTAGCGGGTGCGCTTCCACTGCATCTCCTCCAGGATGCACATCGAGAACAGGATGGTCTCGCCCCACAGGGCGCCGGAGCCGATGAACATGGTGTAGGGGGCCAGGGCGTACTTCTTGGCGAGCTCCTCGGCGCGCGGCTCGAAGCGCTTGCGGATATCGAGCATGTCCTTCCAGATGTCCTTGGTCTGCTCGATAAACAGGTCAAACTTGGGGAAGCAGCCGCGGCGGTTGAGCAGGCGCAGGCCGAAGCAGTCGGCGAGGTAGTAGCCCTTCTCACAGCCGCCCGAACCATGGTCAGAAGCCATGGCGACGCAGTTCTCGGCGCCGACAGCCTGGCCGATGGGGCCCTCGGGCTTGGTCATGGCGTAGACGCGAATGCCCTTTTCCTTCATCTTCTTGACGGCCTCGAGGACCTCGGGGGTGGTGCCGGACTCGGAGGCGGTGAGCACGACGGACTTCTCGGTCATGCGCTTGTGGCCCATGACGTTCCACTCGGCGGCGTGGATCAGGTAGACCTCGAGGTCGCGGTCGCCGAACTTGTTCATGAGGTACTCGAGCTGCATGAGCTCGTCCCAGGTGCCGCCGACGCCCATCAGGAACACGGCGTCGTAGCCCTCGTCGGCAACCTTGTCGGCGAGCGCGGTCATCTTCTTGCCGGTCTCGTAGAGCGCCTTGCCGTCCTCGAGATAGCCCTCCTGGTCGAAATGCATGATCTCGATCTTCTCGGTTTCCTTCATTTGTCTCTCCTTTCTGGGGTTGTTTCCACATCCCCCATGCCAACGGGCATCAAAACCCGCTTACATTCCGTAACACTCGGCCGCTTTGGCCTTAAGCGCATTGACTGACTCTTCGTAGCCCTCCGCCTTGACCTCCATTTGCTTGGAGACAGCATCGAGATACGGGTGAACGTCCCATGACTTCAGACGCTCGGCGATTATTGCCGCAATCGTCTGGAAGAACACGAGATTGGGAATTGCACTGAGCAGCGGAGCCACCTGAGGCACCACAACCTCGTGAGCCCTACCCTTGGGATGGGCCGTGAGCAGCACCGTTTTTGCCGTAACGTTCGATAGCGCATCGGCGATATTCGCAAGACGCTCCGACCCCTGCGGATCGTCGACAATAAACACCAGGTAGCCCGGAACAATCTGCATCTCGGGACCGTGGACGAACTCCTCGCCTTCGTGATGCATGGCAGGAATCTTGATGGTCTCGCTCAGTTTGAGCGCCGCCTCCTCGGCAACACCGTAGTTGGGGCCGTTGCCGACGACCATAGCGGGCGTGTGCTCAGAAAGCTCGAGCATGTGGTCTTGGAGATATGCCTCGGCGGTCTTGCACATCACGGCATTAGCCTGGATAGCCTCGCGCAGGCCATCAAGACGCTGAGCAACGCCCTTGGCGTCAATCGTTCCGCGCGCCTGACCGCCGTAAATACCAAAGAGCACCAGGTACTCAACGAGAACCTCGACGCCCAGAGTCACAAAGTCCACCGACTCGACACCCACACCGTAGTCAAGAACGATGTCGGCGTGTTCCTTGATGGGTGCCTCGACGTTTGCCGTGAGCGCAACTGCAGCCATATCGTGTGCGCGCATGTAATCAAGAGCCGCGATCGTATTGGTCGAATAGCCACTCTGCGAAACGGCAATGTTGAGCGCATGCTGTGGATAGGTGTGTTCAAAATCGACGAAGGCCTCGGGCGTCACAACGGACACCTGCATCTGCAGCGTATCTTGCAGGAAATCGCGGGTGCAATCCGCAGCATGGCGCGACGAACCCGAAGCAACGATGCGCAGTGCGTCAAAAGAACCGGACTGGAAAATATCAACGAGCTGCGCTACCAGCTCAGACGAACGCTCGAGGTTCTCCCCCATACGCACATGGGCAAGCTGAACGTAATCGAGCATCTTCATCGTCTCACCTCGTTACAAATCATTAGTATTTGATACCAATCACAGTTATAGGTTACGGCTTTTTGATACCTCTTTGTCGATTAATTTATCCCCTTCGGCGAACGGTCGATTTTGAGCCATGTAAGGTTGTATATACAGTCGGTCAAATTGCCCAAACAGACCGGCTGTTACCGCGCGCGATGCAAAGCCCCAGCTAGTACGTATAGGTGTAGCCGCCCGTATCGCCACGATTGAAGGACTTTACATACTCGATAGCCTGACCGCTCGCGTCATAGCTCACGCATTCCAAAAGCAAAACAAGATCGCCCTGTTCCAGTCCAAGGAGGCCGGCATCTCGTGCGCCCAGTGCCTCGATATCGAGCTTTTCCTGTGCCATGACTGGCTTTCGGCCCAGCATCTCATAGGTCTCGTACAAACTGAAGACCGACACGTCAATATCTTCGATGGTTGGGAACAGCAGGCAGGGAATCAGCGCCGTCTCAATCGATACGGGGCTACCGTTTATGCAGTTCAGGCGTCGAACGGAATAGAGCAGGTCGTCCTCGGCGATGCCAAACAGGTCGGCGTAATATGGCCCCGCATAACGCTTGGAACGCGCGAGAATACGGACGGACGGCTCGCCGCCCGAAGCACGGACCGATTCACGGAAACCGACCGTGCGTTCAAAAAAAGCAGGTACTTTCTGCGCCACAAAGGCACCTTTTCCCCGAACACGGCGAATCTGCCCGCGTCGAACCAGCTCATCGACAGCGCTTCGGATGGTCAAGCGTGTCGTACCAAATTCCTCGGCGAGGTCTTTTTCGGACGGAATCATGGAACCCGTGGGATATGCACCGCGCTCGATACGTTCCTCGATGCAGCGTCGAATGCGCATATAAACCGGGGTGGCATCTACTGTTTCAGCCATTGTTCACCTGCCACGCTCCTCATGCCGTTCTCTTCGCCGTTATCGGCAAAGCGGAACTTTGTGGGCAAAATCACCGATTTGCAATGCTCCACAAAACGCATGTCCTTATCAAATTCGATCGAGCTCTCATAGAACACCGGCGTTCCCTCTTCTTGCTGGAGCAGCTCGGCCTCTTCGAAGTTCAAACGCGAGATGGAGATATGCTCACGTCCATGCTCAACGCGCACGCCACCTTCTTTGAGCAAGACATCGTAAAGGCTCTCACACTCAAAATCGTGCTCGGGAAGCGATGGGCACAGGGACAGGTTAACGTGAGCGGTCTCGATTGACGCCGGCTCGCCCTCAATAAGTCGAACGCGCTGCATGCGGAGCAAGGGAGCGCCTACAGCCACCCCAAGCTTGTCGGCAAGCGCCTCATCCGCCTCGATGGTCCCGGTGGAAACCAGACGAGAAGAGGGGTGCAGGCCGGCAGTCCGCACAGCATCGGAAAAGTTATACGTTTCCTGGAAGATGTTCAGCGGCTTGGGAGGACACACATACGTGCCCGATCCGCGACGGCTCTCGAGCGTTCCACACGAGATAAGCCGCGTGATACCGGCACGCAACGCCGTACGCGAAACGCCAATCTCTTCGCACAGCACGCGCTCGGCCGGCAGGCGATCGCCGCCGGCAAGCTGATGGTGCTGGATATACCAAAGAATTCCCTCAACAGCATGATCTTTGGGGGGAATTGCATAAGATTCGCCTGCCATTGCACAGACTCCTCATTCAGAAACGTATGCCGCCAAAATTAGGCCAGCCCTCCCATGGCATCAAATTCTGCCTTGATCTTCTCGGCGACATTCCGATACGACTTATATAGACTTGAATCGCGTTTGACTTCGTCGGTCATAACGGGAATCTCTAATTTGGAAACCTCGTCTTTTCCCGTCTGAACCGCCACAACAACGCCCATACCAAGACACATATTACGCTTGGCAGCATTTATTTTTGCTGCCTTGGCAGGATTTGCCAGGATACGCTGGGCAAATTCCTGTTTAGAGACCGCTTCTTCGGCCTCCGGATCGCCCGCCTCGGCCACTTCGCACTGCAACACGTCCGCATAGTCAAAAATCTTCGGCTCGCCGCCGCGCTGATGTACGGCCCATTTGCGATGCGTGGCATCCTGGTAGATAGCCGGCAAAAACGTAAACCGCGGCGGGTCCAAAATCGTATCCGTGATGGTAAACACATCGGGATCAAAGGCATCCTGCGGGTTTTTCTTCTTGAACAGCCCCATATCAGCCTCCCGTACTAGCATTAAACAACTCAACCTGAATATAGCACCAATTTCAAGCCGCCGCCTTACCCTATCGGTGCGCGGCGTCTATAGCTCGCCCAGCGGAAGAGTTCACGGACGAGGGCCGGGGTGCCTGCCTTGTTTTGAGAAGTGGGCTCCGCGAACTTCTCAAAACAAGGCAGGCACCCCGGCCCCGCCGGCAAATAGCGGACACTCCGCATGCAATCTATGCAAACAAACAAGTACGCTTAGCTACATTCGGTAAGATCGAGCACGCTGCCCTTCACGATAAGCGCCGGCTCCAGAACGACTTCTTCGGCACGTCTACCGCCCCTACCGGCAAGGCGCTTGGACATGCAGCCAAAAGCATGCTCCGCGAGGATACCAGGATCCTGCTCAATCGCGGTCAGCGCCGGCTCAAAGAGAACGTCGGCGGCCGAGTTGTCGTAACTCACCACCGAAATGTCGCCCGGAATGCTCTTCCCCATCTCGTGTAAGCGCTTGAGCAGACCAAGGGCAATGTTGTCCGAGCTTGCAAATACGGCGGTGGCGTCGGTCGCGAGCACCGCCTCCGAGGCCTCGTAGGCACTCGGAATGTAGTACTCGCTCTCAAACTCCAAACGCGCGTCGATAGGCAAGCCAACCTCGCGCAGCGCGCGCTCATAGCCGGCAAGTCGCTTACGCCCCGTATTGGAACGGCGCGCGTTAACCAAGCAGGCAATGCGACGGTGGCCCTGCTCGATCAGATAGCGAGTGGCCATGTAGCCACCCATCTCGTGGTCGAACATCACCTTGTCGCACTCGAGCCCCTCAATGGCACGGTCGACCATTACGGCCGGGATGGGCAGGTGGCTGACTTCTTCGCGCAGGGCGCGGTCGTCGGAGAACTCGTCGCCCACGACCAGGAAGACGCCATCAACGCCGCGCGTCACCAGCTGGCGCAGCAGCTCCAGATCGTCATCGGCGCTTCCACCCGAGCTGGTAATGAAGAGTGCATAGCCATCCTCGCGGCAGCGCTTTTCCAGGCTACCGGCGAGCGAGGCAAAAAAGCGGCTCTCGATGTTAGGGACGATAAGGCCCAGCGTGCGCGACTCGCGCATGACCAAACTACGCGCAATCTGGTTAGGAACATAGTGGTTGCGCGCCGCGACCTCCTTGATGAGTTTGCGGTTTTCTTCCGAGATGCGACAGGGCCGATTATTGAGCACAAGCGAGACCGACGAGGGGGAAAGCCCCACCTCCTGGGCGATCTGCTTGAGGGTGACTTTGTTGGCCATCTCGCTCCTTCCGGGTTTACGCGCAATCTCTTGAAAGTATAGCGACTACCCCTCTACCTCGGTGATAAACACTTTACCAATCCGGTAGACGGCTGTTTTATCGCCGTCAGCGCACCAAATCCGTCCGGGTGGGGTATATTGCAATCGATTGATGACGACGACCACCAAAAGGCGGATATTCATATGCACGAGAACGACTTTTTTAACGAGGACCTGCTGTGCGCGCTCGCTGGCGTTGCCGGCGAGGACAACGTGTTGATGAGCGAGCCCATGCGCGAGCACACCACGTTTAAGATCGGCGGCCCGGCCGACGTCTTTGTCACGCCCGATACCGAGCAGGGCCTCGTCGCCACGCTCGATACCTGCTATCGCTGCGACCTGCCGCTTACCATCGTGGGCAACGGCTCCGACCTGCTTGTCGGCGACAAGGGCATCCGCGGCGTCGTCGTGGCGCTGGGCGAAGGCCTCTCCGACATTACGGTCGACGGCACGCACGTCACGGCGGCAGCCGGCGCCTTGCTTTCCGATGTCGCCGCGGCGGCAGCCGAGGCCGGCCTCACCGGCATGGAGCCCATCTCGGGCATCCCCGGATCGGTCGGCGGCGCCTGCTACATGAACGCCGGTGCCTACGGTGCCTGCATGGCCGATGTGCTAGAGTCCGTGCGCGTCTACAAACCCGCTCGCCAGCTCGACGACGGCACCCGCGGCAGCGGCAACATCATCGAATTCGATGCCGACGAACTCAACCTGGGCTATCGCAAGAGCCGCATCGCCGACGACGGCTTTATCGTGCTTTCGGCCACTTTCAATCTCGCCCCGGGCAACGCCGCGATGATCAAGGCCGACATGGACGACTACCGCCAGCGCCGCGAGGACAAGCAGCCGCTCGACATGCCGAGTGCCGGCTCCACCTTCAAGCGCCCCGAGGGCCACTTTGCCGGCAAGCTCATCATGGATGCCGGACTGCGCGGACACGCCGTTGGCGGCGCGCAGGTGAGCGAGAAGCACTGCGGCTTCATCGTCAACGCCGACCACGCCACCGCCGCCGACGTCGACGAACTCATCCGCGACATCCAAGCCAAAGTCAAAGAGCAGTTCGACGTAGACCTAGAACCCGAAGTCCACCGAGTAGGCGAATTTTTATAAAAAGAAGGCCCCGAAAGGGGCCT
Source organism: Collinsella aerofaciens (assembly GCF_020181355.1). Lineage (NCBI taxonomy): Bacteria > Bacillati > Actinomycetota > Coriobacteriia > Coriobacteriales > Coriobacteriaceae > Collinsella > Collinsella aerofaciens. The sequence continues at coordinate 542,315 of NZ_CP084004.1, forward strand.
TCACTTTCTTTAATTCAGACAACCAGTCCGGTGTGCCGCGCCCCGAACCCAAGAGGGCCGCGTGCCCGCCCGCAATATATTTGATTGATCGCGAGTTCCGCACGCAAAGAAGGCCACTTAATGTGGCCTTCGTCTTGCGCAGGACTGCCCGAGCAGGCAATCAAATATATTGCGGGCGGGCACGCGGCCCCGTCGGCTTTACGACAGCGCCACGCCGCCGAGCCAGCCCCAACGCACGCCAGAGCCAGTGCCATAGAAGCTAATAAACGAATCAAGCGACTTAGACGTAATGGCACCCTCGTTGCTCATAACGATGCCGCCGCCAACGTAGATACCCACATGACCGTAGATAAGGCCCGGAGCACCCGTGCCGCTGTGCGAGGAATCGGCCACGATCATGCCCACCTGCAGCGCCGAGCGGTCGGAGCTATAGCACCATGCGTTAAACATGTCGCACGCATTGCCGCCAAAGTAGCCAACGCCGGCGTTACGGAAGACATTGGTGACCCACGCCGCGCACCAGTTCTGACCCGGCGAAGGCGTGGAGTAGCACGCGTTGACGACAGCCTGCTGCTTGCCCGAGCCGGCATTCTGCTGCGGAGTTCCGGGCGCGTACGATCCACCACCCGAGCTCGAACCACCCGAGTAGGAATTGTTCTTGTTCGCGGCAGCCGCGGCAGCGGCAGCCTTCCTAGCGGCCTCCTCAGCCTGGGCGGCAGCGAGGATCTCGGAATCGCGCTGAGCCATGAGCTCCTTGACGTCGTCGGAAAGACCGTTCAGCACGGTCTGGACTTCTTGCTGCTTGGCCTGCATGTCCTGCATCTGGGCAGTCTGCTGGTCCTTGAGCTTCTCTAAGTCGGCCTTCTGCGACTCGAGCTCGGTCTTTTGCGCATCGAGCTCTTCCTGGATGGTCTGAATGTCCTCGATGGCGTCGCGGTCGCTCTTGTTGATCTTCTCAACGTAATGCGCGTTGGCGACGAGTTCCTCAAACGAGCCAGAGGCCAGCAGCAGCGACAGGATGTTCGTGCCGCCGGACTTGTAGCTGGCGGCCACGCGATCGGAAAGGTCGTTGCGCTTCTTCTTGAGCTCGGCCTTCTTTTCATCGATCTGGGCCTGCGTGTCGTCAATCTTGCCCTGGACATTCTCGATGTCGTTGAGGGTCTGGGCATTCTTGTTGGCCAGCGCCGCATACTCATTTGCGATGCTGTCGAGCTGGGCCTGAACCTCGTCGAGCTGGGCCTGGGCGGCATTCAGTTTATCGGTGGTTTCTTTGGAAGCCTCCGCCGCATGGGCGCGAGCGGGCAGGCCAAAAAGAACTGCCGCAGAAGCGGCGCCGAACAGGGCCTTGAGGGCAGTGCGGCGCGAGAGCTCCTGGGAAAGGATAGAATCGCTGTTTGGTGACATATGTACTCCGTTACATGCTTATTTATATGTCGCTCAACTCATACATATTAGCGTACATATGGCGCGTCCCAACGATTTCCACGAACGGCAGGAAACTACAAGGTCAGCGGCTCGTAAGCAAATGTCAAAGATCAGGTTATGCGTACGCAAGCTCTTCTATGAGTACGTTAGCACAATCCTCTGCTTTTCCTACAGCGCACGATTTGGGCGTCCCTGCCTGCGCTATACTCCCCTGAAGAAGTGTTCCTGATTCGATAGGAGACTACATGTCCAAAGCACTCGACCCCAAAGACACCTGCGTCCTCGTTACCGGTGGCGCCGGCTTTATCGGCTCGCACACCGTCGTTCAGCTGCTCGAGGGTGGCTACCAGGTCGTCATCGTCGATGATCTCTCCAACTCCAGCGCCGTCGCCGTCGACCGCGTCAAGACCATCGTGGGCGACGAGGCCGCCAAGAACCTCACCTTCTACGAGGCCAACGTGCTCGACCGCGATGCAATGAACAAGATCTTCGATACCCATCAGATCGACCGCGTCATCCACTTCGCCGGTTTTAAGGCCGTCGGCGAGTCGGTGAGCAAGCCCGTCGAGTACTACCACAACAACATCGAGAACACCCTGGTGCTCATCGACGTCATGCGCAGCCATGGCTGCAAGTCCATCATCTTCTCGAGCTCCTCGACCGTCTACGGCGACCCGAACAACCCGCCCGTCACCGAGGAGGATCCTAAGAAGCCCGCGACCAACCCCTATGGTTGGACCAAGTGGATGATCGAGCAGATCCTTATGGACGTCCACACCGCCGACCCCGAGTGGGACGTCGTGCTGCTCCGTTACTTCAACCCCATTGGCGCTCATCCGTCGGGCCTGATCGGCGAGGACCCCAAGGGCATCCCCAACAACTTGGTGCCCTATGTCGCCCAGGTCGCCGTGGGCAAGCTCGAGGCCGTTCAGGTCTTTGGCAACGACTACCCCACCCCCGACGGCACCGGCGTGCGCGACTACATCCACGTGTGCGATCTGGCCTCTGGTCACGTTGCCGCCCTTAACTGGATGAACGGCAAGACCGGCGTCGAGATCTTTAACTTGGGCACCGGCACCGGCACCTCGGTACTCGAGGTCGTCGCCGCCTTCTCCAAGGCTTGTGGCAAGGAGCTGCCCTACGTGATCCGCGAGCGCCGCGCCGGCGACATCGCTGCCAACTGGTGCGATGCCTCCAAGGCCGAGCGCATGATGGGCTGGAAGGCCCAATACGACATCGCGGACATGTGCCGCGATAGCTGGAACTGGCAGAGCCACAACCCCAACGGCTTCGCCGACGCCGAGTAGCAAAAACCTACATACCGCTCTTGCCCCGATCTCACGTTGTGAGGTCGGGGCTTTTTCATGGCATGTAACCATTCGCCGAAAATCGACCAACTTTTTTATCTTGCCTGTACATGTTTAAACAACATGTTTTACAATAAGCGTATCGAATCAGAACATCGGAGGCGGACTGCACACCCATCGGCAGGCCGACCCCACAACAAGAAGGTTGGTGAGCGCATTCATGGAGCGTGCAAGCGGCGTCCTCATGCCCGTCTCATCTCTGCCCGGACCATACGGAATCGGCGGCTTTGGCTGGAATGCCTACGACTTCGTCGATTTTCTCGCCTCGTGCAAACAACATTACTGGCAGATTCTGCCCCTTACGACGACCAGCTATGGCGATTCGCCCTATCAGTCGTTCTCGGCCCGCGCAGGCAACCCCAGCTTTATCGACTTTGCCGAGCTTATCGAGGCAGGGTATCTGGAGCAGCGCGATATCGACGGCGTGTATCTGGGATCTGACCCCAGCAATGTCGACTACGGTGCTATCTTTGGCGGCCGCCGTCAGATTCTCGACCGCGCCGCCGAGCGCTTTGCTGCCGACAAGCCGGCCGATTTCGATGACTTTATCCAGGCCAACGAGGACTGGCTCATCCCCTACTGTGAGTTCATGACCGTCAAAGAGGAGTGCGGTCTCAAGGCGTTTTGGGAGTGGCCCGCGGAGCTCCGCACCCGCGGTGAGGCTTCCGCCAAGGTCTGCGCCGACCATCCGGCGCGTATGCTCTACCACCAGATGACGCAGTACTTCTTCGATCGCCAGTGGAGCCGCCTCAAGGCCTATGCCAACGAGCGCGACATTCTCATCATCGGCGACCTGCCCATCTATGTCTCGCGTGACTCCGTCGAGATGTGGGCGACGCCTGAGCTCTTTAAGATCGACGCCGCCGGCAATCCCGTGAGCGTCGCCGGCACGCCGCCCGACCAGTTCTCGGCCACCGGCCAGTACTGGGGCAACCCCATCTACGACTGGGACGCCATGGAGTCCGACGGCTTCTCCTGGTGGGAGGGCCGCATTCGCGCCGCCCTCGACATGTACGACGTCATCCGCCTGGATCACTTCCGCGGCTTCGAGGCCTATTGGGAGGTGCCGTTCTCCTCGCCCGATTCGTCCTACGGTTCGTGGACGCAGGGTCCCGGCCTCAAGTTCTTCAAGACGCTCGAGGAAAAGCTCGGCACGCTGCCCATCATCGCCGAGGACCTGGGCTTCCTCACCCCCGGCGTCATCGACATGCGCGACAACTCGGGCTTCCCCGGCATGAAGATCCTGCAGTTTGCCTTTGAGGGCACCAACTCGTACTACCTGCCGCATAACTACATCGCCAACACCGTCGCCTATGTGGGCACCCACGACAACGAGACGGCGCGCGGTTGGTTTGAGGGAACGGCCACCCCCCGTCAGCGCGAGCAGGCAGCCCTGTACACCCATCAGCAGGCCGGCGAACCCATGGCAGATGCACTCAACCGCACCATCGCCGCCAGCGTGAGCGACACGTGCATCTACACCATGCAGGACCTGCTCAACTTGGGCAACGAGGCGCGCATCAACACCCCTGCCACGCTGGGCGGCAACTGGACCTGGCGCATGCTCGACGGCGCCATCACCCGCGAGCTCGAGCACAAACTCACCGACTGGACCGAGACCTACTTCCGCATCCCGTCGGAAGCCGAAATCGAGCTTCCTCAATAGGAGCTACCGCGCCCGACCCCTCCCCACCGTGCGGACGCGCTTGCTTTTCCCGCGTGAGGCCACCCCAATCCCCTCGCGCGGGCTTCTTATGAATTGCAGACATGAAACAACCCATCACAGGAGAAAACATGCCCCAAATTAACCTCATGGAACTCGCCGAGCAGTCTTTTGGCACCTCGCTCGAGCAGCTCGACGACCGTCGCATTTACAAGCTGCTGGTCAAACTCGTGCAGGAGCGCTCCGCCGCCTGCCCGCTCAACAACGGCAAGAAAAAGCTCTATTACATTTCCGCCGAATTTTTGATCGGCAAGCTGCTCATCAACAACATGATCGACCTCGGCATCTACGACGAGGTTAAGGACCAGCTCACCGCCGCAGGTCACGACCTCAACAAGATCGAGGAATTCGAGGTCGAGCCGTCACTCGGCAACGGCGGCCTGGGCCGCTTGGCCGCATGCTTCCTGGATTCCATCGCCACGCTGGGCTTGACCGGCGATGGCGTGGGCCTCAACTATCACTACGGTCTGTTCCGTCAGCGCTTTGTCGACAACCAGCAGAAGGCCGTCCCCGACGAGTGGCTCGGTGAGCAGGACATCCTAGTCGACGATGACCACTCCTACACCGTCGAGTTCGGCGATTTTGCCGTTACCTCCAAGCTCGTCAACATCGATGTGCCCGGTTACGGCCAGTCCACCAAGAACCGCCTGCGCCTGTTCGACCTGGCGAGCGTCGACGACGGCCTGGTCCCCGGCAGTTCCATCGACTTCGACAAGACCGAGATCGCCAAGAACCTCACCTTGTTCCTCTACCCCGACGATTCCGACGAGCAGGGCCGCCTACTTCGCATCTATCAGGAGTACTTCATGGTGAGCAACGCCGCCCAGCTCCTGATCGACGAGGCCGTCGAGCGCGGCAGCAACCTGCACGATCTGGCCGATTACGCCGTTGTCCAGATCAACGACACGCACCCCACCATGGTCATTCCCGAGCTCATTCGCTTGCTCACCACCGAGCATGGCATCGAGTTTGACGAGGCCGTGACCATCGTACGCTCCATGGTCGCCTACACTAACCACACGATTCTTGCCGAGGCGCTCGAGAAGTGGCCGCTCGCCAGCCTACAGAAGGTCTCCCCTGCCATCGCCGACATTATCGTCAAGCTCGATGAGATCGCGAAGGCCGAGCACGATGACCCGCGCGTCGACATCATCGACAAACACGATACCGTCCACATGGCCCACATGGACATCCACTTTGGCTTCTCCATCAACGGCGTAGCCGCCCTCCACACCAAGATCCTGGAGGACACCGAGCTTCATCCGTTCTACGAAATCTATCCCGAGAAGTTCTCCAACAAGACCAACGGCATCACCTTCCGCCGCTGGATCCATGGGGCCAACCCCGCGCTCGCCAGCCTGCTCGACGATGTGATCGGCACCGACTGGCGCAGCACCGGCGATCTGAGCAAACTCGCCAAGTTCGCCGACGACAAGGACGTTCTTGAGCGCCTGGCCGCCACCAAGGTCGAGGCCAAGGCCATCATGCGCCAGTTCATGGCGCTCGAGCAGGGCGTGACCATTCCCTCCAACGCCATCATCGACGTCCAGGTCAAGCGCATCCACGAGTACAAGCGCCAGCAGATGCTCGCGCTCTACATCATCTGGAAGTACCTCGATATCAAGAACGGCAACAGACCTAAGCACCCCGTCACCATCATCTTTGGCGGCAAGGCGGCGCCTGCCTACACTATCGCGCAGGACATCATCCATCTGATCTTGACGCTGTCGCAGTGGATTGCAAACGACCCCGACGTGGCTCCCTACCTGCAGGTTGTCATGATCGAGAACTACAACGTCACCGCCGCCGAGCGCGTGATCCCCGCCGCTGACATCTCCGAGCAGATCAGCCTGGCCTCCAAGGAGGCGAGCGGCACCTCCAACATGAAGTTCATGCTCAACGGCGCCCTAACCCTGTGCACGCTCGACGGTGCCAACGTGGAGATTGCCGAGCTCGTGGGCGACGAGAACATCTACACCTTTGGCGCCTCGTCCAAACAGGTCGAGCAGCTCTATGCCGACGGCACCTATGACGCCGGTGTGCTCTACCGCAAGCCCGGCATTAAACTGCTGGTGGACTTCATCACCAACCCGGCCTTTATGGCGACCGGCAATGCCGAGCGCCTGCAGCGCCTGCACGATGACATTAAGGGCAAGGACTGGTTTATGGCCCTGCTCGACATTGAGGAGTACATCCAGACCAAGGAGCGCGTGCTGGCCGACTACGAGGACCAGGACGCCTGGATGCGCAAGGCGCTCATCAATATCGCCAACGCCGGCACCTTCTCGTCCGACCGCACCATCTCCCAGTACAACGACGAGATCTGGCACCTGAACTAATTTCACTTCCCTTACCCATCCTCTTGAGAAACGGAGTCGTGGCAACACGGCTCCGTTTTTTGTGCCCGCACGTTATCCTGTGACCCAACTCGGCCAAACAATCTCGATCTGTAACAACTACTCGGTAAAAACGGTCCCAGCTGTTACAGATTGAGACATACCGGCCCCTCCCCTTGGGTTTATCTCGATCTGTAACATCTAGCAGCTGAAATTCACCTTTGGTGTTACAGATTTAGATGAAATGGTTAGCTCAGCGGAACCGTCTCGATCTGTAACATCTAACGTCCGAAATCAGCCTCACCCGTTACAGATCGAGACAAACGACCGGTCAGACAGCCCCAACACAAAGAAAGGCTCCCCTCTCGCCCAGTGGACGGGAGGGGAGCCTTATATGTGACCGCGGCAAAAGGATGGCAATACCGCAGTCGCCCAAAGGGAGGGCCTGGATGCACCGGGCCTAGATTAGGTTCTTGCCAGAGACCTTATCGAAGAGGTGGGTCGCGTTCTTCTCAAACTTGAACCAGATGGTGTCGCCAGCCTTGAGCGCGCCCTTGGCCTCGAGGTCGACGACGGGGATAATCAGGACAAACTGGCCGTCGGGAGCGGTCACGTGGACATGCTCGGTCGAGCCCATGAGCTCGGTCACCTCGACGGTACCCTGGAGCGCGCCCTCCTCGCCCTTGTCGGCAAGCAGGATCTGCTCGGGACGCACGCCGGCCGTAATCTCCTTCACGTCGCCGCCGTCCCAGTTGAGGGCAAGTTGAGCGCAAGTCTCGGGGGCGAGTGCCACGTTCATATCCTCGGTCTTGACGGTAAAGCCGTTGCCCGAGCGCACCAGCTGGGCATCGAAGAAGTTCATCTGCGGCACGCCGATGAAGCCGGCGACGAAGATGTTCGCGGGATGGTTGAAGACCTCCTGCGGCGTGGCGATCTGCTGGACGACGCCGTCCTTCATGACCACGATACGGTCGCCAAGGGTCATGGCCTCGGTCTGGTCGTGAGTAACATAAATGAACGTGCCCTTGATCTCGTGGCGCAGCTTAATGAGCTCGGCACGCATCTGGTTACGAAGCTTGGCGTCCAGGTTGGACAGCGGCTCGTCCATCAGGAAGACCTTGGGGTCACGCACGATGGCGCGGCCGATAGCGACACGCTGGCGCTGGCCGCCGGAGAGCGCCTTGGGCTTACGGTCGAGGTACTCGGTAATGCCCAGAATCTCGGCAGCAGAGCGAACCTTGCGGTCGATCTCGTCCTTGGGAACCTTCTTGAGCTCGAGCGTAAATGCCATGTTCTCGTACACCGTCATATTGGGGTACAGAGCGTAGCTCTGGAACACCATGGCGATGTCGCGGTCCTTGGGCGCCACGTCGTTGACACGCTTGCCGTCGATGAGCACATCGCCCGAGGTAATGTCCTCCAGGCCGGCGACCATGCGCATCGTCGTGGACTTACCGCAGCCAGAGGGGCCAACGAGGACGACGAACTCCTGGTCGTGAACGGTGAGGTTGAAGTCCTCTACAGCGAGCACACCGTCCTCGGTAACCTTGAGGTTGTGCTTCTTCTCCTCGGTCTTCTTCTTTTTGCCAAAGAAGCCTTTCTTTTTTGACTCGTTGTTGGGATACACCTTCTGAACATGTTTGAGAACAATCTCGGCCATGTCTCTACCTTTCGATATGCGGCGCCGCGCTGAGGGGCGCCGCAGAAACTTGCAAAACAGTTACGGCATTAGCCCTTGACGGCACCTGCCACCACGCCGTCGATGATGTACTTCTGACAGAGGATGTACATGATAACGATGGGGATAACGACCATCATGATGCAGGCCATCATGGGGCCGAGCTCGACGTGGCCGTAGCCGCCGCGGAAGTACTGAATCAAGATAGGAATGGTCTTGTACTTGGTGGAGTCGAGCGTAAGGTAGGGCAGCAGATAGTCGTTCCAGACCCACATGGTCTCGAGGATGCCGACCGAAAGATAGGTGGGCTTCATGATGGGAAGGACGATCTTAAAGAACACCTGGACCGGGTTGCAGCCATCAATCATGGCCGCCTCCTCGATCTCGAGCGGGATGTTCTTTACAAAACCGGCGAACATAAAGACCGCCAGGCCCGCGCCAAAGCCCAGATAGATAAAGCAGATGTTGAACGGCGTGTTAAAGCCGATGCGGTCCGCCAAATTGGACAGCGTGAACATGAGCATCTGGAACGGCACGACCATCGAGAACACGAACAGGTAATAGAAGAAGTTCGAGATCTTGTTGTTGACACGAACCACGTACCAAGCGCACATGGAGCAGCACACCAAGATCAGCACGACCGACGTGACCGTGATGATGAGCGAGTACATAAATGCCGAGGCAAAGCCCTGCTCGTTAAGGGCGTGCATGTAGTTTGCGAGGCCGTTGAACGTCTCGGGCGTGAGCAGATCGAATGCCGTGGTGGTGCTGATTGCGGTCGCTTTCTTAAAAGAATTAAGCGCAATCATGAACACGGGGTAGATCCACGCGAGCGACAGGATCGTAAAGAAAATCGAGAGCGCGCGGTTGATAACCTTATCGCGTTTCATTACTGCTGCACCTCCTTGGACCTCGTGGCCTTAAGCTGGATCATGGAAATAGCAACAACCAGGATGCAGAAGATAACCGCCTTGGCCTGACCGATGCCCTGCCATGCAATACCGGCACGCGAATAGAACGTGTTGTAGATGTTCAGGGCGAGCATCTCGGTGGAGTGCGCGGGGGCGCCGCCGGTAAGGGCGAGGTTCTGGTCGAACAGCTTAAAGCCGTTGGTGATGGACAGGAACAGGCAGATGGTGATGGTCGGCATCAGGTTAGGGACCTTAACCTTCCAAAACGTCTGCCATGCCGTGGCACCGTCGACCTTGGCGGCCTCGATGTAGTCGGACGGAATGGACTGCAGACCAGCGATGTAGATGATCATCATGTAGCCGACCTGCTGCCACAGGGTCAGGATGATAAGGCCCCAGAAGCCAGCAGCAGAGTTAAGGGCGATGAGCTGGGCGCCGATGTTGGAGAGCAGGCAGTTGATCAAGATCTGCCAGATGTAGCCCAGCACGATGCCGCCGATCAGGTTCGGCATAAAGAAGATCGTACGGAAGATGTTAGTGCCCTTGAGCGCCTTGCGGGTGAGCGCCTGCGCGATGGCGAGGGCAATCACGTTGATGAGCACCGTCGACAGGAAGGCAAACGCCACCGTAAAGAAGAACGACGTGGTAAACTGCGAATCGGACAATGCGCGCACGTAGTTCTCGATACCGACAAAGTGCGCGTTGTTAATGGTAATAAACTGGCAGAACGAGAGATAGAAGCCCTGGATAAAGGGAATCACGAACCCGATCATAAACGCCAGGCACGTGGGCAGCATAAAGAGCGGCCACCAGCGCTTAAGTGCTTTGCCCATAAAAGGGTCCTTTCAATATGCAGGGGGCGGGCAAACCTACGTCTGCCCGCCCCCTGTCGCTAATCAGATAGCTTGGGCAGCAACTGCTTACTCGGAAGCAGCCTTCTCGGTCTTCCAGCCATCGACGAAGGCGTTCTTGACGCCGTCCCACTTGCTGTTATCGGCAGCGTAGGCAATCAGAGCCTGCTTGAGGTTCTTCTTCCACTCCTCGGAGGGAATGTAGACGAAGTCCCAAGCGACGGTCTTCTTGCCGTCCTTGGCCATGGCAACGGCCTGCTGCGAGAAGACGTTGGTGGTCTCCTTGGCGCTCTTGAACGGAGCGGTCAGACCCATCTTGTCGGCGATGATGCTGGTCGGGGTGTCAGCGGTGACGCACCAATACATGAAGTCCTCGGTGGCCTTCTGGGCATCCTCGGAAGCCTGGGAACTGACGCACCAATAGTTCTCGCCGCCGGAGCACAGGCCCTGGTTCTCCTCGCCGTCAACACCGATGTAGATGGGCATCATGCCAATCTGATCGTCGGTCATGCCGGCCTTGACGAGGTCAGAGTAGGCCCAAGAGCCGTTCTGGTAGAAGACGGCCTTGCCGGTTGCGAACTCGTTGGTGGCGTCGTCGCCGGTCTTGGAAGCAAGCTGCGAAGGATCGCAGGTGGAGTCGGTGATGTACAGGTCGAAGATCTGCTTGTAGTTGTCGAGGAACTCACCCTTGATCTCGTCGTCCTCCTGGTTGTGCTCCTTCTCAAACTCGTAGTAGAGCGGCACGTTGGCAAGGTGGGTGGTGTAGCGCCAGCTGGAGGAGTCGTCCATGCCGGCGGAAGTGAAGGCACCCTCGACACCAAGCTCGTCCTTGCGGGCCTGGATGTCATCGGCACAAGCCTTCAGCTTGTCGAAGGAGTTGATGTCCTCGGCCTTGTAGCCAGCCTTCTCGAGCAGCTGCTTGTTGTAGATGATGCCGAAGCTCTCCTGGACCCAGTCGATACCCAGATCCTTGCCGTCGGACTGCAGAGCCAGGGAGTCGTCAATGAGCTCACCGCGGAGCTTGGTATCGGACAGGTCGGCGCAGTAATCCTTCCAGTTCTTAAGACCGGTGGGGCCGTTGACCTGGAACAGGGTCGGAGCGGAGCTCTTGGACATCTCGGACTTAAGCTTCTCCTCGTAGGTGTTGGAAGCGGCGGTCACGATCTTGACCTCGACGCCCTTCTCCTTCTTATAGGCCTTGGCGATCTCCTTCCACTCCTTGTCGACCTCGGGCTTGAATTGGAGGAAGTAGACCTCGGCAGCGTCACCAGAAGCAGAGGAGCCGGAGCCGGCAGAACCACCGCAACCCACGAGGCCCAGACCAAGAACTGCAGCCGCGGAACCAGCAAAGCCCAGGAACTGCCTTCTGCTCATTTCGTTCTTCATTACAATCCACCCTTTCACACCGTGGCGGCACCCTTTGCCGCCGCCTTCGGAGATTGGCTCGGGGACTTTGCCCCTTTTGCTGATTTGAACGATACGCTATTTGGCTAGTTGTTTGAACAAGTATTACTAGAGCGGTAGAAAAACTTCGGTGAACGGTAATTTCAACTTGATACTTGACAAGTTTTGTATAAACAATTATTTGTTATCTAATGCAGAGAAAACGCCCGGTCAAGCCGATGTACCGTCGGTTTGACCGGGCGTTTTCTCTTTGAGGCCATGAGTCTCGTCAGGCTGCGAGCTAGCCGGCTATCGCTTGGAATTGACGCGGTAATGGAAGATCTCGGGGTGTGTGCGAGTGTGCGTCACCTCAAACAAGATGCCATCCGAGGTGTACGACTGACTCTCCATGACGGCAACGCAGTTGTATTTGCCGAGGTCAAGATAGCTGCAGTCCTCATCGTTGGCGAGCTCGACACTCACCGTACGACGGCTCGCCATCACTTTGACACCGCGCTTGTGCTCCAGATAGCCGTAAATAGAATCTGCCGCGATCTCGGGAGTCAGGCCCTTGGCGATCGACGCCAAAAAATAGCCATGGTCCACTTGGCGCGCGTTGCCGTTGAGGCTTCGGACACGCACTACGCGAATCAACTCCTCGCCCACCTTAAAGCCCAGGTGACGAGAGAGTTGCTCGGTGCAAACCAGATGTTCGAAAGACTTAACGTCCGTCGATGCAACGGCATTGTTGCGCTTTGCAAACTCGCCAAACGACTCAACCTCTTCGAGTGCGCCCAACATGTCGGTTTCGCCCTTAAGCCAAATAACGCGCACGCCCTTGCCGTGTATGGGCTGCACAAACATCCCGTCGGCCAGCATGCTCAAAGCGCGGCGGACGGTATTGCGCGTGCAGCCAAATTCCGCGGTCAGCTCGGCTTCGGTTGGCAGCATCTCCTGAAACGCATAGGTCCCATTAATGATGCGCGAGCGTATTTCTCGGTAGATTCCTTCGTATATCGCTTTTGGCATTGTTTCACCTCTACATTATTCATTTCCGGCTAGGCACGATAGCATTTCTTAAAGTTGTTTAAACCGAATATCGGTGAAGCGACAGGATTTAGCCGTTGACGGTTTCTGTCATGCCCAAATCGGTTTCGCTCAAAACTGCCGGTACGACAATCGTCTGGTCCTCTACAATGAATCCATTGTTTAAACGTTTCCCCACGCGCAACGCGCCTCGATATTCGGAAGGCAGAACATGCTGCAAAAAATCCAACGCTTTGGCGGGGCAATGTTCGCGCCCGCCATGCTGTTTTCTATATCAGGCCTCATGGTCGGCGTCTCCGCTCTCGCAACGACTGCGGACATCGTCGGCGATCTCGCCGTATACGGAACCCCTTGGTACGTTTTCTGGGCTATCATCCAGCGCGGCTCGTGGACGGTCTTTAAACGCCTCCCGCTCCTTTTTGCCGTAGCGCTGCCCATCGGTCTTGCCCAAAAACAACCGGCTCGTTGCTGCCTCGAGGCTCTCGTCGCCTATTTTGCCTACTGCTTCTTTTTGAGCGAGATCATTAAGCTGAGCGGAGACAACCTTGGACTTGAGTACCCGTCATCTTTGACCTCCGCCAGCGGTATCACCGTCATCGACGGCATCAAGACGCTCGACACCGGCATTATCGGCCCGCTGGCGGTATCGGCAACCGTCGTTGCCATCCATGACCGCTTCTACGATGCCAAGGTTCCCGATTGGCTCGGCACCTTCTCGGGCTCCTCGCTGGTCTACCTCATCAGCTTTTTTGCCGTGTTTGCCCTTGCTGCTATCTCGGCCGCCATCGTGCCCTACGTATACGATGTAACCGATACGCTGCGTCACGCGCTTGCAGGCGTCGGTCCCTTTGGCGTGGGCATCTTTGTCTTTTTAGAACGAGCACTCGAGCCCTTTGGCCTGCACCACCTGCTCTACATGCCGATCTACTACGACAACCTGGTCATTAACGACGGCATCTACGCCACGTGGAGCAGTTTGCTCCCCATCCTCTCCCATAGCACGCGCCCCCTTAATGAGCTTGCGCCGTGGGCCGGTTTTACCGCCACCGGCTGGGTCAAGCTCTTTGGCCTTCCTGCCATCGCAGCTGCGTTCTACTCCACCGCAAAACCCGAGCGCCGCGCCGGCCTCAGGGTCATCCTTGTTCCCGCCATCATCGCCTCGGTGGTTTGCGGCGTTACCGAGCCACTCGAGTTTCTCTTTATGTTCACCCACCCCGGGCTCTTTTTGCTCTACGCCGTCTTATCGTCTTGCCTTGCCACAGCCATGAATCTCTTTGGCATCGTCGGCATCTTCTCGGGCGGCCTCATGGAGATGGCAGCCTTCAACTTTATTCCGCTCATGCGCACGCATGCCGGTGCCTATCTTTTGGCGCTCGGTATCGGCCTTGCCTTTAGCCTCATCTTTTTTGTTAGTTTTCGAGCACTCATCTTGGTCTATGACCTTAAGACTCCGGGCCGCGAGGATCATGTCGTCAATCGCGCGGCAATCGATTGTTTAACGGGAAGCGACTTTGCCAAAGAGCAATCTCCCAATGACGAGGTCAATAGTCGATCCGATCAAGATCACGTCCTCGCTGAGCGGGTAATTCAGCTTTTAGGTGGCGTTGGCAATATCGTGGGCGCAACCAACTGCGCCACGCGCCTGCGCGTCGAGGTCGCAGACCCTTCCATCGTTGCAGATAACGCGTCGTTTGTCGCGGTGGGCGCCAAGGGCCTCATCATTACGGGCAAGACCGCCCAGGTGGTCATCGGCATCTCCGTTCCCCGCGTTAAAGAGCATTTTGACCAGATCATGGGCCTCGAGCCGGAATTTGTGCCCACCACCTCGGCCTCCCCTGCCGCCAGCGCAGCCCATAAGCGCGGCGATATTTGCTTCTTCGATATCGACGGAACGCTCGCCTGGCAAGACCCCAGGCTCGCCCAAGACCTTCCCGAAGACGAGCGGGACCTCTCCCCCTATCCCAACGAGGCGGTTTCGCAGGCAATCCGCGAGTTTGTCGCCAACGGCAACATGGCCTTTATCTGCACGGGACGTACCCTCAGCTGCATCCACCCCAAACTTCTTGAGCTGCCTTGGACCGGCATCGTCTGTCTTGCGGGCGGTTACGCCGAGATCAACGGACACGCAATTCGCGATCTGTCGATGACGCCCAGCATGCTGCAGCGTCTTGCCCCCTACCTTGAGCAATCGGGCGAGGTCATCCGCTTTGAGGGCCTCAACGGCGTCGTGCGCATGAGTGCCGATGCGCCCGATGCTCCCGGATACGCGCGCACCCTGGGCGACGCAGTCACGCAGCTGCAACATTACAGTGTCTACAAGATCTTGATGTCTACATCGCTCGCCAACCACATCGCTCAAGATAAGGCACTTGAGCCGCTGCTGTGCTTTAACGAGCTCGAACTCGAGGTAACCGAAATCTCGCCCCGCGAATGCACGAAGCGCGGGGGCATCCAGTCTGTACTCGACGCCCTCGATCCCCACCACGGAACCGTATACGGCATCGGCGACGCCAGCAATGACGTCTCGCTGATGAACGCCGTCGATGTCGGTATCGCCATGGGCAATGCACCGGACTATCTCAAGGATAAGGCCGATTACGTGACCGACACCGTCGATCACGACGGTGTCGTTGCGGCGCTCGAGCATTTTAGGCTGATTTAGGCGCGCTCCATCAAACGCACGCCCGTTGTCCTAAATCGCCAAAACTGCCGCGCCAAACGCCCTAATGTGGCAATATGTTGTCTGCATATTGCATCAACGCAACCTCAGAAAGAATGCGAGAACCCGTGTCCAGTCCGTTTACCAGCTTTTTAGCCCAGCACTTTGACCAGATTAACGCCTATCTGGCCACGTTCTTTGACGGACAGGCGACCTCTGCCGATATCGAGCGCTACCTGTATGCGCCGCTCTCGGCTTTTACGGCCAACGCCGGCAAGCGCCACCGCCCGCTTATCTGCATGCTCGCCGCAACCGCAGTGGGCGGTAGCTTTGAGAGCGCCCGCAGCGCCGCGGCAGCCATCGAGCATTTCCAGTCGGGCGCGCTGATCCACGACGACATCGCCGACAACGGACAGCTTCGTCGAGGCAAGCCCTGCATGCACCTTACCGAGGGCACGGGCCTTGCCATCAATTGTGGCGACCTGGCGCTCACCATGGTCACCAAGACGGTTCTCGACGACCCCACGCTGGAGTCCGACGTGAAGCTGCGCGTGCTCCACGAGCTTACCGAGATGATCGTCCGCACCATTGAGGGTCAAGCACTCGACCTGGGTTGGGTCCGTGACGGGCGCTTTGATATCTCGGTTGATGACTACCTGGACATGGCGACGCACAAGACCGCGTTTTACAGCGGAGCCACGCCGCTTGCCGCCGGAGCCATTATCGGCGGCGGCAGCGATGAGCAAATCGAAGCGCTGCGCGCCTTTGGCCTACACACAGGCCTCGCCTTTCAGATTCAGGACGACCTGCTCAACTTGATCGGCACCAAAGAGGCCGCCAACAAGGACTTCCGCACCGACATCACCGAGGGCAAGCGCACGCTTGTCGCCGTACACGCCCTCTCTGATGAGCGCCACCACGACGAGGTCGAGGCGATTCTTTCCTCGGGCACCGATGATCCCGCGCAGCTCGCACGCGCTGTGGAGATCTTCCAGGAGACCGGCTCCATCGATTACGCCCACACTTACGCGCTCGACCTGACCGCTAAGGCCAAAGCGGCCATCGAGAACGTTGAGCTTGATCCGCACGCACGCGAGCTGTTCCTCTCCATGGCAGATTTCTTTGTGGAGCGCCTTAACTAACGGGGGTTATAAAATCTGTCAGCAGCGTATTTAGGCACAACTTGCTACACTGTTGAGTGCATGTTTATGCATCCCTTTGCGTTGTCTATCCGACAGACGCTCAAATAGTACGAATGGTACGCCGAAAGGGGTTCGTTCATGGAACCTATTACAACGGGCATGCAAGGAGCAGCCGTCGAGGACGTGCAGTCTCGTCTCCTGCAGCTCGGCTACACGATTGATGCCGCCGAAGTCACCGACAAGTACTTTGGAGCCACCACTGAGCAGGCCGTCAGCACCTTCAGGCTCGACAGCGGCCTTGCTGCCGGTCATGCCGTCGATATCCCCTGTTGGAGCGCCCTTGTAGACGCTTCGTATAAGCTGGGCGACCGCACCCTCTATCTGCGCATGCCCAATTTCCATGGCGCCGATGTGCAGGCCCTGCAGCGCGCTCTCAACGTTTTGGGCTTTGCCTGTGGCGAAGACGACGGCTACTTTGGTCCGCATACCGAGGCCGCCCTGCAGCAGTTCCAGGAAAATGTCGGCCTGTTTGCCGACGGCATGGCCTTCCAGGACACCTACGCCTACATCAACCGCCTGCACCATGTGTGGGAGGGCAAGCCCTCGGTCACCGAAGCCGAGTCCCGCATCGGTTTTGCTCGCGCCGCCAACGTGCTCGAGCGCTTCCAGATTGCCGTTATCGGCGAGGACCCCATCGCACGCAGCGTTGCGTCGCGCATGTGGAATATCGCCACGGCAACGACCGACAACAGCGGCATGATGCTCTGTGACTCCGAGGTCCCAACCGACGTTGACCTGGTGCTCGAAATCACAAGCGACGAGCTGCCCGCCGACGCCGCACCGCGCGCCACGATTGCCCTCGCCGAGTGCCACAACCTGGCCCAGCGCATCCGCACCGCCAATGTCGCCGCGCAGCAGAAGCCGGCTCGCATTCGCATTGAGCTCACGGGCATGACGCGCTACAACGGCACTTTCACGGCCAGCGACGCGCAGACACTCGCCGTACGCCTGCTCGATGGCGTTTGCGATGCCCTCGCAGATTAGGTAAACTAAACGAGTTGCTTTTGGGCAACACCACACATTGGGACGTAGTTCAACGGTAGAACTCCGGTTTTTGGTGCCGGCTGTTGGGGGTTCGAATCCCTCCGTCCCAGCCCTTAAGAACACAGCGCTCCAGGCCCTTATGAACCTGGAGCGCTTTCTTGTGGGCAAGCGGAGGAATTCGAACCCGCAAGGGTGCGGAGCTGAGGAAACGCGAAGCGTTTTCCAGCGCAGCACGCAAGGAGCGAAGCGACGCAGCGGGGCGCGGCCGCCGAAAAGGCGGACGCGGAATCCCTCCGTCCCACAGCCGGCACTTGGGGACGTTCCTAAAGTGCCGGCACTAAAGGAACGTCTCCAAGTGCCGGCTTCCCAAAAATCTACCTTTAAAAGACAGGCGCCCCAGGCCCATAAGGACCAAGAGCGCCTTTCATCTAGAAAATATCAGCCCAGTTCCGAAAAGCGAGCCGCATGCGACAACCAAGTAGCCGCAGGCCCCGGGAGAGTGGGGACACCGGCTTAGGTTTATCGCGAGTTCCGCACGAACAGGAGGCCACTTAATGTGGCCTCCGTCGTGAGCAGGACTGTAGAGCAGGAAACCTAAGCCGGTGTCCCCACTCTCCCGGGGCCGAACGCCCTAGTTGTTGAGCATGCGGTCGAAGCTTCCCGAGTCGCCATCCCGATAGTCTGCGGTCATCAGAATCTCCTGCGGAATGCGCCCGCCCTCGCGCAGCACGTTGCGGAACTGCACGCGCGTAACCATGGGCAGATCCTTGATCGTCGCTGCCAGGTTCTGCGGCACACCCTGGTTGGCAGCCGCGGGCTCGCACTCTCCGCCGGCCTTCACGCGACGCTTATGCTCGGCGAGCATGGCGCGGTACATGCCGGCATGCAGGCGAATCTCAACCACATTGGCATTGCGAGCCTGCTCGACGATGCGCGCGCCCTCGCGATCGATATCGCCCACGTAGTAGACGTAGTTAAAGCGATAGCCAATCTCGGCCAGATAATCATCCAGTGCGTGCGAGACGCTCGCTTTGCAGCCGCCGCCAAAAATCACGCCGCCCACCTTGATGCCAAAGAGCTTGGCGTGCTTGCGGCCACGCAGCAGCTTGACGATCTCGTCGTAGGTGTCCAGGTTCTCGACCATAATGAACGGCGTGTCGGCTCCCAGCGTAAAGAAGCCCGTAAAGTGCACGGGGCGATTGGGGGCGACCTTGATCGCCTGCATGCTGATGCCCTTTTCGGTCATACGCCTGATCAGGCGCTCACCGTGCTTGCCGTCAAAAGCCTTCTCGTCGTTAAAGATCTGGTAGGCACGCTGGCGGCGCGAGGCAACCGGCGTATCGGCACCTCGGTTCTGCTCGATCCAAGCCTGGATGATTGCGATTTCCTCGGCAATCTTGCGGTTGGACATCTCGTTGTGCTGAGTGCGCTGCGGAGCCTTTTTGCCGTCCTTGCCCTCGACCTTTACGATCTGTGTCTGCTGCTCCTTGATCTTGGAGAGCGCCATAGGCGTGGGGACAACCTTGAGCAGCTGCCTGCCTAAAACGCGGGCAAGGGCAAACGCCGAGACCTCGCCGTGGGCGGCCGACTCGGGCTGCTGGGCAGCAGTATCTACTGCGGCAGACTCCGGCTTCTTCTGAGACTTGCGCTTAGAATCGCCTTGGGAATTGCGCTCGCGCTTCGGCATAGACGCCTGCTTCTGCGGACGATCGGACTTGCTCTCCTTCGCTGACTGGCGCTTAGGCTGCCCCGAAGAAACCTCGGCCTTCGCATCCTCGTTCTGCGGCGTGGTCTTCTCGGTTGCAGTCTCGGCATGGGAACTGCGGCCCCCACGATGGCGACGGCGGCGAGGCTTGCTCGACGCGCCCTGCTCCGCCTGCTCATCAGTAGGCTGCTGGCCCTTGGCCTCGGCATCAACCTCAAGCTGCGGCTCAACAGGCTTCTGCTCGCGAGCCGCCGGCTCAACGGTCTTCTCGTCCTGGGTGGTCGAAACCGACTCGCCCTTCTCCTGACGCTTTACGGGATATGCACGTCCCGCAAAACCGCGACCAGGACGACACGAACCCGGAGCCTTCTTGGCAGACTCCTCAACATCGTCTGCAACCTCAGAAGACTCTTCAACCTCACGCGCGGCATCCTGCTGTGCAGTCTTAAAGTGAGCACCGCGACGACGCTTGGGCTCTTGGGCCTCCACGGGCTTTTGCTCCCTCGCGGGCTTCTGCGACTCGGCAGCAACCTCGGTCTCAACAGCCTCAGCATCCGTCTCACCCTTTTGAGCAACGGCGCGACGGAAGCGCTCCTGCTGGGCGCGGCGCTGCGCATCGCGCTTGCCACTCCCGCCAAAACCGCCGCGGCCGGCCTTGGCCGTAAAGGCGCGAACGACGCTCTCGTCAAGCAGCTCGTCGGTATCGACATGCTCGCGCGGAGCCGTTTCCACCGAAGCGGGCGCCTCGACAACGTCCTCGACGGCCTCTTCGGCAACCTCGACGGGCCGCTCCTGGGCATCGTTAATCTCGGCATTGATGGTATAGAACGCCGGGCGCCCGTTAATGCCGCTACCCTCGATCTTGGTCACGATCTTTGCCGCGATAAGCTCATCGCGCATCGCCTTGGTGTCGCACTCCTTATCGACGGAGCGGAAAATCTGCGCCAGCGCACTCGACTTAATCTTGAGCGCCTTGCGGCAAAGCAGGTCGTAGGCAACCAGCTTGGCACGCTCAGCAGAAAGCGACGTCTGGCTGCTCAGGCGCTCAGCCAGAGCATCGACATTTTGTTGGTTATCGGAATATACCGTCTTGGCCACGGGGCCCCTTTCATATGCACACATATACGTGTATATGGTACAACGCGCGCCCTTATCCACGCAAAACATCTGCGAGAACACTCGAGCGTCACCCGCTTTTGCATGAAAAAAGACCGAGCCCGCGAAGTCGCGGACCCGGTCTTTCCGAGTCAAATGGATGGGAGATTCAACCCGTCCGACCGACTAGGCCTTGGCGGCCTCGGCGTCAGCGGGAGCCTCGGCGGCAGCGGCGCGACCGTACTCGGCCTTGCCCATCTCGGACCACTCAGGCTCCTCATCAGGCATGGAGCCAGCCTCCTTGCCGAAGAACTCCTTGAGGCAGTTGACGGCGACGATGAGGCCCAGGACCATCAGCAGGACGGCAAAGACGAGCTGCAGGCCCTTGGTAGCGGCGACGGAGACGGCGGCCGTGGTGGCGGTAGCCGGGATGGTGCCGAAGAAGCCGTAAGCCTGGACGGCGGCCATGCAGCCCATGGCGCTCTGGACCAGCGAGGTGAAGGTGCAGCAGAGCAGGAAGGCGACGGGCACGTAGAGCATCCAACCCTTGCGGCCGGTGCACTTGCAGAACACGGCGAGGGTGATCATGGTCATGCCGCCGAGCAGCTGGTTGGAAGCACCAAAGAGCGGCCAGATGTTGGCATAGCCACCAAAAGCGAGGGCGAGACCGGGAAGCAGGGTGACGACCGTGGCGAACCAGGGGTTGCCGAGGACCTTCATGTAGCCGGCCTTGGACTCGATGGCCAGGGCGTCGTTGGTCTGGGCAAAGAACTCGGAGAACGAGGTGCGGGCGATGCGGGCGACGGCGTCGAGCGAGGTCAGGGCCAGAGCGGAGACGTTCATGGTCATGAAGACGGTAGCGAGCGTGCCGTCAACACCGAAGGCCTGCATACCGCGGGAGATGCCAGCGGCGAAGATCTGGAACGGGGTGGAAGCGACACCGGCGTTGAGGGCGCCGGTACCGGCGGTGTTCATATCGGAGAACATGATGCCGGCAACGATGATGGCAAGGATGCCGACGAAGGACTCGACGATCATTGCGCCGTAACCGACCTTGACGGCGTCCTGCTCCTTCTCGACCTGCTTGGAAGAGGTGCCGGAAGAAACGAGGCTGTGGAAACCGGAGAGAGCACCGCAAGCGACGGAGACGAACAGGACCGGGAACATCATGCCGGAGGCAGTGGAGAAGCCGGTGAAGACCGGAGCGGTGATAGTGGCCTGACCGTTGACGCCCAGGACTACGATGCCGAGGACAGCGCAGACGATCATGACGATCATCATGATGGAAGTGAGGTAGTCACGCGGGGTCTTGAGCATCTGGATGGGCATAGCGCCAGCGAAGACCAGGTAGACCATGACGACGGCGAACCACTGGAACTTATCCAGGTAGACCGGAAACTGCATACCGACGGCGAACATGAGAACCATGAGGACCACGCCGGTGACGAACTCGGCAGCGCCGGTGAGGTTGAACTTCTTCTGGGCCCAACCAAAGGCGATAGCGACGAAGGTGAACAGGATGGAGATGGTACCAGCGCAGCCGGCGGCATAGGACTTGGTGAAGTCGATGGCACCGGTAGCAGCACCAGAAGCGTCAACGGCCGGGGTGAACATGAACGTCTTGCAGACCATGTCGGTAAAGGCGGCGATGACGATGATGCAGAACAGCCAGCAGAACAGCAGGAACAGGCGACGGCCGGTCTTGCCGATATACTTCTCGATGAGCTGAGCGAGTGACTTGCCGTTGTTCTTCATCGAAGCGTACAGGGCACCAAAGTCGTGGACGGCGCCAAAGAAGATGCCGCCGACGAGGACCCAGAGCACGACGGGCAGCCAGCCAAAGGCCATGGCGACGATCGTACCCGTGACAGGGCCAGCACCGCAGATCGAGCTGAACTGGTGCGAAAACGCAGTGAAGGCGGAGACGGGCGAGAAGCTGTTGCCGTCCTTCATGCGCTTGGCCGGCGTGAGGGCCTCTTTGTCAACGCCCCACTTGTTGGCCAGCCAGCGGCCGTAGCCCAGATAGCCGCAGGCGAGCACCGCCGCGGCCACAACCATGAGCAAAACTCCGTTCATTACATTTCCTCCTCTAAAAAGAACTTCCTAGACATAAAAAATGAGGGCCGTCGGTTGCGCTCGACGGCCCTCATCTTCATCAGCCGCCCGTTATCGTACGGGCTAGCTGTATGTGCTAACCCGCATCAGATAATTACTACGCTGATAATGTTTAGCTGATGCGTGAACATGTCTAAGAAATCCTCTTCAATCATGATGCGAACGATCCGTGCGTGTTCACATCCCCCAGTGGTTGAAAAGGAGTATGAAACTTTAGTTACCTAAAGTCAACGCAAATTTGTAATGAATTTTCAACTTTTTTGGATTTCTCGGTATAAAACGCCACTGACCTCGGACTTTACCCAGCGACAGTTTTTGCATGAGAGATGTCCCTCGGGAGCGGGCGGGCGTATACAAGGTTTCCTGCTCTACAGTCCTGCTCGCACGGAGAGCACATTAAGTGCTCTCCGGCTCGTGCGGAACTCGCGATAAACCTTGTATACGCCCGCCCGCTCCCGAGGGGCTCCCATCCCAAATGCGGAGCAAAGCTCCGCACACCAACTTTTTCTTTCAGCTAAAGAACGCTGGAAATTCGACGCTGGCTTGTTAACCTTGCTGGACGTTGTCGACGCCAAACCAGCTCAGAAGCTATATCGATACAGAAAGGTCCCCGGACGGAGGGGCCGGATATAAGGTTTATCGCGAGTTCCGCACGCAAAGAAGGCCACTTAATGTGGCCTTCGTCTTGCGCAGGACTGTAGAGCAGGAAACCTTATATCCGGCCCCTCCGTCCGGGGACCGCGCCGTACCAGCTACAGCGTCATGTTCGGATCGGCGTCAACATCGAACGGCGAGATTTCGCCTCGGTCGAATTTACGGCGAGCGACCTCCGCGATCATGGCTGCGTTATCGGTACAGGCAGACAAGGGCGGCACCGTTACGCGAATCCCCTGACGCCCAAGCTTCTTGATCATCATCTCGCGCAGATGCGGGTTGGCCGAGACGCCGCCACCGATGCAGTATTCCTTGCATCCGGTAGCGTGCAGTGCGTTTTTGGCCTTCTTGTACTGCACGTCAAAGACAGCTGCCTCAAACGAAGCTGCCAGATCGGGCAGGTGAATCGTGCGCCCGGCCTTGGTCTCCTGTTCAATGTAGAGCGTCACAGCGGTTTTAAGGCCCGAAAGCGAGAAGCGATAGTCTCCCCTGCTGTTAAGCGCACGGGGGAAATCGATCGCCTTGGGGTTGCCCGTCTCGGCCAGCTTGGAAATGATGGGGCCACCGGGATAGCCCAGACCCAACGCCTTGGCTACCTTGTCGAAGGCCTCGCCCACAGCGTCGTCGAGCGTCTCACCGAGCACCTCGTAGTCGCCCCACGCCTTCACGTGCACGAGCATGGTGTGCCCACCCGAGACAAGCGTGAAGATAAACGGCGGTTTGAGGTCGGGTTGCGCCAACAGGTTGGCAAACAGATGCCCCTCCAGATGGTTGACGCATACGAGCGGCTTACCGGCAGCGTAGGCAAAGCCTTTGGCAAAGGCAACGCCCACCACGAGGGCGCCCACCAGGCCCGGACCCTGTGTCACGCCCACGGCGGCAAGCTCGCTGGGAGCAATGGCTCCACCCTCAAGACCAAGCGATGCTGCGGCATCCTCGAGCGCCGCATCCACGACACTCACAATCACCTCAACGTGTTTGCGCGAGGCGATCTCGGGCACCACGCCGCCAAAGCGGGCATGAAAATCAATCTGTGTCGACACCTGGTTGGCCAGCATATTGCCATCCGCATCGATAATCGCCACGGCCGTCTCGTCGCAGGAACTCTCGATAGCGAGCACCAGGCGGCGGCGCTCAATTTCGGCGCGCTCCCCCTCGGAGCGCCCAGGCGCAGGCAGCGGCCATACGCGTTGCTCGGCTGCCGTCGGCTCGGGCGAGGCGTTATCGACCGGAAGTACGAGGGGAAGTGGGGCCGTCATGACGATGGCGTCTTTGCCGACACCGTAGTAGCCACGACGACGACCCACCTCGGTAAAGCCCAGAGCGGCATAGAGCGCAATCGCGCCCTCGTTGCCGTCCTCGACCTCGAGCGAAGCCGTGGTGCAGCCGAGCATCTGGGCATCATAGCTCACATGCGACAGCAGCTTGCGGGCAATGCCCTCACGGCGATGTGCCGAGTCGACGGCGACATCCAGAATCTGCACATCACCGTCCACGACCATACCGCCGGCAAGGCCCAGCAGCTTGCCGTCGTCGTGTGCCACCCACCAACTGCGCGGCGCAGCGACGTCCTCGCCCAGTTCGGACAGGAACATGCCCGGCGTCCACGCCTCGTGTCCGGCACCTTCAAAGCAGGCAGCCTCTAGCGCGCTCGCGCCCTCGGCATCCGCCGCGCCCATGGGACGGAACTGCAGATGACGACCGGCGAGCTCATCGGCAACGCCCGTAATTTCGCTCTGCGCACTCTCGGCAAGACCAAGACGCTTGCGCTCGTTTTCCTCGGCATCCGAAAGGCGCGTGTAAATCGGCAGGACGCGAGCCGGATCGCCGTCACCCGCAGCGTGCGCGAGCAGCAAGCCCTCGCCCGAAGGCCACCACAGGTCGCGCTCCACGCAGCGGGCGGTCTCGTCCTCACCCAGCAGCTTGCCATAG
Source organism: Collinsella aerofaciens (assembly GCF_020181355.1). Classification (NCBI taxonomy): domain Bacteria; kingdom Bacillati; phylum Actinomycetota; class Coriobacteriia; order Coriobacteriales; family Coriobacteriaceae; genus Collinsella; species Collinsella aerofaciens. Next base: position 567,382 of record NZ_CP084004.1, read on the forward strand.
CGCACGAGACCGTCACCGGTCAGCTGAACCTGGCCCCAGTCCGCTGCTCGGCGCCACTCATCGAGCGCCACGGCGGCCTTGACCACGTGTTCGCGCTCAAATTGACGCTCGGGACCCTCATCGCCCAGCATATATAGTGCCGGATATACCTCACCGCGCATGGCATCGGCCAAGATACCAAGCTTGCCGCGCACGCCAGCCTTCCACGCCGTCCAAGCGCAAGCGTCGAGCGTCGACACGCCCAGCAGTGGAACATTGGCACCGCGCGCGAGGCCCTTGGCAGTGGAGATGCCGATGCGCACACCCGTAAACGACCCCGGGCCGCGGCCGACCACGTAGTAACCAACATCGCTGCGATCCAGACCGGCTTGAGCCAGCACGCCATCAACGGTATTCACGAGCTCAACGTTGGCGTGACGGCGACACATGTGGTCGCCACTCACGAGCTTCGTCTCGCCCGTCTGCCCATCAATCCAGCTTGCCGCGCAGGCAAGCATGTCGGTCGAGGTATCGAGCGCCACCACCAGCGCGTTGTCGTTATGCAAGCTCATCTTGTACAGCCTTATCAATCAAATGGGAAAGCTCCATTGCGCGGTCACCGTGCGCCTCGAGCGTTATCGTTCGCACATCACTGTCGCCCTCATCACGCTTGAGCGTCACCGAAAGATACTCATCCGTCAGCTCGTCTTGGAATTGTTCGCCCCATTCCAGCAGGCAAGCACCCTCATAGCCCAGCACATCGAAAATGCCCGTATCCTCGAGCTCGTAGGCATGCTCCAGACGGTATAGATCAAAGTGAAACAGCGGAATACGGCCTTGATCGTGAACGGCCATGAGCGCAAACGTAGGGCTCGTAACCATATGCTCATCGCCCAGCCCGCGCGAGACGCCCTTGGTAAAGTGAGTTTTGCCCACCCCCAGGCCACCGGTCAGGATGAGCACATCGCCGTCCTCAAGGCACGGTGCAATTAGCTCGCCAAAGTACTCCGTATCGGCAGCGCAAGTCGTTTTGTAAGTACCTACCCCCAGGCGCTCCAGGGACATATATGCTCCTTATTATTCCGAGGCGTCCTCTGGTGCGGGATGTCGCTCCAGATAGTCGCCCAGTATCTTAAAGTCTTCCTCCAGCAGTTCCTGCCACGCCGGATTGCGTAGCGCTGCTGCCGGATGGAACGTGGGCATTACTACAAAATGCCCCATCTGGTGGAACCTGCCGCGCAGCTTAGTAATGCCAATCTCGGTCTTAAGCACAAAGTGCGTCGCGGGGTTGCCGAGCGTCACGATAATATCGGGCCAGATGCTTCGAATCTGCTCACGCAAAAACGGCGAGCAAGCCAGCACTTCCTCGGAACGTGGATTGCGGTTTCCCGGCGGGCGGCACTTAAGCACGTTGGCAATGTAGACGTCTTCGCGTTTGAGCCCCGCCAGCGACAAAATGCCGTTGAGGTCCTCGCCTGCCGCCCCCACAAAGGGCTCGCCCTGCAAATCCTCATTGCGGCCCGGCGCCTCGCCAATAAACATCACACGAGCGCGGGGGTTTCCCACGCCAAACACGATATTGTGACGCGACTGGTAGAGCTGGCAGAGGTGACAATCGCCCAGAACGGCCTCAATTTCCTCGAGTGCGACCTCACGTGGTGCCTGATGGGTATGGCCGGGGATGTGCATGACGCCCATAGCGGCTCCTACACGTAGACCTTGTCGAGACGCATGCCAAAGCCGCAGGCGACCTCGTAGTTAATCGTTCCGCGCAGTCGGGCCATCTCGTCCATAGTGATCTCGGCATCGCCATCGCGGCCGACAATAATCATCTCGTCACCATACTCGGCCTCGGGAATCTCGTGTGCCGGGTTGGACTGAATGGCGACCATAAACTGGTCCATGCAGATATTGCCAACCTGATGCACGCGCTCGCCGCGATACAGCACATCCATACGATTGGAAAGCGTACGCGATAGGCCATCGGCATAACCGATCGGCAGCGTGCAGATCTGAACGCGCGTACGCGGTACGCGGTAGGTAAAACCGTAGCCCACGCCCTCACCCATCGCAGGGTGTGCCACGCGCGTCACACGCGCATGGACGCTCATAACGGGATCGAGCTGCATCACGCGGCCACTCAGCTCGCACGGCTGCATGCCATACAAGCCAACGCCGGCGCGGATCATATCAAAATGCATCGAGGGGTCGAGCATCGAGGACGGCGTGTTGGCGCAGTGCACGATACCGCACTCAAAACCCGCATCCTTAATGGCCTGAACGGCCTCGGTAAAGCGCTGACACTGCAGCTTGTAGTCCCAGCCCGAAGGTTCATCGGCCGTGGCGAAGTGCGTAAATACGCCGTCGCACTGAATACCGCGATGGAAATTTATACCGCGGACAAAGTCGAGCACCTGCGTGTAGTGAACGCCGATACGATTCATGCCCGTCTCGATGGCGAGATGATACTTGCCCACTTTGCCCGCCGCGACGGCACATTCGCCATACGCAAGAGCAAAATCAGACGTATAGACCGAAGGCATGATATCAAACTCGAGCAACGTCGGAATGGCCTCGATAGGCGGCTCGCTTAGGATGAGGATGGGTTTCGTAATCCCGCCCTGTCGGAGCTCAACGCCCTCGTTAACCGTCGCCACGGCAAACATGTCGGCACCGGCCGAATACATGATCTTGGCGCACTCAACAGCTCCATGACCATAAGCATCGGCCTTGACCACGCAGCACAGGCGCTGACGTGGATTCAGCAAGTTCTTATAGGCCCTCGTGTTGCGACGGAGCGCCCCGCGGTCGATCTCGACCCAGGACCAGCGCGTCAAATCGGCTTTATTCATGATTAGTCATCCGACCCTTCGTCCATGATTCCCAGATCTTCGAGCGCATCCTTTGCCGCCAGTTCCATGGCCGGACCGATCAAGTCGATAAGATCGGTCGCGATGACGCTCTTCTCACCATACTCCGTCGCCGCGGCAAAACCGGCGTAGCTGTGAAGTGCGACGGCGTACGAATACAGCAGCTCCCAACGATCCATCTCGTCGCGCATGGTGGCAAGCGTGCCGGCCAAAATACCCGCGAGAACATCACCCGAACCGGCAGTTGCCAGAGAAGCCGGACCCGAGAGCGGCAGCAGCACACGCTCAACGCCACAGATAGCCGTCGTCGGCCCCTTGGCAATGACCACCAGATTGTCAGAGCCTGCAGCCCAGACAACCTTCTGCGCGGCTGCAATCGCAGTACCAAGGTCGTTCACCTCGTCACCGGCAACCAGACGCGAAAGTTCACGATAGTGCGGCGTCATAACCAACGGCTGCTCGCGACGATACATCTCGGGATTACTATCAATACCGTCAATGGCAATCTTAGCAAGGCAGTTGAGTGCATCGGCGTCCAAGATAAGCGGCACATCAAGCTCGAGCAAGCCCGAAACCACCTGCATAGCGCCGGCAGATGTCGTCATACCGGGACCGCACAGCACACAGCTGTACTTCTTTGCAATCTCGCACACAGTCATGCGCGCAGCGGCGCCAAAGGAGCCGCGGGAATCAGACGGAATAGCAAAGACGGGAATCGAAGGAAGTGCCATGCGAATAAGATTGGCGCAGGCGTCAGGAGCCGCGACTGCCACGTAACCAGCACCCGCGCGAGCTGCAGACTTGGCCGCCATAATGGCAGCACCAGGATATTGCGCAGATCCGGCGACAATAAGCACAGAGCCACGGGAATACTTATCGATATTCGTAGGTAGTGGGGCAAAGTAATCAACTAAGTCACCGGGCTCGACAATCTCGGCGGCGTGGTCGACATCATCGATGACCTCGTCAAGACGGTCGTAAAGATTGCCGCAGATCAAATCGCCAGCATACTCAGGACCATCAGCGCTATACAGACCAATCTTGGGCGCAATCATCGTCACCGTATGCTCGGCACGAATGCAGTCGTCATCAACAACGCCCGTCTCGGCATTGAGGCCCGAGGGAACATCAATGGATACGACACAATCGGCGCATTCATTGACCGTAGGAATCCAGATGGAGAACGGCGCACGCAGATTTCCGTGGAAACCGGTACCAAAAATGGCATCGACAACAACATCGGCCTTATCGATCAAAACCTCGAGTTCGTCACGCGAGGGGCCGACGCAAACGTGCACATCGCGGCCGGCAGTACGACGAGCAACATGACGTGCCAGAGCAGCAGGAATCTCATCCGGCTCAACCGGAGAAACGATATCCACGTCCACACCCTTATGGCTCAGGATATCGGCGGCAACCCAACCGTCGCCGCCATTATTACCAAAACCGACCAGAACGAGAACCCGATCGGGATTGAGCTTCAAGACCTCGTTGGCGGCAAACTCACCCGCTAGCTCCATAAGCTCGGCCTTCGAAGTCCCTTCGCGTTCGATGATATCCTCGAGACGAACGACTTCTTCGGTACTCAAAACCGGTTTCATCTATGCTCCTAGCGTATCTTGCGAAGCATCGCCCAGGTGCTCCGTCAATGCTGAATTCTGCAGCTGCTCAAGCTCATCTAAAACAGAGCGAGCCTCTTTAAATGTCTGCGCTACGCGTTTCTTGGTGCTCACCTTTTCCTCTTTTGGCTTAGGCCGAGCATCTTCGGTAATCGCGATGGCATTCGCAACGGCCAAGTCTCCTGTAAGCGTAATGGAAAGAGCGACCTCAACAACACCCAGTTCTTGAGCGATCTCGAGAGCACGGCCCGAAAGCAGCGCCTTCGGTTTGCCGAGTTTATCACGCGTAACCGAAACATCCTTGCGACCCACGCCTTGACTAAAACCCATGCCGAGAGCTTTAAGTACCGCCTCGCGCGAAGCAAAGCGGCTCGCATAGTGAGCAGCGGGACGCGATGATGCATCGCAATACGCACGCTCTTCTTCGGTAAACACACGCCGAGCAAACGACGGCGTCTTTTCAAGAATTGATTTCATGCGGGAAATCTCGACGATATCAACGCCGATACCAGCTTCAGCCATGTTCACCTCCATATCGCACAGACTAAGTTATTGTAGCCCGTTCGCAGAAGATGCGACAAACGAGGGTTATAAAACACAGCTACTATGTGAGACAAAAGCCCGTAAACGCAAAAAAGGGGGAGGCCGCGAGGCCTCCCCCTTCTCAGTTCTAGCGTACGGCTCGGTGCCGTCCACCGGTCAGCGGCGCCCTGGCCTCCCACGGGCTGACCCCGCAGTACTCTCGGCGCGATGGGGCTTAGCTTCCGGGTTCGGAACGGGACCGGGCGTGCCCCCCATGCTCTGGCCGCTGACCGGTGGGCGGCGCCCACCGTTACGGTGTCCGGGTGTCTCTCTCACGTGCCCTGGGGGCCGCATGGCGCATAGGAAAGGTCTGACTCGGGGGCATCCTCGTGCCCGGACCGCGCATGAGCGCTGGGTCCCGCGGGCCGCGAGGTGCGGTTCCGGAAGAGCTCGGGCGATTAGTGCGGCTCGGCTGAGGACGTCGCCGCCCTTGCACCTGCCGTCTATCGACCAGGTAGTCTACCTGGGCCCTTACCGGAAGGAGAACTAATCCCTGGAACGGCTTCCCGCTTAGATGCCTTCAGCGGTTATCCGCGCCGCACGCGGCTACCCGGCCGTGCCGTTGGTCGACAACCGGTTCACCGGAGGTGCGTCCACCCCGGTCCTCTCGTACTGGGGGCAGCCTCCATCGATTCTCCTGCGCCCACGGAGGATAGGGACCGAACTGTCTCACGACGTTCTGAACCCAGCTCGCGTACCGCTTTAAACGGCGAACAGCCGTACCCTTGGGACCTGCTCCAGCCCCAGGATGCGATGAGCCGACATCGAGGTGCCAAACCTTGCCGTCGATGTGGACTCTTGGGCAAGATCAGCCTGTTATCCCCGGAGTACCTTTTATCCGTTGAGCGACGGCCCACCCACTCGGGGCCGCCGGATCACTAGAGCCTGCTTTCGCACCTGCTCGGCTTGTGGGCCTCGCAGTCAAGCCCGCTTGTACTCTTGCATTCAAAAGGACGGTTGCCGACCGTCCCGAGCGGACCTTCGCGCGCCTCCGTTACCCTTTAGGAGGCGACCGCCCCAGTCAAACTGCCCGCCTGGCACGGTCCCCGAGCCGGTTGACGGCCTCGGGTTAGGACGCCGGTCGCGCGAGGGCAGTATTCCAAGGGCGGCTCCCCGGGGGCTGGCGCCTCCGGATCTGTGCCTCCTGCCTATCCTCTACACGCGGGACCAGCGGCCAATGCCAAGCTGCAGTGAAGGTTCACGGGGTCTTTCCGTCCTTCCGCGGGTAAGTCGCATCTTCACGACCAGTGCAATTTCACCGGGTCCATGGTCGAGACAGCGCCCAAGTCGTTGCGCCTTTCGTGCAGGTCGGAACTTACCCGACAAGGAATTTCGCTACCTTAGGACCGTTATAGTTACGGCCGCCGTTTACCGGGGCTTGGCTTCGGGGCTTCGCCGAATCGGCTAACTCCTCCGCGTGACCTTCCGGCACCGGGCAGGCGTCAGACCCTATACGTCGCCTTGCGGCTTCTGCAGAGTCCTGTGTTTTTGGTAAACAGTCGCTTGGGCCTCTCCACTGCGGCCCGCCTCCGCTCCCGGAGCAAGTCCGTTCACGTACGCGCGGGCACCCCTTCTCCCGAAGTTACGGGGCCATTGTGCCGAGTTCCTTGACCATGGTTGACCCGATCGCCTCGGTATGTTCTACCCACCCACCTGTGTCGGTTTGCGGTACGGGCGCGCACGCGCCTGCCTAGGGGTTTTTCTAGGGACCTCGGGCTCACTCGCTTCGCTCAGTCGCTTCGTCCGGAGCCTCGCCCTTCTGCGGACCGGATTTCCCTGGTCCGCGGGCCGCGCTCCATCACGGGGACGTCCAGAACCCCGCCGAGCCACCCCCATCCGTCGCCCCGTCGGTCGTAGCGCCGCGTGCGCGGTGCAGGAATGTCTGCCTGCTGCGCGTCGGCTACGCCTACCGGCCTCGCCTTAGCCCCCGACTGACCCTGGGAGGATTAGCCTTGCCCAGGAAACCTCGGGTTCACGGCGGACGAGTTACTCTCTCGTCTCTCGCTACTCATGCCAGCATTCTCACTCCCATGCGCTCCACCGTCGGTCGCCCTCCGGCTTCTCCGCCCATGGGAAGCTCCCCTACCGATTCTAATGAATTAAAATCCCGCCGCTTCGGTGTCCAGCTTAGCCCCGTGTATTGTCGGCGCATGTCCACTCGACCAGTGAGCTGTTACGCACTCTTTGAATGGATGGCTGCTTCTAAGCCAACATCCTGGTTGTCTGGGCGGACGCACATCCTTTGCCACTCGGCTGGAACTTGGGGACCTTAGCGGGCGGTCCGGGCTGTTTCCCTCTCGAGCACACAGCTTAGCCCACATGCTCTGACTGCCGCGCTCTGGGCCGCCGGCATTCGGAGTTCGGTTGGATTCGGTAGGCGGCGAAGCCCCCTCGTCCATCCGGTGCTCTACCTCCGGCGGTGAACGCGCGACGCTAGCCCTAAAGCTATTTCGGGGAGAACGAGATATCTCCGGGTTTGATTGGCCTTTCACCCCTATCCGCAGGTCATCGCCGCCGTTTTCAACCGACGTGCGTTCGGCCCTCCACGGGGTCTTACCCCCGCTTCAGCCTGCCCACGGATAGCTCACCCGGCTTCGCGTCCGCGGCGCGGGACTCAAGTCGCCCTGTTAAGGCTCGCTTTCGCTTCGGCTCCCTTTCGGTTAACCTCGCCCCGCGCCAGCGACTCGCTGGCTCATTCTACAAAAGGCACGCCGTCACACCATAAAGGTGCTCCGACTGCTCGTGGGCGCACGGTTTCAGGTACTGTTTCACTCCCCTCCCGGGGTGCTTTTCACCTTTCCCTCACGGTACTGGTGCGCTATCGGTCACAGGGTAGTACTCAGGCTTGGATGGTGGTCCACCCAGGTTCGGACCGGGTTTCACGTGCCCGGCCCTACTCAGGGACCGCGTCGCGCCGTCCGGTCTGGGTTCGCGTACGGGGCTGTCACCCGCTGCGGCCGGCCCTCCCATGCCGTTCCGCTCCCCAGCCGGACCTGCGCCCGGGGGCGGCAGCCCCCGGATGCGCGGCCCTGCAACCCCGTCGGCGGAACCCCTGCCGGGTATGCCCGCTCGACGGTTTGGCCATCGGTCCCCTTTCGCTCGCCGCTACTCGGGGAGTCTCGAGATTGATTTCCTCTCCTCCGGGTACTTAGATGTTTCAGTTCCCCGGGTTGTCCTCCCCGCCCCTATGTGTTCGGGGTGGGGATATGCACACTGCTGTGCATGGGTTCGCCCATTCGGAGACCCCCGGGTCGAAGGATGTGTGCTCCTCGCCGGGGATTATCGCAGCTTGCCGCGTCCTTCATCGGCTCCCTGTGCCAAGGCATCCGCCGTGCGCCCGTGGTATCTTGCGGGACCGCATCGGGCCCGCGGGATATCCACGTGTCGCTAATTAAGTTAATTAATCGATATCATGAATAGCGCTCGTATGTCGCAATTCGGGTATCTCATACCGCGGCACAGTAGTTGACTGTGCTCGCGATCAGATGCTCCTCACTCATATATAAGTGAATTCTTCTTGTTTGGATCGGATGAATGATTGCTATCATTCTGTCTTTAAATCGCAGAAAAGAATCGAGTCTGGAAGAGGATACTCTTCCATCTCTCTCCTATCGCTATGCGGCTCTCAAGGTACGCGGGTGCGACCCCGGGGACCGGGTGCTGCGGGGACGTATCCGTGGCGGACATCTACCGGACGGGCTCCTGCCCTCTATTCGAGTTAAAGTTTGTCTCTCTAGAAGATTTATCTCCCTAGAAAGGAGGTGATCCAGCCGCACCTTCCGGTACGGCTACCTTGTTACGACTTCACCCCCCTCACCCTCCACACCTTCGGCGCCTCCCCCCTTGCGGTTGGGCCGGCGACTTCGGGTGCAGACGACTCGGGTGGTGTGACGGGCGGTGTGTACAAGGCCCGGGAACGCATTCACCGCGGCATGCTGATCCGCGATTACTAGCAACTCCGACTTCATGGGGGCGGGTTGCAGCCCCCAATCCGAACTGGGGCCGGCTTTCCGGGATCCGCTCCCCCTCGCGGGGTGGCATCCCTCTGTACCGGCCATTGTAGCACGTGTGCAGCCCAGGGCATAAGGGGCATGATGACTTGACGTCGTCCCCGCCCTCCTCCGCCTTGACGGCGGCGGTCCCGCGTGGGTTCCCGGCATCACCCGATGGCAACACGCGGCGGGGGTTGCGCTCGTTGCGGGACTTAACCCAACATCTCACGACACGAGCTGACGACAGCCATGCACCACCTGTATGGGCTCCTCTCGGCCACGGGGTCTCCCCCGCTTCACCCATATGTCAAGCCCTGGTAAGGTTCTTCGCGTTGCTTCGAATTAAGCCACATGCTCCGCTGCTTGTGCGGGCCCCCGTCAATTCCTTTGAGTTTTAGCCTTGCGGCCGTACTCCCCAGGCGGGACGCTTAATGCGTTGGCTGCGGCACGGGGGGATCGTCCCCCCACACCTAGCGTCCATCGTTTACGGCTGGGACTACCAGGGTATCTAATCCTGTTCGCTCCCCCAGCTTTCGCGCCTCAGCGTCGGTCTCGGCCCAGAGGGCCGCCTTCGCCACCGGTGTTCCACCCGATATCTGCGCATTCCACCGCTACACCGGGTGTTCCACCCTCCCCTACCGGACCCAAGCCGCGGAGGTTCCGGGGGCTTCGGGGGGTTGAGCCCCCCGCTTCGACCCCCGGCCTGCCGGGCCGCCTACGCGCGCTTTACGCCCAATGAATCCGGATAACGCTCGCCCCCTACGTATTACCGCGGCTGCTGGCACGTAGTTAGCCGGGGCTTCTTCTGCAGGTACAGTCTTGACTCTTCCCTGCTGAAAGCGGTTTACGACCCGAAGGCCTCCGTCCCGCACGCGGCGTCGCTGCGTCAGGGTTCCCCCCATTGCGCAAGATTCCCCACTGCTGCCTCCCGTAGGAGTCTGGGCCGTGTCTCAGTCCCAATCTGGCCGGTCGGTCTCTCAACCCGGCTACCCGTTGTCGGCACGGTGGGCCGTCACCCCGCCGTCTACCTGATGGGCCGCGGAGCCATCCCCTCCCGTCGGGGCTTTAGCCGGGGTGCCATGCGGCACCCCGGGGTATCCGGTATTACCCGTCCTTTCGGGCGGCTATCCCGGGGGAGGGGGCAGGTTCTCCACGTGTTACTCAGCCGTTCGCCACTCGCTTCCCTCCGGAGAGGGGTGCCGTTCGACTTGCATGTGTTAGGCGCGCCGCCAGCGTTCATCCTGAGCCAGGATCGAACTCTCCGTCCAAAATAAATGGGCTTCGAGCCCGTCCGGTCCTCACAACTATTAGCTGATCGGTTCCGTTCGATTCATATGGTTCTAGTATAGGAAAAGGAATTTCTCGGGGCCGCCTCTCGGCGGCCTTGCGAAAAACAAATCCAAGTTAGACCATTTCAAATGGTTCGATGTCTGCCCGGATGCGACACTGAAGTGAGTGTCCATCCTCGCAGTATCCGGTTCTCAAGGTGCACGCCTGCGCTGGTTCCCGGTTGCACCGGGCCGCGCGGCAAGGAGATATATTGCCAGACCGGAGGGCCCCCGCGGGCGGGAATCGCGCACTCCATATTTTGTTCACAAACGAACTAGGTGGCCCTGGAAATAACAAGGGTCGTATGGACGATCATAAATCACAGACAGACCGTATGACCTCGGCGATCTTGCTGTCTGATGTAGAAGCACTGACCTTATACCCTAATAAGCAAGAACCACATGCTATTGAACACAAGAAGCGATTTTACGTATTCGTACTACCTTAAATAGCAACGGGGCCCTATCAGATGACGATAGAGCCCCGTTGCAACATAAGCCTGAATCCGATACCGCGAAGACACGATAAGCCTCACTGGAGTTTAAATATTGTAGATCCAATTCACTCGTTATCGAAATAGATGTGGTGCTCCAGCAACACCAGACAACAAATAGAAGCAATTGAAAGCAGTCTACAACTTCCAGAGACACGGCTGATCATCTCGACCATAAACCACATTCCGTACAACAGAAGGAAAGCGATCAAGTGCCCCAATTTGTCCTTTAACGCAAAAAAGGGGGAGGCCGCGAGGCCTCCCCCTTCTCAGTTCAAGCGTACGGCTCGGTGCCGTCCACCGGTCAGCGGCGCCCTGGCCTCCCACGGGCTGACCCCGCAGTACTCTCGGCGCGATGGGGCTTAGCTTCCGGGTTCGGAACGGGACCGGGCGTGCCCCCCATGCTCTGGCCGCTGACCGGTGGGCGGCGCCCACCGTTACGGTGTCCGGGTGTCTCTCTCACGTGCCCTGGGGGCCGCATGGCGCATAGGAAAGGTCTGACTCGGGGGCATCCTCGTGCCCGGACCGCGCATGAGCGCTGGGTCCCGCGGGCCGCGAGGTGCGGTTCCGGAAGAGCTCGGGCGATTAGTGCGGCTCGGCTGAGGACGTCGCCGCCCTTGCACCTGCCGTCTATCGACCAGGTAGTCTACCTGGGCCCTTACCGGAAGGAGAACTAATCCCTGGAACGGCTTCCCGCTTAGATGCCTTCAGCGGTTATCCGCGCCGCACGCGGCTACCCGGCCGTGCCGTTGGTCGACAACCGGTTCACCGGAGGTGCGTCCACCCCGGTCCTCTCGTACTGGGGGCAGCCTCCATCGATTCTCCTGCGCCCACGGAGGATAGGGACCGAACTGTCTCACGACGTTCTGAACCCAGCTCGCGTACCGCTTTAAACGGCGAACAGCCGTACCCTTGGGACCTGCTCCAGCCCCAGGATGCGATGAGCCGACATCGAGGTGCCAAACCTTGCCGTCGATGTGGACTCTTGGGCAAGATCAGCCTGTTATCCCCGGAGTACCTTTTATCCGTTGAGCGACGGCCCACCCACTCGGGGCCGCCGGATCACTAGAGCCTGCTTTCGCACCTGCTCGGCTTGTGGGCCTCGCAGTCAAGCCCGCTTGTACTCTTGCATTCAAAAGGACGGTTGCCGACCGTCCCGAGCGGACCTTCGCGCGCCTCCGTTACCCTTTAGGAGGCGACCGCCCCAGTCAAACTGCCCGCCTGGCACGGTCCCCGAGCCGGTTGACGGCCTCGGGTTAGGACGCCGGTCGCGCGAGGGCAGTATTCCAAGGGCGGCTCCCCGGGGGCTGGCGCCTCCGGATCTGTGCCTCCTGCCTATCCTCTACACGCGGGACCAGCGGCCAATGCCAAGCTGCAGTGAAGGTTCACGGGGTCTTTCCGTCCTTCCGCGGGTAAGTCGCATCTTCACGACCAGTGCAATTTCACCGGGTCCATGGTCGAGACAGCGCCCAAGTCGTTGCGCCTTTCGTGCAGGTCGGAACTTACCCGACAAGGAATTTCGCTACCTTAGGACCGTTATAGTTACGGCCGCCGTTTACCGGGGCTTGGCTTCGGGGCTTCGCCGAATCGGCTAACTCCTCCGCGTGACCTTCCGGCACCGGGCAGGCGTCAGACCCTATACGTCGCCTTGCGGCTTCTGCAGAGTCCTGTGTTTTTGGTAAACAGTCGCTTGGGCCTCTCCACTGCGGCCCGCCTCCGCTCCCGGAGCAAGTCCGTTCACGTACGCGCGGGCACCCCTTCTCCCGAAGTTACGGGGCCATTGTGCCGAGTTCCTTGACCATGGTTGACCCGATCGCCTCGGTATGTTCTACCCACCCACCTGTGTCGGTTTGCGGTACGGGCGCGCACGCGCCTGCCTAGGGGTTTTTCTAGGGACCTCGGGCTCACTCGCTTCGCTCAGTCGCTTCGTCCGGAGCCTCGCCCTTCTGCGGACCGGATTTCCCTGGTCCGCGGGCCGCGCTCCATCACGGGGACGTCCAGAACCCCGCCGAGCCACCCCCATCCGTCGCCCCGTCGGTCGTAGCGCCGCGTGCGCGGTGCAGGAATGTCTGCCTGCTGCGCGTCGGCTACGCCTACCGGCCTCGCCTTAGCCCCCGACTGACCCTGGGAGGATTAGCCTTGCCCAGGAAACCTCGGGTTCACGGCGGACGAGTTACTCTCTCGTCTCTCGCTACTCATGCCAGCATTCTCACTCCCATGCGCTCCACCGTCGGTCGCCCTCCGGCTTCTCCGCCCATGGGAAGCTCCCCTACCGATTCTAATGAATTAAAATCCCGCCGCTTCGGTGTCCAGCTTAGCCCCGTGTATTGTCGGCGCATGTCCACTCGACCAGTGAGCTGTTACGCACTCTTTGAATGGATGGCTGCTTCTAAGCCAACATCCTGGTTGTCTGGGCGGACGCACATCCTTTGCCACTCGGCTGGAACTTGGGGACCTTAGCGGGCGGTCCGGGCTGTTTCCCTCTCGAGCACACAGCTTAGCCCACATGCTCTGACTGCCGCGCTCTGGGCCGCCGGCATTCGGAGTTCGGTTGGATTCGGTAGGCGGCGAAGCCCCCTCGTCCATCCGGTGCTCTACCTCCGGCGGTGAACGCGCGACGCTAGCCCTAAAGCTATTTCGGGGAGAACGAGATATCTCCGGGTTTGATTGGCCTTTCACCCCTATCCGCAGGTCATCGCCGCCGTTTTCAACCGACGTGCGTTCGGCCCTCCACGGGGTCTTACCCCCGCTTCAGCCTGCCCACGGATAGCTCACCCGGCTTCGCGTCCGCGGCGCGGGACTCAAGTCGCCCTGTTAAGGCTCGCTTTCGCTTCGGCTCCCTTTCGGTTAACCTCGCCCCGCGCCAGCGACTCGCTGGCTCATTCTACAAAAGGCACGCCGTCACACCATAAAGGTGCTCCGACTGCTCGTGGGCGCACGGTTTCAGGTACTGTTTCACTCCCCTCCCGGGGTGCTTTTCACCTTTCCCTCACGGTACTGGTGCGCTATCGGTCACAGGGTAGTACTCAGGCTTGGATGGTGGTCCACCCAGGTTCGGACCGGGTTTCACGTGCCCGGCCCTACTCAGGGACCGCGTCGCGCCGTCCGGTCTGGGTTCGCGTACGGGGCTGTCACCCGCTGCGGCCGGCCCTCCCATGCCGTTCCGCTCCCCAGCCGGACCTGCGCCCGGGGGCGGCAGCCCCCGGATGCGCGGCCCTGCAACCCCGTCGGCGGAACCCCTGCCGGGTATGCCCGCTCGACGGTTTGGCCATCGGTCCCCTTTCGCTCGCCGCTACTCGGGGAGTCTCGAGATTGATTTCCTCTCCTCCGGGTACTTAGATGTTTCAGTTCCCCGGGTTGTCCTCCCCGCCCCTATGTGTTCGGGGTGGGGATATGCACACTGCTGTGCATGGGTTCGCCCATTCGGAGACCCCCGGGTCGAAGGATGTGTGCTCCTCGCCGGGGATTATCGCAGCTTGCCGCGTCCTTCATCGGCTCCCTGTGCCAAGGCATCCGCCGTGCGCCCGTGGTATCTTGCGGGACCGCATCGGGCCCGCGGGATATCCACGTGTCGCTAATTAAGTTAATTAATCGATATCATGAATAGCGCTCGTATGTCGCAATTCGGGTATCTCATACCGCGGCACAGTAGTTGACTGTGCTCGCGATCAGATGCTCCTCACTCATATATAAGTGAATTCTTCTTGTTTGGATCGGATGAATGATTGCTATCATTCTGTCTTTAAATCGCAGAAAAGAATCGAGTCTGGAAGAGGATACTCTTCCATCTCTCTCCTATCGCTATGCGGCTCTCAAGGTACGCGGGTGCGACCCCGGGGACCGGGTGCTGCGGGGACGTATCCGTGGCGGACATCTACCGGACGGGCTCCTGCCCTCTATTCGAGTTAAAGTTTGTCTCTCTAGAAGATTTATCTCCCTAGAAAGGAGGTGATCCAGCCGCACCTTCCGGTACGGCTACCTTGTTACGACTTCACCCCCCTCACCCTCCACACCTTCGGCGCCTCCCCCCTTGCGGTTGGGCCGGCGACTTCGGGTGCAGACGACTCGGGTGGTGTGACGGGCGGTGTGTACAAGGCCCGGGAACGCATTCACCGCGGCATGCTGATCCGCGATTACTAGCAACTCCGACTTCATGGGGGCGGGTTGCAGCCCCCAATCCGAACTGGGGCCGGCTTTCCGGGATCCGCTCCCCCTCGCGGGGTGGCATCCCTCTGTACCGGCCATTGTAGCACGTGTGCAGCCCAGGGCATAAGGGGCATGATGACTTGACGTCGTCCCCGCCCTCCTCCGCCTTGACGGCGGCGGTCCCGCGTGGGTTCCCGGCATCACCCGATGGCAACACGCGGCGGGGGTTGCGCTCGTTGCGGGACTTAACCCAACATCTCACGACACGAGCTGACGACAGCCATGCACCACCTGTATGGGCTCCTCTCGGCCACGGGGTCTCCCCCGCTTCACCCATATGTCAAGCCCTGGTAAGGTTCTTCGCGTTGCTTCGAATTAAGCCACATGCTCCGCTGCTTGTGCGGGCCCCCGTCAATTCCTTTGAGTTTTAGCCTTGCGGCCGTACTCCCCAGGCGGGACGCTTAATGCGTTGGCTGCGGCACGGGGGGATCGTCCCCCCACACCTAGCGTCCATCGTTTACGGCTGGGACTACCAGGGTATCTAATCCTGTTCGCTCCCCCAGCTTTCGCGCCTCAGCGTCGGTCTCGGCCCAGAGGGCCGCCTTCGCCACCGGTGTTCCACCCGATATCTGCGCATTCCACCGCTACACCGGGTGTTCCACCCTCCCCTACCGGACCCAAGCCGCGGAGGTTCCGGGGGCTTCGGGGGGTTGAGCCCCCCGCTTCGACCCCCGGCCTGCCGGGCCGCCTACGCGCGCTTTACGCCCAATGAATCCGGATAACGCTCGCCCCCTACGTATTACCGCGGCTGCTGGCACGTAGTTAGCCGGGGCTTCTTCTGCAGGTACAGTCTTGACTCTTCCCTGCTGAAAGCGGTTTACGACCCGAAGGCCTCCGTCCCGCACGCGGCGTCGCTGCGTCAGGGTTCCCCCCATTGCGCAAGATTCCCCACTGCTGCCTCCCGTAGGAGTCTGGGCCGTGTCTCAGTCCCAATCTGGCCGGTCGGTCTCTCAACCCGGCTACCCGTTGTCGGCACGGTGGGCCGTCACCCCGCCGTCTACCTGATGGGCCGCGGAGCCATCCCCTCCCGTCGGGGCTTTAGCCGGGGTGCCATGCGGCACCCCGGGGTATCCGGTATTACCCGTCCTTTCGGGCGGCTATCCCGGGGGAGGGGGCAGGTTCTCCACGTGTTACTCAGCCGTTCGCCACTCGCTTCCCTCCGGAGAGGGGTGCCGTTCGACTTGCATGTGTTAGGCGCGCCGCCAGCGTTCATCCTGAGCCAGGATCGAACTCTCCGTCCAAAATAAATGGGCTTCGAGCCCGTCCGGTCCTCACAACTATTAGCTGATCGGTTCCGTTCGATTCATATGGTTCTAGTATAGGAAAAGGAATTTCTCGGGGCCGCCTCTCGGCGGCCTTGCGAAAAACAAATCCAAGTTAGACCATTTCAAATGGTTCGATGTCTGCCCGGATGCGACACTGAAGTGAGTGTCCATCCTCGCAGTATCCGGTTCTCAAGGTGCACGCCTGCGCTGGTTCCCGGTTGCACCGGGCCGCGCGGCAAGGAGATATATTGCCAGACCGGAGGGGCCCCGCGGGCGGGAATCTGGGCGTACACATTTCCTACACATCTTCTGATCCGACTAACGTTTGCCAGCCGTTAACTACCGCTCGCCGAGCATCTCTTTATATAAGGCAGCCTCATGGTTAAAGCGGATACGTTCCCCTAGCTAAAGCACAGCCAGCATCGAGCAACTCGTCACGTTCTTCCACCGAGAACCCCTCGGCGTAGACGCGCACCACTGGTTCGGTCCCGCTAGGACGGACCAGCAGCCACGTGTCATCCTCGAATGACAGACGCAAGCCGTCCATATGACTAACGTTTTGCGGCACCTTGCCACAAATCGACTTGGGGTTTACGCCCGGCAGCAGGGTTCGTAACGTTTCGGCATCTTCGGCCTCAAGGCGCAAATCGCGTCGACCGTAACTCGTCTTACCAAAACTGTCCTCGAGTTGGTCGACCAGAACGCCCAAAGGCGCGTCCGTCTTTGCCATAAGCTCACACAGAATCAGACAGGCGAGGATTCCATCGCGCTCGGGCATATGCGCGGCGATGCCGATACCACCGGCTTCTTCGCCGCCCATGAGGACGCCGCCCTTCTTCATCTCCGCCGCTATATATTTGAAACCGACTGGTTTGACGGTCACGCGGCAGCCAAGCGCCTCGGCAATGCGACGCACGAGCGTCGAGCATGAAAGATTGACGACGACGCGCCCCTCCAAATTACGAAATTGAACCAAGTCGCCCAAAACGAGCGCCATGATCTGATGCGGATGTATATATCTGCCGCGCTCGTCAACCGCGCCGATACGGTCGGCGTCGCCGTCGGTCACCAGGCCAGCGCAAGCTCCGTCCTCGATAACCGTGCGCTCGCAAGCGTCCACCCACGGTTCAACGGGGTCGGGGCAGATATCTTCTTGGTCAGACGCCTGCCCGGCGTGAATCTCGTGCACCTCAACGCCAAGCTCGCGCAGCAAGTCGGCTAGATAGCCCTGGGCTGCGCCGCCCATGGGATCGACAACCACGCGCAAGTGCGCGGCGCGGATGGCTTCGGCATCGACAAACGATGCCACCGCCTGCATATAGTCAGGAATGATATCCGCGGTGCGATATTGCCCCTCGATCCCCATTGGCTCGGGAGCCATAGTCTCTTCGAGCTCTTCGATGACATCCTGGTTGGCGGTCGAGCCGTCACCCATGCGAATCTTGAGGCACAGATAGCCCTGCGGATGATGGGACCCCGTCACCATGAGCGCGCCGCACGCTTCACCGTCATAAGCCGCCGCCCACGTAAGGGCAGGGGTCGGGACAGGTCGCGAAGCGAGCACGGCGTCTAGCCCGTGCGCTGCTAGCACGCCCGCCGCAAGCTCAGCGAACTCGCGCGCCAGGGGCCGGGTGTCGAACCCTATATATACCGTTTTGCCCGGATTGGTCTTTTGCCATAACTCGCCGACGGCATCGGCGATACGGGCAACGTTATCGGCAGTGAAGTCCTCATCGACGCGAGCGCGCCAACCGTCAGTTCCAAAATGAATTATCGCGCACACGCGCAGACACCTCACAGTGTTTGGATCATGGTACGCATGGGGTATACCCGCAACATGCACTCGGCAACCTGCCGGCACCAGCATTCACCATTTGGGCAAATGCTGCCGAGGACATGCAAGCAATCAGAACCACCCTTAAAAAGGGTGGTTTGCTCTTAGGGTATAACCCACGGGCCCCGGGCTCGCGTCTAAAGGCGCGGGCCCGGACTTCGTCCAGGCCTAGTGCATCTTGACCCGTGGCGCGCCGGTCGAACCGGCAGCATCACCCCCTCTTGAAGGGGTCCTCGTACTCCTTCACGCTCAGCTTGTCCAGCGCGATGTCGTGGGACTCCTGCTCCCTGATGTACTTGGCGATCGTCGCCTCGTTCAGGCCGACGGTGGACACGTAGTAGCCCTCCGCCCAGAACTTCCTGTTGCCGAACTTGTACTTGAGGTTGGCGTGCCTGTCGAATATCATCAGCGAGCTCTTCCCCTTCAGGTAGCCCATGACGCTCGCGACGCTGTACTTCGGCGGGATCGCCAGCAGCACGTGCACGTGGTCGGGCATCAGGTGCCCCTCGATTATCTCGATCCCCTTGTACTCGCACAGCTTCCTGAGGATCTCCCCTATGTCGCTCCTGATTTGGTTGTAGATCACTTTGCGCCTATACTTCGGCGTGAACACGATGTGGTACTTGCACATCCACTTCGTGTGGGAAAGGCTGTAGGCCTTCTGGGCCATGGCGACCACCCCTTCGACTCGAATTCTTGACGGCCTGAACAATCGTCAATATCGGTCGGAGGGGTGGCTTTGTAAAGCCGTTTGTCTCCACCCGCGTAGCGGGTGGTTTAAAGCTGGCCGCTGCGCGGCCAGCGGACTAAAGTCTTGAAATAAAAAAACCGCCCCGTATGGAGCGGTTTTGCCCTTTATATATCGAGCGCCTCGGCCATCGCGGCCGTAGTGATTGCCGTGGTTCCACAGCAACTGCCCACCATTGCGGCACCGGCATGTCTCCACTCGATGCATGCGCGCGCGAAAGCTTCGGGGTTCTCGTGCCATACGGGGCCATCCTGAGTCTGGACCGGATCGCCTACGTTGGGACGCACCGTGACGGGAGTAGTCGCCGATGCAACCATCCTGGGCACCGCCGCGTTCGCGGCCGCAAGCGAACAGCAATTAACACCAACCGAGTTTGCGCCGTGTTTTTCGGCGTACAAAACGGCCGCCTCGATGTTGAGGCCATCGCCCAACAGGTCGCCTTTATCGTCAACGACAAAACTCACCAGAACAGGCATGCCGTCGGCGGCATCTCGGGCGCCGGCAAGCATGGGCTGCAAATTACGGATAGACGTCACCGTCTCGATCAGCAGACCGTCAACGCCGGCATTGAGCAAGGCGTGCGCCTGTTCGCGCGCAATGCCTCGGATTTCACGATACTCGGCAGAGTCCTCGGCAAACCACTCAATACCGATCGGGCCCATCGAGCCTAGCAGCAGCTGAGGGTGCGCCTGGCGGGCATCGTCGACGGCCCCGCGATTGACCTCCGCCACGGACGGCGCAATCTGGTCGTGCTTGAGGGCATAGCTCGATGCCTGAAAGGTGTTGGTAATGAGCACCTGCGCGCCGGCAGCGACATACAAGCGATGGATACGAGAAACGGTCTGCGGCTCTGCCAGATTCCAAAACGCCGGTGGAATGTCGGCGGCATCGTACTCACTCAACAGAACACTGCCCATGGGGCCCTGCGCCAACAAGGTCTCGCTCGACAAGCGGCGCGCAAGTTCCTCGGCACCAAAGCGGTTGTAATAACTCGTATCCATATATATCCCGCTATTCCTCGACGCTGATTCCCTGCTTTTCGAGATAGGCGAGCCAGCGGTTCATCGTGTCCTCGGAAAGCGCATGCTCCATCATGCAGGCCTCGGAATCGGCTCGCTCAAATTCGACACCGAGCTCCTGAACCAAAAACGTGCGGATGAGGCGATGACGGTACCAGATAGTCGTACCAACCTCGCGGCCGCGATCGGTCAGGACTACCTTGCCGTAGTGCGATTGCTCGACAAGTTCGGATGCCTTGAGCGCCGAAACCGCTTTATTGACCGATGCCTTGGAGACGCCAAGGCGCTGCGCGATGTCGACCGATCGAACGCCGTTGGTTTCCCCCTCTTCGCTTTCAATGCGAACCATGCACTCCAAGTAGTCTTCGTTCGCCACCGTCAGATGTAGTTCGCGCGAGCTATTTGTCGTATCCATGATCTTCCGTCCCTTCTGCATTCAATGGCTGATTCTACCCCATCCAAGCGTCGCGGTATGCCGTGGCATACCGTGCTAGAGTTCTTGTTGCACACGACGACCAAGATTGGAGCGGTCTTTATGGAAAACACCACCACGAACCCCGATGTCCTCGAGCGCTTTTTGCGCTACGTCCAGATCAACACGCAGTCCGAGGATGCAAACTGCGACCAGGTACCCTCGAGCGCCGTTCAGTTTGACCTTGCCAACGTGCTGGCTGAAGAGCTGCGCGAGCTTGGTGCGGAAGATGCCCACGTGACCGAGCACGCCTATGTCTGCGCGCATATCCCCGCAAGTGCGGGCGCTGAGGATAAGCCCGCCCTGGGCCTGATCGCCCATCTCGACACCACCGAAGTTGCACCGGGCGCCGGCGTGAAGCCGCACATCGTACACCACGAAGGCGGCGACCTGGTCTGCGGCACGGTTGACGGTAAGCCCGTTGCCATGAGCACCGCCAAGCTTCCCGCCCTGAATGACCTCGCGGGTGAGGACCTGGTCTGCAGCGATGGCACCACGCTGCTGGGCGCGGACGACAAGGCAGGCGTCGCCGAGATCATGTCGCTTGTCGCGCGTATCGCTCAGGACCCTTCTCTGCCCCATCCTGCACTCGGCATTTGCTTCTGCCCTGACGAGGAAATCGGCCACGGAGCCGAGCTGTTGGATATCGATACCTTTGGCTGCAAGTACGCCTACACGGTCGACGGCGGCCCCATCGGCGAGCTGGAGTGGGAGTGCTTTAACGCCGCCGAGGCGACCGTCCGCTTTGAGGGCCAGTCCATCCACCCGGGCGACGCTAAGGGCCGTATGGTCAACGCAGGCAATCTGTTCTGCGACTTCAACGCGTTGCTCCCCTACGTGCAGCGCCCGGAGTATACGGAAGGCTACGAGGGCTTTTATCACCTTGAGGGTGTATCTGCGACCGTCGATCACGCCACAGCGCGCTATATCATCCGCGACCATGACGCCGCCAAGTTCCAGCAGAAACTCGACCTTATTGATTCCGCCGCCTCGATGCTCAACCAGCGTCTGGGTGAGGAGCGCGTGACAGTCGAGATTAAGCAGCAGTATCGAAATATGGCCGAGATCGTTCGTGACTATCCCGAGCTTATTGATGTTGCCAAGGAAGCCTACCTTGCCTGCGGCGTTGAGCCCCAAGTGCTGCCGATTCGCGGCGGCACCGACGGCGCCCAGCTGTCGTTCCGCGGTCTGCCCTGCCCCAACCTTTCCACCGGCGGCTATTGCTACCACGGCGTCAACGAGTTCGTCCCGGTCAGTTCGCTCGTCAAGATGACCGACGTCCTGCAGGAGCTCGTCGCCCGCTTTGCATAAGCCTGGCTGCATAAGCCCAAAAGACGAATCGCCCCGTCCTCAACCGAGAACGGGGCGATTTTTTTGCTGCAACGAGAACAGGTTGACGCACGCCAGCCTCTTAACGCAAGGAGTGTCCCAAACTGCCGGCACATAAGAAACGTCCCCAAGTGCCAAGTGCATCAAGAGTGTCCCCTTTGACCAGTCGTTTAAGAACGTCCCCAATGACTAACGTCGCAGGTTGAGGACGGGCAGCGAGCGGGTCGCATTTGAGACAAGGTGACGTGAAACGAAAGGGCGCTGACCTTCTGGTCGCGCCCTTGAAGTTGAACGTCAGATTGTCCAAATGCGGCCCGCGCAGCGTCAAGCGGTTACGCGGTTTGGTAAAACCGCGTAACTTAGTAGTTGGCTTCGTAGCCGTTGCCGTCGCCGGTGGGCTCTTCGTAGTAGTCCGAATCGCTCGAATCGCTTGAGTCATCGGAATCGTCAGAGCTGACCGATGAGGTTGCGGTACCGTTTGCGTAGTCGTCAGACGTGTTGTTGTTCAGGTCGCCGATCGTAGAGCTGGAACCGTCGGAAAGACCCATGGTGTTGGGACCCTTGGGATCCTTGCCGGCATCGACACGCTCCATCATTTCCTTGAGCTCGTCCTCGTAGACAAAGACGTAGCTCACACCGTCGATCATGGTGCTGTCGTCGGCATACGAGGGCAGGTTGGCCGAGTAGATGCCGTCGACATCCATACCGCGCATGGCATTGACCGTAGCCACGATATCCTGAACGCTCATATCGGTCACGAGCATATCGGACAGCGAATTAACCAGGCCAAAGATCTTCGTGGCATCGAAGTTATTGAGAATCTGGTTGGCAAGGGCGCCAAGCACCTGACGCTGGTGGCGCATGCGCGTGTAGTCGCCGTCGGCATAGATGTAGCGGCAGCGGGCATAGGTAAGGGCGGTGGCGCCGTCCATATGCTGCTGACCAGCGGTAATCTTAATATCCAGGTGCTCGGGGTCGTCAACATCATCGGTTGCGTTAATGTCGATACCGCCAACCGAATCAATCAGCGCCTGCATACCGTCGAAGCTGACCTCGGCATAGTGGGAAATCTGAACACCGCACAGCTCGTTGACCGCCTCGACCATGGCCTCGGCGCCGCCAACGGTATGGCAGGCGTTGATCTTCATGGTCTCGCCCTTGTACTCGACCTTGGTGTCGCGCGGAACGGAAATGAGCGTCGCCTGCTTTTGCGTGGGGTCGATGCGTGCCAGGATAATCGAGTCGGCACGATACGTATCCTCGCCCGGACGGCCGTCGGTGCCAAGAAGCAGCACGTAGAACGGATCCTTTGCCTCATCGGTGTCAACCAGAACCCGACGCAGATTGTCGGTAATGACATTAGAATCGCCGAGCTTGCCCATAATGGTGGCAAACCACAGGCCGGCAGCGGTAGTGGCACTCAGCAGCACGCCAAGCACGACAATGAGCGCGACGTGACGAATCGTGTGGCTACGACGACGTTGGCGAGCGCGCTCGGAATAGCGAGCCACGTTATCGCGACTGTAGATCTTGGCCTGCGCACCAGTTGAGGGTCTTCGGGTGGCGGTATCCGCGAGGGGCTTTTTATTAAACATAGGCAACCTGTATTAGTAGATGACGGGATCGGGGACGGTAGCATGCTCGACATGCGCGCCGAGCGCCTGCAGCTTTTCGACAAACTGCTCGTAGCCGCGCTTGATGTGATGAATGGCCGAAACCTCGGTCGTCCCGTCGGCGATCAAGCCCGCTACGACGAGGGCCGCTCCGCCACGCAGATCGGGCGAGGTAACCTGTGCACCCGAGAAGCCCTTGACGCCATGAATCATGGCGTGATGGCTCTCGATACGAATGTCGGCACCCATGCGCACCAGCTCAGAGGCAAACATAAAGCGATTCTCGAAGATGTTTTCGGTAATAACGGAACTGCCATCGGCAAGGGCGGAGAGTACCATAATCTGCGCCTGCATGTCGGTCGGGAAACCGGGGAACGGAAGCGTCTGGATATCGACCGGCTTGATACGCTCGGCACGGTTCACATGGACGCCGTCGTCGGTACGCTCGCAGTCGATACCCATGAGCTCCATCTTCTTGAGCACCATGCCCAAGTGAATGGGGCAAAAGCCCATGACATCGACACCGCGATCGTCGGCCATCAACGCACCGGCAACGATAAAGGTACCGGCCTCGATGCGGTCGCCCACTACGCGATGGGTAACAGGATGCAGTTCTTCCACGCCCTCGATGGTCACGACGGGCGTACCCGCGCCGACAATCTTGGCGCCCATCTCGTTGAGCATGTTGGCGAGATCGACGATCTCGGGCTCGCGGGCGGCATTGTCGATAACCGTGGTACCCTGCGCGCGCACGGATGCCATAATGAGGTTCTCGGTCGCACCGACGCTGGCGAACTCGAGCGTGACGGTGGTACCGCGCAGACCTTGGGGCGCATTAGCGTTGATGTAGCCGTGGGCGGTATCGAACTCTACGCCCAGGGCCTCGAGACCCAGAATGTGCATATCGATCTTGCGAGCACCCAGGTTGCAGCCGCCCGGCATGGCGATCTTGGCGCGATGGAAACGGCCCAGCAGGGGTCCCATCACGGCTGTAGAAGCACGCATCTTGGCAACGAGCTCGTAGGGGGCCTCCCAAGAATCGACCTGAGAGGTATCAATCTCGAGCGTATGCTCGTCGAGAACATCGATCGTAGCGCCCATGCCCTTGAGCACCTTGCCCATCACGTGGACATCGGAAATATCGGGCACGTTCTGCAGCGTCGTCTTGCCCGGCGCCAGAAGCGTTGCCGCCATGAGTTTGAGCGCGGAGTTCTTGGCACCCGAGACGGGCACGGAGCCTCCGATGGCGTGGCCACCCTCAACGCGGATAATATCCAAGGTCTACCCTTTCAAAAAGCATGCCCGGGGTGGCTGGGCCATCCCGGGCATGATGTGTTCGCAAATGGTCGAACGCTAAATCGTTTGACTATTGGGCAAGCTTGAGCTTACACCATGCGATTTCATTATAGAGGTAGGCGCGGCGTGCATCATCCTCCGACAAATTACCCAGCTTCTCTTCAAAACCTTGAATATCAGCTTTAAGCTTGTCGGCATCGACGGTCGCCAAATCGCAAGCGCGCTCGGCGAGAACGGTCACTACATCGTCCGCAACCTGGGCATAGCCGCCGGCCACGGCAAACGTGTGGTCGACAGTGCCCATGGCCTTATCGGAAACGCGAACGTAACCGCGGTCGATCGTGCAGATCTCGCTGGAGTGAGCAGGCAGAACGCCAAACTCGCCATCCGTGGACGGAATCGACACAAACGCAGCGTCGCCCTCATAGGCGCAGCTCACGGGGCACACGATGCGGATACGCATAACCTACTTCTCCCCCATCTTGCGGGCGCGTTCGCGCACGTCCTCAATCGTGGAAGCATAGCGGAAAGCCTGCTCGGGCAGGTCATCGGCCTTGCCGTCGACAATCTCGGCGAAAGAGCGGACGGTATCCTCGACGCGGACGTAGACACCGGGGTTGCCGGTGAACTTCTCGGCGACGTGGAAGGACTGCGAGAGGAACTGCTGAATCTTACGGGCACGGTTGACCGTAAGGCGCTGCTCCTCGGACAGCTCGTCCATACCCAGAATGGCGATGATGTCCTGAAGGTCGGAGTACTCCTGCAGGAGCTCCTGGACCTTGACGGCGACACGGTAGTGCTCCTCGCCGACGATCGAGGGATCGAGAGCGTCGGAGGAAGACGCAAGCGGGTCGATAGCCGGGAACAGGCCGAGCGACGAAATGCTACGCGAAAGAACCGTGGTGGCATCGAGGTGCGTAAACGTCGTGGCAGGCGCCGGGTCGGTCAGGTCGTCTGCGGGGACGTAGACAGCCTGGACGGAGGTAATGGAGCCCGTCTTGGTCGAGGTAATGCGCTCCTGGAGGTCGCCCATCTCGGTTGCCAGCGTGGGCTGGTAACCAACGGCGGACGGCATACGGCCCAGCAGTGCGGAAACCTCGGAACCTGCCTGGGAGAAGCGGAAGATGTTGTCGATGAACAGCAGAACGTCCTGGCCGCGATCGCGGAAGTACTCAGCGGTGGTAAGGCCGGCCAGACCGATGCGCAGACGCGCTCCGGGCGGCTCGTTCATCTGACCATAGACCAAGCAGGTCTTGTCGATAACGCCAGACTCGCTCATCTCGAGGAACAGGTCGGTGCCCTCGCGGGTACGCTCGCCGACGCCGGTGAACACCGAGGTGCCGCCGTGCTCCTGGGCGAGGTTGTTGATGAGCTCCTGGATCAGAACGGTCTTGCCGACGCCGGCGCCGCCGAACAGACCTGTCTTGCCGCCGCGGATGTAGGGCTCGAGCAGGTCGACGGCCTTGATGCCGGTCTCGAAGATCTCGGTCTTGGTGGTGAGCTCGTCGAAACGGGGCGCTGCATGGTGGATGGGGTAGAACTCCTCCACCTCGGGCATGGGCTTGCCGTCGACGGGCTTGCCCATGACGTTCCAAATGCGGCCGAGCGTCTTGGGACCAACGGGCATCTTCATGGGCTCACCGGTATCGGTGGCGATGAGGCCGCGCTGCAAGCCGTCGGTCGAGGACATGGCGACCGTGCGGACGACGCCGCCCGGAAGCTGGCTCTCGACCTCGAGGATCGTGCTCAGATGACCGATCGGGGTCTCGGCCTCGACCGTTAGCGCGTTGTAGATCGGGGGCACCGCGCCGTCAAACTTGACGTCGACGACAGGGCCGATGATTCGCACGATGCGACCATCACCGGCAGTCGTCTTCTTGGTGGCTTCCTCGACCGCAAGCTTTACGGTGTTATTAGCCATTACTGTTCCTCCAATGCTGAGGCTCCGCCGACGATCTCGTTAATCTCGGTCGTGATCGAAGCCTGGCGCACGCGACTATACGTGCGGGTAAGGGTCGAGATGATCGCGGTGGCGTTTTCCGTCGCGGAGTGCATGGCCTTGCGGCGTGCACCCTGCTCGGCAGCCGCCGAATCGATCAGGGCCTGGTAGATGACCGTCAGGATATAAGACGGCACAAGCTTGCCGAGAACATGCTCGGGAGAGGGCACGAACTCGAACGTGGACGAGATGCGCTTAGGGGCGTCGGTCTCGTTCTTACGCGGACCGTGGGCCATAGCGATCATCTCGGGGTCGAGCGGCAACAGATGCTCGACGCGAAGCTCCTGATCCACGCGGTTCTTGGCGTGGTGGTAGACAAGCTCGACACGGTCAAGCTCACCGGCACGATACGCATCGCAGATATGAGAGGAGATCATGCGGGCCTGATTGAAATCGGGCTCAGAGGAGTTGCCCTCAAAGTGCATGACAACGTTTGCGCGGTCACGGAAATACGTGGCCGGCTTACGCCCGCACGCGATGATCTCGCATTCGATGCCGTCGTTCGCCCAAGAAGCGGCGAGCTTTTCGGCCGTGCGCTCCACCGTCGTATTGAAACCGCCGGCAAGGCCGCGGTCCGAGGCAATAACGACAATCAGGCCATGCTTGACGCTCTCATGCTTCTGCAGCATGGGATCGGTGCCCGAACAGGAGGCGTCGCCGGCGACCGTCAACATGACGTCGGTCAGCGCCTCCTTATAAGGCTCGGCCTGCTTGGAGCGATCGAGGGCACGACGAATCTTGGCCGTAGAGACCATCTCCATCGTGCGCGTGATCTGCTTGGTCGTGGTAACCGAGGAGATTCGCTTCTTAATGTCGCGAAGGTTGGCCATGGGGCTTAGTTCTCCTCTGATCCAGAAACATCCGAATGGTGCTTGGCCATGAACTGCTGCTTGAAGTCGCCGATGACGCGCAAGAGCTCAGCCTTGGTGTCATCATCGATCTTCTTGGCGCGAACCTTGTCGAGCAGCGAACCAAAGCCATTGTCCATGTACTCGATGAGCTCGGCACGGAAAGGCAGCACGTCGGCGATCTCCAGGTCATCCAGGAAGCCCTCGTTGCCAGCGAACAGCGTAACGATCTGCTCGCCAACCTCAAACGGCTTGTAACGCGGCTGCTTCAGGAGCTCGGTCATGCGAGCACCGTGGGTCAGCTGCTTCTGAGTAGCCTCGTCGAGATCGGAGCCGAACTGCGTAAAGCCAGCGAGCTCCTGATAGGAAGCGAGGTCCAGACGGAGGTTGCCGGCGACCTGCTTCATGGCCTTGGTCTGCGCATCGCCACCGACGCGGGACACGGAGATACCCACGTCGACTGCCGGGCGCTGACCCTGGAAGAAGAGCTCGGACTGCAGGTAGATCTGACCATCGGTAATGGAAATGACGTTGGTCGGAATGTAGGCCGAGACGTCGCCGTCCTGGGTCTCGATGATCGGCAGTGCCGTCATGGAGCCGTAACCGTTCTTCTTGGACATCTTGACGGCACGCTCGAGCAGACGAGAGTGCAGGTAGAAGATGTCGCCAGGATAGGCCTCGCGTCCGGGCGGACGATGCAGCGTCAGCGACATCTGACGGTAGGCCACAGCCTGCTTGGACAGGTCATCGTAGATGACGAGCACGTGGCCGCCGGGGTTGGTCTCGCTGGCGGGCTTGCCGTCCTCGCCGTTGTACATAAAGAACTCGCCGATAGCGGCACCGGCCATAGGCGCGATGTACTGCATAGGGGCGGAATCGGCAGCGGTGGCCGAAACGATGATGGTGTAGTCGAGCGCACCGTGCTGAGCGAGGGTCTCGCGGATGTTGGCAACCGTGGAGGCCTTCTGGCCGATGGCGACATAGATGCAGACCATGCCCTTGCCGCGCTGGTTGAGGATAGCGTCGATGGCGATGGCGGTCTTACCGGTCTTACGGTCACCGATGATGAGCTCACGCTGACCGCGGCCAATAGGCACCATGGAGTCGATAGCGAGCAGACCGGTCTGAACCGGCTCGCACACCGGGGTACGATCGATGACGCCGGGAGCCTTGAACTCGATGGGGCGACGGTGCGTAGCGACGATGTCGCCCAGGCCGTCGATGGGCTGGCCGAGCGGATTGACGACGCGGCCGAGCATGGCACGGCTCACGGGGATATCCATAACGCGGCCAGTGGTGCGGCACTCGTCGCCTTCCTTGATGGAGTCGACGGCACCGAACAGAACGGCGCCGACCTCGTCACGGTCAAGGTTCTGGGCAAGGCCGAAGACGGTCTCACCGGTATCGGAGCTCTTGAACTCCAGAAGCTCGCCTGCCATGGCGCTCTTGAGGCCGGAGACGCGCGCGATGCCGTCGCCTACCTCGTCGACCGTTGAAACCTCATGCGTATCGACCGTCGCGGAGAGGCTCGTGAGCTGCTCCTGCAGTTTCTTGGCGATATCCTGGGCATTGAGGGTTTCGGACATTAGGCTTCACCTCCGTACGAATTAGCAGAGTTTGCGAGGGTCTCCTGCGCGATGCGCAGCTGCGTCTTGACGGAAATGTCACGACGCTCGCCGCGGGCCTCGAGCACCAGGCCGCCCACGATAGACGGGTCGACCTGCTCGATAAGGAATACCTTGCGGCCGAAGTCCTGCTCGCATTTCTTAGTGATGGTTTGACGCAGCTCGTCGTCGAGCGGGATCGCCGTGGTGACGGTCACGCCCACTACATCCTCGTCTTCCTCGGCAACATACTTAAAGGCAGCTGCCACCTTGGGAAGAAGGTCGAGCTGGTCGCGCTTGGACATGGTGTCGAGCACGGCGATGATCTCGGGGCTGGCAGAAGCCAAGCGCTCGATCATCTCGAGGTCCTCGAACACATGGTTCTCGGCCTTAGCGGCTTCCAGAAGGGAGCGCGCGTAGGTCTCGAGTACCTTGTCCTGATAGCGGCTAGTCGGCATTCAGGCTACCTGCTTCCTGGATGTAGCGCTCGATGAGCTTCTTCTGCTCGGCATCGTCCTCGAGTGCCTCGCCCACGATCTTGGTGGCGACGGCAACGGACAGGTCGGCGATGGAGCTCGCGGCACCGGCGTAGATGGACTTGCGCTCGTCCTCGACGGTCGTATGGGCCTTGGCGATGATCTCCTCAGCCTCCTTGTGAGCAGCCTCGATGATACGGGCGCGCTCGGACTCGGCGTCCTTACGGGCCTCGAGAACGATGTCGGCAGCCTGACGACGGGCGTCGGTGACGATCGAGTCGGACTCAGCGCGCTTGGCGATAGCCTCCTGCTTGGTCTTCTCGGCCTCGTCGAGGCTCTCCTCGATCTTCTTGCCGCGCTCCTCCATGGTTTTCATGATGCCCGGCAGGGCAACCTTGGCCAGCACGATCCAGATGATCAGGAAGGCAATAAGCGCCGGGATGAACTCCGCCATCTTAGGGATGAGGATGTCCGCACCGGCGGCGCCGTCCTCGGCGAACGCGGAAACCGGCATGAGCAGCGCGGCCGCGGACGCGGAGAGTGCGATCGCGCTCTTCTGGGATGAAAGATTCATACTTGACGCTCCGTGCTATTTAACGATCAGCGCGACAACGAAGCCGATCAGAGCCAGAGCCTCGCCGAAGGCGGAGCCCATGATGAAGACGGTGAACACGCGGCCCTGGACCTCAGGCTGACGGGCCATAGCACCCGTAGCACCCAGAGCAGACAGGCCGATAGCAAGACCAGCGCCGATAACACCGAGACCGTAACCGATAACTCCCACGATTCCTCCTTTGTCGTGCGTGTCTTATTTCACGCAGGATAACCTTTTTATAACTGCCGGGCTCCATGGGTACGGGCACCGGCGGTTTAACGAATTGCCTTACCTTTAAGGCGCGAACGGAAGACTACTCCTCCTCCGCGACCTCCTCTGCCTCGGAGACATACACGGCGGTAAGGACCGTGAAGACGTAAGCCTGGATGGCGCCGACCACAAGCTCGATCGCATAGATCAGGATGAGAATGGCAAGCCAGGCCAGCGAAGGCAGGGCGCCGACGGCGTGGGCCGCGGAAACTTGCTGAAGCAGCGGCTGCATGAACATGCTCGCCATGATGGCGAACGAGCCCATGACCACGTGTCCTGCGAACATGTTGCAGAACAGACGGACGGCGAGCGTGATGAGGCGCAGGAAGGTCGAGAAAAGCTCAACGACCCACACGAGCACGTTCATCGGGAAGCTCACGCCCTGCGGGGCGAGGCTCTTGATGTAGCCGATCACGCCGTGAGCCTTGCATCCGTAGTAGATGAAGTACACGAAGGCGAAGATGGCGAGCGCGGCAGTGGAGCCGATTGCGCCGGTGCCGGGCTTCATTCCCGGGATCAGGCCGATCATGTTGTTGATCAGGATGAACAGGAAAAGCGAGCACAGGAACGGGAAGTGCTTCTTCCAGTTCTCACCCACGACGCCCTTGCCGATGTCGTTCTCGACGTACTCGATGATGTACTCGAAACCGTTGACGAAGAAGCCCTTGGGAACCAAAGTCTGCTTCTTCTTGAACACGGCCAGGACGATCAGGAGCACGATCGTGGAGACGATCAGCCAAAACGAGTACTGCGTGATGCCGCAGCTCAGATCGCCCACGACAGGGGTGGAGCTGAACTCGCTGACCAGATGATTAATCTCATCAGGCAGCTTTTCAAAAATTTCCACGACTTACCTTTCGACCTCATGAGGATCTCGCAGCGCCTTGGCGACGCGAACCGCGCAGGCGGCCATAAAGGCCACGAAGCCGATCGCCTCGCCCAGGAGGAACATGCGAAATGCCTCTCCGAACAACACAAACACAACCAAGGTAAAGACGAGCAGGGCGACTGCCGAGACCGCGAGACTCACCATACCCTTGAGCATGTCCGCATTCTGTTTATCGTCAAGAACCGGCTTGAGCGTAAAGACAAAGGGAAGGAAGGCAATTGCGCCCGCGATGGCGCCTGCAACGATAGCGAGCAGATCGGCTATCTGAAACACTGGCGTCCTCACTTTCCTTTTTAACGCCTCACAGGACAGTTCCCGCCAAACATTGGTGACTATTGTACGAGCCAATCGCTAAAGTACAACCGAAAAAGCATCGGTTAATACGCACCTGTTCGTTTTCTTAAGACCTTCTTTATGCCGCAGGTACGCTAATACGTTTTTCTCGAACCCCTCAGCGCAAAACGTCCGTTAACAAGAGCGCGCGTGGACGTCTTTTGCTCGCCCGCGCGCACCATTTCTTCGTATTTTCGACGTTAGCCGGTATGGCCCAGAGATTACAGCGTGCCGTAGATGCGGTCGCCGGCGTCGCCCAGGCCGGGAACGATGTAGGCGGCCTCGTTGAGATGGTCGTCGATGGCGCACGTATAAATATGTACGTCGGGGTCCTTTTCGGTCAGTGACTTGAGGCCCTCAGGCGCGGCGACGATGCACAGCATGCGGATGTCCTTGACACCGCGCTCGCGCAGGTAGCTGATGGCCATCTCGGCCGAACCGCCCGTGGCGAGCATGGGGTCGACGACCAGGCAGATGCGCTGGTCGATATCCTTGGGCATCTTGCAGTAATACTCGTGCGGCTCGTGGGTGACCTCGTCGCGCTCCATGCCGATGTGGCCCACGCGAGCGGAGGGCACCAGGTCGAGGATGCCGTCGACCATGCCAAGGCCCGCACGCAGGATGGGCACGATGGCGAGTTTCTTGCCGGCGAGCTGTTTGAACGTGGCAGTAGTGATGGGGGTCTCGACTTCGACGTCTTCCATGGGCAGGTCGCGCATGGCCTCGTAGCCGTCAAAAAGTGCGAGTTCGCGCACGAGCTGGCGGAACTGGTTGGTGCCGGTGTTTTTGTCGCGCAGAATCGACAGCTTGTGCTGGACGAGCGGGTGATCGACAAGCGTCACACGGGACGTATCGTAGGTGACGGTCATGGGTTGATTGCCCCTTTCGTTGCGGCCGGAAGATGGCCTTGCTGACAAGGCGCATGGCGATGTTGTTGCCGCGCGCCGTGCATAAGTTTAACGGTTTGTTGTATCGAGCAGCTCGTCGCAACCCTACTGAGCGGTGTTGAGCGAACGCTTGACGGCATCACGCCAACCAGCGAGATTGCTCTCACGGCGCTCGGCGGACATATGGGGAAGGAAGGTCTTAACGATCTGAGCGTTTTGCTCCAGCTCCTCCAGGTCCTCCCAATAGCCGACGGCAAGGCCCGCCAAGTACGCGGCACCGATCGCCGTGGTCTCCACCGTCTCGCACTGCAGCACGGGGATATCCAGCAGATCGGCCTGGAATTGCATGATGAACTCGTTGCGCGAGGCACCGCCATCGACGGACAGGCGCTCAATCGAAAGTCCCACGTCCTGCTCCATGGCGCGTAGCACGTCATAACTCTGGTAGGCCATGGACTCGCAGGCCGCACGCACAATGGTCGCGCGACTCGAGGCGCCGGTCAGGCCGCACACGATACCGCGAGCATGCGGGTCCCACCAGGGAGCGCCCAGACCCGCAAAGGCGGGAACGAAGTAGCAGCCCTCATTGTCGTTGATCGAAGCGGCGAGTTGCGCGGACTCGCTCACACTCGAGATGATGCCCATGTTGTTGCGCAGCCAGTTCATGGTGGAACCGGCAGCAAAGATGGAGCCCTCGAGTGCATAGCTGATCTTGCCGTCCGCGGCGATACCGATCGTGGAGACCAGACCGTTCTTGGATTCGACGACCTCGTCGCCGGTGTTCATGAGCATAAAGCAACCCGTGCCATAGGTGTTTTTGGTCTGGCCGGGATGGAAGCAGCAGTGGCCGAACAGCGACGCCTGCTGGTCGCCCGCCACGCCCATGATGGGCGGCATGTTGGTCATGATGTCGCTCGCGACGCGGCCGTAGTCGCCCGAGCTCCAACGAACCTCGGGCATCATGGAACGTGGAACGTCAAAGAGCGCCAGCAGGTCGTCGTCCCAATCGAGCGTATGGATATTAAAGAGTGCCGTGCGGCTGGCATTGGTGTAGTCGGTGGCAAAGACCTGACTGCCGGTGAGGTTGTAGATGAGCCAGGTGTCGATGGTGCCGAACATGAGGTCGCCCGCCGCCGCGCTCTCACGCGCACCGTCGACGTTGTCGAGGATCCACTGCACCTTGGAAGCCGAAAAATACGGATCGAGCGTGAGTCCTGTGCGGGAGCGCACCAGCTCTTCTGCGCCCTGCTCGACCAGCTCGTCGATCAGAGGTGCGGTGCGACGGCATTGCCACACGATGGCGTTATAGATGGGTTGGCCGCTTATGCGGTCCCACACCACCGTGGTCTCGCGCTGGTTGGAGATACCGATGGCGGCAATGCGGTCAGAATGGATGCCGCTCTTAAACTGAACCTCCATCATCACGCCGATCTGGCTGGCAAGCACCTCCGTGGGATCCTGCTCCACCCAGCCGGGGCGCGGGAAGCTGGTTTTGACGCTACGACGCGCCTGGGCGACGATGCAGCCGTACTCGTCGACGATGGTCGCGAGTACCGAGGTAGTGCCGCAGTCGAGCGCCATGATGTAGGAACCGCCAAAGCTAAACGGGGCGTCTTCCATACCCAGGCTACCTAGATTCAACGACATCGCTTAAACCTTTCTATTGCATCGGGTCGGACAGGACCCGTTCGATCTCTGATGCGGGAAGCGCGCCTTGGCGCAGGATCTGGAGCTCGCCGTGCTGAAACGACACGATGGTTGAGGCATCGCGACACGGGGTCTCACCGGCGTCGACGGCCACATCGACCCCCTCCAGGATGCGCTCCTCCACCGTGGCAAAACTTGCCGGCGCGGGCGCTCCATGCGTGTTGGCGCTGGTGCAGGCAAGAGGGCTGCCGCAGGCGCGGATGAGCGCTTGCACCACGGGCGAGGCCGAAGCGCGAAGTGCCACCGTGTCGTCGGCGGCACGCATAAAGGTCGGCACGCAGGGGGCAGCCTTAACCACGATAGTCAGGGCACCCGGCCAGCATCGTCGGGCGAGCATGCGGGCCTCATGAGGGATATCCACGCCATAGCGGTCGAGCGCCTCGGCATCATCGACCAGCCAGGCAACCGTTTGGGTGAGCTCGCGCTGCTTGAGGGTAAAGATACGACGATAGCCGGTACCGAGTGCGGGGACCGCGGCGCCGTTGACGGTGGCCTGCGGATCGCGCGGCCACGGCAGAGGTTCACTTGTATCTTGTGGAACGGCATCCGAGAAGGCGTTGACTGCCACGGCGACACCGTAGACCGTCTCGGTTGGAATAAGCGCCAGGCCACCGCGACCGAGTAGCTCGGCCGTGCGCTCGACTGCAAGCCGATGCGGCTCGCGCGCTCCCTCGTATACCCGATAGACCGTCTGCATGTGTATGCCAGCCCCTTACGCCCTGGTGCAAGTTTGTTTACTGTGGGGCATTCTCGCACGAAACGTTCAATCTATTTGCCCAGAGCGCATGTTGGTTTGGTGAGCGGCTCTAGTAGTCGGTGAAAGTGAGGGGGTTATTGGACTGCGACGAACTGCTTTGGCCTGCCGGCGTGACGTTCTTGGGCGGCGTAGCGCTCGATGCTGTCTATCGTTATCATCCGACGGCCGTCGACAAGTTCAACATCGAGCTTTCCGGCTTTGACCAGCGCGGTAATCCGCGGAGCGGAGACTTTGAGGTCCAGCGCTGCGTCTTTAAATGTTCGGCACGCCGCTTCCCGAGCGTCCTCGTGGTCGATTTCGACTGAAAGGGCCACGACCTCGGCCGAGCGTTCGTACCCTGCCGGAGTCAAACCGTTGTTGAGGTCGTCGGCCAAAAACGCCATCAGTGCCTCGGTGGCATGGGCAATCGCTTCTTCGCGCGTATCGCCATCGGCAAAGGCGCCGGGAATCTGCGGGAAACTGGCGCAGTAACCGTCGTCTTCTTTTATGAGAACGCAGTCATAGGTAAATCGCTGCCTCATTTTGCCTCCAACTACCATCCAGCTTGGCGACGAATACTTGCCCACGTGCCCTTCTTTGGTCGATCACCACCAGAGCCGTTCACGGTGACAACACGGTCACCAGAAACATACTTAGCATGACTACCGACCTGCGCGACCTTCACGAATCCATCGTGCTTGAGTAGGGCAATGATTTCCCGAAAGGTAGGAGGTTGCATGGGCCGACCTCTTTCAGCCGTCCTAATTATAAACTACTTTATAATTTTTGCTAACCAGTTAATAAATATTACTGGCGCTGTTTGGGCTCGGTGACGATGGCTCGGACGATGCGGGGGCGATCGGTGAGGTCATGGACGATACGCACGTCCGAAAGGCCTGCCTGGCGACAGAGCTCGGCCGCGGCATCGAGGGCACCCTCGTAGAGCTCACAGGCAAACAGGCCGCCGACACGCAGCATGTAAGGCGCCGCATTGAGCAGGCGGCGGAAGATATCGAGGCCGTCGGCGCCGCCCTCGAGCGCCAGGTCGGGCTCAAAGTCCTTGACCTCGTGCGGCAGTGAGCGCATGACGTCGGTCGGAATGTAGGGCGGATTGGAGACAAGCACATCAAAGGTGCCCCACTCTTCGCGGGGAATGGAACTCACCAGGTTGGTGAGGCTAAAGGCGACCTCATCGGATGTGAGACCGAGCGCGTCGCGGTTTTTGGTGGCCAGATCGATAGCGCGCGGCTCGATATCGGTGGCGGTGCAGGTAACGTGGCCGCGGCGCTCCCAGGCAAGGGAGAGCGAGATGCAGCCCGTGCCGCAGCCGACCTCGAGAACGCGGGCGATGCGGGGCTCGGCTGGGGCAGGCGAAGCGGCATCCTGAGCTGAAGCCGTCTCCTGGTCGGCACCCTCGATGGCGATGCCGTATTCGTCGAGCTCGGACTCGGCGGCTTCCGCGACTTCGGCTTCTGCTGCCTGCGCGGCGGCTTCCTCGGCCTCGCGGTCGGCCAGCTCCTCGGCATAGGCACGGCTGCCGAGCACGTCGCTACCCAGCGCAGCCTCATCGGCGGCCGTCAGGTTGGCGGCACGGCGCTCGGCGGTCGCGCGTTCGTCTGCCAGCGCGGCCTCAGCCTTGCGAGCCTGCTCGACCTCATCGTTCCAAGGCAGCTCAACACGCTGACGGGCAGCAGCCTCGGGGCTCAGCACCTCGGCATCCAGATAATTGAGGACTTCCTCGACGAGCATCTCGGTCTCGGGACGCGGAATGAGC
Source organism: Collinsella aerofaciens (assembly GCF_020181355.1). Taxonomy (NCBI): domain Bacteria; kingdom Bacillati; phylum Actinomycetota; class Coriobacteriia; order Coriobacteriales; family Coriobacteriaceae; genus Collinsella; species Collinsella aerofaciens. The sequence goes on from NZ_CP084004.1 coordinate 604,146, forward strand.
ACGCCGGGGGCGCACGTGACGTCGATCATGCGAAACTGCGTGCTGCCGGTGATGTACTGCAGCGGTTCACCTTTAGCGCGACGAACAACGGCCGCGTGCATGGTCTCGAGCTGAGCCGCGTTAAGCGTCTCGTCCATGCGCATATATAAGTCGATGCGTGCCAAACCCGTGGCAGCGCAGAGCAGCCACTCGGCAGAAAGACGGGGGTGCTCCTCGCCGCGCTCGGCCAGGTACTCCTTGGTCCACTCGAGACAACGCTTGATGGTCCAAATCTCGTTTGCCATGGGGCCCTCCCCTCTTAAGCGCCGGATGGCGCGCGAATGTCGGAGCAGATTGTACGCGAGGCCAGCGCTTGGCAAGGGGCGATTGAAGGCGATTATCGAGAATCAGCCCAGATTTTTGCTTGGATTGCAATCGAAGCGTTCATTCGCCGACGTCTAAATCTGCATCCGTCAAGCTTTTGGCAAGGTTGACCCAAAACTGACCAATATCTAACCAAGAACTTGCCAAATCACTTGACGTGCGACGCATCAAAAAATGCACTGCGACTTCTCGGACGATTTTTTGAGCATTATTATCGATAGCAGATAAACGCCGTTGATTGCTTTAAGCAGTTAAATTGCTTAATTTCTAACAAAGCAGATTAAATAAACTCGAATAGCAATTTACTCAACCTAGTCATTTAAGAACGTCCCCAATGACTACCCAAGAGAACGCCGCAGGTAGAGGACGGACAGCGAGCGACGTCCAGAGCGAACAAGTTGGCATGAAAAAGGCGAGGCATAGACCTTCTGGTCATGCCTCGCCTTTTGAATGACAAATTGTCGCTCTGGGCGGCGCGCAGCGTCGAGCCGTTACGCGGTTTGGTAAAACCGCGTAACCTAAACTGCTTGTGCCAGCTTCTCGGCTCGCTCGGCGGCGGCAAGTGCCTCGATGACGGTGCCGAGCTGATCGCCCAGAAGGACGCCGTTGTAGGTGGAGTTGAAGCCGATACGGTGATCGGTCACGCGGTCCTGGGGCTGGTTGTAAGTACGGATCTTCTCGGAACGGTTGCCGTGGCCAATCTGGCTCTGGCGCTCGGCACCGAGCTCGGCCTGCTGCTTCTCGAGTTCCATCTCGTACAGACGGGCGCGCAGCATCTGCATGCAGACCTCGCGGTTCTGGATCTGGGAACGCTGCTCCTGCGACTGCACCACGGTGTTGGTGGGCAGGTGGGTGATGCGCACGGCGGAGTAGGTGGTGTTAACGCACTGACCGCCAGGGCCGGAGGCGCAGTAGGTGTCGATGCGCAGGTCGGACTGGTTGATCTGGACGTCGATCTCCTCGGCCTCGGGAAGTACGGCGACGGTAGCCGTGGAGGTCTGAATGCGGCCCTGGGACTCAGTCTTGGGAACGCGCTGGACGCGGTGCACGCCGGACTCGAACTTCATGACGGAGTAGACGCGGTCGCCCTCGACCTTGAACTCGATGGACTTAAAGCCACCGGCCTCGCTGGGGCTGGAATCGAGCACGGTAGTCTTCCAGCCGCGCGACTCGCAAAAGCGCTGGTACATCTTGTACAGATCGCCGGCGAAGATGGCCGCCTCGTCGCCACCGGCGGCGGAGCGGATCTCGACGATGGTGTTCTTGTCGTCGTTGGGGTCGCTCGGGATGAGCATGTACTTGATGTCTTCCTCGAGCTGGGGAAGCTTGGCCTCGTTTTCGGAGATGTCCATCTGGAGCATCTCCTTCTCATCGGCATCGGTGGTATCGTGCAGCATTTCCTTGGCAGCCTCGATGTCATCGAGCGCGCCGATGTACTCGCGCGAGGCGGCAATGAGGTCGGACTGGTGCGCGTACTCCTTGTTGAGACGCGTGAACTCCTTGATATCGGAGGCGACGGCCGGGTCGGAAAGCTTCTTCTCGAGCTCCTCGTAGGCCTTGATGATCTTTTCGAGCTTGTCGCGCATGACGGACTCCTTTATATGCGTGAAGGCGAAAATCGGCAGAATTGATGGGGCGCGGGGCGCCGCTGCGGGGGTAAGTCCAGCTAGAGCATGTCGATCTTCAGATACATGCGCATCCCTTCGCGTATGGGGTACATAGTTGCGGTCTAACCCATATATGATAGCGTGCGCAGGCAAACCTGCATATAACCCGCACGGAATCCGACAAAGGGACAGTCCCTTTGTCGGATTCTAAAGCGTATGGATCAGGGCGACGAGGAAGCGGACACCCTGGAGGTAGGCGCGGCGGGTAATGCGCTCGTTGGTGCCGTGGACGCCGCGATCGCACTCGTCATCGTCGACCACAAAGGCCGAGAAGCGAATGCACTCGGAGCAAATGCGCTGGTAGTTGGCAGCGTCGGTCGCGCCGATCACGGTCGAGGGGACAATCGCCAACGGCTCGGATGATCCGTTTTCCTCCGTCCCCTTTGGATCACGGAAATAGCGGGCGGCGATGGAGCGAACCGCCTCGAGTCCCGGTCCGCCGATGCGCGGAGACGGCGAGGGTTCGGAGCTGCCGGGGCCGAGCTCGACCTCGACACGGTCGGCGAGCCCCGCCTCGGCAACGGCGACGCGGCAGCGGGCCACGACATCGGCCACGCTCGTGCCCTCGAGCATACGGAAGTTGATGTTGGCCCACATATCCTGCGGCATTACGTTGGCGCCGGTGCTGCCACCCTCGATCTGCGTGGGTGCGCAGGTGGTCGTCACCAGCGGATAGAGCTTCTTGCTGGCGAGGCAATCGCGGACAATGGCGCCCCCGTTGGCGGCAATTTCATCCGCCGTGTAGAGCCCCAGCTCGACGAGCTGGGCGGCAAGCAAATCGGTCACGCGCGTCGGCCACTCGATATCGCAGATTGCGGTGATGGCACGGCTGAGCACCTCGAGCGACGTGCCGCCGTAGGGGTTGGAGGAATGCCCGCCCACGCTCTTTGTCTTGAGCACAATGTCGGCATAGCCCTTCTCAGCCAGGTCGGCGTGCATGAGCCAACCCTCGCCCGCGCTGTACTCGGCATCCGAAACGATGCGGTAGTCGCCCTCGTCGATCAGGAACTCGAGCTCAACACCGCGCTCCTCGAGCGCACGGCCGATGGCGCCTGCGCCGCACTGCGTCGTCTCCTCGTCCTGGCCAAAGGCCAGGAGCAGCGTCCGCTCGTGCTGCCAACCGTGCGCCAGCGCATACTCGACAGCCTCGAGAATGCCTGCGACCTGGTCCTTCATGTCGATCGCTCCACGGCCCCAGATGTAGGTGTCGTCCACGTGCCCGCTAAAGGGGTCGTGCGTCCAGTCGGCCTCGGTACCCGGCACCACGGGAACCACATCCATGTGGCCCATGAGCATAATGGGCTTGAGGTCAGGGTCGGAACCGCTAAGCGTCACCAATAGCGAATGGTCGATAAGCTCGACCTCGCCCGCCGCAAATACGTACGGCCAGGCCTGCTGCATATAGGCGCGCAGGTCGTCGAAAGGTTGCCAGTCCACCGCCTCGGCATCCATGCTCGAGACGGTCGGAAACGACAGAACGCGGCCCAAGCGCTCGCACGCGCCTGCCTCGTCTATATCGGCAAAATCGTCCTCATGCGCAAAGAAGCGCCAAACCTCGGCCATGACATCCTTTCGATTGTGATGACGAGGGCCGCCCCACGGGAGCGGCCCTGCCACATAAGCGTTTGCGGTCGGTTATTTGTCCTCCAGATAACGAGAGAGGAACTCGCGCGTGCGCTGGTGTTTGGGGTTGCCGAAGAGCTCGGCCGGCGCGGCGTCCTCGAGCACCACGCCCTTGTCCATAAAGACCACGCGGTCGGACACGGTTCGGGCAAAGGCCATCTCGTGCGTGACGACGACCATGGTCATGCCGTCGGCCGCGAGCTTGCGCATGACCTCGAGCACCTCTCCCACGATCTCGGGGTCGAGCGCGGAGGTCGGCTCGTCGAACAGCATGATCTGCGGATTCATGCACAGGGCACGAGCGATGGCCACGCGCTGTTTTTGACCACCGGACAGACGGCCCACGGCGGCGTGCGCGAACTTTTCGAGTCCCACGCTGGTCAGATGCTCCATCGCGACCTTCTCGGCCTCGGCCTTGCTCATCTTTTTGAGCGTGACGGGCGCGAGCGTGCAGTTGTCGAGCACGTCCATGTTGTTGAACAGGTTAAAGCCCTGGAACACCATGCCGATGTCCTCGCGGAGTTTATTGATATTGCAGCGCTCGGCCGTAAGGTCCTGGCCGTGGAACCAGATGTGGCCCGCGTCCGGGGTCTCGAGCAGGTTGAGACAGCGCAGGAAGGTCGACTTGCCCGAGCCCGAGGCGCCGATAATGGTGACGACCTCGCCGGGGTTAACGGACAGGTCGATGCCCTTGAGCACCTCGAGCGAGCCGAAGCTCTTGCGCAGGCCCTCAACGCGGATGAGCGGCTCTTTGGTTTGCGCGGCCGCAGCGCCGGTAGTAACGGTATCTGCCATGATGAATCTCCTCGTCTTGCGCCTAGTTGGAGCTGGGCAGCGTGGCCGGAGCCTCGGCGCCGAGTTTTTTGCCAAAGGCTTCGAGCAGGCGGCTCGCCACGAGCGTCAGGATCAGGTAGACCACGAGCGCCACGCAGTAGACCTCCATCTGGCGGTAGTACACGCCGGCGACGGTGGTGGTGGCGTACATGAGGTCGAACACGCCGATGACCGAAAGCACCGACGAATCCTTGATGTTGATGATGAGCTCGTTGGTGAGCGCCGGAATCGCGTTTTTAATGCCCTGGGGGAACACGACCTTGCGCATGGCCTGCCACTGCGACAGACCCAGCGAGCGCGCCGCCTCGGCCTGGCCGGGATCGATGGACTCGATACCGCCGCGCAGGACCTCCATCATGTAGGCGGTGGAGTTGAGCGAGATGGTGACGAGACCGGCGGTGAAGGTACTCCAAATCTGGTTGGCCTGGGCGGTCTCGAAGCCCATGCCGCGCAAAACGGTGAAGCCCGCGTAATAGATGAGCAGGCCCTGGACCATCATGGGCGTGCCGCGCACGATGGTGGAGTAGACAGTCGCAAAGCCGCGGCCGATGCTCTTAAAGAAGCGCACCAGGTCGTTGTCCACGCGATCGAAGGTCTGAATACGCAGGAACACAAAGAGCAGCGCCAGGAAAAAGGCGATGACGGTACCGAAGGTCGCAAGTGCGATGGTGATCTCGATGCCGCGAATGAAGAAGTCGCCGCTCTTGTAGGTCATGTAGACCAGGCTCGACAAAAAGTCGCTGGGGTTGGAGTCCGAGACAATGCTCACCTGCACCAGGTCGATAAATGACATGACGCAGCGGTCGATAAAGAAGATCGCCGCGATGGCAACCACGACATAGCTGCCCAAGCGTGCGCCACGACGGAAGCGCTCGGATGCGAACGGCGACGTTTCGCGATAGTCATTCCAGTGCATGAGTTTGGTGACGAGCGCCGCCGCCGACACGACGAGCCAGGCCCAAAGGATTGCCCAAAGGCAATCCTGGAAGATACCGGTGGGCGCCAAGAAGCTCAGCGGCGTGGGGTTGCGCTGGCTAAACGCCAGGCCAAGCGCCGCGATGACACTCGTGCCCAGGTACACATAACGGTGGTCGGCCTTGATAAAGGAGGCCAGACGATTGATGGTTTTCATGCTGCCTCCCTATGCCGGCTGGCGGTCGAGGCACGCGTCCCACATTTGGTCGCGTTCCTCTTGGCTAATGCCCTTGAGTGTCTTGTCGATGAGTTTAAGCAGTTTGTCCGAGCCCTTGCGACAGCCGACGTTTGCCGCGACCTCCTGCTTAAAGCCCTCGCCCTCGGCAAAATGAATAGGGACGATACCCGGGTTTTGGGCCATATAGCCCTTCTCGTTCTCGGTGTTGTAAGTCACGGCGTCGCACGTGCCCTGCAGCAGATTCGAGAACACCGTGGGGACGGAGTCGACCGGGTTCTTGTGCACAACGCCCGGAATCTCGTCGATGACGGTGTCGAGCATGGTGTCCTTTTGGCCGAGTACCGTGGCACCGCTAAAGTCGCTAAGCTTGGTGGCGTTTTGGTAGGGGGAACCCTCTTTTACGAACAGGCCAAAGTAGCCAATAAAGTACGGGTCGGAGAAGCCGACCGACTCCTCGCGCTCGGGCGTGGCGCTCATGCCGGCGATGATGAGGTCGATCTGGCCGTTGTTGAGCGAATCGATAAGGCCCGAGAAGCTCTGCTTGACGGCAACGGGCTCGCCACCGAGGGCCTTGCAGACGATCTTGGCGATCTGCACGTCGTAGCCATCGGCATAGGCGCCCTGCACGTTGTCGATGGGGATAGTGTACTCACTGGCTTCGGAAACCTGCCAGTTGTACGGGGCGTAGGCCGCCTCCATGCCAATGCGGATCTTGTCCTTGCCGATCACGGAATCGGACAGGTCGTCGCGACCGCCGCCCGTCGTGGGCTGAACCACCTTGAGCGTGGACGGACGCTGACAGCCGGCGAGCGCGCCGGCGACGACGGAAGCGCTCGCAGCGAGAGCGCTACCCAAGAAGATGCGACGGCTGCACACCGGCTGTGGATGCGCGTCGCGCTGATGGGGAGAATGCATAATCTGCCTTCCCTGTTGAATCGTATGCTGACGACTTAACAGGATATACGCCAGCGACCAGCAGTGCAGCACAAGCTCGAAAAATTAATAGACACATGGTAGTCATTGGGGACGTCGATGTTTTGGCAATGCCGGCGAGCGACGTCCAGAGCGAACAAGTGGCATGAAAAAGACAAGGCATGACCAGAAGGTCTATGCCTTGCCTTTTGAATGACAAATTATCGCTCTGGACGGCACGCAGCATCGACCGAGCGGCGGAACCTCTAGAGCAAGGTGACGCTAAAGCTGCGTTTATCGGTAGCGCCGGGGGCCAAGGTAATGGTGTTGACCTTGTGCTCAAAGACGTCGTCCTCGGTGGACATGGTGGTGTGACCGGTCCAAGGCTCGAGCGCCACAAACGGGGCGTCGTTGGCGGCAGACCACACGCCGATGTACTTAAAGCCCTCAAAGTCGATCTTGACGCCGTGGCCCGACTTGCGGCCGCGCAGCGTGAGCGTGGAGCCCGGGGTATCGGTGAACATGATGGCGTCGTTATCGAAGCTGCGGTGCGTGATGGGCAGCACGTCCGAGTTATCGGGAGCCTTGTAGCTACCCTCGAACGTCATGAGGCCATCGGGCGTGATGATGGGGGCCTCGTTGGTCCAAGCCTCGGTAAATGCCAGCTCGTAATCCTCGAACGCCTCGTCCTCGGCACCGGGAGCAGGTACGTTAAATGCGGGGTGGCCGCCCACCGAGAACGGCAGGTCCACGTCGCCGGTATTGGTGACGGCAAAGGTCTGGGTAAGTGTGGCGTCACCAGTCAGGGCATAGGTCATGTTGAGCTTAAAGTGGAACGGAAAGGCCTTGAGCGACTCGAGCGTGTCGGTGATCTCGTACGTTACCGAGGAGCCGTCCTCCGAAACCTCGACCAGCTTGTGCTCGACGATGCGCGCGAGGCCGTGGCGCGGCATCTCGCAGGTGCCAGCCGCAGACGTCGCCGTGTTGTTGCGCAGCGAGCCCACAATGGGGAACAGGATGGGCGCATGCTTGCCCCAAAAGGCGGGGTCGCCCTGCCACAGATACTCGTTGCCGTTGAGGGCAAGGCTCGTGAGCTGGGCGCCCATGGAATCGATGGCCGCGGTGAGGCTGCCGCGCTTGATGGTAGTGACGGTAGACATGCTACTTCCTCCAAAAGTAAACAATAGTGTCGAGGGCTATTGTCCCACTCTTGGCGGCGGGGTTGAGCGACAGGCGCAGTTATTGAGCAATAGCGTAAAGGTCAAACCCGCCCTGCGGAGTGCTATCGACCGTATCGGGCGCCTGCGAGTTAAAGCTCACGGGAACCATGCGCTTTGAGGCGCGGAAGCGCGTGCCGTCGGTGGCGACGGGCGGTTCGTCGACGGTGAGCTCGTAGTCGCCGGGCTTGAGCTCGATGCCGTCACCAGCGGAATTGACGTATTGATACTCGTCAATCGTCTGCCCTTTGAGCGTACGCCCCACGATGTGGATGAGCATTTGGCTGTCGCCACGCGCGGTGTCCCACATCGCGCCGTCCTTGACCTCGACCGACACATGTACCGAGCGCGTGCGGCTGAGCGATTGCTCGACAGACATCTCGACCTTGGCGGCGTCTTGACGCTGCTGCTCGACATGGCTCCAAACGCTACCGATTGCCGAGCAGGCGATAACGCCGGCCATGAAGGCGATGAGGATGGGGCCGAGCGGAGAACGGCGGCCCGCGTCTTCCTCACGAGCCAAGTCGGGGCGATGTGTGGGCGCAGGCGCCTGGGCGCCTTGCGCGGGCACGTCGAGAATGCTGAAGGATGCCGTGCTGTCGGGGTCGATGGTGTGACGCGGCTGCGGGATCTTTGCCGGCGAGATGGACATGTCCGCCGGCTCACCGAGTGTGGCCGTGGCATCGGCCTTAGCCTCATCGGCCTCGGCTTGGGCCCAAGCCTGCTCAAAGGTCAGGGGCTCGGCGGCATCGGAGGCGGCATCAGGCTCGACAGCGGCATCGTTGCCGGTCTCGTCCTCGTCGCTCGACACGTCACGCGACGCGGGCTCGTCCCACTCCTCGTCCGGAGCCTCGCCCTCGCTATACCACCATTCAAAGTTATCGATATCCATACGGGGCGCCCCTTAGGCCTCGCAAATAAACACTTGTTAGCCTTATACCCGCAGATGGCGCTGGAGCTCGCACGGAATGCGATAAAGGGACTGCTCCTTTGTCGCATCGAAGTTGCGGTGGAATAGTTCCTGTTTGCACGCCCACTCGAGCTATTTAGGGACTATTTCACCGCAAGTTATTTGAGGGCGACGGGGATTTGGATACAGCAGAAGTCCTCTTGGTGAGACTCGTCGTAGCTCGTGGTGTCCAGGTAGCAAAAATCGAAAGCATTGCCGATGGGCTGGAGCGCGTGCCTGTCCATGCAGGCCACGATGGCGCGGATACCCTCGGGCTCGTACGGCATGCCCCAGCGACTCATGCACAGGTACGTGCCCTCGGGCAGCACCTCGACGCCAATCTCCGCCAGCTCGGCAGGATCGCTCGGCAGTATTTCCTCGGCACCACGCGGCAACACGGCAAAGGAACCGGCACCGGCGATGGGGTCGTCGGAATGCAGCGCCTCGCAACGCAGCATGGCGCCCCAACCGCGCATGGGGCGTGTGCCCGTGAGCGCACGCATGCGCAGAATCGCCCGCATGAGCGTGGGGTGCAGCATCGAGCGGCCACGCTCGATATCGCTCGGGAACTCCTCAAAGACCACGTAGCGGCGCTCGAATTGCTTGAGCTCCGGTTTGCCCTCGCGCTCGCGCCAATAGACCGCCTCGTCGTAAAAACTCAGCCGCTCCTGCACGCTCGCGCGCTCGGCTTTGAGCCCGGCAATCTGCTCGTCGAGCGCCTGCACCCGCGAGCGCAGGTGATCGGTCATCTCTCCAATGTCGAACGTCGAGGTCAGGCGATCGATCTCATCGAGTTCCAGTCCCAAGTCGCGCAGCATGCAGATCAGACGCATGAGCGGGATCTGCGTGGGCGAATAGAAACGGTAGCCTTTTTCGTTAACCACGGCGGGTTTAAACAGACCGATCTTGTCGTAGTAGATGAGCGTTTGGCGCGAAACGTTAAACAAGCTCGCCATCTCGCTAATCGCATACATACCCGTCTGCATAGGTCCTCCCGACACACCCTTTGACACGAAAAGCCCGCCGCCCACAGGGGCAGCGGGCTCAAACACTACTCGTATCCTACCCTAAAGATGCCTATGACCAGCGCTTATAGTTGGCGCACGACACGCCGACGGCCTCGAGTGCCTTGGCGGCGATGTGATGCACCGCCTCATCGAGCGTGGCGGGGCCGTTGTAAAACGTGAGCATGGGCGGCATGAGCATGACACCCGGCACGCGCGCCAGGCGTGCCATGTTGTCGACATGGATCGCACTGAAGGGCGTCTCGCGCACCATAAGCACCAGGCGGCGCTGCTCTTTCATCTGCACATCGGCCGCACGCAGCAACAGGTTTTCGCTGTAGCCGCTCGCGATGCCGGCGAGCGTCTTCATGGAGCAGGGAGCCACGATCATGCCGTCGACCGGATAGGTGCCGCTTGCGATGGCAGCGCCAATGTTCTTGTTGTCGTAGACCACATCGGCATAGCACGCAAACTCGTCGAGCGTCATGCCGAGCTCCTGCTCGATGGTGATCTCTCCCCCGCGCGTGACGACAAGCGCCGACTCAGCGCCGGCCTGGCGCAGGCATTTGAGGCATTCAAGGCCCAGTGCCGCACCGCTGGCGCCAGACACGCCAACGACAATGCGACGGGGACGAACAGAAGACTCAGGCATGACAACTCCTTAACTACTTGGTAGGGCTACTTACTAGAAGGCGAGCTCGGCGGCCCACTTGTCCTTGTCGATCTCCATGAACTGCGAGCGGATGAAGTTCTTCTTGAGGTTAAACGGAACCGTGCAGTCGAAGATGGCCTTGCAGGCGATACCGTGCTCGCGGATCGAAGGATCGAACGCGGGGTCGTTGGACGGATCGAGCACGTGGCAGTGGCAACCGGGGATGGTGATGAGGTCCACGTCGGCCTGGAAGCGCGTGGTCATGGCCCACATCACGTCGCTCATATCGAAGATGTCGACATCCTCGTCGACAAGGATGACGTGCTTGAGCTCGGAGAACGCCGAGAAGGCGAGCATGGCGGCGTTGCGCTGACGGCCCTCGTCATTTTTGCTCGACTTCTTGAACTGCATGATGGCAACGAACTTGCCGCCACCGCAGGGAGCGGCGTGAACGTTGAGCAGGCGGCCCGGGATAGCGGTCTCGACCATCTTGTAGATGGAGGCCTCGGTGGGGATACCGGCCATGGACACGTGCTCGTGCGAAGGGCCGATGCAGCTCTCCATAATGGGGTTGACGCGCGTGGTGACGGCGGTGATCTTGATCACCGGGCAGACCTTGGCGCCACCGGTGTAGCCGGGGAACTCGGGCATGGCGTAGCCGTGGCCGTTGACATCCTCGTTGATGGTCTCGTCGTGCATGAGGTAGCCCTCGAGCACGTACTCGGCATTGGCAATGCACTTCTGCGGAACGGTGACGCAGTCGGCAAGCTCGACGGCGCGGCCGCGCAGGGCGCCGGCGATCTGCAGCTCGTTGAAGCCGAGCGGCGTGGTGGGAGCCTCGAAGCCGCAGCACATGTACACGGCGGGGTCCAGGCCGATGGAGATGGAGATGGGCATATCCTCGCCGCGCTGGCAGTACTCGTCAAAGAACGCACCCAGGTGACGGCTGCCCGGGGTGATCCACATGGCGAGCTTGTCCTTGTCGACGCAGGAGAAGCGGTGGATGGTTACGTCGGACTGGGTGCCATCGGGGCTCGTGCCATAGGCGAGGCCCATGGTGATGTAGGGGCCGCCGTCAACGGGCGTGTTGGTGGGAGCGGGAACGATCTTGCGCAGGTCAAAGCCCTCGTCGGTCGCCTTGTACACGACCTCCTGGCAGTCGACGTGCTTGCCCTCGGCGATCTGCTCGGGGGCGATCAGGTTCTCGAAGCGCTTGCCGATCTCGAGGCCCAGGTGCTCCTCGTCCAGGTCGAGCAGGGCGGCAACGCGCTTGCGGCTGGCAAGCATACCGATGCAGACCTTGGCGTCGTCAAAGCCCTTGACGTTGTTGAAGACCATCGCCGGACCCTCTTTGGTCGGGCGCATGACGGTGCCGCCAGCACCGACGTGACGGTAGACGCCCGAGACCTCGGCATCGGGATCGACCTGGGTGTCGGTCTCGAGCAGCTGGCCCGGCATCTCACGCAAAAAGTCGAGCGCGGAACGCAGGTCGTGGATCTGGGAAGCATCGGTAGTGGACATGGCGTACTCCTTTCGGGAGAGTGTCCGGCGACGGGGTGCCGCCGGACGGGGTAACGTAATGGGGCCGCGGCGCTCACAAATGGAGCGCTCGACCACTCGAAGTTCAAGCGCTTGGCTGCTTACAGCCGGGGCGCTCGACCGCTTACATCAGGCCAAAGAGGTGGAACCAGGCGGCCTCGACCAGCACGACGACAAAGACGACCGCGGTGAGGGGGATGCCCATGCGCATAGCCTCTTTGGAGGTGTAGCCGCCGGCGTCCTTGCCTTCGCCGATAAGGATCGGCAGGTTATGGAACGGCAGGATGTAGTGGATGTTGATGGACGTGAAGACGATGAGCGCCACGGCGAGTGGGCTCACGCTGGAGCCGGCGGCAAAGCTGATAAATGCCGGCACGCACACGCCGAGCACGGCCATGACCGAGCCCATGAACATGTGGATGATCATGGAAAGCGCGGCGACGAGCAGGGCGAACAGGAAGATGTTCTCAGGCACGGAGCTGGGGAGCACGACGTCGGCGATCCAGGCGTTCATGCCGGTGGCACCGCCCACGGAGCCCACGGCCATGGCGGCCGTCAGGAACATGAGGGACTTGATGTCGACAGCGTTCCAGCTGGCGGGAGTGAGGACTTCGCCGATGATGGGCATGGCGAGAGCAACGCCAATGGCCAGGGTGACCCAGCCGATATAGTCGCCCGAGACGGTGAGCCACAGCGCGATGGCGATGACAAGCCACACGATGGTGCGGATCTCCTTGACGGAGAGCTTGCCGAGCGCGGCCTGCTTGGCCACGATCTGCTCGCGATCGTAGACGAGCTCCTTGCTGGGCTTAAAGAGGAAAAGGCCCAGGAACAGGGTGCACAGCAGCGCAACCAGCATAGGCACGCTCATGTACAGGAACCAGTCGACGAAGGACGGGCTCATGCCGCCGGCCTCGGCACTGTACTGCGCAACGAGCGGGTTAAGCGTGGAGTCGCCCGTCAGGAAGAACATGGAACCCGGGGCGGCAGCGGCAAACACGAGGAAGCCGAGCTTGCCCTTGTCGTCGTCACCGTAGCCGGCGGACTCGGCGATGACCGAGACGACGGCGAGGATGAGGAAGGCGCGGGGGAACGGATGCGGGATCAGCAGCGACAGCACAAAGGTGAGCGCGAAGATCGAGATGATGAGCGACTTGGCATCGCGCACGAACTTGAGCATGAACGCGTAGGCGATGCGCTCGCCCAGGCCCGACTCCTTGACCGCGCTGGCGATGAGGTAGGCGCCGATGACGAGCCACATGGTGGCCTTGGTCCACGAGCTAAACGTGGAGGCGACCGTCGCCGAGATGCTCGCGGCGCCCGTGTCGTCCACGCACACCTTGAACAGGACGAGCAGTGCGCAGTAGAGCAGGCCCACAAAGCCCGGCTGTGCCACGCCGCATGCCCAGAACACCACCGTGGCGAGCGTCAGTGCCAGACAGGTCTGACCGCCGACCGTGAGCTCGACCGTCGAGCTCAGCTCCGCCAAAGGAAGAAACTTCACCAGCAAAAAGACAACGATACCCAGCACAAAGCCAATTTCGCGCTTGGTGATCTTAAACGCCTTCTTTTCCGCTTCCATCTCCCCACCTTTCTTGTTGGGGGCGCTCCGAATTCGCAGCCATGTTGCCGCTTAAAAAGGGGCGCCCGTTATCGGACACCCCTTACGTTGCGCTGTGTTGCGGCAATACAGTCAAGCGGATTTTTTGGATGAGAAGCGATTCCCTAGACAAAAACCGTCACAACATTCGACGCTTTTCCTCGTTTTCGAGATTTTCGCCGAATGTTGTGACGGTTTGGATGTGGCAAAGGGACTGTCTTTTTTACATAGCGAGGGCCGTGCGGATGAATGGGTCGCCGAGGGCCTCGCGGAGCCAGGGGGCCAGCTGCTCGAGGTGACCCTGCAGGTAGCCTTTGAGCTCGGACGGAGCCACGCGACGCACTTCCGAGATCTCCTCTTGGTTGATATGCAGCTCGCCCGGCTCAACATGGGCAAGGTAGACCTCGCACCATTCGCACTCGCAGCGACCGTCGCCGTGGTCCTCGCGGTACACCACGTGTCCGAGGTGCTTGAGCTGATCGGGCTCGCGCGTAATGCCGAGCTCTTCGTTGATGCGGCGCGCCGTGGCGGCCGCGACGTCTTCCCCGGGGAGCGGATGGCCGGCGCAGCTATCGGCCAGCACCCCGCCCCACAGGCGCTTGAGCGGACTGCGGCGACAGAGCAGCAGGCGCGCGTCTTCGCCCCGGCCCTCGACCAAAAGCGTCAGAAATGCCTGATGCAGGATGCCCTCACCAGCATGGGCCTCGATGCGGTCGACGGGGCCAAGCGCCTCGCCGGTCGCAGCATCGACCGCCACGACCTCGGCGCCCGCACCGCCCTCATCCCAGCCGGCGCGCAGAATGCGGGCTGCGGCTTCCTCGAGCGCGGCGATGAGCTCCTTGGTGGTGTCGAGCACGCGCTGCAGGTCGTCACCGCTCGCTTGTTCAACATGAAAACCCGTGCTTGCAACTACCGGCACGCCAAAGCGCGTGGCCAGCGCCGCCGCGATATCGTGCGCCGGGATCTCGTCTCGATGGCACGGAACGGCCAGGATGCTCACCGTTGCCGTACGGCCGGGCTCGGGGCGCGGAATGGCCTGCGCCGTGGCGCCCAGGTGCGCAAACTCCGGCGAGCAGGCGTACACCGCCATGCCTCGCGGCGTCACCGTCAGCTGGGCCTCGAGCGCAAACTTGCCCTCGCCCACTGCAACCTTTGTCGTGTGCATACCCATGGGATCTCCTGCCGCCCGCGATGTACCTGAGACCATCTTCGCCTGTATTGCGACTATACAGGCAAGCCCTCCATGTGACAAAGGGACTGTCTCTTTGTCACATTCTGTTAGAATTGCAGGGATTGAATCCCGCTTATTCATGCGACATTGGAGTGACAACCTTGACCGCCGCAACCACGCCTAAAAGTAAGCCAACCGCCGCCGCGCTCTCCCCCGCGCGCACCAAGCTCTGCCTGGCGCTGCTCGTGCTGTTGGGATTCTCGCTCGGCTGCTCGGAGTTCGTGGTTATCGGCATCGAGAGCGACCTGGCGACAGAACTCGGCATCTCGCTTGCCACCGCGGGCCAGCTCATCAGCGTGTTCGCGCTGGTCTACGCCATCGCAACGCCGGCGCTTGCGCTCAGCACGGGACGCTTCCGCCGCTATCAGTTGCTCGTGTGCTACAGCATCGTCTTTGTACTGGGCAATCTTGTTATGGCGCTGGCGCCCAACTTTCAAGTGCTGTTTGCCTCGCGCATCATCTTGGGCTCCGTCTCGGGCGCACTGCTCGCCGTGGGCGTGACGTATATCCCCGAGCTGCTGTCCCCACAGCAGACCTCGCTCGCCATCTCGGTGGTGTACGGCGCGTTTTCCGTGGCGATGGTCTTTGTGACCTCGATCGGCAAGTTTGTGGCCGATACGCTCGACTGGCACGTTGCCATGTACGGCACGCTCGCCTTTGCCGTTCTGATCTGCGCCGCGCTCGTGGCGTTTATGCCGCGCGCCGGGCAGACCGACGAGCCTGCCACCTTCCGCGAGCAGGCGGGGCTTCTGCGCGAGCCGAGCATCATCACCGGCATGCTCATCTTTTTGTTTGGCGTGGGGTCGGTCTACGTGTTTTACGGCTACGTGACGCCCTATCTGGAGCAGGTGCTGGGCATGGGCACCGTTCAGGCGAGCACCACACTTATGGCCTACGGCGTGTTCTGCCTGATCTCGAACATCCTGGGCGGATGGATCGATGCGCGTTTTGGCATGAAGGCGCTGCTCGTGACGTTTGTGCTCCAGGCCGCGGCTCTGTTTGGGCTGTTTGCCGTAGGCGCCGCCATGCCCCTTGCGCTCGTTTTTGTCTTCAGCCTAGCGATGCTCATGTACCTGTTCTCGGTCTCGTGCATCACGCACTTTATGGACGTGGCCCGCAGCCGCCATCCCAAATCGATGGTGCTCGCGAGTTCGGTGGAACCCATGGCGTTTAATGTCGGCATTTCGTTTGGCACCGCGGTGGGCGGCGCCGTGGTAAGCGGCATTGGCATTTCCTACGTTGGCGCGGTTGGCGCCGCGTTCTCGCTCGTGGCCTGGGTACTCACGCTGGTGACGATCAAGCTGGCGCGCTGGGAGCGCCACCACGCAGCACAATCTTCGATGCAGGCATAGGGGCGGGATCGAGTCGGGGCAGGTACAGACCAGAGTGGCGAGCGCCTGGTAGAAACCACCCGGCATGAGCAGCGCTCATCCGCTTGCAGGCTCCGGCGGTTCAATTTCGTGTACTTCAAATACACGTTTTTCCATAATTTCGTGTATTTGAAGTACACGAAATCATACTAAACTATGTATTTGAAGTACACGAAATTGGAAAGGCAGCCCCATGCGCAGATCAATCGAATCCGTTATCGAATCAT
The DNA here is from genome assembly GCF_020181355.1 of Collinsella aerofaciens. Lineage (NCBI taxonomy): Bacteria > Bacillati > Actinomycetota > Coriobacteriia > Coriobacteriales > Coriobacteriaceae > Collinsella > Collinsella aerofaciens. The sequence continues at coordinate 620,487 of NZ_CP084004.1, forward strand.
GGGCGACAAAGGACGCCTCGCGCCCCCTCCTTATCCGTGGTGCGCGACGTGTAGGCAAAACATATGCTGCCGAGGAAATCGGCAGACGAATCGCCGGCGATGCGTTTGTCAAACTCGACTTTCAGACCGATCTTGAGCTGATTGCCCCGCTGTTCGACTGCCCCACCGACGACGTCGACACCATCGTGGCACGAATCTCAGACTATAAACGCACCCCCATTCGCAAGGAAACCGCATTCATCCTGTTTGACGAGGTGCAGCTCTGCGAACGGGCGCTCAATTCGCTTCGCTTTTTCTCGGGTTCGGGCTGGCGCATATGCGCGACCGGCAGCCAGCTCGGCGTCGCTATGCGCAAGCGCAAGTTGCCTTTTCCCAGCGGCGTCCGCCAAGAGATCATGCATCCCATGTCGTTCGAAGAGTTTCTCTGGGCGCTCGGTGAGGAGCAAATGGCGGATGCCATTCGTACCCACGCCGGCACGCTCGAGACCTACGTCGCACACCAAGCAGCGCTCAACCTGTTTCATCGATACCAGATCGTGGGCGGCATGCCCGCCGCCGTCAACGCATATTGCAAGACGCTATCCATCGAAGATGCGCGCGTCGAGCAGCGCGAAATCGACGAGACCTACACCGCCGATATGACCGACCCCGAAAACGGGATCAGCGGCGTGGCAGCGCGCAAGGTCTGGCGCTCCATTCCGTCCCAACTGCTGAGATCGTCCACAAAAAAATTCAAGTACTCCGAGGTCGAACGCGGAGGCCGGCGCGCCAAGCTCATCGAGCCACTCGACTGGCTCGAGGGCGCCGGAATCATATCGGTCAACAACCTGACCGAAGGCGTCGAACCTCCCCTCGTCCCCTTCGACGACGAAGACGGGAGTTTCTTTAAGGTCTATCTTCTCGATACGGGCCTCATGTTCTACAAACTCGGCATCAACCCGCGGCTCTGGCTCGACCTCAAAGAGGATTCCGCCATTGCGCTGTCTTCTGACTTTCGAGGTGCCTTGGCGGAAAACTCGGTCATGCAGGCATTTTCGGGCAATGGCTTGCAGACGTACTATTGGATGCCGCCGTCTTCTTGGAAGACAAACGGCGAGCTCGACTTTCTACTCCAGACCGACCGCATGGAGATCGTGCCCGTCGAGGTAAAGTCCGCGCGCAACGTGCGTGCGAGAACCCTCGGGTCTTTTATGGACAAAGCCCGGTCGCCGTATGCCTACATTTTGTCTGAGAATAATTTTGCGCGCAGTGAAATCGATGGCGGACGCGAGCTGTGCCATCTCCCCTTGTACGCAGCGGGCTTTATCGGAGCGAACTGCCTCAAGGGCAGTCTGTAAGCCCCGCGCGACCGCCCAGAAAGGAACCGTTCATGCAACGCGTACTGTTTATCTGCCACGGGAATATCTGTCGCTCGACGATGGCTGAGTCGGTGTTTACCGAACTGGTGCGCCGTGCCGGACGCGAAGCGGAGTTCGTTATTGATTCTGCCGCGACCTCGACCGAGGAGATTGGCAATCCGCCGCATCATGGCACCGTTGCCAAGCTGCGCGAGGTCGGAATTCCCGTTGTCCCGCACCGCGCGCGCCAGGTGCGTCGCGCGGAGTATGCCGACTGGGATCACATTGTCTATATGGATGCCGAGAACGCGCGCGGTCTGCGCCGCATCTTCGGTTGCGACCCCGACGGCAAGATTTCGCGCCTGCTCGATTGGACCGATCGACCCGGCGACGTCACCGACCCTTGGTACACCGGCAACTTTGATGCCACGTACCGCGATGTGCTCGCCGGCTGCACGGCCATGCTCGAGCAGCTGTAGACGTTCGGGCGGCGCAGACACACGAGCCGCGCCATCGGCATAAAACGAGCGTGGATTTTCTCCCGCATGCAAATTGAGCGTGGATAATCTCCCACTTTGAGCGTTCAAGCGCGCTCTAGACGGGAGATTATCCACGCTCATTATCTTGACGGGAGAAAATCTACGCTCGATTACTCGTCGACGATCTCGGCGAGCCAAACGTTCAACGTATCGACCTCGGGGCAGCAGAACTTTGCCGTGCCGGGCTCGTTGCCGGGCACGGTTCCGCCATAGCGCAGGATATCGATATAGGGAAAGCCCACATGGCAGGCCATGGCACACATCTTGCCGCGGTCGCGGTCAAAGTCGAAGACGTCGCCCGGCCTGTGACCGTGGTGGCAGCGGCATGCACCCAGCTGGTCCACGCAGCTAATGCGAATACGCGGGCGCTTGCCACGCGGCGCGCCGAGCGGCTTACCTTCGCCCGCGGGCTTGGCGCCCTCGTCGGCGCTACTCATGGTCGATCACATCCAGGCAGGCCTCGATGGGAAGGCCGGCCGACTTGTCCTCTTGGTCGGCATTGCGCTCGATAAGCTCAGCCACCACACGCATGGCATCGGACGTCGCGCGCTGCAGACTCCAACCTGCCATAACGCGACCGACGAGCACCGCCGAGAACGTGTCGCCCGTGCCCGGGAAATAGACCGGAATGAGTTCAAAGGGAATCGTAAAGTACTCCCCCGCCACATGGTCGTAACCGATAACCGCGTTCGTGCCATTGACTACGGCGCTCGTAATGACCACCGACTTGGCACCCAGCTCGCGCACGGCGTCCACAAGGGCGCGGGCCTCATCGGGCGTAATTTGCTCGGCGATAGGCGTATCGGTGAGCAGACACGCCTCGGTGTAGTTGGGAACCGCGTAGTCGGCGCACTCGAGCAGGTGCCTCATGAGGCCAATCGTGGACTCGGGCACGCCCGCATAGAGCTTGCCGTTGTCACCCATGATGGGATCGACGAACACCTTGGTGCCCTTTTGCGCACGGCGGTGGCAAAAGTCCGAGATGATGCGCGTCTCTTCCTCGGTCACGATAAAGCCGGTCGAGATGGCGTCGAACTCAAAGCCGAGCTCTTCCCAGATGGCAAGACTCTGACGCACGTACTCGGTGGTGTCGTGGATGTAGAACTTGGGGTAGTTGAGCGTATCGGACACAAGTGCCGTCGGCAGATTGTGGATACGGTAACCCATGTGCGACAGCACCGGCAGCATGGCGGAAAGCGCAACCTTGCCGTAGCCGCACATATCGTTAATCAGCAGCAGCTGAGTGTTCTTCATGAGTGTCCCCCTTGGTTCGGGCGCGGCGCGGCAGCGCCACAGTGCGACTAAGTGTAGCGCAGGGAGCACGGCAGGCGGGCGCTGGCGCCGTGGAGGGCAAATTGTTGCGGAAAGGTTTCGGAAAATGATCCCTTTTCCTCCGTCCCCAAGGGATCATTCCAACATGTAAACGTCGATGTTTTGGCAATGCCAGCGAGCGGGTCGCATTTGAGGCAAGGTGACGTGAAACGAAAGGGCGCTGACCTTCTGGTCGCGCCCTTGAAGTTGAACGTCAGATTGTCCAAATGCGGCCCGCGCAGCGTCGGCTGGTCCGCCGTTCGTTAGAACGGCGGGACCAATAGGTTTGGTAAAACCGCGCAACAACTACTTTGGTACCTTGACATTCCTGTATAGCACTCCTAGATTAGTTAGGCACAAAACAATTCCACTACCTAACTAAAGAAAGGAGCGATACGAATTCATGTGCGATGAACCCCTTAACCTTCGCCCGCATGAGCCCGGCGGCGATCCTTCGGAGCCGGCAGACGTGCCCGAAGCAGTTAACGGCGAAGACAAGCTCGCCAAGCGCATCCTGAGCGGCCTAGGCTTTTGCGGCCACTACATGCACTTTCACGGCGGTGGCGTGTCCGGCAAGGCGCCCATCGTCTGCCTGCTCGCCAAGCAGGAAAACGGCGAGATGTCGCAGCAGGAACTTGGCATGCACTTCGACCTCAAGCCGGGGTCGCTTTCCGAAATCTTGTCCAAGCTCGAGTGCGCCGGCATCATCGAGCGCAGCCGCAATCCAAAAGATCGCCGGCAGCTCACCATTCGCCTAACCGAGATCGGCTGGGAGAAGGCCCGCATCGACCAAGCCTCGCGCATCCGCTTTAGGGAACAGGCCTTTAGCGCGCTCACCCACGACGAGCGCGAACAGCTCGCCGAGATGCTCGAGAAAATCCGCAAAACTTGGGAGGAACTGGATGATTAAAACCCTCATGGGCAGCATCCGCGACTATATGAAAGTCACCGTTGCCACGCCGTTGCTCGTACTTGGCGAGGTGCTCTGCGAGATGCTGATTCCATTTATCACCGCCAACCTGATCGACGCCATCAAAGACGGCGCCACCGTAGCCGAGATGCTTCCCACCGCAGGCTTTTTGGTGCTCATCGCGCTGACGTCGCTTGCTTTCGGTGCCGCTGCCGGCGTCACCTGCAGCAATGCGAGTTGCGGCTTCGCCAAGAACCTGCGTCACGACCTGTTCTACAAGATCCAGACGTTCAGCTTTGCCAACATCGATGAGTTCTCGAGCTCCTCGCTCGTCACGCGCCTGACCACCGACATCAACAACGTGCAGCAGGCCTTTATGATGATCATCCGCATCGCCGTGCGCGCGCCGCTGGTATTGATCTTCGCCTTTACCATGGCATTTATCATGGGCGGCAGCGTTGCCATGGTCTACCTGGTCATCATTCCGCTGCTGGGCTTTGGACTGTTCTTTATCATCTTTAAGGTGCGCCCCATCTTCTCGCGCGTGTTCCACAAGTACGATGCCCTTAACGAGTCCGTCGAGGAAAACGTCACCGGCATGCGCGTGGTTAAGAGCTACGTGCGCGAAGACTTTGAGAAGGAGAAGTTCGCGACCGCCGCGCGCGACGTCCAGATGGACTTCACCCGCGCCGAGAAGCTGCTTGCCTTTAACAACCCCATGATGAACATCTGCGTCAACGGCGCGTTTGTCGTCATCATCTACCTGGGCTCCAAGCTCATCATCACGAGCCAGGGCACGCTGTTCGACGTGGGCCAGCTCTCCTCGATCTTTACCTATGGCTTCCAAATCCTCATGAGCCTGATGCAGCTATCGATGATCTTTGTCATGGTGACCATGGCCGACGAATCGGCGCACCGCATCACCGAGGTGCTGGCCGCCGAGCCCACGATCGCCGATCCCGCCGAGCCCGTGCTCGAGGTCGCCGATGGCTCCATCGACTTTGACCACGTGAGCTTTAAGTATTCCGCGCATGCGAAGCGCCAGGCGCTCGACGATATCGACCTGCACATTAAGAGCGGCGAGACCATCGGCATCATCGGCGGCACCGGCTCGGCCAAGTCCACGCTCGTAAACCTCATCGCCCGCCTGTACGACGCCACCGAGGGTACCGTGCGCGTGGGCGGCGTGGATGTACGCGACTACGACTTGGACGCGCTGCGCCACCAAGTGGCCATGGTGCTACAGAAAAACGTGCTGTTTAGCGGCACCATTGCCGAGAACCTGCGTTGGGGCGACCCGAACGCCACCGACGAAGAGGTCCGCGAGGCCGCGCATCTGGCCTGCGCCGACGAGTTTGTCGACGGCTTCCCCAAGGGCTATGACACCTGGATCGAACAGGGCGGCTCCAATGTTTCCGGCGGTCAGAAGCAGCGCCTGTGCATTGCGCGTGCCCTGCTGCGTCGCCCCAAGATCTTGATCCTGGACGACTCCACGAGCGCCGTCGACACCAAGACCGACGCCAAGATTCGCGCAGGGCTGGCAAGCTATCTGCCCAACACGACCAAGCTCATCATCGCCCAGCGCATTAGCTCCGTGCAGGACGCAGACCGCATCATCGTCATGGAGGGTGGCCGCATCGCGCAGATCGGCAACCACGATGAGCTGCTTAAGACGAGCGAGATCTACCGCGAGACCTTTACCTCGCAAAGCAAGATGTCTGCCGAGGGCGAAGGGGCCGTCGAGGCCGACACCGAGGCATCTGCAACGCAAGCTCAGACCCAGGAAGGAGGCGAGGCACATGAGTAAGGCAACGACCGCCGAGCGCGCGCTCAACCGCAAGGGCGGCACCATGTCGCGCCTCATCAAGACGCTCTTTGGCTTCTACCCCGTGCTTTTGCCCCTCGTCGTCGTCGGCGTGGTGCTCTGCGCCATCATCAACTCCATCGGCGCGACCTTCCTTCAGAGCGCCCTGCAGATTATTAGCAAGTCGTGGCAGTCGGGCGATTGGACGACCGCGCAGCCCAAAATTCTGAAGCTTGTGACCACCCTCGCCTGCATCTACGGCGTCGGCATCCTGTCCTCACTCTTCTGGAACCGCGCCATGGCCATCGTTACGCAGGGCTCGCTCGAGAAGCTGCGCGAGAAGATGTTCAACCGCATGCAGGACCTGCCGATTCGCTACTTCGACACGCACCAGCGCGGCGACATCATGAGCCACTACACCAACGACATCGACACGCTGCGTCAGATGATCAGCCAGTCGCTGCCCAACCTGCTCATGACGATCATCGTCATCGTCACCGTGTTCTTCATCATGCTGTATTACAGCGTGTGGATGTGCCTGGTCATCATTGCCGGCGTCGCCTTTATGACCTTTATGACCAAGCTGCTCGGCTCCAACTCCGCGCGCTTCTTCATTGCGCAGCAGACCGAACTCGGCGTGGTCGAGGGCCATATCGAGGAAGTCATGAACGGCCAGAAGGTCGTCAAGGCATTCTGCCACGAGTCTGCCGCCGAAGCCGATTTTGACGAGCGCAACGAAAAGCTCTTCGAGGTCTCGCAGAAGGCCAACATGTACGCCAACATCCTCATGCCTATCCTTATGAACCTGGGCAACCTGCTCTACGTGCTGGTCGCACTGGCGGGCGGCATTTTCCTGGCGCTGGGCGTGCCTAACCTGAGCATCTCGGGCATGACGCTGTCCATCGCCGTCGTAGTGCCGTTCCTCAACATGACCAAGCAGTTCTGCGGGCAGATCGGCCAAATCTCGCAGCAGATCAACGCCGTGGTCATGGGCCTCGCCGGCGCCGACCGCATCTTTGAACTCATCGACGAGAAGCCCGAAGCCGACGAAGGCTATGTGACGCTCGTCAACGCGCAGGTGAACCCCGATACCTGGCAGCTCGAGGAGGCCGACCACCACACCGGCATGTGGGCATGGAAGCATCCGCACCGCGCGACCGGCGAGATCGAGTACGTGCCGCTGCGCGGCGACCTGGTCATGGACAACGTCGACTTTGGCTACACGCCCGACCACGAGGTGCTGCACGGCGTGTCCGTGTTTGCCAAGCCGGGCCAGAAGGTCGCGTTTGTCGGCGCCACCGGTGCCGGTAAGACGACCATCACCAACCTCATCAACCGCTTCTATGACATCGCCGACGGCAAGATTCGCTACGACGGCATCAACGTCAACAAGATCCGCAAGGCAGACCTGCGCCGCTCGCTGGGCGTGGTGCTGCAGGACGTAAACCTGTTCACCGGCACCGTGATGGATAACATCCGCTACGGCAATCTGGATGCCACCGACGAGGAGTGCATCGCGGCAGCAAAGCTCGCCGGCGCGGACGACTTTATCACCCGCCTGCCCGACGGCTACGACACGATGCTCACCGGCAACGGCGCCCAGCTGTCGCAGGGCCAGCGCCAGCTGATCTCGATCGCACGCGCCGCCGTCGCCGATCCGCCGGCGATGATCCTGGACGAGGCCACGTCGAGCATCGATACCCGCACCGAGGCCATCGTGCAGGCCGGCATGGACAAGCTCATGGAAGGCCGCACGACGTTTGTCATCGCACACCGCCTGTCCACCGTGCGCAACTCCGACGCGATCATCTGTCTGGACCACGGCCGCATCATCGAGCGCGGCAACCACGACGAGCTGATCGCCAAGCGCGGGTATTACTACCAGCTCTATACCGGAGCGTTTGAGCTGGAGTAGTTCGGCTCGCCGAGATGGCCGATTTGCCGCTCATTCGTCGGGCATGACCCTAAGGTCAATGCCCTCCTCTTTCGGGGCAAATCGACTCATCTCAACGACCCAAACACAATGCACCGCAACGAATAAAGCCTCCGCAGCCACACGAGCTGCGGAGGCTTTTCTATGCCCTCTGTTACAGGCTTACCGCTCCTCGCGTTGCGGCCCAGCTGCCTCGGCTGTCTTTACGCGGTTCTTGTCGATGTACATGTTTTTGTCGGCTTGGGAAAAGAGCTCGCGCATCGTGGGCGGTTCATCATAATCACTGGAAAGCGCATAGCCCACCGCGTAGCTGATAGGCATGTCGGGGTGAGCCTCGGAATACTCGCTCACGTTCGCACGAATCCGAGCGAGACAGGATTCCACGGCAGCTCGATCGGCATCCCACAGCACCGCGATAAACTCATCGCCGCCGTCGCGGCCCACAAAGCAGGTCTCGGACGCCACGCACCCCAGCTGCTGGGCAAAAGAACGGATGTACTCGTCACCCTTCTCGTGGCCAAAGCTGTTATTGACCGTATGCAGATTGTTAAGATCGAAAACACACAGCGCAACAGGCGCTTCGGCGGAAACGGGATGCCCCTGCCCCAAGATTTCCTCGCACTTGTTCTTGTTGGGCAGTCCCGTGGCTTCATCGAGATAGACTTTGTTCTGCAGCTCGCGATTGAGCGCGGCAGTGCGCACCGCGCGAGCAAGTTCGACCGCAAAGGTCGCCACCAGGCCCACGATGTCGATAATCACCAAACCCTCAAGGCGATTGAGCGCCGTGGCCTTCTCCTGGGAGTAGTCCTCCGCAAGCCTCGTGGCATCGTCACAAATGCCAAAGAACTCCTCGCTCATGGCGATGATGTCGGTGTTCTCGTAGCCGACTTCGCGCACACGGGCAATCTCGGTGCGAAGCTTGTCAAAATAGCTCGCGAGCTCGGTCATCTTTGCCTGATACTCATCGTCATCGAGACGGACGAGATTGAGGTCGTCGCTTCCGTAGCGCAAACCACTAATGTATGAATCAACGGCCTTGAGCAGGTCGTCTTGTGGCTGGCCTGCATCCTCGAGCTTAACGATTCGCTGCGTGGTGCCGCGCACCAGACCGGCGTAGTTGACCACGCGCGCCGTGCCCTGGATGTCGGAGACGAGCAACATGACATTGATGAAGAAAAAGATAAGAACTGCCGTGAGCGCCATCATCAGAAGGCGCACCGCCTGGCTGGCCTTCTTGGCGACAGAAGCATTCACAAGCTCACTCCTCCAAACGGTAAAAGCTCAGATAGCGCGCAGTGTGCCGAAATTCACGCGCGGACAACTCTACCATGATGGACCGAGAGCCTCAAACTTGATGCAGCCTATGGGGCGCAGCTTAATCGGAATATTCAATGAGCTACAAGACCTCTGCTATAAGTGCTCGGCGCCCGTTTGTTTTATCACTGCAGGTAGAAAGAGCGATGATGCGCGAATCAGGGCCAACGTCATCCATGTCCGCATGCACCGCCGTCTGCGAGATATGCGTGAGCAGCGTCTGCATCGAGGCCTGGTCCAGGTTTCCCGGCCCAAAGATAATGTCATCACTCGCAGCAAACGAACACACGGCAACGATGCGCAGCCGGAACGCCCCATCCTTTGTGTAGAGCGTGCCCGTGCGGTGCAGGTCAAAGAAGCCCCTGTCTAGAAACCGATCGACATCGCCAAACATCGCACCGTTATCCATGTGGTGCGCATAGAGCAGATTGTAGGGATCGGTCATCGCGCGGCTGTTGCGCGTATCCAAAAACACCGCTCCCGAAACCGCGGACTCCCCCAACACGTTTTTGTTGAGGTATTCCTGGTTATCTTTTCCCTGAACGAAGGGATAATCGATGTTGGTGCCATCGATGGTGACCCATCCGACAACGTCGGGATTTTTGGCCATCAGATCCTGCAGGCGTGCGCAATCGTTGGTCCCGGTGGGTTTGTAGTGCAGCAGCTCATCGCTGATGAACCCGCCGTTCATAACGTTGTTTGTATCCCACAGCGAATAGCCCCCGTACAGCAGCATGAGCAGCACGAGAAAGCCGGCAAACCACGTAAGCACGCGGTCGCCGGCTCTCGCCAGCCGAGCTATGCGTTTAAGCTCCATCGGCTGTAATCCTCGCTGTTTTAACGACGATTACGACGAGGACGGAAGAAGACCACGCCCATCACGGCAGCAAACGCGACGATTGCCGCATAGGGAACGACCGTCCGAATAACATCGGTCGGAACGGTAACATCCTTGGTGTTGGTAAAGATCACCGTGGTGTCGTAAGCACCGATAGCTTTCTCGACAATAGAGCTACCTTCTGTCGAATTGGTGCCATCACCAATCTTGTACGACGTCTTATAACCGTCGCCATGATAATCCGCCTCAGTTACGGCGAATTTATCCTCCGATGAGAGACCGTAAACGATGACGGATTCCCCATGCTTAAGGCTTACGGTAACCGCAGTTCCCGACGTAGCTGGAGTTTGGCTCATGGTGGTGGCACCGTTTTTCACAGTGGCGTACTCATAGCTCTCCCCGTCAGCGCCTTTAATCGTGAAGGTAAAATTAAAGTCCTTATTCTTGTCACCTTGGTTGCCCATGACGACCTTTGTGATGGTCAGCTTATGGGTGACATATTTGTTCAAAAAACCTGCGGTCTTCTCGCCCGAGCCTGCTTCTGTTCTAAGAATACAGCCCTTAACAACATAGCCCGAACCGCCATTCTCTTCGTTTTCTACGTAAACATCCAGGAAGAGCTCATTGTATGTAACGTTGAGACCGTCCAGCCCTGACGGCGTCTGCGTAATTTTATATCGATAGATACCCGGAGCCTTGAACAGAGAGGTTTTAATTTCGGCACTCAGTTTGGCGGTTATTGTCTTAGTTTTCTCACCGGTATTCTCTGTGCTTGTAAGGTCTTTGTTGGAAAAATTAACGGAAGTCGGCGAAAGCGTGACGGCGTCTGTCACTCCAGCATAAACGGGCATACCGCTCGTGCTCGTAAGCTCACTCTCCTCATCCGCCGGCGCAATCGAATAGTTAAACGTCGCATTAGGCACCACGGCATTCTCATTCATGGTAAGCGTCGAGGTGATCGTAACCTTGTTGTCTTTTACCGGCAGATGCGGTTGAGCGGCACTGTCCTCCGCCCACGCGGGCGCGACAACTCCCACCAAAGCCAGCAGCATCGTGGCAGCCACAACTGCAAATGCTGTCAGTCGTCTCTTTCCAGTTTTCATGTTGTATCCTTCCTCTCGGGCATATGCCCTTAATAAAACCAATCTCCGTGCCTACAGGTTCGACCTGCGCAGCACGCTGATCACGTTGCCCTTGATCTGCGAGCGGGCAATCGGCCCGTACAGGCGGCTGTCGTGGCCGCCCTCACGCAAATCTGCCAGTACAAAGAACTCATCCGTTCCCAGGCGCACGGGATAGTCCACAGCAGACTCATAGCGCGGCGTCGGCGTGGTGATGTCGCTTTCCACAACAACAGCCCCGTTAACCATGAGCTCGCCTTCCTCGGTAATCGTGACCTCATCACCGGGACGGGCAACCACGCGGCCTAGGCGCTCTGCGCCATCCGCGGTGTATACCACCACGTCACCCTCGTTGAAGCTCTGGCTGAACCTCCAGTAGAGCATGACGTCACCCGAACAGATACGCGGGGCCATCTCGCCAGTCGTGACTGCACCCACGCCCAAGACCACGCCAAAGAGCAGCCAGAGCGTCACGACAAAAAATGCCAAGCGCGCCAGAAAACCCACGATATCGCGCCGGTCGTCCGCTTCTCCCAGATCTGGCGCCGCATGGGCGCCCAACCTCACGTTCGACGCGGCCGAATACCGCGAGCCCCGGGGTCTTCCCTGCGGGGCCGCTCGTGCGGCTGGCCCATCACCAGCATTGCTGGCGCCATGTCTTCTCATAGGCGCCCGCCCCTCTTGGAGCCGCGGCGTAAACGCAGCGCAACCATGCCCGTAGCCAACAGCACGCCGGCGGCCAAAATCGCCAGGGCATAGATGGGGTTGCGCGTAATACCCGTAGGCACCGCGACCTGTCGGGAATTGGTGGCCTTAGCTTCAACGGCAACGGTCACACGCGGACCGTTGAGCGTGCCGCTCGCACCCGCAAGCTCGGCGTGGTACCCCAACGACGAATAATCGTCTTCGCTCACGGTATAGACCGCGTTGTAATCCAGCGCCTTAATCGAAACGGTCAGGCCGTCCTTAACGGCAAACGGCACGGTCGCCTTGCCCTGGCCATCGGCCGTAAAGGCCGTCTTGTTTTCCACGGTCTCGGCCCGATCATTCGGTCGCGCCACGAGCGCATGGCTGCCTTGGGCAGACGCATCCGAATACTCGATGGCGTAGGTCTGACCAGCCTTGAGGCCCGTAAAGGTCGCCGTCATCTTAAAGTAGGCACGCTTGTCGCCCATATTGCCCGTAACGCTCTTGGAAACCTTGAGTGTGTAGGTGCGCGGGGTGAATCGTGCGTATACGCATCCCGTATGGCGGTCCTTCACGTTGTACGTATAGGTGGGTGAAGACGACAGCAGCTCCGGGGCGTCCGGATTCGATAGGTCGTACCAACCCTCAAAGTGATAGCCCTCCTTGGGAGCGGCCACCGCCTCCACAAACGTGCCGTCATCCACAAAGTAGGCAACGCCCGATTTTTTGTACGCGTCCTCGTCCTTGCCCGAGCCATCCCCGGCATCGATGGAGCCCTTTGCCCCCTTAAGCTTGGAGCTGACCGTGCCGCCCGTCGTTACGTTGCTCCACGTGCCATCGGCATTTTTAAGCTGGGCAACAAAGGCCTGACGATACTTCCATTGCGCCACGAACGTCGCGCCCTGGCTCTCGGGAATGTTTTCGACGGTTACCGCATCGCCCACAGCACCGGTATCCGGATTGACCTTCTTGCCCTTAATGGTAAGAGTGCCGGAATCCGTGGTGCCCTCGGGAGCTGTATGGGTCACCGTGTGTTTGGCATCGAAGCGAACGGCTTTTCCCGAGCCCGCGTACTCCCAGCCCATAAACTTCCAGTCGTCGTTTTGTCCAACGGCAGCATGGGAGGTATAGCTCGCTCCAGCGCCAGAAAGCTGTACGAAATCGCCCGTGGACTCATTGTGCGGATCGTAGTGATACGCTTTGCCGCCGTTCACATCGTATTGAACGCCTGCCTTGGAAAACACGAGGTGCACTTTGTAGTGCTTTGTGACCTTGTCGGCCTCAAAGCGATAGGTACCATCTTCCAATCTGGTCCAATGTGCGTCGTCGTCTGCGGAATAGAACTCGCCGTTGACAAAAGCACCGATAAAGACTGCCCCGTCATCGCGTTTGGCATCGACCATAAAGTAGGAGTTCTTCTCCTGTTTACCTACGTAGTTTTTGGCATAGGTAAAGTCCGCCGTCTTGGTATTGGCGTTATAAAAATACGTTCCGCTTCCGTTGGGCGTCGTGTATGTCTCGATGCGATAGAACTCCCTAAACGAGATATTGTCGAGGAAGTTGCCGGTCGAATTGCTCCCGTTGGCCGTGTTGTAGGCCACAAAAGCAAAGACGCTCTGGTTTTGGCCATCCGGAATGGTGTAGGTATAGTCGTAGTCAACCTTTTTGCTCTGCTCGAGCGCGTTGGAACCGTAGGAAGCCCACGCGTCGTTTTCGGACGCCATGATCCATACGCACCATTTTTCGGTATGCTCCGCATCGGCCGTCCATGAGAACGCGCTTCCGCTGGACGCATTGGCAAATCCGCCCACTTTGTCAAACTTGGTTGAATACAGGATGATCTTTTTGCTGCAGCCCGATTGGGAAAAATTGACCACATCCAAGCCGACATAGTTGTCGACGCTCATTTGAATCCATTGAACAATTTGCTGGTACTGATCGAGTGCCTTTTGATTGTCCTTGTACGGCTCGTTTTCTTGTCGCGGACCGATGATAAGGGCCATGGCGTCTCGACCCGAGCGGCCGCGGTGGTCGAGCCCCCACTCATACTGTTTTCCCGGCTCGGTCGTCACATATTGGTAGAGCGAACTCGCCTCGTGTGCGTTGAGCTCGGCGGCGTACTCGCCATCCGAGGGTGCAAATGGAACAGAATGTCCAACTGGGTCGATATAGTAGTCGTTCTGGGCAACGATCTCGATACGATGGTCCGTCTCGGTCGTGCGCCAATGGGGCGAGCACAGCGTAAACTTGCTGGTGCTCTTGTTCCCTAGATGTATATCGTCTTCAAAACTGCCGTTAGCAATGTTCGTATTATCGTTCTTAAGATTCGAGGTCGAGAACGCATAGTTATTTAACGTTGTCATGGTCTCGGACGAATTTTCTTGATATACCTTGCCAAAGTCAGTATAAATGTCACGCGTGCCCTGCTTTTCCACGTGAACGTCATTGACCAGATTGCCAAACCACTCCCGGTATTGTTCGTTTGCCCCCGTAAGATTTGAATCGTAGCAAGTTAGTGCAAGCATCGTATTTTCGGACGCTGCGGTATAGACTGCCCGATAGGCAAACTCATCGTCTTGCTCGGGAAGCGCTCGATAATAGTGTGTACTGTTGGTGCCAAATGAGAACCAACCCTGTCCGTTAGAGCTTACGAGCCACACAGAAAGCGCAATGCGACCGTCGCCCTGCTCAAACGAGAAGTGGGATCCGTCGGCGCTGCTACCAGCAAAGCCGCCATTTGCAGCAAAGGAATCGCTGTAAACGGTGTACTGCTCAACGGTATTTCCCTGGGGCATCTTGCCCTGCGCCTTAAGCCAAGTCCGCAGCTGCATGAGCTGGTCTTGGCCTGCGTTGTTAACCGACAGATTCGCCTGTTGAGGACCCATCGTGAGCATCAGCACGTCATGTTCGGTTGCGGCGCGATGGTTGAGGCCCCACTCGTACGTGGAGCCGCTCTGGGTGGAAAAGGTGGTGTAGGTTGATCCGGGTTCAAAATAAGCATCGGTATCCTGTGGCTTAAGATTCCACGCAAGCGCAAAGTGATTACCGTTAGCTTGTTTGAGGTTTCTTTGACCGTTGAGGAGCTTCGTGGGGAGGTCGAGGTGCGACGCCTCGCCGATTCTCTTTCTCGGAGAGGTCGTCGACCAACCAGAAGCTTGGTTGGTAAAGGTTGGGTTCGCTATAAGGTTGCCATCGTCACCGTACGCACGCGAGGGCAACCCCCCCCCCGACCATAACGAACGCACATAAGACCGCTAGCAACATCACAAAGCTGCGGCGCATCGACGCAATATGACCGAAAGGACCCTGCACGGGCGCACCCCCCCCAGCCGCAGCCCGAGCATTCGAGCAAGCTGCACAAGTAGTTCGTTTAGGCCTTGTCATTCTACAACCAGCTCAGGGCAAAAGCAAAATTATACGTGACCGATTTTGAGTCATTTTTCGCACCTCATTTTTCGCATTGCGCAGGTAGGACGGCAAAAGTAGCCAAAAGAGCCCCGTCCCAGGTGAGCTAGGTGAGAAGCTGGGCCATGGCGTTGACGAATTTTTGGACTTGGAGGGTGGGCTCGAGCGGATAGTGCAAAAAGACCGGCACCTCACGGCCGCACAGGAACGGCACGCCCACAAAGGCCGGGTGCACCCCCGACCACGCCCCGCAGGTGAGCACCGCGTCGCCCTTTTCCTCCGCCTCGTTAAAGAGCGCAAAGTCAAAGCTGTCCACGTCGATCACGTCAACGCCGCCGTCGGCCAGAAGGTCGATGCGCAGACTGTCCATTGCGTCGTTGCCGTGGCGGAGCACGCGCAGGCGCATGCCCTCCAAGTCGGCGACCGTGATGCGCGTCTTACGCGCCAGCGGGCTCGTACGCGGCAGGTCGATATAAAACGGCACGTTAACGATGCGGAGCTTTTGGCAGGCATCACCCCAGCGTGGGGTCGAAAAACTCGACTGCACTACATCCACCTCGCGACCAAGGCTGCGCATGACGGATTCGCGCTCGTCATAGAGGTCGCTTACCGGCACGATCTCAAATCGCAGCGACGGTTCCAGATCGTGAATGTCCGACCACATCGACAGCGTTTGGCGCCCCGGACACATCATCGACACGCCCAGACGCACGGCACCGCCATCGCCCGCCGCGCGTCTGGCACGGCGTAGCGCGTCCTCGGACTGCCGCATGATCGAGCGCGCGTCGTCCACCAGCAGGGCGCCGGCCGGCGTCACCTTGACACCCGAGTGCGAGCGCTCGAACAGCGTGATGCCGAACTCGGCCTCGAAGCCCGACACCTGCTTGACGAGTGCCGGGGTCGACACGCGCAATAATGCCGCCGCACGCGAGAAGCTTCCCAGCTCCGCGGCGGCCGATATGGCCTCAAGTCGTCGATCGTACACGTCAATCTCCCGTTTTCGCGTCTGTGGCCACATGATGCCACAGGGGGTTGTTTTCGCAGGTCACGCGCTCAATTGAGAAAAACTGCATCGCACGGTGTAAACCTACGGTTAACGCCATTCTAACAAATATGCAATTCACCTGCGCAAATGCAAAGCATACGATAACCAGCGAAAACCACGTGGGTCGGTTAATGGGAGCGACCCACCGGGAGGCACAAGAAGGGAAGTTCCTATGAGCAACTGGCTTAAGCTCGAGGGCGATGTCTGCGCCGTGACCGGCGCACTCGGCGGTATGGGCGTCGAGATTTGCCGCGAGTTCGCCCGCAACGGCGCTAACGTCGTCCTGCTCGATCTGGACGAGGAAAAGGTCAAGGCCGCTGCCGCCGACCTCGCCGCCGAGTTTGGCATCCACGCCGAGGGTTACAAGATGAACGCCACCGACGAGGCCGAGGTTCAGGCCGCCGTCGACGCCACCATCGCCGACTTCGGCCGCGTCGACGTTCTCGTCAACACCGCCGGCATCCTGCGCTTCGCCGCCATGGAGGACCTGCCGCTGAGCGACTGGGAGCAGGTGCTCAACGTCAATCTCACCGGTTACTTCATCACCTCGCAGCGCTTTGGTCGCGAGATGATCAAGGCCGGCCAGGGCCGCCTGGTGCATATCTCGACCGTCGCCAGCCACTCCCCCGAGACGTTCTCGGGCGTGTACAGCTCCACCAAGGCCGGCGTCAACATGATGTCCAAGATGCTCGCCGCCGAGTGGGGCCCCTACGGCGTCCGCTCCAACTGCGTCGAGCCCTGCTTCGTTAAGACCCCGATGTCGGCCAACTTCTACGCCGACCCCGAGGTCGAAAAGAGCCGCAGCCGCCTGATCGCCACGCGTCGCATCGGCGAGGTCAGTGATATCGCCAACGCCGTCATGTTCCTGGCGTCCAAGCGCTCGGACTTTACCACCGGCGACGCCATCAAGGTCGATGGTGGCTTCTCCAATATGATGGGCGACCTCACCGCCAAGCCCGGCGGCCGTCGCGCCTATGCCGACAACTACCTCAAGAACAAGGGTGTCGAGCTTTGGTCCGATGAGTCCGGCGTCGCCAAGCCGACTGACCAGTAAACCAACCCGACAGGGAGGACCCGCGGACACGCCTGTTCCTCCTCCGTATCGATTAGAAAGAGTCCAATGGCTTCCACCAACTCCAACAAGGGTCGCGCCGTCGTGCTTTCCGCCGCGTGCGTCACCATGTTCTTCATCAGCTCCATCGCGCTGTATTCCGTCGTGAGCAAGAACCTGCTCGCCGTCTACCCCGAGTGGTCCAGCGCCCTTACCTGGGCTTTCCCGGTCTTCCAGACCATCATGGCCGTGACGGGCATCTTCGCCGGCCGCATCTCCGACAAGATCGGCCCGCGCAACGTCGTGATCGCCGCCGCCGTGTGCTACGGCGTGGGCTGGTTCATGTCCGGCACCGTCACCGAGCCGTGGCAGTTCTACCTGTGGTTCTCGCTCGTCGCCGCCATCGGCAACGGCCTGGGTTACAACCCGGCGCTCACCACGGGTCAGAAGTGGTTCATCGACAAGAAGGGCCTTGCCTCCGGCATCACCCTGGCCGCTTCGACCGCCGGCCCCGCCGTGCTGTCCCCGGTGCTCGCCTCGCTGCTCATCCCAAGCCTGGGAATCTTTGGCGCCCTTAAGGCGCTCGGCGTTATCTTCTTTGTGATGATCACCGCCTCCGCCCTGTTCCTGAAGGCCCCCGAGGCCGGTTGGCTGCCCGAGGGCTTCGAGGCCCCCAAGGGCGGCGCGCATGCCGGTACCTTCGGCGACCTCACCCCGGGCGAGATGGTCAAGACCCCGCGCTTCTGGGTTCTCATCGTCACCTTCGCCTTTGCCGCCACCGCGGGCACCCTGCTCGTGGGCAAGGTTGCCTCCATCGCCGCCGTCCAGCTCTTCGCCGACCCCACGAGCGCCGCGGCCATCGCCCTCGGCGGTGTGGTGGTCTCCGTCAACACCTGCGCCAACCTGGTTGGCCGTCTGTCCTTTGGCCAGATCATCGACAAGCTCGGCGCCTATAAGTCGCTGCTCATCAGCCTTGTCGTCACCATCGTCGCACTCGTCATCATGTCGATGAGCTTTACGCAGAGTATGTTCTTTGTGGCGCTCGCCCTGCTCGGCTTTAGCTTTGGCGCCCTGCTCGTCATCTACCCGCCGCTCACCGGTGGCGCCTTCGGCACCAGCAACATCGGCGTCAACTACGGCATCATGTTTTTGGGCTATGCCGCTTCCACCTGGATCAGCCAGCCCATCACCGCCGTGCTGTATCACGCCGAGGCTGGCAGCGCCGCCTACCAGCAGTCCTTCTACGGCGCCATTGTGATCGCCGCCATCGCCGTCGTGCTCACCGTCTACATGATGGTCTCCGACAGCAAGAAGAAGTCCGCCTAGTTTTACCGATGCGACAAGGACCGCCCCCTTGCCGCATTCCACCGCCACCAGTATTAAGGAGTCGAAATGTCTGAGCTCAACCCCGTCCGCATTGCCGTTATCGGCGCCGGCGCCATGGGCCGCAACCACATCCGCTTTGTCACCGAGGAGCCCGAGGCCGAGCTCGTCGCCATCGCCGACGCCTTTGAGGGCGCCCGCGCCACGGCCGAGGCCGCCGGCGTGCCGTTTTATACCGATCCCGCCCAGATGATGGACGAGGTCAAGCCCGAGGCCGTCATCATCGCCACGCCCAACGACCTACACCTGGGCGTTGCCCGCGAGGCTGTGAAGCGCAACATCGTGCCGCTGGTCGAAAAGCCGATCTCCAACGACCTCGAGGATGCCCAGGCCTTTGCCGCCGAGGCCGAGACCGCCGGCGTGCCCGTACTCGTGGGTCAGCACCGTCGCCACAATCCCTTCGTCAACAAGGCCAAGGAGATCATCGAGTCCGGCGAGCTGGGCAAGCTCACCGTGTCGAGCTTCCACTACATGATCTATAAGAATGACGAGTACTTCGATGTCGAGTGGCGCCGCAAGAAGGGTGCCGGCCCGATCCTGGTCAACCTGGTGCACGACGTCGACCTGCTCCGCTACCTGCTGGGCGAGCCCGTTGCCGTCCAGGGCATGCAGTCCAGCGCCGCCCGCGGTTTTGAGACCGAGGACTCCGCCGTGGTCAACGTCCGTTTTGCCGATGGCGCGCTCGCAAGCATGACCATCTCTGACGCCACCGCCAGCCCCTGGAACTGGGAGGCCACCGCTCGCGAGGATCCGCAGTACCGCCCCTTCGACGCCGACGCCTACTTTATCGGCGGCACTAAGGGCGCCCTTTCGCTGCCCCGCCTGCACCGGTTCTCCTACGACGGCGCCTCCAACTGGCACAAGCCGCTGCAGATGGAGATCCCGGCCGTGGACCCGGCGCTGCCGCACAAGATGCAGCTCAAGCACTTTGTGAAGGTCGTTCGCCGCGAGGTCGAGCCCGTCGTGACCCCCGCCGATAACGTTAAGACGCTCACGCTTCTCAACGCCATCAAGGAGGCCGCCGAGACCGGCCAGCTCGTCGAGCTGTAATGCCTTAAGAGCGGCCGCGGCAGATACCCCATGCCGAACCCCTCGGTCCGCCACCAATAAGCCCCTCTTCTTTGCCCCGCGAGCAGCCTCCTGCCCGCGGGGCTTTTTGCTACCTTGCCGACGATTTTTCTAGGGCGGGGGCTATTTTGTACCTCGGCTTGATTCGTTCGCCACCAAATGGGCCTATCTACTACGTTTAACCGATTACCCTCAACCATGCCGAATTTCGCGAAATTAAAACCGCAGGTAGACGGCTTGCCGATTTTCGGAAAACCGGGGGATGGTCGACCCATACGGTTCAAACGTAGTAGATAGGCCCCTTTCGTGGCGCAACCCCAAAACAGTCTTTTGGGACGGGTGGTATCCTTGGTAGCCCTGTGCTGCAAACGCACCTTAAACGCAAGGAGTCCCATGGATCTTATCGCCCAGCTCGCCCGCGAGCTCAACCTTAAGGCCGCCAACGTCGAGGCGGCCGTCAAGCTCATCGACGAGGGCAACACCATCCCCTTTATCTCGCGCTACCGCAAGGAAGCAACGGGCGGCATGGACGACGTCGCCCTGCGCGCGCTCGACGAGCGCCTGTCCTACCTGCGCAATCTCGAGCAGCGCAAAGAGGACGTCATCCTGCTCATCGACGCCCAGGGCAAACTCACGCCCGAGCTCGAGCAGCAGATTCGCGAGGCCACGCAGCTCCAGCGCGTCGAGGACCTCTACAAGCCCTACCGCAAAAAGCGCATGACCCGCGCGCAGAAGGCCCGCGAGGCCGGCCTGGAGCCGCTCGCCAACATGATCATCATGCAGGCATCCGCCAAGGGCAGCGCGCTCGACGCCGCCGCGGCCTACGTCAACGAGGACGCCGGCTTCGACACGCCCGAGAAGGCACTCGCCGGCGCCGCCGACATCGTGGCCGAGACGGTGGCCGAGGACCCCGAGAACGTCGCCGACCTGCGCGCCTTTACGCAAAACACCGCCGATATCGTCGTCGAGGCCACCGACCCCGCCGAGAAGACTCCCTACGAGCCCTACTACAACTTTGACGAGCCGCTGCGCCGCATCCCCAACCACCGCGTGCTGGCTATCGACCGCGGCGAGCGCGAGGGCAAGCTCCGCGTGCGCGTGAACGTCGACGGCGCCGCTGCCACGGCACGCCTCGGCAGCCGCTGGCCCCGCCGCCAGGGCGTGTTTGCTCCCATCTTCGATGCCGCCATCGCTGATGGTTACAAGCGCCTCATGGCCCCCTCGCTGGAGCGCGAGGCCCGTGCCAAGCTCACCGTCCGCGCCCAGACCGAGGCCATCAACGTCTTTGCCAAGAATCTCGAGGGCCTGCTCTCGGCCCGTCCCGTCCGCGGCGCCCGCGTGCTCGCGCTCGACCCGGGCTACCGCACCGGCTGCAAGGTCGCCGTCATGGACGAGACCGGCAAGCTGCTCGACCACGGCGTGGTCTACCCCACCAAGCCGCGCCACGACGTCGTCGGCACCAAGCGCGAGCTCGCCCGCCTCGTCAAGAAGGACGGCGTCAACACCATCGTCATCGGCAACGGCACCGCCAGCCGCGAGACCGAGGAAGTCGTCTCGGAGTTCATTGCCGAGCAGGCACCCGGACTGCGATACACCATCGTCAACGAGGCCGGCGCGTCGGTGTACTCCGCTTCCGAGCTCGCAAGCCAGGAGTATCCCGACCTGGACGTCACCGTGCGCGGTGCCATGAGCCTGGGCCGCCGCCTGCAGGACCCGCTGGCAGAGCTCGTCAAGATCCCGCCCCAGTCTATCGGCGTGGGCCAATACCAGCACGACCTTGACCAGGCCGAGCTTTCGCGCACGCTGGGTCACGTGGTGGAAGACGTCGTCAACCGCGTGGGCGTCGACGTAAATACCGCGAGCGCGAGCCTGCTGGGATACGTATCGGGCATCACGCCGAGCGTGGCCAAGAACATCGTGGCGTACCGCGAGGAAAACGGCGCCTTTACCGATCGCCGCCAGCTCAAAAAGGTCCCCAAGTTGGGGCCCAAGGCATACCTCAACGCCGCGGGCTTCCTGCGCATCAGCGGCGGTAAGAACCCGCTCGACGCGACGAGCGTCCACCCCGAAAGCTACGAGGTGGCCACGGCCGTCCTGGAGCGCGCCGGCGTTGCCGCCAGCGAACTCAGCCGTGGCGGCGTACCCGATATCGAGCGCCGCCTGGGCAGCATCTCGGCGCTGGCAAGCGACCTAGACTGCGGCACCCTCACGCTCATCGACATCGTTAACGAACTCAAAAAGCCCGGCCGCGACCCGCGCGACGACGCGCCCGAGGTAGTCTTTAGCCGCTCGGCGCTTTCCATCGACGACCTGGAGCCCGGCATGGAACTCAAGGGCACGGTGCGCAACGTCGTCGACTTTGGCGCCTTCGTCGACGTGGGTGTGCACCAGGACGGCCTCGTGCACATCTCCAAGCTGGCCAACCGCTTCGTTAAGCACCCGAGTGATGTCGTGCGCGTCGGCGACACGGTGAAGGTGTGGGTCGAAAAAGTCGATCGCGACCGCAAGAAGAGGTAGCGCGCAGAGATGTGGTGTAAGAGGCGGGGCATGCCCCGCCTCCGCCCTTTCTTGAAAGGGAGGGGACACCGCCTAGAATTCGTCGTTGGAGTAATGAAGGTGACGAATGGAAGGAAAGGCGATGCCCCAAGAAGAGAGTGTACTGCGCCTCGGCCGCGACGAGGCCCTCGAGGCGGCGAGGCTTTGGCAGGAGTGCGGCGACGCGCGCGAGTTCGCGTGCAGGGTGCTGGGCAGCGTGATGAACGCGCTGATGGACTCCGAGGCCCAGCAGATGTGCGGCGCGAGCCGCAACGAGCGCAGCGACGGCAGGGAGAACAGCCGCAACGGCTACCGCCCCAGGTCGCTCAAGACCGCCGTGGGCGACGTGGAGCTCGAGATACCCAAGCTCAGGCACGGCACCTACTACCCCGAGGGCATGCTCGCGCGATGGTCGCGCGTCGACACCTCGGTGGCCGCCATCGTGCAGGAGATGTACGTATGCGGCGTGTCCACCCGCAAGGTCGAGCGCGTGGCGTCCAAGCTGGGCATATCCTCGCTGTCGAGCTCGGAGGTCTCGAGCCTCTGCTCCGACCTCGACGCCGAGGTGGCGGAGTTCCGCCGCCGCGACCTGTCGGGCACGCCGTGCTGCTACCTGTGGCTCGACGCCACCTACATGAGCTGCAGGGTCGGCTCGTCGGTCGTCTCGCAGGGCGTCGTGACCGCGATCGGGCTGGGCGCCGACGGGCGCAAGCACTTCCTGGGCTGCGACGTGGTCGACACCGAGAGCGAGGACTCCTGGGCGGCATTCCTCGGCGGGCTGCGCGAGCGCGGGCTGGCCGGCGTTCGCCTCGTGGTCTCCGACAGCCACGCCGGGCTCGTGGCCGCCGTCTCGCGCCTGTTCCAGGGCTGCGCCTGGCAGCGCTGCGTGACGCACCTGCAGCGCAACCTCCAGAGCGCCTGCTCGGGCAGGCCCGAGGACTCCAAGGCGGCCGTCAGGGACCTCGTGCACGCCGCGGTCTACCAGGACGACCCCGACCTCGCGCGCTGCGTGTGGGCCGAGGCGGCGCCCTGGGTGGCGTCGGTGTCCGCCAGGGCCGGCGAGGTCTTCGAGCAGGCCGAGGACTCCGCGCTGGCGTTCACGGCCTTCCCCAGGGCGCACTGGGCCAAGCTCCGCACCAACAACGTCCAGGAGCGCGCCAACCGCGAGATCAAGCGCCGCTACAGGGTCGTGCAGTCCTTCCCCTCGAGGGAGTCGATGCTGCGCCTGACGTGCGCGAGCCTCATGGAGACCGAGGGACAGTGGTCCCAGCAGCGCGTGTTCTCCGAGGCCTCGGCCGCCGAGGGCTTCGCCGAGCCCGCGGACAGGCCGGCCCCGACAGAGGGGAGGCGCCGCGCGCTCGGGCGGCGCGCCAGGGAGATAGTGGACGAGATAGTCGAGAGGCGCGGTCTCAAGAAGGAGTAATATCGGGACTTGCAGCGACGGACCTCAGGACGCTCTTACACCACGTCTGCGCGCGCCACCCAAGAAGATCTCGCTCACCATGGTGCAGGGGAAGTAAACCGCCTAAAGCAAGGGTCCCCCCTCTCGCGACGTGCAGAATCGCGAGTATTCTGCAAATTCCGCCGTTCCGGATGCCCCTCAGAGGCAATAAAGTCACAAACAGCCCCCGTTTTAGCGTCGTCAGAGCCAAAACGGGGGCTGTTCCGTGCTTTATCTAGCTGGTAAAAGCCTTTACCTTGCTGAATACTCTCAATTTTGCACGTCGCAGGCGGGGGTACCCTTGCTTACGGCAGGATATGGAAACCGAGCGCCGCGATATCCTTGGCAAAGCCGCGCACGGTGTCGAGCGAGACCTCGTACGGGTCGCGACCGATGTTCTTGCGCTTGGCCAGGATGCTGTTGGGCACTGTAATGATCTGGCAACCGCAGGCCTCGGCCTGGTAAATGTTGATGAGCTCGCGCGTGGACGCCCACAGGACCTCGCAGTTGGGCTTGGCGGCGGCCTTCTCGACCGACTCCGTCATAAACGGAATGGGATCGACGCCGGTATCGGCGATACGGCCGGCAAAGAGCGAAATGATGGACGGCGTCTCGGCGTCAACAGCCTCGACCATCTCGTCGACCTGCTCGGGCGTAAAGATAGTGGTGACGTTGACCTTGATGCCATCGGCCGAAAGCTTGCGGACCAGCTCGGCGGTGGACTCGCCCTTGGTGGTCACGCACGGAATCTTGACGTAGACGTTGTCGGCCCAGGTAGCGATCTCGCGGGCCTCGACCTCCATGGTCTCGACGTCATCGGCAAAGACCTCAAACGAGACGGACACATCGGTGATGTGAGCCAGAACCTCCTTGGCAAACGCGCGGTAATCCGTCACGCCACCCTTCTTCATAAGGGACGGGTTGGTCGTGAAACCCTGAACGTTGCCGTTCTCGTACATGTCGAGCATGCCCTCGAGGTTTGCACCGTCAGCGAACACCTTGATTGCCATCTGCCTGATTCCTTTCGTTAGCATACGGCCGATAAACTGCTAAACACTTTACCTATGTTTATCAAGGCGTGAGCTGCGGGTTTTTATCTTCTCGGCGAACGGTATAAACGCTTTAGTGTTTGGTTTGATAAATCGATTGAGCATGCAAAAGCAAAGAGCCGCAGTTTAGGCAAACGTCAGAATGCGGGATTCATTAGATGAGGCCGAAATGCTGCATGGCGGTGACGGTGCCGTCGTGTGCGACATCGTCGGTCACGTAGTCGGCGACCGCTTTGACCTCGGACATGGCGTTGCCCATGGCGACAGCCGTCTCGACGGCAGCGAGCATGCCCAGGTCGTTGCCCGAATCGCCAAAGCCAAAGGTGCGCGCATTTCCCTCGCGGCCCAGATACGCCAGCGCTCGCGCCACGCCCACGCCCTTGTTGATGCCCTTGGGGCTCAGCTCGCGATTCCGACCACCGGTATTGCACAGCTCAAACTCGCGATCGATAAAGCCGTCATCGTTGGCAACGCGAGCCAAACTGGGCACATTGAGGCATACCTTGCCCACGCGCAGACTGCCGTCGACGCGCATTTCCTCGGCGCTGTGCACCACAGAAGTGTCGATCAGAGACGACTGCTCAACACCCGCGGGTTCCAGGGCAAAAGTAGCCACGTTGGTCTCGAAAAAGGCCTCAATCCCTGCCGCGGCCATACGGCGTGCAAGCTCCTCGATAACGTCCTCGCCAAAGCAGTCCTCATGCACCACGCGGCCCTCGACCTCGAGCGTGGCGCCCGCCATGGCAACGACACCCGCGGGGTCGAGCGCACGCAAGCTGTCCGCGATGAGCCACAGGGGGCGACCCGTGCAGATAAACGCCTTGTGCCCCGCGTCGCGCAGACGATGAAACGCCTCGACGACCATCTGCGAGGGGCGAACCGCCGAAAAGTCCTTATCGGTCATATCGTCGGGATCGAACGACGTCAGCGTGCCGTCCACGTCAAAAAAGAGCACGGCGGAATCGGGGCACGCATCAATCATATGGGTTCCTTTCGAGGATAAGGGCAAACGAAGCATCCATCATATAATGAAGCGACGCAACCAGAGAGGTCACCCATGGAATTTTACGCAAGCTGCCCCGAGGGCTTTGAGTCCGCACTCGCCGATGAGCTTAAACGCCTCGGGCTTTCGCATGTTCGCCGGCTGAAGGGCCGCGCTACATTTGAGGGCGAGCTCGAGCAAGGCTACCGAGCATGCCTGTGGTCGCGCCTGGCGAGCCGCGTGTTCGTGGTGCTCGGGCGCTTTGAGGCGCAGAATGCCGATGAACTGTACGATAGCGTTTACGACATCGCCTGGGAGAGCATCGTCCGCCCCGGCGCCACCATCGCCATCACAGCCCGCGGCGTGACCGAGCAGCTGCGCAACACGCGCTTCTCGGCCCTGCGCGCCAAAGACGCGCTGTGCGACCGTCTGGCCGAGACCACGGGCCGTCGCGCCGACGTCGATGCTGCCGACCCCGACGTTCACCTGCTGCTTTCGCTGCGCCAGCGCCGCGCGAGCATCAGCCTGGACCTTTCAGGCGACCCGCTGTTCAAACGCCTGCCGCCCGCAGCGACCCGCGCCGGCGAGGGCGCGCACGTGCTGCGCCCCGACTACGCCGCCCTGGTGCTGGCGCAGGTCGGCTGGACCGCACTGTGCGAGCGCGAGCTAACGGCCGACGATTACGAGAACGAAGCCCTGCCCACGCTGGTCGACGCCTCGTGCGCCGGCGGCGGCCTGCTGCTGGAAGCCGTGAATATCCTAACCGACCGCGCCCCGGGGGCCGCCCGCGAGCGCTGGGGCTTTGAGGGCTGGCAGCTGCACGACGCCGCCCTGTGGGAGCAGCTGCTTGCCGAGGCGCGCGAGCGCGAGACCGCGGCACGTGAGCGCCAGGCGCGCATCGTCGCCGTGGACATTGACCCCGCCGCCCGCAAGACTGCCGAGCGCATGGTCAAGTGCGCCGGCTACAAGCGTTTTGTCGACTTTTGCGCTGCCAAGCCAGCCACCGTGCTGGACCACGCGGGCGCCGTCGCCGGTGCCGCCGTGGTCGCGGACACCACCGAGACCCCGCTTTCGCTCATGCACGACGCCATGACGCTGGTCGGTGAGCTGCGCCGCGCGCCCGAGCTTTCCGCGGCGCCGGTCGCCGCGCTCACCCGCGATGGATTGCTGGCCCGCGCGCTCCACGCCGAGCCCGAGCGCTCGATCGCCGTCATGCCCAATAACGAGGAGGCAGCTATTGAGGTTTGGCCCTCGCTCGACCACGCCGCCGCGGCGTTTGAGGCTTCGACCAGTGCGGATGCCGAGGCCGAGGTTGCGGATGCCAACGAAGTCAACGACAACGCCGCCAACACCCCCATGCCCGAACCTGCCGCCATGCTCGACCTGGGCGACGGCAAGCCGCTGCCCGTGCTCATCCCCGAGTCCGAGCAGTTCGCCAACCGCCTGCGTAAGAATGCCCGTCTGCGTCGCAAGTGGGCCAAGCGCGAGGGCGTGAGCTGCTACCGCGTCTACGATGCCGACCTACCCGACTACTCCGCCGCCATCGATCTGTACGAGGGCTGCCCGCAGACGCCGGGCCGCTGGCTCGTCATCGCCGAGTACGCCGCGCCCAAGACCATCGACCCCGCACTGGCCCAGGCCCGTATGCTCGATATTCTGGCCATCGCGCCGCGTATCCTGGATGTTCCGGCCGAGCACGTGCACGCCAAGGCCCGCATGCGTTCGCGCGGCGGCTCGCAGTACGGCAAGCAGGGCGCCGGCAAGGGCGCATCGGGTGAGCGCGCCAACATCGCGCGCCGTCGCCTGCCGCTCATCGAAGAGGGCGGCCTCACCTTTGCCGTCAACTTTGACGACTACCTGGACGTCGGCATCTTCTTGGACCACCGCGTCACCCGCAACCTGGTGCGCGAGCACGCCAAGCAGGCGCGCCGTTTCCTCAACCTGTTCGCCTACACCGGCACTGCCACCTGCTACGCAGCCGACGGCGGCGTCGAGGAGACCGTGACGGTCGACCTCTCGAACACCTACCTGGATTGGGCCGAGCGCAATATGCGTCAGAACGGCTTTGTGGGGCCGCAGCATCACTTTGTGCGCGATGACGTGCTCGCCTGGATTCGTGACCAGCGCCAGACGCGCAACCGCTGGGACCTGATCTTTGTCGACCCGCCCACGTTCTCGAACTCGTCCAAGATGGGCCGTCGCACCTGGGATGTCCAGCGCGACCATGTTGAGCTTTTGGCCGGCGTGTCGCGCCTGCTCGCACAGGGCGGCCATGCCATCTTTAGCTGCAACCTGCGCGGCTTCCGCCCCGAGACGCGCAAGCTCGCACGAGCGGGCGTCGTGCTGGAGGACATTACGGCACAGACCATCCCCGAGGATTTCGCGCGCAACCAGAAGGTGCACCACTGCTATATCGTGCGCCGCCTGCCCATCGAAGATGCCATGGCCGAGGTCGGCTTTAGCGCCGAGGAGATTGCCGAGCGAACCGAGGAACTGCGCAATCCCGAGGCCCGCAAGCCCCGTGCGGCAGTACCCGCGCACGCGCAGGCCGGCAACGGCAAGTCGAACTTTGCCGGCAAACCCTCTCCTGCCGGCAAGCTCAAAAAGAAGAAGTTCTACGCCAGCAAGCCCAAGGGCAAATAAAAAAGTTGCGGTGGAATACGGACTGTTTTGCCTGGAATTAGGCAAAGTTAGACCGTATTTCACCGCAACTCATATTGGGACGGTGGTTGGCGATCTAGCCTTGGGTAACTAGGCGGTAGCCAATGCCTACGTGGGTTTGGATGTAGCGCGGATGCGCGGGGTCGGACTCGATCTTCTTGCGCAGCGTGCCCATAAAGACGCGCAGGCTCGCCAGGTCGCTCTTGGTTGCCGTGCCCCAAATCTCGTGCAGGATAGACTGGTGCGTGAGCACCTTGTCGGCGTTATGCGCCAGCAGGCATAGCAGTTTGTACTCGATCGGCGTCAGATGCAGCTCCTCGCCATCCATCGTGGCGATGCCGGCATCAAAATCGATATGCAGCTCACCGGTATCGAACGAGCCCTCGGAGGCAACGCCGCCCGTTTGCGTATACGAAAGGCGCCTGAGTGTCGTACGAATGCGCGCGAGCAGCTCCTCGACCGAAAACGGCTTGGTCAGGTAGTCGTCGGCTCCGGCATCGAGCGCGCGGATCTTGTCCGCGTCCTCGCTGCGCGCCGAAACCACGATGATCGGCATGCCCGACCATGTGCGCACCGACTCCACCACCTTGACGCCGTCCATATCGGGCAGGCCCAGATCGAGTAGCACGATGCTCGGCGCCTGCGACGAGGCAGCGGCAATAGCGGCATGGGCGGTCTCCACGGCCATATGGCGCAAGCCGTGCGCCTCGAGCGCGGCAACGATAAGGTTGCGAACGGCGGGGTCGTCCTCAACGACCAAGATGAGCGGTTTTACGGCAGAGTTCGGCACAGCGTTACTCCTTATCAAACGAAACGTCGGCGACGGGAAGCTCAATCGTAAAGACCGAGCCGTGCGGGTCCGCCGCGGCAACCTCTATGCTACCGCCATGCGCCAATGCAATGGAGCGGCAGAGCGAAAGTCCCAGGCCCACGCTACGGTGGCTGTCGGCCAAACCGTGGTTGGCGGTGTAGAACGACTCAAAGATTCGCTCGCGGTCCTCGGGCGCAATGCCCGGGCCGTCATCGGCCACCGAGCACGCCACGCGTCCATCGTCGACGCCAATCGAAATCACGATATGCGAGCCTGCGGGCGTATAGGTGATGGCATTGTTCACCAGATTGACCACCAGCTGCACCATCAGGCGCGCATCGACGTTAACGAGCGCCGGCTCGTCGCACGGCACCACCTTAAGGTCGTGCTCGCGCACGGCCGGACTTACGTGGCGCAGCGCCTCCTCGACGATATCGTCCATAAGCTCGAGCGTAGTCGACAGATGCATGCCGCCACCCTCGAGTTTGGTGATGGCGAGCAGATTCTCGACGGTGGCGTTGAGCCACAGCGCATCCGAGCGAATGGATAGAAGCAGGCCGCGGCGCGTCTGGGCATCGAGCACCGCGGTGCTGGTCGAGCCCTGATCGAGCAGCACGTCGGCATTTCCCGAAATACTGGTAAGCGGCGTGCGCAGATCGTGCGAGATGGAGCGCAGCAGGTTGGCGCGCAGCTGTTCGTTTTTGGCGAGCACCGCCGCTTCTTCGCGGGCCTCCATGGCGCGGGCGCGATCGAGCGCCAGCTCGCCTTCGCTCACGATGGCATCGGCAAGTGTCCGTTCCTCATGTGTCAGCACGTCGGGCTCGGCAACGATAGCCAGCACGCCCACCACCGAGGCGGGGTCGCCCGAGCGCACGAAGCCGTCGCCTGTGCGAACCGTCAGGTAGATGCCATAAAACGCCGATCCGCCATAGGTGGCATCGAGCGGCGTACCCACATAGGCGGACGCCGAGAGCCGCGGCGGCATCTGCGGCGCCAGCTCGTGCACCGGGGCGGCATCGCCCACGGCCGTGTACGTCGCACGCGGCAGCAGGTCATCGCCCTCGGCGTCGGCGCTGTACCACACGACCGGACAGCCCGAAAGACGCGCCAGCTGCGTGGCCATGGCGTGAACGATCTGATGCTGATCGGCGCACCGCTGCAGCATGCGGTTGGTCTCGAGCACCATATGCGTGCGGCGGTCGCTGGCGGCAGCCTGTGCCAAGGCGCGGCGCAGGGCCAACGCAATCGAGCTCGACACAAGCGAAACCACGAATATGATGAAGAACATGCCGGGATAGCCGCGGTCGATAAGCGACAGCGAGTAGCGCGGGTCGACAAACAAAAAGTTGTAGAGCGCCACGGCGGCAGCCGAGCTCAGCAAGCAATACAGGCGACTCCAGGTAAAGAATGCGCACAGCTGAACGGCGAACACATAGACGATCATGATGCTCGGCGCGAGACCCGGATGGTCGAGCAGCGCGCCCACAATCGTCGCCGCGACCAGCAGCCCCACCGATACGCAGGCGTCATACAGAGGAGTGCGGCGCGTCAGCGTTGTGCGCCGCCACCAAAAACTATCGGCAATATCGCCGTCCGTACGAACGTCCATCAGCGTCCCGCCCCTCTCTCAAAAACAAAAACCACCACAAAGGGGACAGGCACCCTTGTGGTGGTTTCCCCTTGTGGTGGTTCCAAGTGTAAAGCCTTTGCAACCTGCGGTCGTTAGACAAACAGCACGTGCGCGAGCAGTGCGCACACGCACGCCGCGACAAGCACCGTCACCACGATCGAAATCACGCGATCGGCCATGTCCATGTTGGCACGATTCGTAAAGAACCGATCTTCGGCGGCATCGGCGCGTGCCTCACGCACCATCTCGGCAGCAAGATCGCAACCGTCAAGCACCTTTGCATCCATGGTTTCCTCCCAGGACTCAATCCCCATCAATACAAGCCCGCCCGTTCGCAGACAAACCTCGAGCGTCGACTACGGGCGCTCGTTGGGGGCCAGGCGCTGCATCTTGTTCACGGCTTTGAACTTGGTGAACAGCGGCACGTACTCAAAGCTCACGTTGGAGTTCTCCAGGCCGTACCAACGCGCGGGCGTGCCGGCGGCGCGACGGATGATGTACTTGAGCGTGATGGCCGTACGCTCGCTCGGCTCCACATCGCTTTCGGGCGCCAGAAGCTTACGGATCAGGACGAACTTGAACGTGCCGATGTTACCCGGATCCTTGTAGACCGAGTAGTCATGCGTCTGCGGCGGCAGCTCGCCGGTGGCAGCCAGGTCCTGAACGACCTGACGCAGGTAGGCATTGACGCGCTGGTTGATCTTGTAGCCCAGGTACAGATGCACGCGGAACACGTAATCGGTGCCGAACGTCTCGACCGAATAGGCAAAGGTGTGCGGTTCGTCCATGGTCTCGACATTCACAAACCACCAGGCGCGGGCGCGCTTGGGATGCTTGTCCAAGATCGAATAGACGATATCGCGGTCGATGTAGTCGGTATGGGTGTCCTTGGTCAGGTACACGACGTTGTCGCTCATGCGCTCGTAACGATCGTCGTCGCGCAGGCGCTTGAGCTGCGGCAGGTAGCTGCGCAGCGGCAGCAGCGTAAACTGGCGCTGCTCAACAGCCGTACCGTTGTACCAGCACACCATGATGCCCATGATGAGCGCGGCCATGAGGATGGTGAAGTAGCCGCCGTGGAAGAACTTGGTAAGTGAGCTCACGAAGAAGAAGCCTTCGAGCAAAAGGAAGAAGGCCGCGAAGATCCACGGAGCAACCTTGAGCTTGCGCTCCTCGTGCAGGTAGAAGAAGAGCAGCAGCGTGGTGCACATCATAGTCAGCGTAATGGCAAGGCCGTAGGCGGCTTCCATATGCGCCGAGTTCTGGAACAGCAGCACCACGATGACGCAGCCGACAAGCATGACGTTGTTGACCATGGGGATGTAGAGCTGGCCCTTGGTCTCGGCAGGGTAGAAGACCTGCATGTGCGGCATGAGGTCCAGACGGCTGGCCTCGGACACCAGCGAGAATGCGCCGGTGATGAGCGCCTGCGAGGCAATGATGGCCGCGACGGTGGAAAGGCCGACGGCAAACGGGCGCAGGCCCGGGGCGAGCATCTGGTAGAACGGGTTGAGGTCGGCAATGCCCATGAGCTCGGGGTTGGCAGCGTTGTTCATAAGCCAAGCGCCCTGGCCCATATAGGAAAGCAGCAGGCAGCACTTAACGAACGGCCAGGTAGCGTAGATGTTGCCGCGGCCGACGTGGCCCATGTCGGAGTAGAGCGCCTCGGCACCGGTGGTGGCGAGGAAGCAGCTGCCCAGAATCATGATGCCCGCGTGGTTGTTGGGGCTCAGCAAAAAGGCGATGCCGCGCACCGGGTTGAGGCACAGCAGCACGGCGGGGTGCTGGAAGACGAAGAACAGACCCGTGCCGCCCAGGAACAGGAACCACAGCGTCATGATGGGGCCAAAGGCGTGACCGATCTTGGCCGTACCGATGCGCTGTACCAAGAAGAGCACGATGATGATGGCGAGCGTAATGGCGACGACGCGGCCTTGGTCATCGCCCAGCACGGCATGGACCGCCGGGATGGTGCGCAGGCCCTCGATGGCCGTGGTAACGGTAACGGCCGGCGTGAGGATGCCGTCGGCGAGCAGCGCGGCGCCACCTAGCATGGCGGGGATGATAAGCCACTTGCCACAGCGCTTGACCAGACTGTACAGGGCAAAGATACCGCCCTCGCCATGGTTATCGGCGCGCAGCGAGATGAGCACATACTTGATGGTGGTCAGCAACGTGACCGTCCACACGACAAGGGAGAGCGCGCCGAGCACGAACTCCTCCGTGACGCTTCCGATGCCGCCGTTGCCGGCAACGAGCGCCTTGGTTACATACATAGGGCTGGTGCCGATATCGCCGTACACCACGCCCAGCGTGACGAGCATCGCCGAGATGCTCACAGGAATCGCAGCGTGCGAAGCTGCCTCCTTGGCCTTTTGTTCCATAAGCCGGCTTCCTCCCAACTTTAATGTTCGAAGGAATTATAGGTAATCGGCCCATGTTTGAATGGCACTGTTTTCCCAGCTAGATAAACATTTATACGGCCTTTAAGCCACCTCGGCGATATGGAATGTGACAAAGGGACTGTCTCTTTGTCGCATCCGTCATTTTCCGAGCCAATTTTTGAACCACCACTCCATGGAGCGGCTCATCTCGGCCATAAAGGGACTCGTGTGCTTGCGGGTATAGATGTCCACGACGCGCTCCCCCACCACGCGGGCATGCGGACGGAACATCGCGTCCATCTCGGCTACCTGCGCGTCCATAGTCGCAGCATCGGCGCGGCAGTAGCGCTCCTCGTGCACCAGGTTCACCACGGGATGCGCAATGGCCGGACGCTCCTTACGGGGCGTGCCGATGATGAGCATCGACAGCGGCATGGTATAGGGCGGCAGATCGAGCAGCTCGGCAACTTCCTCGGCATTCTCGACGATATCACCGATGTAGCAGCTCCCCAGGCCCAGGGCCTCGGCGGCAACCACGGCGTTTTGCGCGGCGATCACGGCATCCTGCGCCGCGATGGCAAAGTCGCCCAGACCCGGCGCACGACGGGGCGCCTTGCCCGTGCGCTCGACAAACTCGGGCTCAAAGCAGCCCACGTGCTCAAACAGATCGATCCACTTGGCATAATCGACCACAAATATTAGTGCCCAGGGCGCCTTGGCAATCATGGGCTGGTGGTCGCACAGGTCGGCCAGACGATCCAGCGTAGCCTGCTCGCGAATGCTCACGATGGAATACATCATCATGGCGCCCGCCGACGGCGCGCGACTCGCCGCATGCAGAATCACCGCCCGCTGCTCGTCGGTCACCGCCACGGGACGGTCGTCGTCATCACGCGCGAAGGCACGCGTGGAGGAACGGTGCTCCAACGTGTCCAGCACCGCATTGCCCGTCGTCTCGACCGGATAGCCGCCCGCGTCCACAACCTTGGTGCAAACCTGCTCGTTCATCGCCTCATCCTCGCTAATTCTTTAAGAAGCCTTTACGTTTCCGTGTAATTCCCGTCCATTATCGCGCAGGTCGCCACTACATTACGCCACACCGCCACACGTGCGCGTTATTATGGCTGGTTGTTGTGCGCAACCCTCAAATGCTGCGCATATCTTGGTAACAATCGGGTAAACCCCCGCTTTCGTACGTTTTAGTTTGTGAGGAGTCTCAGCATGTTCGCTGCCGCCATCTCGCTCGTCGGTCTTGCGGCGACCGTCTACCTTGTCTTGCGCGAGGCCAAGGCCATTCGCGCTCAGTCGGGCACCGTTGCCAAAAGCGCTCTTGGGTGGAGCGTCGCCTTCGGCCTGTTCCAGGTCTTTTTGACCATTTGGGGCGCTATTGGCCTCGTCGCCCAAAACGAGCCGCTCGCCTTTGTGATGCTCATCCTGACCAACGCCATCCTCACCGGCTGCGCTTGGGCCAGCATCGCACGCGACCGCATCGCCCCGCGCGTCTTTGCGTTCGCCGCGCCCGACGCCCCCGCCCCCACCGGCAAGCTCGCCCGCCTGCGCGGCGCCTTTGTGGGCAAACCGCTCGTCGCCGCCGTCCTGTGCCTGCTGCTCGCCGGCGTCTTTGCGCTGCTGGGCATGGAGGTCTCGTCCAACCACGACTTTACCTGGGTCTACCCCCTGTGCATCCTGCTCGAGTGGGCCATCATCACCACGCTCATGGTCGGCCTGTTCTTCCTGTTCCAGCGCCACGGTGCAGCTCCCGCGGTCCTGGCCTTTGCCCTCTTTGTCCTGGGCATTGCCGAGTTCTTCGTCATCACGTTTAAATCCATGCCCATCCAGCCGGGCGACCTTTCGGCCATCTCCACCGCCGCCGCGGTCGCCGGCACCGGCTACACCTTCTCCATCTCGCTGTTCTGCGTGCTGTCCATGGGCTTTACCGCCATCGCTATGCTGCTGTGCGAGTACGCCGGCCTGGTGGCACCGCACCGTCAGAAGGGCGCCGCCAACGCCAAGCGCATGCTGCTCACCAACCTGCTCGTCGCCGTGCTGTGCCTGGGCGGTGTGACCGCACACGTCACGCTCATCGACTACTACAACACCCTCGGCATCACCGTCTACACCTGGCGCCCGCTCGAGAGCTACTGGCGCGAGGGCTACCTGCCCGCTTTCATTAGCGCAGCGCAGTCCATCAAGCCGCCCAAACCCGCCGACTACTCCGTCGACGATGCCAAGGCCACGCTCAAAAAGTACGCCAAGGCCTACGACAAGTCTGACGCGGCCAAGAGCGACGAGCGCGCCGCCGCAAAGGAGCAGTTCGACAGCGAGAAGCCCACGGTCATCGCCATCATGAACGAGACGTTCTCGGATCTGTCGATCTACCAGAACATGCGCGCCGGCTACGAGGGTCCGCAGTACTTTAAGAGCCTGTCCAACTGCCTCAGCCGCGGCAAGCTCTACGTGAGCGCCTACGGCGGCGGCACCGCCAATACCGAGTTTGAGTTTATGACCGGCAACTCCATGGCCAACCTGGGCTCGGGCGTGTACCCCTACACCATCTACAACATGGAAACGACCGGGAACCTGGCAGAGCAGTTCAAATCGCTCGGCTATTCCACCACGGCTATGCACCCCAATCACGCAACCAACTGGAACCGCGAGAACGTCTACAAGGACTTTGGCTTTGACCAGTTCCTGTCCATCAACGATTTCCAGGGAGCCGACACCTTGCGCGGCATGGTGACCGACCAGGCTACCTACGACA
Organism: Collinsella aerofaciens; assembly: GCF_020181355.1. Lineage (NCBI taxonomy): Bacteria > Bacillati > Actinomycetota > Coriobacteriia > Coriobacteriales > Coriobacteriaceae > Collinsella > Collinsella aerofaciens. Next base: position 656,487 of record NZ_CP084004.1, read on the forward strand.
AGATTCTTGAGCTGCTCGACCAGAACGCCGATCCGCAGTTTATCTTCGACGTGACCATGCAGAACCACTCGGGCTACGATACGGGTCTGCTGCCGGTCGATAAGCAGATGCACCTGAATATCGATACGACCGATCTGGATGCCAAGACCGTCGAGGACGGCACGCTCTCCGATGTCGACGAGTATGTCTCGTGCATCGAGCAGTCCGACCAGGCGCTTCGCTACTTCCTCAACGCCCTGAGCAAGCTCGACCGTAAGGTAGTCGTGGTGTTCTGGGGCGACCACCAGCCGTTCTTCCCGTCCAAGTTCAACGACAAGTGGTTTACCGGCGAGGACGATGCCACGCACCAGGAACGTCTGTGGCAGACCGACTACATCATCTGGGCCAACTACGACGTTGCCGGCTGCGACCAGACGAGCGAGGTCGACGACCTGTCCACCAACTACCTGTCCACGCAGCTTATGCAGCTGATCGGCGCACCGCTGACCGACTACCAGAAAGCGCACATGACGCTGCACGAGTCGCTGCCCGCCATCAACTCGGTGGGCTACGAGGACGCCAGCCTGCGCTGGGCGCTTTCCTCCAACGTCACCGGTGACGACGCCGATGCCGCAGCCGCAACCAAGGCGCGCGAGGATTACGCCAAGATGCAGTACTACGAGATGTTCCGCGACGGCAAGAACGTGTACACCGAGCACTTCCAGACCGAGGCCAACGAAACCGACCCCAACCTGGCGCCGGGAACAACCAAGATCAAGTAGCAGGTCACTCATAACTGAAACGTCTGTCCGGGCGGAGGCATATAAGGTTCCCTGCTCGGACAGTCCTGCGCAAGACGGAGGCCACATTAAGTGGCCTCCTTTGCGTGCGAAACTCGCGATGAACCTCATATGCCTCCGCCCGGACAGACGCCCTGTTGTTGGAGCGCGGCTTGTCTTGGGTGTATCGCCGAACATATATAAGTTGAAGGCCACGTTATGTGGCCTTCTTTGTTTGCGGAAAGTGTGTCCCACTATTCAGCTGGATTCCGGGATGTATTTTCCGGTTGAGGCTCGTTGGGAAAGTGCGTCCCACTTTGGGGGCTGATTCTGGGACGTGGTTTCCGGTTGGCTCTCATTGGGAAAGTTCATCCCATTTCTCGGCCTAATTATGGGACGCAGTTTCCCGTTGAGGACCCTTTGGGAAAGTGCGTCCCGGTCTGGGCGCTCAAACTGGGATGGATTTTCCGGATGAGGGCATGACGGAAAATGTGTCCCGTTCCGGGCGCTAATTGTGGGATGCAGTTTCCGCTTGCGGAGTCTCCACTCAACAGAAAACCCGGGTGGCCTGTTTTTTGGCTACCCGGGTTTTTGGGTTGTCGATATGTTCGACTGGCTACTAGTGGGTCTTGCGGCGCTTGATCAGCATGATGAGGGCTATCACTACGAGCGTTGCTCCCGCTGCTGCTGCGGTGGCGACTAGGGCGAATGTTTGGTCGCCGGTGTTTGCGAGGTTCTTCGCTGTGGTCGTAGTCTTGACCTTGGTGTCGGTCTTAGCTCCGTTGTCGGACTTGGGCTTGTCCGGGTTCGTCGGGGTCTCAGGAGTCTCGGGGTCCTTTGAGCCTTCGGAATCGGTTGGGCCGGCGGTGTTTACCAGCGTATGGTCCAGGAACTTCTTGGCGCCCGCACTTGCCTGTGAGAACAGGCGGCGCGTGCGGATCGGGGTGGCGTTCACCGTTGTGGGCGCCGTCTCCTCGGCCTCGATATTCACGAGCGTCGTGCCGGTGTCGAGGCCCACGTCGTTGTATCCCACGTGGCAGTAATACTGCGCACCGTCATCGTCTGCGGTCAGGTCAATCTCGAGCTTTGAGGCCGTTCCAGCCGCGAGGTTGCCATCGGCACCCACGAGCTTAAACTCTGTCTCGCCGCGACCCTTGCGGTACCACATATAGGTCGGTGCCAGCCCTGTTTCGCTATCGTCGGCACCGAGTTGCTTCACATGGCCAATCGCCGAGAGCGTCAGGTGGCTTCCCGCCGCGCGCTCAACCGAAGAGTCGTATCCAAGATCCGACCCCTCCGCAGCATCCGCCGCAGGTCCGCTCACGGTCATCGTCATGCCATCGGGCATGGTCTTGACCGTGATGATTGCCGAGCGAATACCTGTTTCGGTCGTGGATCCATTCTTAACGGCGGCGATGGCGAATCGATACTCCGTATTGGGCTGCAGCCCATCCCACTTGAGCGAGGTCTGCGTGTTGTCGGCAATCTTCCAGCTATTGACGACCGCATCCGCCGCATTGCTCTGCAGCATGCCCACGCCGTAGCTAAAGCCACTCTTATTTGCGAGTACATCGTCCCAGCTAAACGTAACGCTGGTCGAATCGACGGCGTTTGCCGTAAAGCCCGTCACGGCCGGCGCGTCGGGCATCTCGACGTCCTTAACGTCATAGCCCACGATCCAGAACTGGTCGGTGTCCTTGGTGCCGAGCTTGTCGCCCGAGTCTGCCTCGAACTTGTCGACATCCACCGCGTTGACGCCCAGACGCCACACAAAACCGTACTTGCCCTGCGCGGCCTCGGGCAGGTTGTCGACGGTGCCGCCGTATTCGGTCGATTCACTCGAGGAGTTACCCGTAGTAAAGCCGGCGTTGGCACCAAAGCACAGGCCGCCAAACAACTCGTGCTTTGCGAGCTTCGCGCCCATGACAACGCTGCCGTTCAGCGTCAAGCCGAGCTCGAGCTCCTGCTCCTTGCCCTCCTCGACTTCGATGGTCTGCTCAATGCTCGCCCCCGACTGCGCGGCGGCGCCGTTAAACCCATCGTGCGTGTAGGCGCGCGTTACGCCAGGCTTGCCCAGGCCAAAGGAATCCCCAACGGGAGTCTCGCCGTTGAGCGTCGTTTGATAGGTTCCGGGTTCTCCCGACCGGTTGGTCAAAAAGTAGCTGAGCGGCGTCATATTGTGCTGTTTGGCAATGCGGTCATAGGCCTCGACATTAACGACCGAGGTCTGCGCGCCGAGCGACACGGGCGCCGCCATCACGCCCTTGCCACCAGTTTCCTCATTTTCGATCTCATACTCGTAATAGACCATCGGAATCGTGTAGAGCACGGCCTTGTCACCCTCGCCGGCATGCGACTCATAGCTTACGCTTGCGCTGACCGTGCGCTCGCTCCGGTAGTCATAGCATCCCTCGGCGGCAAAATCGACTGAAGCATTCATCGCGACCAGGGGCGGACCGGTCTGCACCTCGACGGCAACGCCCAACTCGGCGCCAATGGTATAGCCCTGGGATGTCCCCGTGCCCTTTTCCTCTCCGTATGACGTGCCGCCCAACACCAGATAGCCGTATGCCTGCTCCAGATCCTCAACATAGGGCGCATCCTGCAGCACGGCAAGCACGCGCGGGTTGGTATAGACCTTGTAGCGGTCCTTGTACGTGATCTTGACGCTGTCGTTGTCGACATCGGGCAGCGCGAGCGAGATAAATGTGCCGTAGGTAGTGCCGCGACGGTTGCTCTCGCTAATCACCTGCTCCTCGCCGCGGCGCACCTTTCCGTTCTCGTCGAGCGAAAAATGCGAGGCGGTCATCCAATAGTAGTCATCGTTCTTGCGCAGGTCCTCGTCGCGGTGCTTGCCCACCACGGCGATAAAGCTCTCGTTATAGCGGTCCGAACCCGAGACGCTGCCCGCCTTGACGTCGCTGATCCACACCTGTTCTATACCCTTGTGGTCATGCTTGTTGCTGCTGTTGTATTGCTGACCGCTCATGCTCATGGTTCCGACCATGGACCCCAAGCCCTGAGCCCCGCTCTGTGCCGTGTTGCAGGCAAAGTCGCGGAACACATCGCCGCCCACGAGCACCTCGTCAACCGCCAGCTGCTCGGACAGGCCGTCAAGGTTGGCAGTGGCAAGGGCAATAGGCGCCAAGGTGCACGGATAGCGCTTATCCTGAGCGCTATCCTTCCATGCGCTGTTGGGCACATGCATCAGCCCATAGGAGGCGAGGAGCCCGTCTCTGTATTCCTTACAATCGGAAAGCTTGAACTCGCCAGACTCCGAGTCAAAATACGCGTAGCGGTACAGCGCGCCGTACAGCCCCTTGCTGCCGTCAGAAGCGCCGTAATCAAAAGCGCTGCGTTGCCAGTCATAGCCCGCAAGAATAAGGCCCGTGACGGTTTCACCCGTCTTCTTTCCTTCTTCATCGTAGGCGGCAAACGTGCCGAACGTCGCATTCGCAGCGACCATGGTCTTGCCGTTCGCGGAGAGGGAGATTGCGCCCGCGTCGCCCAGAGCATCGACATGGACGAGCGCACCCTTGGATGCATCCCACGAAAACAGCTCGCAATGCGTCGACTTATCAATATTCTTCTTGCCGTAGGGTGCCGAGACCACGATGGCGAGGTCATCGCAAAAATCGCGATCGAGGTCGCCGGCCGCTAGCGAAACGACAGGAGCTGACTGAAGCTGCGTCCAGGAGTCGTTCCCGCCCTTGTTGTGCGTGGTGTAGTCCGCGGCGTTACCGGCATCGATCTTGACGACGCTTTGCTTCCAGTTGCCGCCCTCCAAGTCATACATGTCGACTACAGCCTTGCGCACGCCGTTCTCGTCGACATAGCAGCCCGCGTAGACAAAAAGCTCGTCGACGCCGTCGCCGTCGACATCGCCCGCCTCGACATCAAAGACGGCGTCGTGCTCTTGCAGGTAACCGGCATCCAGGTACTTAAAACGGCCTTCGTACATCATATTAGTGTTGACCGTCACCGGCAGGTGTGTGTCGAGAGCGCGCGTACGCCCGTTGCTAAACGAGTAGAGGACCAGCTCAACCTTTCCGGCGTATGACTTGCCGTCAATCGTCGTGGAGGAACTGTCGCCGTAGGCACGGAGCTCGGCAACGCGGCTCTTTTTGCCCGTGCTGGCGTCGCTGCAGAGCTCAACACTCGTGGCGTGAATGCCCGAGAAACCGTTGTTGTCGTTGGCGAGTACTGTTGAGGACTCATTGTTGCTTAGGTACGACCAGGTGCCGCCACCGTAGTCGCTATGCTTGTAGAGATCGCTGTTCGTATCGAAGTTGTTGACGTTTTGCCAGAACTTTGCGGCGCCCCACACACTTCCATAGCCATCGGTGAGTTTGCTGCTGCCGCCAATGTCACCGCGCTCGACGTTCTCGAGCTTGTCGCGCAGAGTGTAGCGATTGCCATGGCTACCGTTAGCTGCCATATAGACCTCGCTGCGCGTGGCAAACGTCGTGGGGGTATCAGTGGAATAGGGGCCAACGGTATCGGCCGGAATGTCCTCGCTCGTGCCCAGACCCAGGGCTTGATAATCCTGCTCGGTCATATCGGTGATTGCGGGCGCGTCTGCCGCCTGGGTAACCTGGGGCGTGGCCGTGAAGCAGGCGACGCTCGTGGCGATCAACGCAGCAAGCGCCGCCGTCCCAACAAGCGGGATTTTCGACAGCCTACGGATACGGGGGTGTGGAACGTACATGAGGGACCTCGCTTTATTCGAGTGGAGTGGACTCATTTTTGCAAATGATACATCCGATGCCCGATATCACGTGTCTCATTTTCGCCAACGGCGTGTCTCATTTTTGAGAATCCGAGATGCCGCGGAAATCTTATCCCAGCTCAAAGGCCATTTCTGGGATGTATTTTCCGTCGAGTGCCTCATCGGGAAACTGCATCCCATTTCTTGACCGAATAATGGGACGCAATTTCCCGTTGGAGCGCCTTTGGGAAAGTGTGTCCCACTTCGACCGCCCAGAGTGGGATGCACTTTCCGCAAAGCACCTCAACGGGAAACTACGTCCCATTCCAAAGGCAAATTCCGGGACGCATTTTTCGAAAGCCTGCCCATCCGGAAAGCCCGTCCCACTTTGGACGCATCCGGGCACGGAACCATCGACCTATCAGGCCTCCCATCAATAAAGAGGCGTCCTCCCGGACGGCGGGGCACGAAGTTCATCGCGAGTTCCGCACGCAAAGAAGGCCACTTAATGTGGCCTTCGTCTTGCGCAGGACTGTAGAGCAGGGAACTTCGTGCCCCGACGCCCGGGAGGACGTTTCATTTAGAAAGATGGACCGACCGCCGTCAGCGATGGGAGCTACTCGCCCAGCACGGCCTTCTTGGCCGCCGCCGCCATGTTGTCCAGATCATCCTTGGTGGGGTGATCCTTTGCGGCAACCCAGTTGTCGAGCAGCATCTTAAATCGGGCGTTGTCGGGATCTTGCTCGAGCATGGCCTCGTAGCGCTGCTTGACCGCGGGACCCATCTTGCCCTGGCACATCGCCCAGCCTACAAGCTCGGCATCATTGGCCAAATTGGAGGTCACGCGATCGATAATCTGCCTAAAGTACTCCTCGCTGGCCCCAAAGCCGCAGGTGCCAAACAGGAAGACGCGCTTGCCATGCAAGGCTGAGAGCAACGTCGCGACCGAAGGCGTGCTCGCGCCCTTGTCGCACCAAAAACCGACAAGCACCGTGTCGGCCGCGCAGGCGCCCTGCGCCTCGAGCGCAACCTGATCTGCATCCGCATCGTCGCTCAACGCCGCGGCATGGACAAACTCAACACCCGCAGCCTGCAGCGTGCGCTTGATCGCACCCGAAACCATCCTGGTATTACCGCTCTTGCTGTTAACCACCAAAGAGCACGTCATAGTCACGTTGCCTCGTATCCCCCAAAACTAAAGCCACTAATGCAATTTATTAGATGAATATCTTAGTACTAACGTGACAGATGTAAACCACCGTCTGTCGATTGATTAATTTGCCCCGCGGGCTTGCTCACTGGGCGAATTGGCTGCGGTAGAGTTCGGCGTAGAAGCCGCCTGCCGCTAACAGCTCGTCGTGCGTGCCGCGCTCGATAATCTGGCCGTCGCGCATTACTAGAATGCAGTCGGCGTTGCGGATCGTCGACAGGCGGTGCGCCACCACAAAGCTTGTGCGGCCGGCCATAAGCTCGTCGAATGCCGCCTGCACCTGCAGCTCGGTGCGCGTATCGATACTCGAAGTCGCCTCGTCCAGCAGCAAGATAGCCGGGTCGGTGAGCATGACGCGCGCAATGCACAGCAGCTGCTTTTGGCCCTGGCTAAACGTGCCGCCGTCCTCGCCAATCACCGTGTCGTAGCCTTTCGGCAGCTGCACGATAAACTTGTGCGCGTGCGCGCGCTTGGCGGCTTCGATAACCTGCTCGCGCGTGGCTCCTGGGCAACCGTAGGCGATGTTTTCCGCCACCGTGCCCTCGAACAGCCAAGTGTCCTGCAGCACCATGCCAAAGGCACGACGCAGGCTCGAGCGCGTGTAATCGCGCGAAGCCTTGCCATCGACCGCGATGCGGCCGGCATCGATATCGTAAAAACGCAGCAGCAGATTGATGAGCGTTGTCTTTCCGCAGCCCGTGGGGCCGACCAGGGCAAAACGCATGCCGGGCTTGGCATCGATGCAGATATCCTGCAGCAGCTTTCGGTCGGGCACATAACTAAAGTCCACGTGTTCAAAGGTCACCTCGCCCTGCGGGGCGGCAAGCTCCACGGCATCTGGCGCATCGGGCTCCTGCTCGCGGGCATCGAGCAGTGCAAACATGCGGCGCGCCGAGGCATACGCGGTCTGGATCTGCGTAATGACGTTGGTGACCTCGTTGAACGGCTTGGTGTACTGGTTGGCGTAGGACAGGAAGATCTGCACGCCGCCCACCGTAAGCGCCGCCGGCACGCCCGTAATCACGCCCACGCAGCCGATCACGGCAACCACGGCGTAGATGATGTTGTTGATAAAACGTGTACCGGGGTTGGAAAGCGAGCCCATAAACTGCGCGCGCTCACCTGCCGTATAGAGCTCGGCGTTAAGGGCATCGAAGCGCGCTTGGGCGTTCGGGCCATAAGCAAACGCATCCACCAGCTTTTGCTCACCCACATACTCCTCGATATGACCGCCGAGTTGGCCCTGGATGCGCTGTTGAGCAGTGAAGCTCTTATTGGAGAGCTTGGCAATAGCACCGGCTGCAAAAATGGAAAGCGGCGTGACGAGTACCACCACGAGCGTCATGGTCAGGTTAATGGAGAGCATAAACGCGAGCGTGCCAACGATGGTGATAAGTCCGGTGAATAGCTGGGTAAAGCCCTGCAGCAGGCCATCGCCCACCTGATCGACGTCGTTGACCACGCGGCTCATAAGGTCGCCGTGGGCATGGCTGTCGATAAAGCTGAGCGGCATGCGGCTGAGCTTGTTGCTCGCCTCCACGCGCATGTCGCGCACCGTCTCGTAGGACAGGCGGTTGACGCAATAGCCCTGCAGCCACTGGAAGGCCGCAGCACCTACGACGACAATCGCGAGCTTGGTAACGAGCGGCAGCAGCGCATCGAAGTCCACCTGCCCGGCGGCGACGATAAGGTCGATGCCCTCGCCAATGAGGATGGGCGTGTAGAGCTGCAGTATCACCGAGACGGCGGCACTCAAAAACGATGCCGCAAACGAGACGCGGTGCGGGCGAACATAGCCCAGCAGGCGGCGGGTCACCGCACCGGCGGGATAGCGCTCGGGGTCGCCGGGCTGGCGCGGACCGTCTCCCAGGTCGTTGAGACTATCGTTGCCAGACACGTTGGCCGTCATCGTGGCGACCGAACCGGAAGAAGTATACGGATTCATTTAGCAGCCCTCCTTTGCGCAGACGAATGCGGGGGCGCACGCGGCGCCTGGGGCGAGCACGGGACTTGGAGCGGGCGCGGGCACCGCGCTCCCCTGCTGACCCTCGAGCTCCTCGCGGCGAAGCTGCGACTGGCAAATCTCGCGATAGAGCTGGCAGGTCGCGTACAGCTCATCGTGCGTTCCCAGGCCCGCAACCGAGCCGTGGTCGAGTACGCAGATTATGTCGACATCGCGAACGGTCGAGACGCGTTGGCTCACAATCACCGTGGTCAGCGGCAGCGCGCCCTCGGCGGCACCGCGCGTGCTTCGTTCGCGAATGGCATGGCGAAGTGCCGCGTCGGTCTTAAAGTCGAGCGCCGAGGCGGAATCGTCCATGATCAATATCTGAGGCGAACCTACCAAGGCGCGCGCGATAGTCAGACGCTGACGTTGGCCACCGCTAAAGTTCTTGCCGCCCGCCTCGACCGGAGCATCTAAGCCCTGGGGCTTGTCGCGCACGAACTCGCTGGCCTGCGCCATATCGAGCGCCGCCCAGAGCTCCTCGTCGGTTGCTGCCTCGTCGCGCCAGGTCAGGTTGCTGCGGATTGTGCCGCTCACCAGCGAAGCGCGCTGCGGAACGGTCGCGACCACACTGCGCAGCTGGTCGAGCGGCCAGGTGTGCACGTCGGCGCCCATCACGCTCACGCGGCCGGTGCTCACATCGTACAGGCGCGGGATAAGCGAGACGAGTGTGGACTTGCCGCTGCCCGTGCCGCCGATAATGCCGAGCGTTTTGCCCAGCGGCAGCTCCAGGGTCACATCGCTCACGGCATTTGCCGCGCCCGCGCCAAACGAAAAGCTCGCATGGTCAAAGCTCAGCGCAGGGACCGGAACAGCGCCACCCGCCAGGTCGCTCGGCTCAGGCAGCGCGACCGGCTGGTTGCCCTCGTCGGTGATGCTCGGCTCGCAATTGAGCACCTCGTTGATGCGCGACGCGCTGGCGCTCGCCTTGGTAAAGACAACGACCAGGTTGGCCACGTAGACGATGGAGGTGAGGGTCTGCGTCATGTAGTTCACAAACGCCATGACCTGGCCCTGCGTAAGCTCACCCACGTTGACCTGGATGCCGCCCACCCACAGGATGGCGCACACGCCCAGATTCATCACCAAAAACGTGACGGGGTTAAGGACCGACGAGAGCTTACCCACCGCGATGGCGACATGCGCCTGGTCGTCGGCCGCACGAGCAAAACGCTCGCGCTCGTGGTCTTCGCGCACAAACGCGCGGACCACGCGGGCACCCGAAAGCCCCTCGCGGCAGACAAGCGCGATGCGGTCGAGCTTTGCCTGCAGCTGCTTGTAGTACGGAATGCAGCGCGCCATGACAAACCAAAACACCAAGCCGATGGCGGGTGTGCAAATCAAAAAGATGATGCCGAGCTTAAGGTCGATGGCAAGGGCCGCGCACATAGAACCCACTGCCAAGAAGGGCCAGCGGATGAGCATGCGCACGCCCAGCGCCACAGCGAGCTGCACCTGGTTGACATCGTTGGTAATGCGCGTGATGAGCGACGGCGTGCCAAAGCGATCGAGTTCGACATAGCTCAGTTCGTTGATGTGCTGGTAGAGTGCACCGCGAATGTCGGTACCCATGCCCTGCGAAGTCAGCGCCGCCATCTTTTGGCAGACGAGCGTAAACGAGATGCCGATCACAGCCATGGCGCCAAGTACCATGCCGTAGTGGATAACGGCGTTCACGTCGTGCGAGCCAATGCCCTTATCGATCATCTGGGCAATCACCAGCGGCGTCAGCAGGTCAAAAATCACTTCGATCAGCTTGCACGCAGGACCAATCACCATATACCGGCGGAACTTACCACCAAAACGCCTGAGCAGCTCAATCATAGAAGGCGCTCCCTATCATCATCTCTCTTCAATCTGATTCATGATAGTACGGAGAGCCCTGGAGATATGAAATCAACTCGTCACAGAACAAGCCCCCGAAACAATCAGGAAACTAGGCACAGAGACAAAGCACCCGAACATGTTTTGGCAAAGCCAACGAGCAGCACTAGACAAGGGATTAATTGTTCAGATTAACGCGCCTCTACGGGCGCATTTTGGACGATGTGGTCCCGGTGCCGGCGGGCTGTTTGGTAGTCGAGCGATTCCGCAGGCAAAGCCGAGGACCAGCGAGACACCAAACAGCCCGCCGGCACCGGGACCACATCGCGGCACCAAAAAGCGCCCGTGCGCTCGATGGATTCGGATGCCCGACAGAGGCTCCTTATGGCTGCTTCCTTCCGGACCTGACCAGATTCGGAACATGTCGTCATCCGAACCCATCGAACGCGCTAGGCGCTCGGTATATCTTACCCGCTCCCGCCCGATGGGGCAAGGTAGCTAATTTGGGACAGGGCCAAAAGACCACTTTTGAGTTGCGGTGGAATAGTTCCTGTTTTTGCCGCCTGAGCCGCCAAACATGAACTATTCCACCGCAACTTATAGGGAGTTGGATTTTAGAGGCGGGCGAGGTCGTAAGCTCGGGCGGCGGCTTCACCGGCGCAGATGAGGTTGGTTGTGGCTTCCTGGGGGTCGAGCGCTTGGTCAAGGGGCATGGGTCTGCGACAGACCGGCAAAACTAAGTCGACACCCTGCCCATACACCGCATCCAGGTTGTCGGCACGACCGCCCACGACAGCAATCACCGGCTTGCCATATCGCTTCGCACGACGGGCTACACCCACCGGCGCCTTACCGGCAGCGGATTGCTCGTCCATATTGCCCTCGCCCGTTATGACCAGGTCGGCATCGCGCACGCACTCGTCAAACCCAATCAGATCGAGCACCGTCTCCACGCCCGAACGCAGCTCCGCACCGAGCGCTAGCAACGCGGCGCCCAGGCCGCCGGCGGCGCCGGCACCGGGCACACCGAGCACCGAGCCAAATGTCCGTGCACCCTCGGGCACGCGCAACAACCCCTGAGCCCGCGCCCCGGTAATCGCCGCATCGAGCAGGCGACCATAGCCGACCATCCAGCTGTCGTACCTGCGCAGCGCCTCGGCATCATCCGTCGGTAGACCCTTCTGCCCGCCAAACACCGCCAGTGCGCCTCGACGCCCCACGAGCGGATTCTCGACATCGGAAAGCACCACGACACGCGTGCCATTCAGTACCCGAAGCGCTGGTGCCAAATCGATACCCGCCACGTGTTCAAGGCCCGCCAGGCCGGGGGCGATATTGCAGCCACACTCATCGACAAGATGCGCGCCCAGCGCTTGCAGCATGCCGGCGCCGCCATCGTCGGTGGCGCTGCCGCCCAAACCAATATAGATAGTCTTTGCCCCCGCACGGACCGCGCGAAGTATGAGCTCGCCCACGCCATAGGTCGAAGCCGCAAGCGCCGCCGATTCCGTGCAGGGTGAATACCCAATACCCGCCGCCTCGGCCATCTCAATTACAGCCGAGTCGTGCTCGTCGTCCACCAGCATCCGGGCAGCCACGCAATCATCCAAGGGGCCTGCAACCTCACAGGTCGAGAGCTCGCCACCGCGCGCGGCGATGGCGTCGAGCGTTCCCTCGCCACCATCTGCCAGCGGCAAAGCGCCCAGCTCGGCATCGGGCCACACACGGCACACGCCTTCGGCAACGGCCTTCTCCGCCTGCGCGCTCGAAACGCTGCCCTTAAAGGAATCGATCGCCAGCAGCACACGGCGGGGCCGGCGCTGCACGGGGCCATAGTTGAACGTCTCGCCGGCGAGATCTCCAACACCCGCAAGCGCCTCGGCGTGAGCCGCATGCGCCTCAAGGTTCAAACCGCAACCGACACCGTCGACACCGCGCAGGCCAGCAAAATAGCTGCTCAGCACCTCGCGACATTCGCCTGCCAGCACGCCGGCGGTCACATTAAACCGATGGTTCAGGCGCGAATCGGCATTGAGGTCGTATAGCGACCCCAGAGCGCCCGCTTTAGCATCGGCCGCGCCGTACACGCAGCGCCCCACGCGCGCGTTAACCATAAGCCCCGCGCACATGCAGCAGGGCTCGAGCGTCACGTAGACCGTACAGTCGGAAAGGCGCCAACGACCGAGCGACTGCGCGGCGGCGCACAGGGCCGAAAACTCGGCATGCGCCGAAGGATCCTGGTCGAGCTCGCGGCGATTATGCGCCCTCGCGACGATCTCACCCGCGCGCACCACTACGGCACCGATCGGCACCTCGCCCACCGCCGCGGCGGCACGCGCCTCCGCCAGCGCCTCGCTCATGAACTTCTCATCGATTCCGGTGCTCGTCATCGTTCGCCTTCCCTGTTGCAAATCCAAAACGATGCTATCATTACGACTCACGGAGAGATGGCAGAGCGGTTGAATGCGGCGGTCTTGAAAACCGTTGAGCGCGAGAGCGTTCCGGGGGTTCGAATCCCCCTCTCTCCGCCACCTTAGTGATTCACCGGCGTCATGGTGCGCTCAAACAGCGCATCGACCACGTCGGCCATCTCGGGTCGACGCTCAAGATCGTGACCCGACTCCCACCAATTTGTGAACAGTCGAATAATGCCACCGGCGATAAACTCCGATGTCGTCTCGAGCGAAACGGGCGCCAGGGCATCTTCGGCAAGCGAGCTCATCACACGCTCGCGGATGGAACGCGCAATGCGGTCGCAAATCATGCCGGTCAGCATGCCCGACATGCTGCTGGCCAAAAGGTTATCCATGAGCTGCTCATGCGCCAGAATCATATTCATGGCATCGTCAAAGACCTCGTGGCGAAGCGCCTGTACGTCATCAAGCGGCTCCGCGTCCGCTGCATCGGTCCGGTTTTGCGGCAGACCTGTCATAAGCTCATCGATATAGAAGGCAAAGTAATCGTTTTTATCGCGAAAATGCTTATAGAACGTCGTGCGGCGAATCAGGGCCCGGTCGCAAAGCATGGCAACCGTCAAATCCTCAAACCGATGCTCTTCCAAGAGCTCGGTAAAAGCATCGAACAGGGCACGATAGGTTTTCTTGATGCGAAGGTCCATCCATATCGCCATCCTCAAGGTGTAGACAGCATTCCTTAATTTGTCGCATATCTTACACCTGTACCACCCGTTCCATGTTGGCGCCCCCTCCTTGGCGGGGTTGATTTTCAATCTCAACGCAACAGCCTGAACGGGCCCCGCGTTTCCGCAGCTAGCGCAACGCGGAAATAGCCCCCGGCACCTGCTCGTCGCCTCGTTTCCGCAGGTGGAGAGGCTGTGGAGGCCGGTGCCCCCATGCCGCCGCCGCATGCTCCGCCAGCCCGCCGCGCAGCCGTTCCGGACTCAGCGCAACGGGCCCTCCGGCCCATGTCCCGGCCCGCCGCCTATCCCGCCAGCGGCCCCTCGCCCCTCGCGGCCCTGGCCCTGTCGATGCAGCCGGGCGTGAGGTCGAGCTCGCCGGGCGCCAGCTCCTCTATCCCGAACGCGTCCATGAGGGCGGAGGCGTCCTCCCCGAGGGCCGCCCGCAGCACGCGCGCCGGCGTCAGGAACCCGAGCGCCCCCCTCGGCTCGGAGTTCACCTGCGACATGAGCAGCGCGCAGTCCGCCGCCGTCAGCCGGTCGAACCTGGCCCCTGCGCCCTTGGGCAGCAGCTTCCTGATCTCCACGTGGTTCTTCTCGCACGCGCCCTTCTGCTGGCTCTGCCGGGGGTCGCAGTAGAAGAGCCTGGTCTCGCCGTCCCGCTCGCCGAACAGCGCCGCGATGGCGCCCTCGTCGGCGAACTCGCTCCCGTTGTCGGTGAGCACGGCGCCGAAGGCGCGCCTCGCGCCGTCCTCGCCGAGGACCCCGCGCAGGGAGGAGAGCGCCGCCAGGACCGAGGCGCACGTGCCGTCCGGCAGCGGCAGGGCCAGCTGGAAGCGGCTCGGGCGGTGCAGGAGCGTGAGGAGCCTGGCGGAGTCGCCCCTGGGGCCCTCGACGGTGTCCATCTCCCAGGCCGCGGCGCAGGCGTCCTCGCCGAGCGCGAGGAACGACGCGTGCGACCTGCGCGCCGAGTGGGACGTCGCCCTCTTCGGGGCCCGGCGCGACCTCGGCCTGTAGCCGACCTTGCGCCTGAGCTCCATGTTCGTCATGCCGTCGTAGCCGGCGTCCACCCACCTGTAGACGGTGGAGGCGCTGAGCCCGGGGGTCGTCGCCGCTATCTGCTGCGGGGAGAGCCCGCGCGCGAGCCCGTCCCTGATGGCCGCTAGCTTGGCGGCGGCGCCCTCCTCGGTCTCGTCGATCCCGGACCTGCTCGCCGAGAGCTCGGCGTCGGCCGCCTCCTGCGCCCTCCTGGCGCTGTAGAACACCCTGGGCCTCCTCGAGCAGCCGTAGCCCCTCCTGTGCGAGCAGCCGTTGCAGCACCTCGGCCACGCGGAGAGCCTGGGGCAGGCCCCCGACAGGTCCGCGGGCGCGGGCTCGCCGTAGCGCGAGCGCGGCGCGGTGACGTAGCGGTGCGCCGCCACCTCCCTGGTCACGGTCGACGGCGACCTGCCGAGCTCCGCGGCGATCTCGCGGGCGCTGCGGTTGCGGTCGAGCATCCTCTCGACCGTGTTCCTCTCGTGCCTCGTGAGCCTCCCGTACGACCTTCCGGACGGCTTGGGTCTGGACATGCCGGCCTCCCTCCATCGCGGGCCGGGGGATTCCGGCCCCTCTGGGGTTGCCTACCCGGATTCGCGCCTCAGGACTCAGCGCAACGCGTTGCGCTGAGTCCTGAGGCTGTTGCAATGAAAATGAGAATCAAGGCCCTCCTTGGCGGAAACATAACGCTTACCGGAAAGTTCGGTATCGCCAAAGGTTGCGGGTATACTAGTAGCGTTACACCAACGGCAGCCGGCGCAAAACGCCGCTGCCATTCGAAACGGAGACATCATGCTTCCCGTCATCATCGGTATCGTTGTTGTCGTTGTGATCGCCAGCGCCATCGCCGGCATCTACAACAACATGGTCACCAAGCGCAATCGCATCGATAATGCCTGGCAGAACATCGACACGCAGCTGCAGCGCCGCAACGACCTGATCCCTAACCTGGTCGAGACTGTCAAGGGCTACGCCAAGCACGAGCAGGACACGCTCGCCGCCGTAGTCAACGCGCGCAACGCCGCCGTGAGCGCCACCACCCCCGAGGCCAAGATGGAAGCGGACAACGTGCTGACCGGTGCGCTGCGCCAGCTCTTTGCCGTGGCCGAGGCCTACCCCGACCTTAAGGCGAACACCAACTTTACGCAGCTCCAGTCCACGCTCGAGGACACCGAGAACAAGGTGAGCTACGCACGCCAGAGCTACAACGATTGCGTGCTCAGCTACAACAACGCCATCCAGACGTTCCCGGCTGTTATCTTTGCCGGCATCTTCCAGTTTAAGGAGCGCCAGGGCTTCGAGGCCGCCGAGGCCGCCCGCCAGGCACCGACCGTCAAGTTCTAACAATCACGGCCGAGTCTTAAGCCAGCTCATCAACCCTTTGGGGTCCAAGGCACAAACCTTGGGCCCTTTTCTTATCCACGCACAACGCGCGGCCAAAAGGCCGCGCACCATCTTTAATCAGATTAATTATTGCCTGTTGTGACAACGCCGAATCCGCAGGGCGGAGAGCAAGTTCCCTCCCGGCGCACTCCGCAGGACGCAAGAAGCCCTCGCCGCACGAAGTGCGCAGCGAGGGCTTCTTGCATGTCCGAGGACGCGCCGGGAG
The DNA here is from genome assembly GCF_020181355.1 of Collinsella aerofaciens. Lineage (NCBI taxonomy): Bacteria > Bacillati > Actinomycetota > Coriobacteriia > Coriobacteriales > Coriobacteriaceae > Collinsella > Collinsella aerofaciens. The sequence continues at coordinate 672,772 of NZ_CP084004.1, forward strand.
GGAACTTGCTCTCCGCCCGGACAGGTAAGACAAATTACGCGACGGTGTAAACCCAGTTGTGCTTATCCTCGACAGCACCGGACTGGATGCCAGTCAGGGTCTCGCGAAGCTTCTTCATCACGGGGCCGATCTCGGTGCAGCCAGCCGGGAAGGTCACGGTCTCATCGGCACCGTAGACCTTGTTGTCGATCTCGCCCACCGGGGAGATGACGGCAGCGGTACCGCACAGGCCGCACTCCACAAAGGTGCCGGCCTTGACCTCGGCCCACTCGACGGGACGCTGATCGACGGTCATGCCCAAATCCTCGGCAACCTGAACGAGCGAACGACGGGTGATGGAGGGCAGGATGGAGTCGGTGTGCGACTGAGGAACGACGAGGGTGCCGTCCTCCTTCACGAACAGAACGTTCGCGCCGCCGGTCTCCTCGACATAGGTGCGGGACTCGGAGTCGAGATACAGGTTCTCGGCATAACCCTCGCGATGGGCCTCCATCGTGGGCTTAAGAGACATGGCGTAGTTGAGGCCGGCCTTGATGTTGCCGGTGCCGTGCGGTGCCGCACGGTCATACTCGGAAACGCGCAGCTTAACGGGCTTAAGGCCACCCTTAAAGTACGGACCGACCGGAGTCACGAGAATGCGGAACGTGTACTCAGGAGCGGGAGCCACGCCAATCACATCACCGGAGCCGATCATAAACGGACGCACGTACAGGGTCGCGCCGGAGCCAAAGGGCGGAACCCAAGCGGCGTTGGCAGAAACGACCTGCTTGACGGCCTCAACGAACTTGTCCTTGGGAAACGGGGGCATCTCGAGGCGCTGGGCAGAGTTATACATACGCTCAGCGTTCATGTCGGGACGGAAGCAGACGATGCTGCCGTCCTCGGCGGTGTAGGCCTTCAGGCCCTCAAAGACCTCCTGGCAGTAATGGAAGATACCGCCGCACTCGGAGACATGCAGGGTGTGGTCGGTGGTCAGGCCGCCCTCGTCCCACTCGCCATCCTTCCAATGAGCCTCGTAGCTGTAATCGGTCTTCATGTAGCCAAAGCCGAGGCTACCCCAATCGATATCCTTCTTCTCGACAGTCATATGTCGCTCCTTACATACACAGTTGCATACTCGCGAACCCGCACGCAAGGACCGAGGCCGACCGCGTCGCAACGTCGCACACCCGGAGCGTAGAGCCGGACGGGACACGCGAGCAGCATCAAAGCCGATGGCACGTCGATTCGCATGCACGAGATTGTACTCCCCGCACGCGTCTGATAAAACGCTTTTCTTTAACTAAGTAAAGTATTTTCATTTGACCGAAGCAAAAAGGCCCGCCACCGTAAGCGGTGACGGGCCTCAACTGTACGGTCTGCGCGCTGGCTCGAGCTAGGCGTTCTATTTACCCAGCTTGGCCTTAACCAGACCGACCACGGTCGGGATGATCGACACGGCAACGATGCCGATAATCAGCAGCTCAAAGTGCTCTTGCACAAAGGGAATGCCGCCAAAGAAGTAGCCCAGCAGCGTAAAGACCGTCGACCAGGTAATGCCGCCCAGCACGTTAAAGACGACAAAGTTGCGCCAGTGCATGCCGCCCATGCCAGCGATAAAGGGCACAAAGGTGCGGATAAACGGGAAGAAGCGACCCAGGAAGATGGCCAGGTGACCCCACTTGTCCAAGAAGTCCTCGGACTTTTTGATGCGCTCGGGCGTCATGGCCTTGACCTTGCCCGAAGCGATGATCTTGCGGCCAAAGAAGTGACCGATCATAAAGTTGCACTGATCGCCCAAAATGGCAGCGGCCCATGCGGTGGCCAGAAGCGCCACGATGTTAAAGCCGCCGTTGTGGGCAAAGAAACCCGAGGCGAACAGCAGCGAATCACCGGGAAGGAACGGGAAGAACACCACGCCCGTCTCGATAAAGATGATCAGGAACACGCAGCCGTAGGCCATAAGCGGGCCGGCGGCGATCCAGCTGGCGATCGCGGTGCGCGGGTCCTTAAGCAGCTCGGCAATAAAATTGATGAAACCCATGAAGTAAAACCTCTCAGTTGTGGGCGCGGATACGTCCAAGTTGACCAGTATACGGTTGCGGTGCCCCCTCGTGCGCAACCCCACAAAAGCATGACTCCATTACCAGCAAGTTTGCATAACTGACACTTGTAGCGCAAAGCCGCCAAGATTGTCCTTTTTAATCCCTAGCGAATCGATATACTTTATTGAATCGCATTGCCATGGCGCTAAGGGAGGGCGGCCGGTGAGCTTTATCAATACCATTCGCGAGGACATCAAGACCGTCCAGGCGCAGGACCCCGCCGCGCAAAACGGTCTGGTCATCTTTCTTTCCTATCCTGGCCTGCACGCCAAGTGGAACCACGTGCCCGAGCACTGGCTGTGGGAGCACGGTCATCGCTCGCTCGCCCGCGTGCTCTCGCAAATCACCCGCCACATCACCGGCGTCGAGATTCACCCTGCCGCGCAGATTGGCAAGCACTTCTTTATCGACCACGCCATGGGCGTCGTCATCGGCGAGACCACCATTGTGGGCGACAACTGTGTGCTCTACCAGGGCGTCACGCTCGGCGGCACCGGCAACGAGACCGGCAAGCGTCACCCCACCCTGGGCAACAATGTCACGGTGGGCACGGGCGCCAAGGTGCTCGGCAACATCTGCATCGGCAACAACGTCAAGATCGGCGGCAACTCGGTCGTCGTTAAGGACGTCCCCGACAACTGCACCGTCGTGGGCGTGCCGGGACGCATCATCAAGCGCAACGGCTGCCGTGTGTTCGAGGAGAGTTTCGACGCCAAGCAGCATCGCGAGTACATGCCCGATGACGCCGCCGAGCAGTCCGCCCTCAACCGCCAGGGCATCACCGAGAATGCCCGCCGCGTCAAGGAACTCGAGCGAGAGGTGGCCGAGCTCAAGGCCCTCGTCGCCAAGCTCGTGGACGAACGCTAGGAACGCAAGCGGCACAAAACGACATCGGCATCAACGCAAAGGCGCGCCAGGGAATTCATCCCCGGCGCGCCTTATTTGTGATGTGGCAAAGAGACTGTCCCTTTGTCACATTATGCGAACTGGCTCAGATAGAGGTCGGCGTAGGCACCCTCGGCAGCCAGCAGCTCCTTATGCGTGCCCTGCTCGATAATGTTGCCGTGATCCATGACCAAGATCAGGTCGGCGTCCACGATCGTCGACAGGCGGTGCGCGATCACAAAGCTCGTGCGCCCGCGCATGAGCGCGTCCATGGCACGACCGATGGCAAGCTCGGTACGCGTATCCACGCTTGAGGTCGCCTCGTCCAGGATGAGAATCGCCGGGTTATTGAGCAGCACGCGTGCGATGGTCAGCAGCTGACGCTGGCCCTGGCTGATGCTTTCGGCATCGTTGGCCACGCGCGTGTCATAGCCCTGCGGCATGGTGCGCACAAAGAAGTCGACCTGCGCGGCGCGCGCAGCCGCCACGATCTCCTCACGCGTCGCCTCGGGACAGCCGTAGGCGATGTTTTCGGCAATCGTGCCATCGAACAGCCAGGCGTCCTGCAGCACCATGCCAAACTGCTGCCGTAGCTCGCCGCGGTCCATGCGGCTCGTATCCACGCCGTCGAGCGTAATACGCCCGCCGTCAATCTCGTAGAAGCGCATGAGCAGGTTGATGAGCGTCGTCTTGCCCGCGCCCGTGGTTCCCACCACGGCAATCTTCTGGCCCGGCTCGGCGGTAAACGACACGTCGTGCATAAGCGGCTTGTCGGGCGAATAACCAAAGCGCACGTGCTCAAAGGAGACGCGACCCTCAACGCGACCCGGCAGCTTGGCGGCCTCGTCCGGCAGCGGATCGGCCTCCATCTCGGGCTCATCGAGCAGGTCGAACACGCGCTCCGCACTCGCCAACGCGCTCTGCAGCGAGTTGAAGGTAAACGACAGCTGCGTCATGGGTTCGGACGCCTCGTAGATAAACTGGAAGAACGCCTGGAACACGCCGACGGTCATGTGACCGGCAACCAGCATGCTGCAGCCCACCAGCGCGATCACGATCTGCGCCAAACGGCCGATAAAGCGCACCGCAGGGCCGACGGCATTGATCATAAAGTCGGCCTTGGCACTCACGCGTGCCAGCTCGCCCGAGGCCTGGTGCACCTCGGCAGAACTTTGGCGTTCGCGGTTAAACGCGCGGATCACCAGACGGCCCGAATAGCCTTCCTCGACCGCACTCGTAATCTTGGACACCCACTCCTGGCGCTCGCCCGTCACATCGTGTGTGCGGCGCGAGACGACCTTCGTCACCAGCAGCGACAGTGCCGTAAAGAACAGAAAGACGAGCGTAAGCTGCACGCTGAACACGAACATCACGCTCACAGCACCAACAACCGTGCCGATCGACACGAGCAGCTGCAGCAATCCGCGCTGCATGCTCTCGGACATCTTGTCCAGGTCGTTGGTCGCGCGGCTGACGACCTCGCCGGGACGATGCGCGTCAAAATAGGCGAGCGGCAGACGGTTGAGCTTTTGCGCGATGCGGTTGCGCAGGCGCAGATTGAGACGCTCAGCGACGCTCGACATCAAAAAGCTCTGGAGCGCATAGAACGAGGCAGCGGCAGTCCAGATCATAAAGTAGACGAAAATGGTCTTGCCGCAGTTCTCCCAGGTGATGCTGAAAGTGGTGTCGTTGGCAAACGCCACCTGAATGTGGCCCCACAGCTCATCGATCACGCGGGCGCTGTAAGCCGGCGCCGCGGTGTTAAAGATGACATAGAACACAATGCTCGCGAACACGATATAGAAGCGCCAATGGTCGCCGGCAGCCTCACTCCACAGGCGGCGCACCGTCGCCCAGGTATCCCGAGGCGTCTCGTCCTCGTCTTCGTCGTCCACGTCGCGCATACGCTCTGCCTCGGCGCGGGCGCGCTCGTCCTCGGCACGTTCGTTTTCCTCGTAGAGCGCTTGGCGGCGAGCCTCGCGCTCCGCCGCCTTGGCGGCTTCGTCCAGGTCGGGCGCGACGCCCGTCTCCTCGACTGTCTCTACAACCGCAGCGCCATCGACGATGCCCTGCTTCTTGAGCTCCTCGGTCATGCTACTCACCTCCCTTCATCTGCGATTCCGCGATTGCGCGGTACACCTCGCAGGTTTCCATGAGCTCGTCGTGCGTGCCTAGGCCCACGATCTCGCCGTCTTTGAGCACCACGATCTGATCGGCATGCAAAATAGTCGAGATGCGCTGGGCGATGATGAGCACCGCGGCATCGCACGTCTCGTCCTGCAGCGCATGGCGCAGTGCCGCATCGGTCTTAAAGTCCAGGGCCGAAAAACTGTCGTCGAAGATATATAGATCGGCATGCTTCATGAGTGCGCGGGCAATCGCCAGGCGCTGGCGCTGACCACCCGAGAAGTTCGTGCCGCCCTGGGCCACCGGCGTATCGAGCCCCTGGGGCTGGTCGAGCACAAAGGTGCTCTGGGCAACCTCCAGCGCATGGAGCATGTCAGCCTCAGTCGCGTCTTCGTTGCCAAAGCGCAGGTTGCTCGCCACCGTACCCGAGAACAGCCATGCCTTCTGCGGCACATAGGCGATACGCCCGCGGATGTCGTCTTGCGAAAGGTCGCGCAGATCGATGCCATTCAGGCGAATGGCGCCCTTCGTGGCATCGTGGAAGCGAAGCAAGAGCTTGGCCACCGTCGACTTGCCCGAACCCGTCGAGCCTACAATCGCCGTGGTCTGGCTACGGCGACAGGCAAAGCTCAGGTCGCACAGGGTATCCTCGTCGGCATCGTCAAAACGGAACGACATGTGGTCGAACACGGCCACCGCGTCGGCACCGTCAACAGACTCCGCCGCGCACGTGTCCAGCGTGCGCTTGCCGTCCACGATGCTCGGCTCAATCTCCAACACCTGCTGCGCACGGTTCAGGCATGCGGCGGCGCGTGGGAGCGTCAGAATCACCATCTGCGCCGTCATCACAAAGAACAGGATCAGGATCGCGTACTCCAGCACGGCCGAGATGCTACCGATTTGCATGGCGTGGACGCCCACGCGGTTGCCGCCCACCCACAGCACCGCCACCTCGGCGATATTCATCAAAAAGAAGCTGGAGCTGTCGAGACCCACAAACAGGTGGTTGACCTTGATGGCATTGGCCGCGTAATCGCTAAACACCTCGTCCAGGCGCTGCTCCTCGTGGCGCTCCTTGTTAAATGCGCGGATGACGCGCACGCCCACGATGTTCTCGCGCAGCACCACGTTCATGCGGTCGATAAAGCTCTGCAGGCGCATAAAGATCGGCGCGGCGTTGGCAACGGTAAAGACCGCCGCCACCAGCACGATCGCAACCACCACGCCCAGCAGCGTACCCATGGCGGGATCGATGAACCAAGCAAAAATGATGCCTGCCACGGCCAAGAACGGCACCGGCAGCACCAGCTGAATCGTCTGAAGGACAGCTTGCTGAATCACGTTGATGTCGTTGAGCGAGCGCGTGATCATCGAACCCGTGCCAAAGCGCTCAAAGTCGCTGGCGGACAGCTCGAGCGACTTGTCGTACACGGCATTGCGGATATCGCAGGCCACGTTGGCGGCCAGGCGCGCCGAAAGATAGCAGCCCAGCACCGTGCCGCCGCTGGCCATGCCGGTCGCGATAAGCATGTACAGGCCGTTGCGTAATATATAGTCGACATCACCCGTGGTAATACCGGTGTTGACCATGTTCGCCAGCATCGTGGGAACCAACAGCGTACCGACGTTATCTATCAGCACCGCAAACAGCGTCACCGCAATCAGACCGCGGTACGGCCTCATAAACCTCATTAAGAGTCGCATGCGTCCCCCTCGCCCTTATCGTCAGTCTCGTTCTCGGCGGCCACTTGCCGTTTAAATGCCTCGCACTCTTCGTTAAGAACATGGGAGAACTTACCGACCAAGCGCATGATCTCGCACTGTTCCCACGGCTCGAGCGCCTCGAATGCCTGTTGCTCGGCTTTTTGCGCCGGCAACGCGTAGCGCTTGGCAAACCGCACGCCTTCTTCGGTCAGTCGTACAACCTTGTTTTTACGACTGCCCTCGGCAAACTCCAACGTCGCAAGCCCTCGCGCCCTAAGCGTTTTAATCGCCGAATTGATGGTCTGTTTGCTGTAGAACCATTCACTCGTCAGCCGACTCACGGCAACGCTTCCGCCCGCTGCACTCGTGTCGACGAGCATCCAGTAGGCGCAGTCCGAAAGGCCGCAGGCGCGCGAGAACTCCGAATAGATATGGTCGAGTCCATTGAGCAACCGATCGAAGTCGACCAGCGTAACCGCACTATTCATCTATCCCACCATTCAATTGTCCGATTTTTGACCAATTATGTGTCTCTAGATTAGTCCGAGTTTTGACTATCGTCAACAGGCTCTCCGCAAATGCGTGCATTTTTATGGCCTATCGGCAGAAAAAGACCGCCGGCGCGGGGGCGGCGCCAGCGGTCACGTGAAAATCGGGTTTTATTGCCTGTTAAGCGGCGACGGCCTCATAGACCGTAGCGCCCGAGAAGCTGTCATGCAGGCTCTTGCCGGCAATCCACGGCAGCTCGACGACCTCGCAGACCGTGTTGACCAACTCAGAACAGTCAGTAAAGTGGCCCTTGTCGTTGAGGGCCTCGCAATCCTGAACACGCCAATAGCCATCGGTGTGCGTGATGTAGTACTCGTGATCGTTGATCGACACGAAAGCGCGCGTCTTGGAACGCAGCAGCTTCAGAAATCCTTCGAAATCGGTCTCGACGACATCTCCAGCCTGGAACATGATGTTACCTCCTGGCCCGGCGCCACCACGGCGCATTGATAAACGTTGGTACTCCTTTAGTAAAACCCTTATCAGAGGTTATGCGTTCGTCATTTAGGCAAGTGGTAAAAAACCGCAGGGTAGACGGGATAAAACGTTTAACCATCCCATTTGTTTGTCACATTCTGAAGGTACTTTTATGCAAACCTACTTTCCCAATTGGAATCTATCCTTTTGGCCGGGCAATTGACCGTCTATCGTTTGAGCCCGACGGGTATGAACGGGGCATCTGCAACGCCACCGCAAGGAGACACCATGGAGACTATCGAAGCACTCATTCACCGCCGCAGCTGCCGCAACTACAGCGATCGTCCCGTCGAGGCCGAAAAGCTTGCACGTATTATCGAAGCCGGCCAATATGCACCGAGCGGCATGGGCCGCCAGCCGGTGACGTTTGTCGCCGTCACCGACCCCGCGACCGTCGAGCGTCTCTCGCAGCTCAACGCGCAAGTCATGGGCAGCAACAGCGACCCCTTCTATGGCGCCAAGACCGTTGTGGTGGTGCTGGTTGACCGCAGCGTGCCCACACATCTGGAAGACGGCTCGCTCGCCATGGGCAACCTGCTCAACGCTGCCTATGCGCTGGGCGTTGATTCGTGCTGGATTCATCGCGCCCACGAGGTTTTCGATTCGCCCGAGGGCCTGGAGCTACTGGCCAGTTGGGGTCTACCCGCCGACGGCAGCCTGCGCGGTGTCGGTCACTGCATTCTGGGCTATGCCGAGGACACGCTGCCCGAGCCCAAACCCCGCCGCGACAACGTGGTCTACGTAAGGTAATTAGTTCCGCCATTCTACCGAACGGCGGGCTCGTTGACGCTGCGCGGGCCGCATTCACGCCAATCTGACGTTCAATTTCGAGGGCGCGACCAGAAGGTCAGCGCCCTCTCATTTCACGTCACCTTGGCGCAAATGCGGCTCGCTCGCTTTTGGCGACTGACATCGAATGAGCCACTGTCTTGGGCAGCTAAAAAAGCCCCGTCCCAAATTAGCTGCCCCACTCGCAACTTATCCCGCCGATGGAGTTATTGCCGTTTCGCTCGTCTGATTCGCATCGACGTCGTCGCCTTGCTTGTCTTCGTCCTTTTGCACATCGGCGATGGTGGAGGCCGCCGCAACGATACCGCGCTGGGGCGCGACGCCTGTCTGGGTCTGTGCGCCCTCGACAACTTCTGTGCCTGCATGCGCGAGCTCGGGCGATTTAAACATTGCGTCCAAGTTGGCGCCACCGCCGGCATATCCGAGCGCAGCGAGCGCGATGACGATCACTGCAACGGCGGCCACGATCGGCACGTAGCGATGCCAGCCGGCGGGATTGAGCCCGCTGCGGCGAGCCGCCCCGCGGCTGATGTAGCCGAGCGTTCCGTCGTGCTTGAGCTTTGAGCCCACCACGCGTTTGCGGCCCCACAGCGAGGACTCTGCCTGCATTGCCAAGCGGGCGCTTGCCGAAGGATAGCCGTATTTAGTGCGCTTGAACGAGCCATCAAACCCCGAGGCGTGTTTGCCCCACGTCACCGATGTTGTGCGTCGGTTGACCGGCGCGGCACTCCGCCTTCTGCGGCTCGGTTTTGAAGTCTCAGCCATATGCCCTCGCACGCCGTAACCAAATCGAAACAATAACGCTTTGGACTGTAGCACACGCGTCGCGTGCGGTCACGGGCGCCTCGCTCAACGGTCATCGTCCTTCAGCAAGCGCCACAGCGTTGTACGGCTTATGCCCAGCACCTCCGCCGCACGGGTTCGGTTGCCGTGGAGATGGTCTACAACCAGATGCGCGATATCTCGCTCGGTATCGGCCAGCGGTCGCAGGATATACAGGTCACTTTCAAGCGTCGGGGCGCCAAAGGTTGCGGTCTTAATCACGTCCTCTTGGGCGAGCACTTCCTCCGCCACAGCGCGGTCCACCGTGCCCGCCCCCACCAATATATACAGTCGTTCCGAGACCTCGCGGAGCTGCAGATAATTGCGCGGCCAGCGGTAAGCATCGAGCGTCTTCGTCGCCGCGACAGACAGCGTGGGCGCTGCCGTTCCAAATGCATCAGCGAGATATTCCAAATAGCGCGCAGCCTTCGTCGACGCGGCTCCCTGCTCGGCGATTGCCGGCGCCACGCTCACCGCACAGGCGAAGCGCTCGGACACAAAGGCGGCTTGATCACTTTCGCTGCCGCCCGGCATGTCATTCGCCGTCAGCACCACATGGCAGCGCGTCGCCAACGCGGTGTCGGCCATCGTGGAAACGAGCTCGCGAAGGCGCTGCGGACCAACCGCGTTCCAGCCCTCAATGCAAAGTGTCAGCCCCGTTTGGAACAGCGGCGATTCGGAGCTTTTGAGCACATGGCGCCAACCGCGATCGGTGAGTTCATCGAGCGCGACGGAAACAAAGGGCTGATCGGCAAAAGGACCGTCCAGATAGAGGCGCTTGGCGATCTCGACCTGACCCGCTCCCAGCTCGCCCTCGAGCATAAGGGGCACACCGCGCGCGTAGCTCTCGGCAACCGGTGCAGCCACCGCAGCGGCACCCTCAACGATGCCGTACGCGCTCGATTCGTAGCGGGCCTCAACTTCGTCGGCGTTGAGCCACTCGATGCCCGCATGCGCCGCGGCACCGCGCACCTCACGCGCCACGACCACCCAAAGGCCCCCGCCCTCTTTGTCGGTGGGGCGAACGGTCAGGCTCAGGCGCGTACCCGCACGCCCCATAACAAGACGCGCGCCGTCTCCTATACGGTCGAGGCGCTCAGCGACAAAAGCCGCCACATCCCGCTCGAGCGCCGCGTCATTCATGGTCGAGATCGCGACGTCCCCACGCGCATCGATTGCCAATGCCGAGGCCCCGGCAGCAGCCAGGGCTTCGGTCAAGATGTTCAGCTTGACATCGCTATCCATTATTTGCCCCTGTCCGCAGCGACGCGCAACCGCCGACGGTCGCACGACCGAGTGTTTCAGAATTGAACGATATTGCTCATCAAACACTATAGGGCAGAAAGCGCCGTCCTGCGAGTATAGGTGTTGCCCCGCATCACCATCCTGGCGGGGCGATAAGAGCTCTTCGGGACTTATAAACCTGCGGACAAGCCATACCCGCAAGAGCTCCTATCGCTCCACCGCAGGCTTGCGCTCACCGGCAGCCAGCACGCGAATAAGCTACTTCTCTACCAGATTCCCAGCACGTGTTGCATTCCCAAACTCATGCACGCAATACCAATCCAGCAGCAAAAGCCCAGCGCGATGGGCTTGCCGCCCTTTTTGACCAGCTCGACGATATCGGTATTAAAACCAATAGCCGCCATGGCCATCACAATAAAGAATTTCGACAGCTCCTTGATGGGCGCCGTGATGGACACGGGAAGCTGAAACACCGTGGTGATCACGCTCGCCAGCACAAAGAACAGCACAAACATGGGAAACGCGCGTTTAAGGGAGAACGTGCTTTTGGCGTCGCCGCCGGCCTTGCGTGCCAGATGCATCTGCCAGCATGCGAGGACCAACGTGATGGGAATAATGGCCAGCGTCCTGGTGAGCTTGACCACTGTAGCGCTCTCGAGCACATTGGCGCCGGGATGCATGCTGTCCCAAGCGCTCGCCGCAGCCGTTACGGACGAGGTGTCGTTGATGGCGGTACCGGCAAACAGGCCAAAGCCCTCGTTGGTCAGCCCGAGCATGCCGCCGAGCGTCGGAAACACGAGCGCCGCGATAACGTTAAACAGGAAGATGACCGAAATGGCCTGGGCAATCTCGCGATCGTCGGCATCGATGACGGGCGCGGTCGCAGCAATGGCCGAACCGCCGCAAATCGACGAACCCACACCCACAAGCGTCGCGATCTTGCCCGGCACGTTCATAACGTGGCAGAGCACAAAGGCGATGACAAGCGAGGTCGAGATTGTCGCCACGATAATCGGCAGCGGCTGGGCGCCCTTGGACAGAATCTGGGAGAGGTTCATGCCAAAGCCAAGCAGGATAACCGCGTACTGCAAGACTTTTTTGGACGTATAGGTGACGCCAGCGGCGAGCTGTTCGCGACGATTCTTGGGAAAGACGAGCGCCAGGACCATGCCAAAGAGGATGGCAAATACCGGACCGCCGACCACCTCAATTTGTTTGCCGAGCAGCGTCGCGGGAATGGCGATGATCAGGCAGAACAAGACGCCTTTCCAGCGCTCGCGTACGATATTTGCCAGTTGCATATGGGATTCCTTCTTTCTATTTCACGTTTGCGACGGCTTATGATACGGCAACATTGAGCGCAGCCTTGCGCAAACACAGACTAAGATGCCGCAATAGTTCTCAGGCAACAGCCGAATTACCCACCGCGGAGAGCTGATTCGCGGCATAATTAACAACTGACATATGAGTTTGATAGAACAGTTGCGAGGCGCTATGGAAGAATCGATGCACGTCGGCGAGCAGGAAACGAGCCTACAGGACCAGTCCTACCACACCATTCGACGCAAAATCGTCTACCTGGACTACAAACCGGGCGAAAAGCTGGGCGTCAAGCAACTTTGCGACGACCTGGATATGGGTCGCACGCCCGTGCGCGAGGCTTTGGTTCGCTTGGCGCAGGAAGGCCTGGTGCGCACCGTGCCCCAGAGCGGCACCTATGTCTCGCCCATCAACCTCACCCTTGCCGAGAGTGCCTGTTACATCCGCGAGCATCTGGAAAAGCAGGTGATTGTGGAGTGCTGTGCGCGCGCCACGTCGGCCGGCATCGAGCAGCTCGACCGCGCCATCGTGCTGCAGGAAAAGGCCATGGCCGAAGAGGATCGCATCGGCTTCTTTTTGAGCGACAACCTCATGCATCACATGATTTTTAGCATCGCATGTCGCAGCACCGTGTGGTCGTGGCTCGAAGAGACCAATGCCGACCTGGAGCGCTTCCGCTGGCTGCGCGCCGCCACGCAGGTTCTCGACAATCAGGACATCGTGAACGAGCACAAGCAGATTCGCCGCGCTATCGCCGGTCGCGACCCCATCGAAGCGAGCTTTTTGGTCAGCAAGCACCTGCATATGATGTTCCGCAACCAGACCGAGGTTCTGGACCAGTTCCCCGAGTACTTCGAGACCAGCAAGCTCCGCTAACCTGCCAAATTGGGACAGGTTCATTTTGGCAGGTTTTATCTGGGCAAATGAAACAAGGCCCGGCTCCGCTGCAACGGAGCCGGGCCTTGGTCGCCAGAATGGCGGAACCAACTACTCCACGGTAACGCTCTTTGCCAGGTTGCGGGGCTGGTCGACGTCGCAGCCGCGCAGGATGGCGACCTCGCGGGCGAGCAGCTGCAGCGGGACGCTCGCCGTGATGGGGCTGAACACGTCGCGGACTGCTGGCACGCGGATAATGCAGTCGGCGATTTTGTTGATCTCCTCGTCGCCCTCGGTGGCAACGACGATGACCTTGGCGCCGCGCGCCTTGCACTCCATAAGGTTCGACACGGTCTTGTCGTAGGTGGCACTCTTGGTGGCCACGGCGATGACAGGGAAGCCCGGGTCGATCAGGGCAATGGGGCCATGCTTCATCTCACCGGCGGCATATGCCTCGGCGTGCAGGTAGCTGACTTCCTTGAGCTTGAGCGCACCCTCGTAGGAAATAGCGGCACCCATGCCGCGGCCCACGAACAGCGCCGACTGCGCGTCCTTGCACAGCAGGGCAGCCTCATGAACGGCCTCGGTTTGGGTATCCAAAATCCACTGGATCTGCTCGGCCGTATCGGAAAGCTCGCGGAACAGCATGCGCGCCTGCTTGGTGGTCAAGCGGTACTTGACCTGCGCCAGCAGCAGGGCCAAAAGCGTAAGGCTCACGACCTGGCCGATGAAGCTCTTGGTCGAGGCGACCGCGATCTCCTTGTTGGCCTTGGTGTAGATGACGCCGTCGCTCTCACGCGCCACGGGGCTGCCCACCACGTTGGTGATGCCGAAGACCTTGGCACCCTTGATGCGCGCGTCGCGAATGGCGGCAAGGGTATCGGCCGTCTCGCCCGACTGGGACACGGCAACGACAAGCGTCGTCGGCGTAATGATGGGGTTGCGATAACGGAACTCGCTGGCCGCCTCCACCTCGGTGGGGATGCGAGCCCAGCCCTCAATGAGATTCTTGGCAATGAGGCCAGCATGATAGCTGGTGCCGCAAGCGATCACGTAGACGCGGTCGATGTCGTTGAGTTCCTCGAGCGAAAGGCCCAGCTCGTCGATGTCGAGCTCGCCGGCCGGCGTCATACGACCAACCAGCGTGTCGCGCACGACGCGCGGCTGCTCGTGAATCTCCTTGAGCATAAAGTCGGGATAACCGCCCTTTTCTGCCATGTCCAGGTCCCAGTCGATGTGGGTGACCTTGGGCTCGATAACGTTGCCGGCCTCGTCGGTGTACTCGACGCCTGTGGGCGTGAGCTTGGCAAACTGACCGTCCTCGAGCACCACGACATCGCGGGTGGCGTCGATGAGCGCGATGACATCGGAGGCGACATAGGCGCCGGTCTCGCCCACGCCGACTACGATCGGGGAATCCTTGCGGGCCACGGCGATCACGCCGGGCTCGTCAGCGCACACGGCGGCCAGACCATAGGCACCGACCACGTGGGTGCAAGCCTCGCGCACGGAGGCCATCAGGTCGTGCGTCTCGGCATAAGCCTCTTCGATCAGATGCGCGAAGACCTCGGTATCGGTCTCGCTCTTAAAGTGGTGGCCGCGGCCCTCCAGCTCTTCGCGCAGCTCGGCGAAGTTCTCGATGATGCCGTTGTGGACGATGGCGATACGACCGTCGCAGCTGGTGTGGGGGTGAGCGTTAACGACGGAGGGCTTGCCGTGGGTGGCCCAACGGGTATGGCCGATACCGCAGGTAGCGTCGCTGTCGATGTTGGAAAGCTCGCTCTCCAGACCCGCGACCTTGCCCACGCGGCGGATGACGTCAAGGTGCGCCGCGGCGCCCTCGCCCACCTCGAGCGCGACGCCCGAGGAGTCATAGCCGCGATACTCCATACGCTTGAGGCCCGTGACCAGGATGTTCTTTGCAATATCAGAGCCGGTGTAGCCGACGATTCCGCACATAAGATAAATCCCTTCGTTCGCGTGACTGCAAGACGTCCACGCACAAGGGGCGCTGAGACGTATAACGTTCGAGTATTGTACTCACGCAAACGCAAGCTGATATACCAGAAGTGGTATCTCAACTTAGATACCACTCGATGCACACACGTCCAGCCGGTCCAAACCACCACAAAGGTGCCTGCCCCCTTCGTGGTGGTCGCGCTGGCAATAGCGTTTGCCCAGATAAAACCTGCCAAAATAAACCTGTCCCTTTTTGGAAGGTTTGGGATGCTACAATCTGGCTTGTACTTGAAACGCATCAAAGGGGCCGCTATGGCAAAGGTAAAAATCAGCGACGTCGCGCGCGAGGCCGGGGTTTCGTTGGGCACGGTTTCCAACGCGCTCAACCACCCCGAAAAGCTGCGCCCCGAGACCCTCAAGCTCATCAACGAGACCATCAATCGCCTTGGCTACCTGCCCAACCAAAGCGCCCGTCAGCTCGCGGGCGGCGCCACCAAGTCCTTTGGCCTGGTGCTCCCCCGTCTCGATCACGGCTTTTCGCTCCAAATCGCCAGCGGCGCCCACAACGAGGCCCGCAAGCACGGCTACGACTTGCTCATCGCCAACGCCGATAACGACGATATTCTCGAGGACCATTACCTGCGCTACTTTATGGGCACCCAGATGTCCGGCGTCATGGTTCAGCCCATGGCATCCCCCGACTGGCACCCCGCCATGACCAAGATGCCCGTGCCGATCGTCCATCTGGACATCCATTGCTCCGAGCCCGGCTACTACGTAGCGGCCGACAACGAGGCCCAGGGTCGCATCATTGCCGAACTTGCTATCGCCCGCGGCGCGCACCATATTGTCGTCGTCGGCCGAGCAGCATTTATGCAACTCACCCTGCGCGTCCTTGGCATTCATAAGGCGCTCGCCCTGCACCCCGATATCAAGATCGAAGTCATCGACGCCGGCGAATGGAATACCGCTGCCGACGGCTACGGCATCGGTGCCCAAATCGCCGAGCGCCCCGCGGACGAACGTCCCGATTTTGTCGTCGGCCTGACCGATGTGTTGGCCTCGGGCGTCGTTTCGGCACTGGTCAACAAGGGCATCTCTGTCCCCGGGCAAGTACGCGTGGCCGGATGCGACGGCAACCCGCTCGCTTGGAGCGGATCGGTCCCGCTCACTACGGTAGCGCCCCCGGGCTACGAGATTGGCCGCAAGGGTGTCCAACTGCTGATGGAGCAAATCGAGAACAAGGTCCCGACAAAGACCAAGCATATCCACGTCAGCTCTGCCGCGCGCACCGTCACCGCGGTCACGGCCATCGAGGGCATCAACCGCCAAGAACTCGTGCGGCCGTTCCTGCTGGAACGCGCCAGCACCCAGGCAAGCAGCCAGACCGACGCCACGGCCATCAACCTCGGTGCGTATCTATAGCACGCCCGCAAGTATGCTAAGTCGCCGCTCAAGCAAAAGGGGCCCGACCATTGCCGGGCCCCTTTTGCTTGAGCGCAAACGTGAGCAATCGCTCGTTTCAACGCCGCAATTTTCTAGCGCACAGTCTTGATTGCCGCCGCCAGGTCGAACAACGTATCGAGCACGGCCTCGCAGCCATCCACCACGTCCTGCGGCAGCGGCACGATATCGGGGACGGCAAAGACATGGCAGCCGGCCGTAATGCCCGAGACGCAACCGTTGCGCGAATCTTCGACCACGGCACATTCCTCGGGAGCAAAGCCCGCGCGCTCGCAGGCGAGCAGATACATCTCGGGGTCGGGCTTGCCGTGCACGACGTCCTCGCCACACGTTACCGTTTCAAACTTGTCAAAGAGGCCAACCATCTTAAGGTTGCGCTCCGCCGTAACGAGGCGCGACGACGTCGCTAGACCCACGTGATAGCCCGCAGCCAGCAGCTCGTCTAGGCACTCGGCGGCGCCGGCCTTAAGCTCCAGCTCGGTCTTGACCATCTCGTCGCGAATCTCCTTGTGGCGGACATAGACCGCCTCGGTGGTTTCATGGCTGCCGTAATGCCTATCGAGGATGTCCATGACATCGGGCAGCGTGCGGCCGATAAACTGATGGATCAGCGCTTCATCAATCGCGAGCCCCAGCTCAGCGGCGCCTGCCTTCCAGGCCTTAATCCCCAAACGCTCGGTATCGACCAGCGTTCCATCCATGTCAAAAATAACAGCCTTGATCATATCGGTCCCCCTCGCCGGATTGCATTACTGCCACTCTACCGCACTTTACAAGCTTGTATATAACGTATATAGCATATTGCACTTTCGTTACATAGCTGGAAGTCTTATGACAAGCAGCTCGGTGGGATTATAGTTTCATCCGAGCTTTAATAACTGTAAGGAACTTTCATGCTTTCAGACACCGCCGCACCCGCAGAGGAGCTTCAGGACAAACTCGCAGCACTCGAGCAGCTGCTTTTGGCATACGGACGCGTCGCCATCGGCTTTTCCGGTGGTGTCGACAGCAGCTTTTTGGCCGCGGTCTGCGCCCGCATCATGCCTACCAATACCCTCCTCGTCCATCTCACCACGCCGCTCATCGGCACGCCCGAACAGACTTCGTTTGAGCAGTCCGTTGATGGGCAAGCTGATGAAGGGGCGCATTTTAAGCTCCCCGTGCTCAATCTTTCGGTCGATCAGCTGCAGCTCCCCCAGGTAGCCTGTAACGATGCCAATCGCTGCTACCACTGCAAGCACGCCGGCTTTACCGCCATCGTCAACCACGCCAAGTCGCTCGGCTTTCCCACCGTCATCGATGGCAGCAATGCAAGTGATCGCGGCGACTACCGCCCTGGTATGCGCGCGGCAAAAGAGCTCGGCGTACGCTCCCCTCTCATGGAGGTCGGCTTTACCAAGGACGAAGAGCGCGAGCTGCTGCGCGCATGGGGCTATCCCGTTTGGAACCTGCCGGCGGGAGCATGTCTTGCCACGCGCGTTCCCACGGGCGAGGAGCTTACGCGCGAGAAGGTCGATTTAATCCGCGCCTGCGAGGATTACCTGCACGATCTTGATCTGGCACAGGTACGCGCGCGCTTGATCGGCGGCTGCATGCATATCGAGGCCGCACCCGCAGATGTTGCCAAGATTGCCGCCCTCGGCGGTGCCGCCATCGACGACAAGGGCAAGACCCCGCTGCCCGCCGTTATCGAGTCCGCGCTGCGCGAGCTGGGCTGCGACCATATCTCCCCCGAGGTCACCCCCTACATCCACGGCAACATGAACCAGTAGCGCATCCCGATAAGTTGCGGTGGAATAGTTCCTGTCTTACGGCCTATCGGACCCAAACAAGAACTATTCCACCGCAACTGTGTTTGGCAAGCATGGACCCGCGAAGAAAGAAGCATTTTATTATTGGGCGCGTTTGTCCGGGCAAACGCGCAGCGACGCGCTAGGCGAACATCTTGACGCTCATGTCGACGGGATTCGCTGTGAAGCAGGACGTGGTCACGAGGCCATCAACGCCGGTCGACGCGTACTCGGCCGCGTTGTCGGGACGAATCCCGCCCGCTGCAACCAAGGCCACATGAGGATCGATTCCATGTAGCTCCTCGACAAGCGGCCCAAGCTCA
This sequence comes from Collinsella aerofaciens, assembly GCF_020181355.1. Classification (NCBI taxonomy): domain Bacteria; kingdom Bacillati; phylum Actinomycetota; class Coriobacteriia; order Coriobacteriales; family Coriobacteriaceae; genus Collinsella; species Collinsella aerofaciens. The sequence goes on from NZ_CP084004.1 coordinate 691,186, forward strand.
GCGACCGGCACTTTGTCGAACTGAATACCGTCGACGCCCGCCCTCACCAGCCTGCGAGCGTCATCGGCACCCGCCTCGACAAACAGCTTTTTCTCGATGCAGCGCCGGCGAACCCGAGGCAGAAGCTCAATAAGCGCATCGAGTCCCGTTGCTCCAGAAGGCGCTGTCATAAACCTGGTATGGTTGTCGAACACCAATACGGTCTCGGAAAGGCCCATGCGATGTGGAAACGCTCCGCCCGCAACGACCGCCTTGGTCAGCAGATCCCTATTGCCCGGCGTGCTCTTTCGCGTCGTCAGCACCTCGCACATGGGATTGGCAGCATGCGCGGCGTCGACCATTTTGCGCGTCTTGGTTGCCACAGCCGAGTAGTGGTCGAACATATTTAGGCCGACTTTCCATAGCAGATGCAAATTGGCGGCCGAACCGCATACACGCATAAAAGATCGCCCGGCTTCAACCTTTGTTCCCGAGGGCTCAAACCACTCGACCGTCAGGTTCAGCATAGTTGCCATACGCACAACCTCCTCCGTGCAACAAAGCACGCAGTTCTCGCGCGTGTAATACTCCATCGCACCGAGCGCCTCACCGATTCCCAGGATATGCGTCGTAAGATCGATATAGGGGACATCCTCGGCGATAAGCTCCTCAAGCCGCGCGTCGCTTATACGGATAATGTCGGGCATGGGGCCTTCTCTCTGTCATTGTTCTCGACGAAGAATAGCGTATCGCTTTCCCAGCCTATACGGTACAACCTCATCAGCAGCGTTTGTCCCGCATCTTACGTATTCTGCCGAGCAAACGTCCTGCGGCGTCTCCTGCTAGACTGGTAGATTCCCAACCGTCTAGCCAGGAGCCTCAATGTCGCGCAAGTCCGCCTACAAGCAAGTCCTTTCCATCGGCACCGCCGTGGTGCTGGGGTTTGCGCTGTTTACGGGATCGCTCGACGGAGCTCCCAAGCTGCTGTCACCGCAAAGCGATGAACAGGCGGTAGCTCTGGCCGAGAAGCAAAACGAGAGTCCCAAGCGCACCGGCAACGAGGCAGACCTGGTCGCCCGGCTCGAATCGGGAACAGCCAGCTCCGAGGACTCCGGCGATGGCTCCGAATCCGCCGCACCCGACACCGGTGACGCCGCTTCCGAGGACAGCTCCACCACCCCCATCGACGAGGTCGAAAACCCCGACCTTAACCGCGCCCGCGGCGTATACCTCAGCAGCATTCCCGACTACGCCGGCAACCCCTACGTTGCCCTTCGCGCCGACAGCACGCACCCGCTCGGCACGCCATCATTCACACTCGATGAATACGATCGCGCCACCGAAGAGGGCTGCTTTAAGAAATTCTCCAAGCTCGACAGCCTGGGCCGTACTCGCAAGGCGCTCGCCTGCGTAGGCCCCGAGTCGCTCGGACAGGGAAAACGCGGCGATATCTCGCGCATCCATCCTGCCGGTTGGCACCAGCAGCGCTACGACTTTATTCCGGGCCAGAGCCTCTACAATCGCTGCCACCTTATCGCCTGGTCGCTCTGCGGCGAAAACGCCAACCGCAAAAATCTCCTCACCGGCACGCGCTATCTCAACGAGACGGGCATGCTACCGTTTGAGGAGCAGATTCTTAACTACATCCACGACACGGGCAACCATGTTCTCTACCGCGTCACGCCCATGTACAACGAAGAGGAACTTGTCTGCCGTGGCGTGCGCCTTGAGGCGCAATCGATCGAGGACCACGGCAAGACCCTCTGCTTCCACGTGTACTGCTACAACCTGCAGCCGCATGTGCAGATCGACTACGCCACCGGCCGCAACCAGGCATCTGGCGACTAGTACCGACAGCGCCGCCCGTAACCCAAAAAAATGATCCGTTTTCCTCCGTCCCCAAGGGATCAAAAAGAGCCGCCCCGGTTACCCAGGGCGGCCCTTGCATCGGCATGCATGTTGCAGGCAAAACCACGCGTTACTTGGCGCGGCCCTCCTCATAGCGCTCGACCAGCTTGGCCTGAACGTCATAAGGCACCTGCTCATAGCCTGCGGGCTTCATGGTAAAGTCACCCGTGCCGCGCGTGATAGAGCGCAGGCGCGTCGAGTAATCCGTCAGCTCGGCCAGCGGCGCCTGGGCAATAACCACGGTATCGCCGCGCTCATCGGTCTCCATGCCCGTCACGCGACCGCGCGATGCCGAGATGTCGCCCATCACGGCGCCGGCGTAGCTCTCGGGGATAGTCACCGTGATTTCCTCGATGGGCTCCAGCACCACCGGGTCGGCATCGGCGCATGCCTTGCGCAGGCCGATGCGAGCCGCCGCGCGGAACGCCATCTCGTTGGAGTCGACGCTGTGATACGAGCCGTCGTACACAGCAACGCGAATGCCCGTGAGCGGATAGCCGGCAATGATGCCGTCCTTCATGGTCTCCTGGACGCCCTTGTCCACGGCGGGGATCAGCGATCGCGGAATGCGGCCGCCCACGACCTCGTCCACAAACTCATAGCCGTCGCTCGTGCCGTCGGGCCCAATGAGCGGCTCCACGCGCAGCCAGCAGTCGCCGTACTGACCGGCGCCGCCGGTCTGCTTCTTATGGCGGCCCTGGGCACTTGCCGTACGGCGAATGGTCTCGCGATACGGAATGCGGATCGGCACGCTCTTGGCCACGACTTTGGTGCGATCCTCCAAACGGTTGAGCAGCACCGAAACCTGCGCCTCACCCACCGCCGAAATGATGGTCTGGCCAGTCTCCTCGTCACGATCGATGCTCATGGTCGGATCAGCCTTGCACGCCTTCTCGATAAACGTATAGAGCTTCTCTTCGTCGCCACGGTTCTCGGCCTCGATGGCAATGCGGTACTGCGAGTTGGGGAACTTAAACGCCGCCGCCTCGACCTTACCGGTAATGGAGAGTGTGTCACCCGTCTCGGCAGCCAGCTTGGGCGCCACGATGATGTCACCGGCATAGGCGTGACCGACCTCGGTCATGTCACGGCCGCACATCACATACAGGTGGGCCAGACGATCGCTCTTGCGGGTACGCGCGTTGATCAGCTCAAGACCCGGCTCAAGCGTACCCGTCAGCACCTTGATAAAGCTGATGCGACCCTGCTGCGGATCGGCCAACGTCTTAAACACAAACGCCACCGGACGATCATCGTCGCTCGAAATCTTGAGCGAATCGCCGTCGATGAGCGGCATCTCGCCGTAGTCCGTCGGCGCCGGGAAGTATGTGGCAATGTCGTCCATCAGCGAGTTGACGCCCTGCTCCTTAATGCAATCGCCCGCAAAGACCGGCACAAAGATGCGCTCGGCAATCGCCTTCGACAGCAAGCCCTCAAGCTCCTCCTGCGTCAGCGTCTCCTCGCCTTCCAAGTACTTCATCATCAGCTCATCGTCAGCCTCGGCCACCAGCTCGCACAGATGGTCATGGGCTTCCTCGGCCTGGGCACGATACTCCTCGGGAATCTCCGACTCAACGGCTTCGGTGCCGTTGCAATGGCGCGCCTTCATGCGCACCAGGTCGATGATGCCGTCAAAGTCCTCGCCCTCGCCCCAGGGAAGGGTCACGGCGCCCAGGCGCGTGCCAAAGCGCTCTTGCAGCAGGTCCATCGTGGTCGCAAAGCTGGCCTCGGAGCGCGACAGGCGGTTTACGAACACCGCACGCGCCAGGCGCAGGTCCTCGGCGGCATACCAGAGCTTAACCGTCGTAGGCTGCGGGCCGGCCTCGGCGTCGACCACAAACAGAGCCGTCTCGCAGACGCTCATCGCGGCAAAGGCGTCGCCGATAAAATCGGGGTAGCACGGGGCATCGAGCACATTGATGCGCGCGCCCTTCCAGTCGATCGGCGCGATGGTCGTCGAGATGGAAAATGCACGCTTGACCTCTTCGGGGTCATAGTCGAGCGTGGGCTTGGTGCCGTCGTGGCCGCCCAGGCGGGCGGTCTTGCCGGAAAGGTGGAGCATGGCCTCGGCGAGTGAAGTCTTGCCCACCCCGCCTTGGCCTACGAGCACCACGTTCCTTACATTGCCGGTCTTGGGAGCACCCATGATGACCTCCTTGCAGGGCCGCGCGCAATGCGCGACGCCAACGGGGAGAGTTCGCGGTCGGTGCCATCCCGGGAGCAGCATGGTCGGCAGCCGAGCCGACTCACCCTCCAAATGTCCTATGCCACCACCCTACCCTCACGGGCGGCTGTCCATGCATACCTTTCGGCGCACGTATGAATACAGGCGGCGAGAGGAAGAGACAAGCTTGTGAGGCGATTATTGAACCCCGTCGATGCAAACAAAAAGCCGCCACAGACCGTAAGACCTGCGGCGGCTTCGCCTCAATTAATAGTTGAGTAAATGCTTGAGCCTACCCCTCGATACGGCTCAAGAACTCACGGGTACGTTGCTCTCGCGGGTGATCGATAACCTGCTCGGCCGGACCCTCCTCGACAATGCGGCCTCCGTCCATAAAGACCACGCGATCGGCAACATCGCGCGCAAACTGCATCGCATGGGTCACGATCACCATCGTCATATTCTGCGCCGCCAGGTCTTTAATGACACGCAGCACCTCGGCCGTTAGCTCGGGATCGAGCGCCGAGGTCGGCTCGTCAAAGAATAAGATTTCCGGATCGAGCGCCAGGGCGCGGGCGATACTCACACGCTGTTGCTGACCGCCCGAAAGCTCACACGGCACCTTGTTCTCGTTGCCCGTCAGCCCCATTTGTGCAATCAGCTCGTGAGCGCGGGCTTCCGCCTGCTCGCGCGGACGCTTAAGCACGCGAATCGGCGCATCGGTGATGTTTTTCATCACCGTATAGTGCGGGAACAGGTTGTAATTTTGGAACACCAGGCCGAATCGCGAGCGCGCCTGCTTGGGCACATCGCCCTTCGCATAGACCGCGCCCGAACCCGCATCCGTCGCAACGGCAAGGTCGCCAAACGAGAGCGAGCCTCCGTCGAGTGACTCGAGCAGCGTGGCACACCGCAGCAGCGTGGACTTGCCGCCACCCGAAGGCCCGATAATCGCCACGACCTCGCCACGCTTCACCTCAAGCGAGATATCCTTGAGCACCTCATTGCCGCCAAACGCCTTACGCGCGTTCGATATATTCATTACCGAATTAATCATGGTAGTAATCCAATTTTTTCTCGGCGGCGCCCAGCAGCATCTCGACGACGAAATTAAAGACCCAGTAAATCAGCGCCGCGATCGCAAACGGCACCATGCTCACCTGCGAGGCGACCAGCGCCTTGGCCGTCGAGAACATCTCACCCACGCCAATGGCAAACGCCAGCGACGTGTCCTTGACCAGCGTGATGATCTCGTTGCCCATCGCCGGCAGAATACGCTTGGCGACCTGCGGCATCACGATATACAGAAACGTCTGCACGCGCGAATAGCCCAGCACCTCGGCAGCCTCGTATTGACCGCGCGGAATGGACTGCAAGCCCGAGCGATAGATCTCGGCAAAGTAACCGGCGTAGTTGATGATGAACGCCACGACGCACGCCGTCCACTTGGAATCGGGCGTGAGCGAAATGCCAAACACGTAGTACGGGGCAAAGTAGATGGCAAACATCTGCAGCATGAGCGGCGTACCGCGCATGACCGAAATGTAGATGCGCGCAATCCAGCGAAGCGGCGCGATTTTGCTCATGCGCATAAACGCCACGGGGATTCCCAGCGGAATCGACCCCAGCAGTGTCAGCACAAACAACTGCAAACTGACCAAGAATCCCTGGCCAAGCATCTGCATCATGACCTGAATAGACATTACTTGAGCACCCAATTATCGAAAGATAGACCATAGCTTGAATACTTGTCGCAGAGATCCTTAACCGTACCGTAATCGTAGAGTGCCTTGAGCGACTCGGTCACGGCGTCGGCCGACTTGGTGTCGCCCTTCTTAAAGCCGACGGCGTAGTGCTCGCTGGACAGCGGCTCATCAAGCTGCGTATAAGCATCGGGCTTGGCGGCAAGCTGATACTGGGCAATCGAAAAGTCGCAAGCCACGGCATCGACCGCGCCGCTCTCGAGCTGCATAAACGCCGTGTTGTACTCACCGATGGTGTCGAGCGTGGCAAACGTCGCCGCCAGATCCTTCTGGTCACCCTCAAGCACATCCTGCGCAGCGGAATCGGTCTGGGTAATCACGGTCTTGCCGGCAAGATCGTCCCAGCTCTTGATGCCTGCATCCTTCTTTACCACCAGCACCTGCTCGTTGAGCATGTACGGCTCGGAGAACGTGTAGTCGTCCTCACGGCCCTCCATGGTAAAGCCATTCCAGATGCAGTTGATGGCGCCCGAGTTAAGCAGCGTATCCTTGGCATCCCAGTCGATGGCCTCGTATTTGACCTCCCAGCCCTGCTTATCGGCAACAGCCTTGGCCAGATCGAGATCAAAGCCGGTGTACTCGCCATCGTCGCCCACAAAGCCGTACGGAGGATAGGACTTATCAAAGCCCACCACGAGCTTCTTGGACTCCGCAGCGCCCTTCACATCCTTGGCCGCGGCAGAGCCAGCAGCGGAGCCCTTGCCGGCACCACCGCCGCAACCGACAAGACCAAGGCCAAGCACCGTAGCGAGCGAGCCGGCTAGACCAACAAACTGACGACGAGACATATCGGTGTTCATGGTATCCCCCCTTGATGGCACTTTAGTTAAGTAAAGTGAGTCGTGTAACGTCCAGAATCATACACTTTAGTGAGATGGAGTACAAGGGAGGGTTTGCCCGCCGGGTGCCGGGGCAGGGGTTAAGTTTGCTGCTCTACAGTCCTGCTCGCGACGGAGAGCACATTAAGTGCTCTCCTGTTCGTGCGGAACTCGCGACAAACTTAACCCCTGCCCCGGCACCCGGCGGGCAAACGTCGTTGGGTTTATCACTGACATGAAGTGGGCGCTTGCATATCGTCCGCTAGCTTGGCACGATACAATGCTTTCAGATTTCAATTTGTAAATTAGTGGGGTTAATTCATGGCAGAATCTCGTGCGGAGCGTAAGGCTCGTCGTGCTTTGATCGAGGCGGCTGAGGGGTCGGGGGAGAAAAAATCTTCTAAGAAATCCAAGTCGTCTCTGAATGCGAAGGGTAAGTCGGCTAAGGGCAAGGCTAAGGCCAAGCGTCCCGGCTCTCGTCGGAGCGAGGATAAGGCATCTCAGACTCGCTCCAAGCGCCCGTATAAGAATCCGGTTCCGTCTGCGCGTGAGGCTGTGGATCCCAAGTCTCCCTGTTCCATCATGAGAGCTTGTGGCGGATGCACGGCGCTCAATCGTCCTTATAAAAAGCAGTTGGCAGCTAAGCAGGCTGCTATGGAGGAGCTTTTTGCTTCGCTTTGTGAGCGTGAGGGCATTGCTGTAGATCCTATTCGTGGCATGGGTGTCACCCTGGGCGACCCGGGCAAATATCCTGCGCCGCGCGGTTTTCGCCATAAGGCCGCCACTCCCTTTGCTCCCGGTAAGGAGGGCGCTGTCCGTTGCGGTTTCTTTGAGCGCGGCACGCACAAGATCGTTGCCGTACCCGAATGCCCCGTCGAGGCACCGGGCGCCCGTCAGATTCTCAACGGCATCGCACGCGAAGCTGAGCGGCTGCATATTCCCGCCTTTAATGAGGACAAGCATCTTGGTTTGCTTCGCTATGCCGTCGTCCGCTGCGGTTGGCGTACCGACCAGGTCATGGTCACGCTCGTGACCGCTCAGCGCGACTTGCCGCATGCGCAGGAGTTCTTTGAGGCTGTCGCCGCACTCGATCCGCGCATCGTCACCGTCGCCCAAAACATCAACGGACGCCCCGGCAACGCCATCCTCGGCGAGGAAACCCGCATCGTGTATGGCGCCGAATGCATGCGCGACCAGCTGCTCGGCTGCGAATTCGACATCTCCCCCACCGCGTTTTATCAGACCAACCCGCAACAGACCGAGCTGCTCTATCAGCTCGCTATCGACGGCATGGATTTGCACCAGGGCGATGTGCTCATGGATGCCTACTGTGGCAGCGGTACCATCGGTCTTTGCGCAGCTAAAGATGCCCAGAACAAGGGTATCGGCATTATGCTGCTCGGCGTTGAGCGCAACCCGGCGGGCATTGCCGACGCACGTCGCAATGCCGAGCTCAACGGCCTCACCCGCAGCGCTTGGTTTATGGCCGACGACGCCACCGACTACATCCTGGATGCCGCCGACAACAACGAACGCGTCGACGTTCTTTCCATCGACCCGCCGCGCGCCGGCTCCACGCCCGAGTTCCTCGAAGCTGCCTGCGCACTTAAGCCGCGCCGCATCACCTATATCAGCTGCAACCCCGTGACCCAAGAGCGCGACCTGCACCAGCTCCTCGACGGAGGCTATCGCCTGCTCAAGATCACGCCAGTCGACATGTTCCCTCACACCGACCACACCGAAACCGTAGCGGTCCTCGAACGCCGCTAACCAACCTCAGTAGATTTTTGGGACAAGAAAGGGGGCGACCCGCCTGGGCCGCCCCCTTCGCTTGGTTTATAAACTCCGCTACATCCCATTGCGCAGATCGCACACGCCGGCTGCCGCCATCTCGCACAGCAGCGTCTCGCGGTCGCGCGTCACGATCAAATCCAGTGGGAAGTGAATCTCGTCGAGCATCTTGCGCGCGTGATCGAGCTTGCCAATGGCCATGCCAATGTGGGCATCGGTCGACACGCCAATGCCCACGCCCAGCTCGGCGCAGCGCTCGGCAATCTTGCGGCATACGGCCCAATGCTCAGTGTCGACACCGTGTTCAAGACTATGGTTGTTGATCTCGATAATCTTGTGCTTGGCCTTAGCTGCCAACAGCACCTCGTCGATATCGAACGGCACGCCCGAACGCCCCGTGTGACCCAGCATGAACACCTTGGGGTGCTCCAGGGCATTGATATACATCTCGGTCGTCTGGGCCAGCGTCGCGCCCTCAGCAATCTGCGGATTATGCACGCTCGCAACCAAATAATCCAAATTACGCGTAACCAAATCGAACAGCGAATGCTGACGGCTGTACGAATCGCCGGCAATATCGAGCGTGACAGGAGTGTCCTCGCCAAACAGGCTTCCGTCCAGCGAAACGATATCGGCCTCGGCACCACGCAGCACCAGCACGCCGCTCCAAATGCGCGGCCAGATATCCTGGTTGATAAAGAACTGGTAACTGCGCAGGTCATTGGGGCAAGCCGTAACCATAGAGCTCAAATGGTCGGCAGATCCGAGCACCTGCAGACCACGCTCTGCCGCCCAGTACACATTCTCCTCAATGGTCGAATATGCATGCGCAGAGAACATCGTATGGGTATGAATGTCACAAGAAAGCAGGTAGGGCATCAGGTCTCCTTATCTGGCACGGCCGTCGCTTATATTCATTGTACGCATAGCCTTCGATAGTCGTAAAACCACTCCATCCCAAAGACACAACGTCCATGACAACGGGGTCCGGCTTAACACCAAACCCCGTTTCACGTAAAACATTGTAGGCAGAGCGCTTTACTTTTAACGATACTCGTCCGCCAACTGTTTCCAAGCGGGTAGCGAATTGACAATCGTTTCGTAGCTCACGCAATAGCCCAGGCGGAACCAACCCGGCATACCAAAGCTGTCCGAGGGAACCGCAAGCAACTCATACTTCTTTGCGCGCTCGCAAAACGCATTCGCATCGGGCTCCAATGCTTTCACCCATAGGTAGAACGCGCCATCCGGCTCAACATAGGTGTAGCCATACTCCGCTAGTGCGTCGGTAAGCGCGGTGCGGTTGCGTGCATAGGCCTCAACGTCACTCGGCTCATCGATGCAGTCGATAATTACGCGCTGAAAGAGCGCCGGCGCGCACACGAAGCCCAGCGTACGGGCGGCACCGGCAACGGCCGGCATCAGACGGGCAGCCTGCGGATTGGTGTTGGGAACCAAGATCCACCCCACGCGCTCACCCGGCAGCGACAGCGACTTGGAATACGAGTAGCACACGATGGTGTGCTCGTAGATCGAGGGCACCCAAGGCACCTCGGCACCGTACACGATCTCGCGGTACGGCTCATCCGAGATGAGCATAATCGGATTCTCGGGATCGCGCTGAGCGTTGGCCTCGCGCAGAACATTGGCCAGTCGCGTCAGCGTGTCGCGCGTATATACGGCACCGGTCGGGTTGTTGGGCGAGTCGATAATGACGGCTGCCGTCTTGTCGGTGATCGCCTTGAATACGTTATCCACGCTCAGCTGGAATGTGTCCTCGTTGGCAAGCGCCTCGACACACGTGCAGCCGGCCTTCTCAATCCAAACGCGATACTCCGGAAAGTACGGGGCGATAACAATAACCTCGTCGCCCGGATTCGTAACGGCGTTGAGCGCGCAGGTGAGCGAAGCCGCGGCACCCACCGTCATAAAGACGTCTTTGCCCTCATAGCTCGTACCAAAGCGGCGGTTGAGCGATTCGGCCACAGCGGCACGACATTGCGGCAGGCCCGGTGCGGGCGTGTAGCCGTGCAGCTGGTCGCTCGGCAGCTCCAGGGCCTTCTTAATGGACTCCGCCACAGCAGCGGGTGCCGGAACGCTCGGATTGCCCAGCGAAAAATCGAATACGTTTTCCGCACCGATCTGCGCCTTGCGCTCAAGGCCATAGCTAAAAATCTCACGGATGATGGAGCTTTCCGCACCGCGAGCATACATAGTTTCGTTGATCATCTGTTCCCCTTTCGCATAGGCGCTATTGTACGCTTTAGCCGAGCAAAGTGCCGCAGCAATGTTGATTGGGGACAGACTTAAATGCGTGAAAACGCTCATTTAAGTCTGTCCCCAATCAACAGACGGCCCCATATCGCTCAAAAGAAAAAGCCTCCGCAGGTTTCCCCGCGGAGGCTTTCGCCACAGAGACTATTTGTCGGCGTCGGTGTCGGCATCGACGACGGCATGGTCATCGTCAGCATCATCGGATGCGGCTTCGGCATCCTCCTGCATGGCCGCCTGCGCAAAGGCCGCGGCATCAGCCGCCAGCTCCTCCTCGCTCATTCGAGGCACGCGCTTCTTGGTCGGCATGCCGGCCGCCTTGGCATTGCGCTCCTCCTTGGCCGCCAGGATATCGCCCTCGCGCTCAAGGTAGGCATTCCACTCGTTGTCGAGCAGGGCGTTCACGGCGTCGCCCTCGACGGTCTCGCGCTCAAGCAGCACCTTCGCCATCAGATCGAGCTGATCGCGACGGGCGTCCAGAATCTCGACCGCACGACGATGGGCCTCACGCATAATGCGCTGGACCTCGATATCGATGCGGCGCGCCGTCTCCTCGGAGTAATCCTGGTGATCGGCGTAATCGCGACCAAGGAACACCTGATGTTGCGCCTCGCCAAACACTTGCGTGCCCAGCTCCTCGCTCATGCCCAGGCGCGTGACCATCTCGCGCGCCATCTTGGTTGCGCGCTCCAGATCGTTGCTCGCGCCCGACGTGATGTCATCGCACATGAGCTCCTCGGCAACGCGACCGCCCAAAAACACGGCGAGCTCGTCGAGCATCTCGTTCTTGGTCTTGAGGAAGTGGTCCTCCTGCGGAAGCTGCAGCGTGTAGCCCAGCGCCTGGCCGCGGCTGACGATCGAGATCTTGTGGACCGGATCGGAGTGCTCCAGGATGTGACCCACCAGGGCGTGACCGCTCTCGTGGTAGGCAATCGTGGTGCGCTCGGCCTCGGTCATCACGCGACCCTTGCGCTGCGGTCCGGCAATCACGCGCTCCATCGATTCCTCGACCTCGTCCATCGAGATCACGGAACGATGGCGGCGGGCAGCCAACAGCGCAGACTCGTTGAGCAGATTTGCCAGATCGGCACCAGTGAAGCCAACGGTCATCTGGGCGAGCTTCTCAAACTTAACGTCCTCGTCCATCGGCTTGTTCTCGGCATGCACGCGCAAGATCTGCTCGCGGCCCTTCACATCCGGACGGTCGACCGTAACCTGACGGTCAAAACGACCGGGACGCAGCAGCGCCGGATCCAGAATGTCGGGGCGGTTGGTGGCGGCGATCAGGATGACCGACTCGCTTTCCTCAAAGCCGTCCATCTCGACCAGCAGCTGGTTGAGCGTCTGCTCGCGCTCGTCGTGACCGCCGCCCAAGCCAGCTCCGCGCTGACGTCCCACGGCATCGATCTCATCGATGAAGATGATCGACGGGGCCTGGGACTTGGCCTCCTTAAAGAGGTCACGCACACGGCTGGCGCCGACACCTACGAACATCTCGACAAAGTCGGAACCCGAGATGCTAAAGAACGGCACGCCCGCCTCGCCGGCAACGGCCTTGGCCAGCAGCGTTTTACCGGTGCCCGGAGGGCCAACCAGCAACACGCCACGCGGGATCTTGGCGCCCAGCTTGCGATAGCGATCCGGATCGCTCAAAAAGTCACGGATCTCCTCGAGCTCCTCGACTGCCTCGTCCACTCCGGCAACGTCTTCAAACTTGACCTTGGGGCGTGTGGCCTCGTTGGTCTTGGCGTTGGTCTTGCCAAACTGCATGTTCCTGTTGTTGGCGCCCATCATCTGGCGCATAAAGTAGAACATGATGGCGATAAGGGCGATCGTCGGAAGCACACTCATCGCCAAGTCGCCCCAAAAATCGGGATCGCTGGTGTTGACGATGTACTTGGTATCGGGGTGCTCCGCCATGAGCTCGGCAAGCGAATCGGAGCCGACATAGGTCGAAGAGAAGCTCTTGAGCTCGCTCGTATCGCCCTTGTCCTTTTTTGTCTTCCAGTAATGACCCGTCACGCTTCCGTCTTGAACCGTATAGGTCAGATCTTCGACGCAATCCTGCTTGATGGCGCTGACCATCTCGCTCGTCGCGAGCTTAACGGTATTGCTGGAGCTGGCAAAGCCGGAACCCATATTAAAGAAGGCATAGCCCAGAAGCGCGCAAGCCAAAAGAAAATACAGCCAGCCCGTACGCGTGGGCTTCTTGCCTCCGGGCATCCCCGGGATCTTAGGCTCCCGGGGAGTCTGGGAATTGTTATCGTTATGGTCGTCGGGCATCTTACGAATAAACCTCCGGTTTCAAAATGCCCAGATACGGAAGGTTACGATAGCGCTCGGCATAGTCGAGGCCGTAGCCCACCACAAAGGCATCGGGGCAATGGGTTCCAACATACTTGGGCGTGATGGCCGAGGTGCGGTCCTCAACGTCCTTCCACAGGAAGGCAGCGACCTCCAGCGAAGCGGGCTTGCGGCTCTCGAGGTTCTTCATCAGGTACTTGAGGGTCAGGCCCGAGTCCAGAATGTCCTCGACGATCAGCACGTCGCGACCACGGATGTCGATATCCAGATCCTTAATGATACGCACGATGCCCGAAGACTTCACACCGTCGCCATAGCTCGAAACAGCCATGAAATCGATGTTGGTCGGTAGCTCAATCTTGCGCATCAGGTCGCCCATAAAGACAACGGCACCGCGCAGAACCGCGATCAGCACCAGATCCTTACCCGCGTAGTCGCGAGTGATCTCCTCGCCCAGGCGAGAAACGATGCCGTCGATATCCTCCTGCGTAAACAGAACCTTCTCGATATCCGGATGTTGAGAAGCCATGACAACCCTTTCTTGTGCTTAATCGCCCACACACCGCCGTATGGACGCGAACTACACATTCTAGCAGCGCACGGGGTATATTTTCCAGCCCGCGCACCATCAGCGCGGGAATACCGTCAACGCCGCACAGAATAGCTGGCGTAGGACGCTATTCCGCATCGACCACACGAAGCAGATATGCCACGCGCGTTGCGGCCGTGCACTTAAAACGCTCGTCCGCGCGAACTCCGGCGACCCACACCACGGCACCTCCCGGCGCCGTCCTCACCATGGGCACGCCGGCGCGCTCGGAAACGGGAATGCGAGCCTCGCCTAGCAAGTCGGATACTTTCTTGCTTCGGCCACTCATCCCTAACGGGCACATCACGTCTCCCGGTGCGGGACCGTCCACCCACAGGCGCGCCAATCGCGCCTCGACAGGGATCTTGCCACGCGAGCCCGCCAGGATCCGCTCACTATCGCTGTCGGCAAAACCCAGGGCAGCCGCGTCTACCAAAGCTGTCACTTCCCCGGCAGCCGCAAGCTCACGGGCGCGACGCACGATATCGCATCCCGGCTCAACGGCCATCGGTTCTGTGACCAGCATACGTCCCCCGCCCAACGGCAAACGACCGGGTACGGTAACCCAGTCCGCGACCAGGCCCTCGCGAGCCGCCGGCGCCTTAAACGCCAGCATGCCAAACTCAATGCGTGCGTCAATCCCCGCCGGAAGCGTGACCGAGCCGGCGCCCTCGGCAACGCAGGAAAGGACTCGCTCCACATGTCGCATCTCTGGACGAGCGTCCGGATCGATGCGCTTAATCGCCAGTCGCACGATGCGCCGCGCGATTACCACCTCGGCCGCAGCAAGGCGTCTGGCATCGAGCACTAGCGCGCCCGCCGCCTCCTTGCGCAGGCAGCTTCGAAACGCCTGCGCCGACAGCTGGGATAGAAACGCGTCTTCGTCACCCAAGATCTCACAGGCGGCGCCAATCGTCTTGCACACGCTCGCATTACGCTGTGCCACCACTGGCATTACCCGATGGCGCACGTAGTTTCGCAGATACGAGATATCCTCATTGCTCTCGTCTTCACGCCACGGCTGACCATGTACCTGTAGATAGCCCACAAGCTCGCCATGAGTTAGGTCGAGCAAGGGACGCACCACGATATTCCTCCGGCGAGGAATGCTCGATAGACCAGCGGGCCCCGAACCCTTAATCGCGTTCATCAAAAACGTTTCCGCGCGATCCGAAGACGTGTGCGCGGTGCAGATACGAGCCGCCGTTCGCGGTGCCCCCGTCTGGGCGCAGAGTTCGCGAACATACCTCCGCGCCGCGGCATAGCGCACCTCGCGGGCCGCGGCCTCAATATTGCCCGACTCCCCATCAAAATAAGCGTGCTCCACACACAGCGGTAAACCATATTGCGCGCAGAGCTCACGCACAAAGGCCTCGTCGCCATCGGACGCCTTGCCGCGCAGATGATGGTTTACATGCAGCACGTGCAGTCGCTCGCGCGCGATGGGAGCTACACCACGCCCATCCTGAATATCCAACTTTGATGTGCACGCCATAAGAAGCAGTGCCGTCGAGTCCGCACCACCTGATACCATGAGCACCACGGGGGCAGCCGTCTGCCGCGTTGCCAGAGCTTTATCATCAGCCCACGATGCAGCATGGTGTCCATAATGCTGAGATACCGTTGGCATTTGCTTCCTCCTCTATTCGTTCGCACCCATTGTATCCTTTGGAATCTTATGTCTCGTCTGCACCTTCATATCCTTGGCAGCGGCTCAAAAGGCAACTGCGCGCTCATCGAAGGCCCCCGGGGGCTCATCATGATTGACGACGGTCTTTCTCGCCGCGAGACATTAAAGCGCATGGCAGAACTGGGGCTCTCGGCAGACAACGTCTCGGCTCTTCTCATTACTCATGAGCATAGCGATCACATCAAGGGTCTCGATGTCTGGTGCAAGCACTGGCACGGCCCCCTCTTTGCCAGCAGGGGCACACTTTCGAGCAAAGAAAATCTTTCGCAT
This sequence comes from Collinsella aerofaciens, assembly GCF_020181355.1. Classification (NCBI taxonomy): domain Bacteria; kingdom Bacillati; phylum Actinomycetota; class Coriobacteriia; order Coriobacteriales; family Coriobacteriaceae; genus Collinsella; species Collinsella aerofaciens. Next base: position 706,733 of record NZ_CP084004.1, read on the forward strand.
CTGCCTGTCGAGGAATTCGATCCCGGTGACACCCTATCCATTACCGGCATCCACGTGCAAACCTACTCAACATCACACGATGTCATCAATCCAGTCGGCTATCGATTCGATGCCCTCGATGATTCCATCGGCATTGCCACCGACACCGGAGAGCTATCGAGCCAAGCCATGAACACCCTCAAAGATTGTCGAGTCCTCGCGCTCGAAAGCAACCACGATGTGACTATGCTGCGCGAGGGAGAATATCCCCGCTTTCTTCAGAAGCGCATCCTGTCTGCAAGGGGACACCTCTCCAACGACCAAGCCGCCGAAGCCGCGCGCGAACTTGTTACCGATCGCACCGAACAGCTCATTGCCATGCATATCAGCCAAGACAACAATCGTCCGAGCCTTACCGTCAAAAGCTATGCCAAAGCTCTAGCCGCAACCCTGGATGACGAGCTCGGCAGCTCCGCCACCCTTCTCCAAGGATCGCGAAAACTCTCGATACGCCCCGCAAGCCAGTATCGGCCAGCAACCATTCAATAGACTGTCCTAAACAGCAAAAGGGGCCGGGAATCGCTTCCCAGCCCCTTTTGTTGTCTTTTAATAGCGAAGAACACCAACGAAGTTATTCGATGGAGATCTTCGTAACGTTCTTCTTCTCGACGATCTTGGGAACCGTAACGGTCAGGATGCCGTCAGCGTACTTAGCCGAGAGGCCCTCGCTCGAAGCGTCCTTAAGATACACGCCACGCGTCGCGCTGTACGAGCTGAACTCCTTCTGCAGGAAGTTCTTGCCCTCGTTCTCCTCGTCTTCCTCGACATTCACGCTAATGGACAGACGGCCCTCGTTAAGCTCGACATCGATATCGTCCTTGGCGACGCCGGTCAGATAAGCCTTGACCTCATAGCCATCGCCCTTATCCTCAACGTCAACGGGGAACGCCTTGGAAGCAATCGAGTTGTTTGCAAGGTCGGTCATATCATCAAACAGATCGAACAACGAGCTAGCAGAAGGACGAACGCCAAAAACCGAACGATAAGGAACCATGCTTGCCATGTTTACCACTCCTTTTAGGACTGCCGAGCCATCTTCTAGGTGACTGGGACTTCTTTTGACGCTCTTATATATGCCCACACAGTGCTTATATATACATCGACTATAAAGTTTTTTGAGTCCAGTACTATAAGCATATCTAAGTGTGTATGACTCAGGTTTTAATAAGGTTAAGGTTCTTTGAACCAGAGCTTAAATAACAAGTATGTTCGCAGCTACAAATAACAGGGGGCTTACAATGAGCGCGTACACGTTGTTGGTAACGAGCTAAAGGGCATCATGGACGACCAAAACCAGAACAATATGTTTATGCCGACGCAGGGCGAAGATACTTCTACGCAGCCGCCACGGTTCCATCGCCCCCACATCTCGCAAGAGCCCATTAATGATCCGGAGCCCGAATATGTGACGAGAAATCGATATCAAACGCTCGAGGATGCCCAAACGGGACGTAAACATATGGGCGTCGCCTCGGGAGACCCTGTATATCTGAAAGACGCACCATTATCTAAAAACAGCACAGCTAGTGAGGAGCCACTGAAAGCATCCGCCGCTCATCAACAAAGAGGTCCACGACCCAAGCAAACCTTGACGCATTCGGCTCGCTATCTCGAAACGCCAAAACAGGGAAAATCAATCTTCGTTTCATCAAGTAAACGACGCAAGCAGCATCGACTGACAATCCTGCTTTTGATCATTGTGGCCATAGCAGTTGCCCTTGTTATTCGATTTATCTTCTTTAAATAAGGGCTCAATACCAAAAACGATAAGATCGTCTCGTGTAATTGAGTCATTTACGCCCCGTAAACGCAAAAAGGGGGAGGCCGCGAGGCCTCCCCCTTCTCAGTTCAAGCGTACGGCTCGGTGCCGTCCACCGGTCAGCGGCGCCCTGGCCTCCCACGGGCTGACCCCGCAGTACTCTCGGCGCGATGGGGCTTAGCTTCCGGGTTCGGAACGGGACCGGGCGTGCCCCCCATGCTCTGGCCGCTGACCGGTGGGCGGCGCCCACCGTTACGGTGTCCGGGTGTCTCTCTCACGTGCCCTGGGGGCCGCATGGCGTATAGGAAAGGTCTGACTCGGGGGCATCCTCGTGCCCGGACCGCGCATGAGCGCTGGGTCCCGCGGGCCGCGAGGTGCGGTTCCGGAAGAGCTCGGGCGATTAGTGCGGCTCGGCTGAGGACGTCGCCGCCCTTGCACCTGCCGTCTATCGACCAGGTAGTCTACCTGGGCCCTTACCGGAAGGAGAACTAATCCCTGGAACGGCTTCCCGCTTAGATGCCTTCAGCGGTTATCCGCGCCGCACGCGGCTACCCGGCCGTGCCGTTGGTCGACAACCGGTTCACCGGAGGTGCGTCCACCCCGGTCCTCTCGTACTGGGGGCAGCCTCCATCGATTCTCCTGCGCCCACGGAGGATAGGGACCGAACTGTCTCACGACGTTCTGAACCCAGCTCGCGTACCGCTTTAAACGGCGAACAGCCGTACCCTTGGGACCTGCTCCAGCCCCAGGATGCGATGAGCCGACATCGAGGTGCCAAACCTTGCCGTCGATGTGGACTCTTGGGCAAGATCAGCCTGTTATCCCCGGAGTACCTTTTATCCGTTGAGCGACGGCCCACCCACTCGGGGCCGCCGGATCACTAGAGCCTGCTTTCGCACCTGCTCGGCTTGTGGGCCTCGCAGTCAAGCCCGCTTGTACTCTTGCATTCAAAAGGACGGTTGCCGACCGTCCCGAGCGGACCTTCGCGCGCCTCCGTTACCCTTTAGGAGGCGACCGCCCCAGTCAAACTGCCCGCCTGGCACGGTCCCCGAGCCGGTTGACGGCCTCGGGTTAGGACGCCGGTCGCGCGAGGGCAGTATTCCAAGGGCGGCTCCCCGGGGGCTGGCGCCTCCGGATCTGTGCCTCCTGCCTATCCTCTACACGCGGGACCAGCGGCCAATGCCAAGCTGCAGTGAAGGTTCACGGGGTCTTTCCGTCCTTCCGCGGGTAAGTCGCATCTTCACGACCAGTGCAATTTCACCGGGTCCATGGTCGAGACAGCGCCCAAGTCGTTGCGCCTTTCGTGCAGGTCGGAACTTACCCGACAAGGAATTTCGCTACCTTAGGACCGTTATAGTTACGGCCGCCGTTTACCGGGGCTTGGCTTCGGGGCTTCGCCGAATCGGCTAACTCCTCCGCGTGACCTTCCGGCACCGGGCAGGCGTCAGACCCTATACGTCGCCTTGCGGCTTCTGCAGAGTCCTGTGTTTTTGGTAAACAGTCGCTTGGGCCTCTCCACTGCGGCCCGCCTCCGCTCCCGGAGCAAGTCCGTTCACGTACGCGCGGGCACCCCTTCTCCCGAAGTTACGGGGCCATTGTGCCGAGTTCCTTGACCATGGTTGACCCGATCGCCTCGGTATGTTCTACCCACCCACCTGTGTCGGTTTGCGGTACGGGCGCGCACGCGCCTGCCTAGGGGTTTTTCTAGGGACCTCGGGCTCACTCGCTTCGCTCAGTCGCTTCGTCCGGAGCCTCGCCCTTCTGCGGACCGGATTTCCCTGGTCCGCGGGCCGCGCTCCATCACGGGGACGTCCAGAACCCCGCCGAGCCACCCCCATCCGTCGCCCCGTCGGTCGTAGCGCCGCGTGCGCGGTGCAGGAATGTCTGCCTGCTGCGCGTCGGCTACGCCTACCGGCCTCGCCTTAGCCCCCGACTGACCCTGGGAGGATTAGCCTTGCCCAGGAAACCTCGGGTTCACGGCGGACGAGTTACTCTCTCGTCTCTCGCTACTCATGCCAGCATTCTCACTCCCATGCGCTCCACCGTCGGTCGCCCTCCGGCTTCTCCGCCCATGGGAAGCTCCCCTACCGATTCTAATGAATTAAAATCCCGCCGCTTCGGTGTCCAGCTTAGCCCCGTGTATTGTCGGCGCATGTCCACTCGACCAGTGAGCTGTTACGCACTCTTTGAATGGATGGCTGCTTCTAAGCCAACATCCTGGTTGTCTGGGCGGACGCACATCCTTTGCCACTCGGCTGGAACTTGGGGACCTTAGCGGGCGGTCCGGGCTGTTTCCCTCTCGAGCACACAGCTTAGCCCACATGCTCTGACTGCCGCGCTCTGGGCCGCCGGCATTCGGAGTTCGGTTGGATTCGGTAGGCGGCGAAGCCCCCTCGTCCATCCGGTGCTCTACCTCCGGCGGTGAACGCGCGACGCTAGCCCTAAAGCTATTTCGGGGAGAACGAGATATCTCCGGGTTTGATTGGCCTTTCACCCCTATCCGCAGGTCATCGCCGCCGTTTTCAACCGACGTGCGTTCGGCCCTCCACGGGGTCTTACCCCCGCTTCAGCCTGCCCACGGATAGCTCACCCGGCTTCGCGTCCGCGGCGCGGGACTCAAGTCGCCCTGTTAAGGCTCGCTTTCGCTTCGGCTCCCTTTCGGTTAACCTCGCCCCGCGCCAGCGACTCGCTGGCTCATTCTACAAAAGGCACGCCGTCACACCATAAAGGTGCTCCGACTGCTCGTGGGCGCACGGTTTCAGGTACTGTTTCACTCCCCTCCCGGGGTGCTTTTCACCTTTCCCTCACGGTACTGGTGCGCTATCGGTCACAGGGTAGTACTCAGGCTTGGATGGTGGTCCACCCAGGTTCGGACCGGGTTTCACGTGCCCGGCCCTACTCAGGGACCGCGTCGCGCCGTCCGGTCTGGGTTCGCGTACGGGGCTGTCACCCGCTGCGGCCGGCCCTCCCATGCCGTTCCGCTCCCCAGCCGGACCTGCGCCCGGGGGCGGCAGCCCCCGGATGCGCGGCCCTGCAACCCCGTCGGCGGAACCCCTGCCGGGTATGCCCGCTCGACGGTTTGGCCATCGGTCCCCTTTCGCTCGCCGCTACTCGGGGAGTCTCGAGATTGATTTCCTCTCCTCCGGGTACTTAGATGTTTCAGTTCCCCGGGTTGTCCTCCCCGCCCCTATGTGTTCGGGGTGGGGATATGCACACTGCTGTGCATGGGTTCGCCCATTCGGAGACCCCCGGGTCGAAGGATGTGTGCTCCTCGCCGGGGATTATCGCAGCTTGCCGCGTCCTTCATCGGCTCCCTGTGCCAAGGCATCCGCCGTGCGCCCGTGGTATCTTGCGGGACCGCATCGGGCCCGCGGGATATCCACGTGTCGCTAATTAAGTTAAATTAATCGATATCATGAATAGCGCTCGTATGTCGCAATTCGGGTATCTCATACCGCGGCACAGTCTTCACTGTGCTCGCGATCAGATGCTCCTCACTCATTTATAAGTGAATTCTTCTTGTTTGGATCGGATGAATGATTGCTATCATTCTGTCTGATAAATCGCAGAAAAGAATCGAGTCTGGAAGAATGATCTTCCATCTCTCTCCTATCGCTATGCGGCTCTCAAGGTACGCGGGTGCGACCCCGGGGACCGGGTGCTGCGGGGAATCATCCGTGGCGGGACATCTACCGGACGGGCTCCTGCCCTCTATTCGAGTTAAAGTTTGTCTCTCTAAGAATTAATCTCCCTAGAAAGGAGGTGATCCAGCCGCACCTTCCGGTACGGCTACCTTGTTACGACTTCACCCCCCTCACCCTCCACACCTTCGGCGCCTCCCCCCTTGCGGTTGGGCCGGCGACTTCGGGTGCAGACGACTCGGGTGGTGTGACGGGCGGTGTGTACAAGGCCCGGGAACGCATTCACCGCGGCATGCTGATCCGCGATTACTAGCAACTCCGACTTCATGGGGGCGGGTTGCAGCCCCCAATCCGAACTGGGGCCGGCTTTCCGGGATCCGCTCCCCCTCGCGGGGTGGCATCCCTCTGTACCGGCCATTGTAGCACGTGTGCAGCCCAGGGCATAAGGGGCATGATGACTTGACGTCGTCCCCGCCCTCCTCCGCCTTGACGGCGGCGGTCCCGCGTGGGTTCCCGGCATCACCCGATGGCAACACGCGGCGGGGGTTGCGCTCGTTGCGGGACTTAACCCAACATCTCACGACACGAGCTGACGACAGCCATGCACCACCTGTATGGGCTCCTCTCGGCCACGGGGTCTCCCCCGCTTCACCCATATGTCAAGCCCTGGTAAGGTTCTTCGCGTTGCTTCGAATTAAGCCACATGCTCCGCTGCTTGTGCGGGCCCCCGTCAATTCCTTTGAGTTTTAGCCTTGCGGCCGTACTCCCCAGGCGGGACGCTTAATGCGTTGGCTGCGGCACGGGGGGATCGTCCCCCCACACCTAGCGTCCATCGTTTACGGCTGGGACTACCAGGGTATCTAATCCTGTTCGCTCCCCCAGCTTTCGCGCCTCAGCGTCGGTCTCGGCCCAGAGGGCCGCCTTCGCCACCGGTGTTCCACCCGATATCTGCGCATTCCACCGCTACACCGGGTGTTCCACCCTCCCCTACCGGACCCAAGCCGCGGAGGTTCCGGGGGCTTCGGGGGGTTGAGCCCCCCGCTTCGACCCCCGGCCTGCCGGGCCGCCTACGCGCGCTTTACGCCCAATGAATCCGGATAACGCTCGCCCCCTACGTATTACCGCGGCTGCTGGCACGTAGTTAGCCGGGGCTTCTTCTGCAGGTACAGTCTTGACTCTTCCCTGCTGAAAGCGGTTTACGACCCGAAGGCCTCCGTCCCGCACGCGGCGTCGCTGCGTCAGGGTTCCCCCCATTGCGCAAGATTCCCCACTGCTGCCTCCCGTAGGAGTCTGGGCCGTGTCTCAGTCCCAATCTGGCCGGTCGGTCTCTCAACCCGGCTACCCGTTGTCGGCACGGTGGGCCGTCACCCCGCCGTCTACCTGATGGGCCGCGGAGCCATCCCCTCCCGTCGGGGCTTTAGCCGGGGTGCCATGCGGCACCCCGGGGTATCCGGTATTACCCGTCCTTTCGGGCGGCTATCCCGGGGGAGGGGGCAGGTTCTCCACGTGTTACTCAGCCGTTCGCCACTCGCTTCCCTCCGGAGAGGGGTGCCGTTCGACTTGCATGTGTTAGGCGCGCCGCCAGCGTTCATCCTGAGCCAGGATCGAACTCTCCGTCCAAATATGTTGGGCTTCGAGCCCGTCCGGTCCTCTCAGTCCATCGCTGATCGGTTCCGTTCGATTCATATGGTTTTAGTATAGGAAAAGGAATTTCTCGGGGCCGCCTCTCGGCGGCCTTGCGAAAAACAAATCCAAGTTAGACCATTTCAAATGGTTCGATGTCTGCCCGGATGCGACACTCGATGTGTCCATCCTCGCAGTATCCGGTTCTCAAGGTGCACGCTTTGCGGCTCATCCGGTTCCACCGGGCCGCGCGGCAAGGAGATATATTGCCAGACCGGAGGGGCGCCGTGGGCGGGAATCTGGTCGTACACATTTCCTACACAGTTTGGGATTCTCAGCTGTATTTGCCAGTAATAAAGAGGGGACCTCGTTTCCGAGATCCCCTCCTCTGTTTATCTATAGAAATAGGCTTTCAAAGCCTTAGGCCAGCAGCTTGCGACCGGACTCCTCAATCGCGTCAAGTGCTGCATCTGCCTCGGCGGCATCCGCGCCCTTAGCGAAGATGTACAGCTTAATCTTGGGCTCGGTGCCGGAAGGACGAACAATACCCTTGTTGCCGCCCTCAAGATCGAACTCAATTACGTTAGCCTTCGGCAGGCCGTTCACGCAGGTGTTGTAATCCACGACGGCCTCAATCTTGGAACCGGCGAGCTCCGCGGGCGGGTTCTCGCGCAGACCAGCCATGATGCCGGCCATCTTTGCCGCACCCTCAGCGCCCGGATAGCTTAGCGAAATCGTCTTGTTGTGATAGTAGCCATACTTCTCGTACAACTCGTGCATCGCATCGGCAAGGTTCTTGCCCTGGAGCTTATAATACTGCGCCATCTGGCAAATCAGAAGCGAAGTGCTGACGGCGTCCTTGTCGCGCACGTGGTCGCCGGCCAGATAGCCGTAGCTCTCCTCAAAACCGAAGATAAAGCGATCGACCTCGCCAGCATCGGAAAGAGAAGTAATGATGTCGCCGATGTACTTGAAGCCCGTCAGGCAGCGGCGGAGCTCAAAACCGTACTCGTCGGCCAGAGCGTCAACCATGGCAGAAGAAACGATAGTAGTAACGGCAACCTTCTTAGTAAGGTCCTCACCGCGGGCAGCACGGGTCTTGCAGATATAGTCGAGCAGCAGAACGCCCATCTCATTGCCGGTCAGCAGCAGATAGTCATCGCCATTCTTAACGGCAACGCCAACACGGTCGGCGTCGGGATCGGTTGCAAGCAGCAAATCAGGGTGAACCTGCTCGCAGAGATCGATGCCCTTCTGCATGGCCTGACGGATCTCGGGGTTAGGATACGGGCAGGTCGGGAAATCGCCGTTAGGCTCCTTCTGCTCGGGAACAACCGTGACATCGGTGATGCCAGCGCGCTCGAGCACCGTCGTGACGGGAATGAGGCCGGTGCCGTTGAGCGGAGTGTAGACGAGCTTAAGCGGAGCGCCAGCGATCTCCTCGGTAGAAAGGTTAGTCACGCCGCGGGCGAGAACGGCGTCGTAATAACGCTCGAGGCACGAGTCGTCGATCCATTTGACCAGACCCTGCTCAAGAGCCTCATCGAAGTCCATGGACTTCACGCCGGTGAACGTATCGGTCTCGGCGATAGCCTTAGAAATTGCATCGGCGGCCTCGCTAGTAATCTGGCAGCCGTCGGGGCCATAGGCCTTATAGCCGTTATAAGGCGCCGGATTATGACTAGCGGTCATGCAAATGCCACCAGAGCACTTAAGGTCGCGGACGGCCCAGGAGAGCGTCGGCACAGGAGAAATCTTGGGATACACGAGGGCAGTCACGCCGTTTGCTGCAAGAATGGCAGCCGTCGTCTTGACGAACAGCTCACCTTTATTGCGGCTATCACGAGCGATGGCGACCGTCGGATGCTCGAAGGTCGCATTGAGGTAGTCAGCAAATCCCTGGGTCGCACGACCGACCGTATAGATATTCATACGGTTAGTGCCCGCACCGATAGTGCCGCGAAGGCCGGCAGTACCGAAGGCGAGATCCTGGAAGAAAGCGTCGGTAATGGCGTCCTCATCACCCTGCTCCTTCATCGTGTTAAGCTCAGCGAGGAGCTCCTCGTCCTTGACATTGGCAATCCAAGTATCAAGCAGCTCATGAACATCTGCCATGTGAGTCCTTCCGTCACAATCAATAAAACGACCCGTGTAAAACAGGACAAGCGCAGCAGTGCGCTAAAGCAAATATTAGTCCATTGAGAACAAAGAACCGACCAAAGAACGGTGAACGTCTATATTCAGCGGTGGATGATTGGATTGATTTAATTGCTTAGTGAATGCCGCCTTTAACGCAAAAAGGGGGAGGCCGCGAGGCCTCCCCCTTCTCAGTTCAAGCGTACGGCTCGGTGCCGTCCACCGGTCAGCGGCGCCCTGGCCTCCCACGGGCTGACCCCGCAGTACTCTCGGCGCGATGGGGCTTAGCTTCCGGGTTCGGAACGGGACCGGGCGTGCCCCCCATGCTCTGGCCGCTGACCGGTGGGCGGCGCCCACCGTTACGGTGTCCGGGTGTCTCTCTCACGTGCCCTGGGGGCCGCATGGCGCATAGGAAAGGTCTGACTCGGGGGCATCCTCGTGCCCGGACCGCGCATGAGCGCTGGGTCCCGCGGGCCGCGAGGTGCGGTTCCGGAAGAGCTCGGGCGATTAGTGCGGCTCGGCTGAGGACGTCGCCGCCCTTGCACCTGCCGTCTATCGACCAGGTAGTCTACCTGGGCCCTTACCGGAAGGAGAACTAATCCCTGGAACGGCTTCCCGCTTAGATGCCTTCAGCGGTTATCCGCGCCGCACGCGGCTACCCGGCCGTGCCGTTGGTCGACAACCGGTTCACCGGAGGTGCGTCCACCCCGGTCCTCTCGTACTGGGGGCAGCCTCCATCGATTCTCCTGCGCCCACGGAGGATAGGGACCGAACTGTCTCACGACGTTCTGAACCCAGCTCGCGTACCGCTTTAAACGGCGAACAGCCGTACCCTTGGGACCTGCTCCAGCCCCAGGATGCGATGAGCCGACATCGAGGTGCCAAACCTTGCCGTCGATGTGGACTCTTGGGCAAGATCAGCCTGTTATCCCCGGAGTACCTTTTATCCGTTGAGCGACGGCCCACCCACTCGGGGCCGCCGGATCACTAGAGCCTGCTTTCGCACCTGCTCGGCTTGTGGGCCTCGCAGTCAAGCCCGCTTGTACTCTTGCATTCAAAAGGACGGTTGCCGACCGTCCCGAGCGGACCTTCGCGCGCCTCCGTTACCCTTTAGGAGGCGACCGCCCCAGTCAAACTGCCCGCCTGGCACGGTCCCCGAGCCGGTTGACGGCCTCGGGTTAGGACGCCGGTCGCGCGAGGGCAGTATTCCAAGGGCGGCTCCCCGGGGGCTGGCGCCTCCGGATCTGTGCCTCCTGCCTATCCTCTACACGCGGGACCAGCGGCCAATGCCAAGCTGCAGTGAAGGTTCACGGGGTCTTTCCGTCCTTCCGCGGGTAAGTCGCATCTTCACGACCAGTGCAATTTCACCGGGTCCATGGTCGAGACAGCGCCCAAGTCGTTGCGCCTTTCGTGCAGGTCGGAACTTACCCGACAAGGAATTTCGCTACCTTAGGACCGTTATAGTTACGGCCGCCGTTTACCGGGGCTTGGCTTCGGGGCTTCGCCGAATCGGCTAACTCCTCCGCGTGACCTTCCGGCACCGGGCAGGCGTCAGACCCTATACGTCGCCTTGCGGCTTCTGCAGAGTCCTGTGTTTTTGGTAAACAGTCGCTTGGGCCTCTCCACTGCGGCCCGCCTCCGCTCCCGGAGCAAGTCCGTTCACGTACGCGCGGGCACCCCTTCTCCCGAAGTTACGGGGCCATTGTGCCGAGTTCCTTGACCATGGTTGACCCGATCGCCTCGGTATGTTCTACCCACCCACCTGTGTCGGTTTGCGGTACGGGCGCGCACGCGCCTGCCTAGGGGTTTTTCTAGGGACCTCGGGCTCACTCGCTTCGCTCAGTCGCTTCGTCCGGAGCCTCGCCCTTCTGCGGACCGGATTTCCCTGGTCCGCGGGCCGCGCTCCATCACGGGGACGTCCAGAACCCCGCCGAGCCACCCCCATCCGTCGCCCCGTCGGTCGTAGCGCCGCGTGCGCGGTGCAGGAATGTCTGCCTGCTGCGCGTCGGCTACGCCTACCGGCCTCGCCTTAGCCCCCGACTGACCCTGGGAGGATTAGCCTTGCCCAGGAAACCTCGGGTTCACGGCGGACGAGTTACTCTCTCGTCTCTCGCTACTCATGCCAGCATTCTCACTCCCATGCGCTCCACCGTCGGTCGCCCTCCGGCTTCTCCGCCCATGGGAAGCTCCCCTACCGATTCTAATGAATTAAAATCCCGCCGCTTCGGTGTCCAGCTTAGCCCCGTGTATTGTCGGCGCATGTCCACTCGACCAGTGAGCTGTTACGCACTCTTTGAATGGATGGCTGCTTCTAAGCCAACATCCTGGTTGTCTGGGCGGACGCACATCCTTTGCCACTCGGCTGGAACTTGGGGACCTTAGCGGGCGGTCCGGGCTGTTTCCCTCTCGAGCACACAGCTTAGCCCACATGCTCTGACTGCCGCGCTCTGGGCCGCCGGCATTCGGAGTTCGGTTGGATTCGGTAGGCGGCGAAGCCCCCTCGTCCATCCGGTGCTCTACCTCCGGCGGTGAACGCGCGACGCTAGCCCTAAAGCTATTTCGGGGAGAACGAGATATCTCCGGGTTTGATTGGCCTTTCACCCCTATCCGCAGGTCATCGCCGCCGTTTTCAACCGACGTGCGTTCGGCCCTCCACGGGGTCTTACCCCCGCTTCAGCCTGCCCACGGATAGCTCACCCGGCTTCGCGTCCGCGGCGCGGGACTCAAGTCGCCCTGTTAAGGCTCGCTTTCGCTTCGGCTCCCTTTCGGTTAACCTCGCCCCGCGCCAGCGACTCGCTGGCTCATTCTACAAAAGGCACGCCGTCACACCATAAAGGTGCTCCGACTGCTCGTGGGCGCACGGTTTCAGGTACTGTTTCACTCCCCTCCCGGGGTGCTTTTCACCTTTCCCTCACGGTACTGGTGCGCTATCGGTCACAGGGTAGTACTCAGGCTTGGATGGTGGTCCACCCAGGTTCGGACCGGGTTTCACGTGCCCGGCCCTACTCAGGGACCGCGTCGCGCCGTCCGGTCTGGGTTCGCGTACGGGGCTGTCACCCGCTGCGGCCGGCCCTCCCATGCCGTTCCGCTCCCCAGCCGGACCTGCGCCCGGGGGCGGCAGCCCCCGGATGCGCGGCCCTGCAACCCCGTCGGCGGAACCCCTGCCGGGTATGCCCGCTCGACGGTTTGGCCATCGGTCCCCTTTCGCTCGCCGCTACTCGGGGAGTCTCGAGATTGATTTCCTCTCCTCCGGGTACTTAGATGTTTCAGTTCCCCGGGTTGTCCTCCCCGCCCCTATGTGTTCGGGGTGGGGATATGCACACTGCTGTGCATGGGTTCGCCCATTCGGAGACCCCCGGGTCGAAGGATGTGTGCTCCTCGCCGGGGATTATCGCAGCTTGCCGCGTCCTTCATCGGCTCCCTGTGCCAAGGCATCCGCCGTGCGCCCGTGGTATCTTGCGGGACCGCATCGGGCCCGCGGGATATCCACGTGTCGCTAATTAAGTTAATTAATCGATATCATGAATAGCGCTCGTATGTCGCAATTCGGGTATCTCATACCGCGGCACAGTAGTTGACTGTGCTCGCGATCAGATGCTCCTCACTCATATATAAGTGAATTCTTCTTGTTTGGATCGGATGAATGATTGCTATCATTCTGTCTTTAAATCGCAGAAAAGAATCGAGTCTGGAAGAGGATACTCTTCCATCTCTCTCCTATCGCTATGCGGCTCTCAAGGTACGCGGGTGCGACCCCGGGGACCGGGTGCTGCGGGGACGTATCCGTGGCGGACATCTACCGGACGGGCTCCTGCCCTCTATTCGAGTTAAAGTTTGTCTCTCTAGAAGATTTATCTCCCTAGAAAGGAGGTGATCCAGCCGCACCTTCCGGTACGGCTACCTTGTTACGACTTCACCCCCCTCACCCTCCACACCTTCGGCGCCTCCCCCCTTGCGGTTGGGCCGGCGACTTCGGGTGCAGACGACTCGGGTGGTGTGACGGGCGGTGTGTACAAGGCCCGGGAACGCATTCACCGCGGCATGCTGATCCGCGATTACTAGCAACTCCGACTTCATGGGGGCGGGTTGCAGCCCCCAATCCGAACTGGGGCCGGCTTTCCGGGATCCGCTCCCCCTCGCGGGGTGGCATCCCTCTGTACCGGCCATTGTAGCACGTGTGCAGCCCAGGGCATAAGGGGCATGATGACTTGACGTCGTCCCCGCCCTCCTCCGCCTTGACGGCGGCGGTCCCGCGTGGGTTCCCGGCATCACCCGATGGCAACACGCGGCGGGGGTTGCGCTCGTTGCGGGACTTAACCCAACATCTCACGACACGAGCTGACGACAGCCATGCACCACCTGTATGGGCTCCTCTCGGCCACGGGGTCTCCCCCGCTTCACCCATATGTCAAGCCCTGGTAAGGTTCTTCGCGTTGCTTCGAATTAAGCCACATGCTCCGCTGCTTGTGCGGGCCCCCGTCAATTCCTTTGAGTTTTAGCCTTGCGGCCGTACTCCCCAGGCGGGACGCTTAATGCGTTGGCTGCGGCACGGGGGGATCGTCCCCCCACACCTAGCGTCCATCGTTTACGGCTGGGACTACCAGGGTATCTAATCCTGTTCGCTCCCCCAGCTTTCGCGCCTCAGCGTCGGTCTCGGCCCAGAGGGCCGCCTTCGCCACCGGTGTTCCACCCGATATCTGCGCATTCCACCGCTACACCGGGTGTTCCACCCTCCCCTACCGGACCCAAGCCGCGGAGGTTCCGGGGGCTTCGGGGGGTTGAGCCCCCCGCTTCGACCCCCGGCCTGCCGGGCCGCCTACGCGCGCTTTACGCCCAATGAATCCGGATAACGCTCGCCCCCTACGTATTACCGCGGCTGCTGGCACGTAGTTAGCCGGGGCTTCTTCTGCAGGTACAGTCTTGACTCTTCCCTGCTGAAAGCGGTTTACGACCCGAAGGCCTCCGTCCCGCACGCGGCGTCGCTGCGTCAGGGTTCCCCCCATTGCGCAAGATTCCCCACTGCTGCCTCCCGTAGGAGTCTGGGCCGTGTCTCAGTCCCAATCTGGCCGGTCGGTCTCTCAACCCGGCTACCCGTTGTCGGCACGGTGGGCCGTCACCCCGCCGTCTACCTGATGGGCCGCGGAGCCATCCCCTCCCGTCGGGGCTTTAGCCGGGGTGCCATGCGGCACCCCGGGGTATCCGGTATTACCCGTCCTTTCGGGCGGCTATCCCGGGGGAGGGGGCAGGTTCTCCACGTGTTACTCAGCCGTTCGCCACTCGCTTCCCTCCGGAGAGGGGTGCCGTTCGACTTGCATGTGTTAGGCGCGCCGCCAGCGTTCATCCTGAGCCAGGATCGAACTCTCCGTCCAAATATGTTGGGCTTCGAGCCCGTCCGGTCCTCTCAGTCCATCGCTGATCGGTTCCGTTCGATTCATATGGTTTTAGTATAGGAAAAGGAATTTCTCGGGGCCGCCTCTCGGCGGCCTTGCGAAAAACAAATCCAAGTTAGACCATTTCAAATGGTTCGATGTCTGCCCGGATGCGACACTGAAGTGAGTGTCCATCCTCGCAGTATCCGGTTCTCAAGGTGCACGCTTTGCGGCTCATCCGGTTCCACCGGGCCGCGCGGCAAGGAGATATATTGCCAGACCGGAGGGGCCCCGGGGGCGGGAATCGCGCACTCCATATTTTGTTCACAAATAAATAGGTCCCTCAGTCGCATCACTGAGGTTAAAACTGAAGCATTGGCTTCTGATATTGACGATGACCAGCTGTTTTATGTGTATTGAGACATCGGTCATCTCTGGAGCGCTACTTTACTCCAAAGGCATCAGTTATTTGTTTCCCATCGGTAAAAGGCGGGTTTTGTTCGCCAAGCGTTCTTATATATAGCTAGATACGGGTTCGAACCCGTGCACCGGCAACAAAAAAGCGACCAACCGGAGTTGGTCGCTTTCTATTCCATGGTGGGCCGTCAGGGGTTCAGCCTGCTTCGCAGGCGGCCGCTGCGGCGCTTTCTCGCCTTGCGCGCTGCGCTGGCAAACGCTCACGCGTTTACTCAGCTCCGCGCCCCGACGGGTTCGAACCCATGTCGCGGCAACAAAAAAGCGACCAACCGGAGTCGATCGCTTTCTTTTCTATGGTGGGCCGTCAGGGGTTCGAACCCTGGACCTTGGGATTAAAAGTCCCCTGCTCTGCCAGCTGAGCTAACGGCCCGCGGGTGGCATTGTACCACGGTCTGGGACTATTCCCAACTCCATTGGCCGTTCTGGAAAATCACAACTTCACGTCCATCAGGCGTAATGCCCGTAATATCGATGTCGTCCGTGCCGATCATAAAATCGACGTGCGTGCTCGAGACGTTAACGCCATGCTCCAGGAGCTCCTCCTTGGACATGTCATACCCACCCTCGATGCATTCGGGGAAACCTACACCTAGCGCGAGATGGCAGCTAGCGTTCTCGTCATAGAGCGTATCGTAGAACAGAACACCACTTTCGCGGATCGGCGTGTTCTTGGAGATGAGCGCGACCTCGCCCAGATGAGCGGCACCTTCGTCGGTGTCAATGATGCTCGCGAGCGTTGCCTTGCCCACACGGGCGTCGTAGTCCACCACGCGGCCTCCCTCAAACTTAATCCAAAAATCGTCGACCTTATTGCCGTGGTGGATGAGCGGCATGGCAGAATACACGATACCGTCGGCGCGCATGCGATCGGGCGAGGTGAAGACTTCCTCGGTGGGAATGTTGGGGAAGAAGGGGTGTCCATCGGGCGTCTTGCCCTTGCCGCCGGCCCACTCGTGACCCTTCGTCATGCCAATCGTCAAATCGGTTCCATTTGCCGCGGTGTAGTGCAGGTAGTCGAAACGATTGTCGTTCAGGAAGCGCAGGTTCTTTTCGAATGCGGCGTCATGGAGTTCCCAGTCGCTCTCCGGGTCCTGGCCATCGGCGCGCGCGGTGTGCAGAATCGCATTCCACAGCTTATAGATTGCAACCTCATCGGCGTCTCCCGGGAACACCTCGTGCGCCCATGCCACGACCGGAGCGCCGGCGATGCACCACGGATTGATGTTGTAATCCAGTCCACGGCGGAAAACTTTGCACTGCGTATTCCTCGCCTTGGATGCCGCGGCCGGCTTGGCTGGATCGATGCCCTTGAGGGCTGCAGGATCCGCACCCTCGATAAAGACAAAGCAGGCACCATCCTGGGCCAAGGAATCCAGCTGTATGCGCTTCCACTCGGGCGTCTGCTCAAAATAGCTTTTCTCGACATGCTCGTACGTGAGCCTCGTCACGGCATCATCGGCCCAAATGACCGTCACGTGGCCGGCGCCGGCAGCATAGGCCTCCGCGACCACCACGCGCGCAAACGGCGCGCACTCGACCGGAGACTGAACGACGACCTCCTGGCCGGGCTTGACGTTTACGCCCTTGCGGACGACCAGGCGCGCGTAGTTTTTAATCTTGGGCTCCAGGGCCTTCATGCCCTCCAGAGCCTCTTCGACCGTCAGGGCAGCTCGAATCATGTGCCACTCCATCTATCTATAGAACAGTAAAAAGGCGCGCCGCAAAAACGACGCGCCTTATATCTTAGCGATAAGTATGTATGCAAACGCTACTTCTTCTTGGAGTCCTTCTTGTCCTCCTCGGCAGCCGCGCGCTCAATAAGAGCGTTGAGCTTGTTCTCGGACATGCCCTCGGCCTGCGCGCGGTACATGTTGCGCAAGGGACGAATACGAGCGAAGTCATAGATAAAGTCGCCCAAAATGATGACGTAGGACAAAACAATGCCGACCATCTGGACAGGGCTGGACACCATGCCAGCGGGAGCGAAGTACAGCGAGGCCCAAATTGCCACGACGAGCACCATGCCAATGGCGAGCACAATCCACCAGATGCGACGGCGCCTGGTGTAGTCCTCGTCCTGCTTGAGGAGGATATTCGACACCGTATAGATGCGGTCCTCCTTGGCGCGCTGCTTAGCCTTGCGGGCGCGCTTCTCCTCTTTAGAGAGGCCCTCGAGGTTCTCGCCCTTCTCGAGCTCTTTGCGGCGTGCCTTAGACGAAGCCGGCACGACGCGAACGGAGCTCGCTGCTTGGCGGGCGGGCTTAGCAGATGCGGCAGACTTGCGCGCAACCCCGGTAACTTCGTGGGATTGCGTGCGCTTGTTCGTGGCGCTACGGGTACTCACTTATGCGTTCTCCTTCATGCTTGTGAACTGGGAGCCCGTGATGATCTGGAAGGCCTCGCGATAGCGCTCGGACGTGCCATCGATGACCTCGGCGGGCAGGTGCGGGGTCTCCCCCGTCATATCCCAGTTGGCCTTGAGCCAATTGCGGACGAATTGCTTGTCGTAGCTAGGCTGGATCTTGCCCTCCTCGTAGCTGGCAGCAGGCCAGAAACGGCTGGAGTCGGGCGTGAGGCACTCGTCGATCAGCGTGACCTTGCCATCAATAACACCAAACTCGAACTTGGTGTCGGCAATGATGATGCCACGGGTCGCGGCGTACTCGGCAGCGGCCTTGTAGATCTTGAGGGAAAGGTCACGAATCTGCGTGGCGATGTCCTCGCCCACGATCTCGCAGCAACGCTCGAACGAGATGTTCTCGTCGTGGTCACCGATCTCGGCCTTCGTGGACGGCGTGAACAGCGGCTCAGGAAGCTTGGAAGCCTCGGTCAGGCCCTCAGGCAGCTGGATGCCGCAGACGGTGCCGTTCTCGTCGTAGGTCTTCTTGCCCGAACCGGTCAGATAGCCGCGGACGATGCACTCGATAGGAATCGTCTGGGCCTTCTTAACCAGCATGGCGCGGCCAGCGAGGTAGTCACGATACTCAGCAAACTCCTCGGGGAAATCCGCCGGGTCGATGGAAACGAGATGGTTGGGGACGATGTCGGCAAACTTATCGAACCAGAATGCCGAGATGCGATTGAGTACCTCTCCCTTAAACGGAATCTCGTCAGGAAGAATGAAGTCGAACGCAGAAATGCGGTCGGTGGCGACCATCAGCAGGTTTTCACCGGCATCGTAAATATCACGAACCTTGCCACGGGAATCCGGACGACGCTCCATCGTTGTCACGTGAGTCACTCCTTACCTAAATACGACAGAAATGCGGGTTCTTTCCCGCATGTTTTCGCAAACTCGGAGCGGCAGGGACGCGGCCCCTCCTTCACCGAATAGCGAAAAGCTAGTGCTCCATTGTAGTAGATGCCGCGTCTGCCGTGTGCTCGCGGGGCAGATGAATTGTAAAAGTCGTACCCTTTCCAAGCTCCGACTCCACGGATATGTAGCCATGGTGACGCTCGACGATCTGCTTGGTCACGGCGAGGCCAACGCCCAGGCCGCCAGCTTCGCGGGCGCGGCTGGCATCGGCGCGCCAAAACCGCCCGAAGATGCGCGACAAATCGTCCTTGGCAATACCGATGCCGGTATCAGAAACGGCAATGCTGACGTGCTTGCGGTCACTGAGCACCGACACCACGACCCAACCGCCCTCGGGGGTGTAGCGCATGGCGTTGCTCATGAGGTTGATAACACATTGCGTGATCATGTCGGGATCGGCCTCGACGACATCGTCGTGACCCTGGGTCTCGTCCGCAAAACGCAGGCGCAGATCGCGGTCGACAAACAGGCGCTCCTGGGCATTAACGATGGAACGCACGAAAGGAACCATGTCCACCGGCTCAAGGTTGAGCGGAGCCGTGCTGTTTTCCATGCGCGACAGGTCGAGCATCTGCTGCACCAGACGAGCCAGGCGACGCGTCTCGGAAGCAACGGTTTCCAAATGCTCATCGTCGGTGGGATACACGCCATCCTGCATGGCCTCGACCGTTGCGAGCATGGCCATAAGCGGCGTGCGAAGCTCGTGTGCAACGTCTGAGGTCAGGCGCTTCTCGTGTTTCATATCCTTCTCGAGCGAAGTGGCCATCTCATCGAAGGTCTCACCCAGCTGATCGATCTCGTCATCACCGCGCAGTCCCGTGCGAGCCGACAGGTCGCCGTCACGGATTTGCTTTGCGGTACTGGTGATGCGATGAATCGGCTTGGTGAGCATGCGCGACACGAGCGATCCGATAACGACCGAAATGCAGATTGCAACAACCGCGGCGAGGGCCATGGCGTTAAAGGTCTTCTCCCTAAACGCAGAGTCCGCCTTGGTGAGCAGAGCGTCGGAGCCGATGGCCCACAGCTTTACCTGTCCGACATGCTCGCCGGAAGACGTTACAATCTCGACGTTAGCAACGCTATCGGAGTCGGTTGGAGCAGACGAGACCGGGCTATGCGATGCCCTCTTGCCGCTCGTGTCGTCGGTCGTAGCCTGGTTTTCGCGTATATCGGCGGTGGCGCTTGCCGAGGGCCAGGAATCGTCATAAACGATCACGCCCTTTTTATTGACGACCTGCATGCCCAGATCGTCGGAAACCAAACTCGACGTTGCGACCGTGCGCAGTTCTCCCGCGGTCCAAGAGCCGTTTTCCTCATATGAGGTTGCCAACTTCTCGGCAGCGGAATTTGCGATTTCGACGATATTGGAGCGTGTGTAATCCGAAAAGACCGTGCCCCACACAACAGAGACAACGCCCACCAGCACCAATACCGTCATGAGCGATGTCAGAGCAAAAGCAAGTGCCATGCGCGAGGGATAGCTCATCGTTGGCCGTGAATCGGAACGAGGCGTGTTCCAACTAGCCTTGGAACCCGCCTCGCTCTCCTGCTTGTGCTTTTGTCCGATTTCAAAGCGCGCAGGTGTCATATGTGATTTCCCTATTTCTCGTCCGACTTATCGGTCTTGGCCGGAGCCTCGAAGCGATAGCCGACACCATGGACGGTGTAGAGCCACTTGGGCTTCTTGGGATCATCGCCCAGCTTGGCGCGAAGATTCTTCACGTGGCTATCGATGGTGCGCTCATAGCCCTCAAAGTCATACCCGAGCACTTTCTCGACCAGCTCCATGCGGTTATACACACGGCCGGGATGGCGGGCAAGCGTGGTGAGCAGCTTGAACTCGGAAGCCGTCAGATCGACTTCCTTGCCCTCGACCAAGATCTTGTGGCCCGAGATATCGATGACCAGATCGCCGAAGTCGAGTACCTCGACGGCGGGCTCGTCGGCCTGATGGGCACGGCGGAACAGAGCGCGAACGCGGGCGACGAGCTCGCGCGGCGAGAACGGCTTAATCAGATAGTCGTCGGCGCCGAGCTCAAGACCGATAATACGGTCCTCGATCTCGCCCTTAGCCGTCAGCATGATGATGGGGACATCCGAGGTATCGCGAATGGTGCGGCAAACGCGCTCGCCGGGGATCTTGGGGAGCATAAGGTCGAGCACGACCAGGTCGAACTGATGCTTCTCGAACTCCTCGATCGCGGACTGGCCGTCGCCGACGCCCACAACCCAGTAGCCTTCGCGCTCGAGATAGGCAGCGACGGCGTCACGGATTGCCTTCTCATCCTCGACCAGCAGAATCTTTTTTGCATCTGAAGCCATAACACGGCCCCCCTGTCTCAATTAGCTAAGAACAAGCCCATTTTAACGCACCTGAGCCCGCCGGATGCCGCTATGACGCGGCAGCTCGGCGGGCGGTACTCACAATTACAACGCGTTTATTCCCCTGTTGGCGCCTTTTTAACCCCTCTAAGCTTAAAGAGAGAATAGACGTGCAGTGACCGTCTCTGGTATACCCTGGCTGTTGCGCACCGTGGCGTACGTAAGGAATGAGTCCGATTTTCCCGCCGTAGCTGGATAATCGCCATACTCCAAGGCGCGGTCGGGCGACAGCAGCGAGCCATAGGTCTTGGCAGAGGTGTCGATCAGGAAATGCGACGCCTGTACCTTAACAAGGTATTTATTCTTCTTGCCAGCCGCACATGCGAGCGGCTCGCGGGACAGGAAGAGGTACGGCCCTCCCTCATTACCGATATATGTGCCCATATTGCCCAGGCTGCCCACGCCACTATAGGCCGCCTCGATAGAAAACACGAAGGTATCGCCCATATATACGGCCTCGAAAGGCGAGACTGACGAGGGAAGGACTAGCTGGGCACGTTTGGTGTTGTTGCCGTCGGTCAGATCGATTGCCGTTATGCCGTAGTAGACGCCCTCGTCGTTGCGGACACGCGGCGAGATGGTCAAAATGCCGTCGCTCGCGCGCGGGGCCGATGCAAAGCGGCCCGTCGATTTCCAAATTACCTCGGCCTTGGATTCATCAAGCGAGCGACGATAGCAAAACGAATCACTACTCGTTTTATTGCCGCCTGCCGAAGGCATTTTATACCAGATGACTGATGCCCCGAACGCCGTAAACAGCGGCGGATCGTAGTCCTTGCCACCTCGATCGAGCTCAACCACGTCGCCAGAGAGCGAAGCGCCCGACAGATTTTGAGCGTAGAGCTTCCACGATGAATTGGCAAAGTTCATCTCAACCCACGCGAATACGCCGTCGCCGGCACGGACATCGTAGAATGCATATCCCGTGCCCTCGATAGGATCCTCGATTAATGTGGTAAGCGAGCCATCGCCCAGGTTGAGCACACCGAGCGTGTTGGCGTGCAGTGCCGATGCGGGCGCCATCATTGCCGCGGCGTAATCGCCGTCGCAGTAGTACAGCAGCGTACCCAGAGGCAGCGTCCACGACGCCGCCGGCTCAAGATCGATGTCGACTGCCTCGTACTCATCCGTAATCGAGATGATTTTGGAATCATCCTTGATAACCTGCGGCTCGCCGGCGGCATCATCGCTGGTGCCCGTTTTTTTCGAGCATCCGGCAAGCACCGTGGCAGCGCCCGCGGCAGCCCCACCGAGTACAAAGCCGCGACGCGATATTCCGTTCTTGATGTGATCGGCGATACCCATTAGGCGATCTCGGTGCGAGCGGCCTCGATAGCGCGTGTAAGCTGGTCGGCGCAGGAGGTCTTTTTCATACCGCAGGTATTACCGGCGAGAACCTCGATTACGCGATCGGCAGGAGCGCCCTCGACCAGCTTGGAGATAGCCTTGAGATTGCCGTCGCAGCCGCCGGTAAACTCAACGCCCATCACCTTGTTGCCGTCATCGGAAAGATCAAGGTGAATATTGTGAGCGCACACGCCCTGAGGCTTGTAATCAAACGAAATCATGCGATCCCCTCTCAGAATGTTATTCGAGACGACTATTATCCCCGTCTTTCCCTAAATGCAACGAGGCGCTTTGCCGGCAACACACATTACCAGCAAAGCGCCCTAAAAAGCTAACGTTATGCCCGAACCTACTCGAAGCTCAGCTGCTCCAGACGATCAAAGACCGTGTCGATACGGGTGAGGAAGTCCCACGGATCAAAGATCTCGTCGAGCTTCTCCTGACTGACGGTGCAGCGCGGGTCGGCCTCGAGACGCTCCTTAAAGGTGGGGCCGGAGACACAATCCTGTACCTCGTGCCAGGTTGCCATAGCGTTCTCCTGCACAATGGCGTACGCGTCCTCGCGGGTGATGCCCGTGTCGACGAGGGCGAGCAGTACCTTGGAAGAGAAGATGAGGCCGCGGGTCTTATTGAGGTTGGCCATCATGCGGGCGGGATACAGTTGCAGGCCGTCGATAACGCGAATGAGGCACTGGAACATGTGGTCGAGGGCGATGAAGCTGTCGGCCTGGGCGACGCGCTCGGCAGAGGAGTGTGAAATGTCACGCTCGTGCCACAGGGCGACGTTGTCGAAGGCAACCTGCGCGTTGGCCTTCACGACGCGCGACAGGCCGCAGACCTTCTCCATGGTGATGGGGTTGCGCTTGTGCGGCATGGCGGAGCTGCCCTTTTGACCCTTACGGAACGGTTCCTCGGCCTCGAGTGTATCGGTCTTCTGCAGATTGCGAACCTCGGTAGCGATGCGCTCACAGGTGGCCGCGGTGGTGGCGAGAACGCCGGCGAGGTAGGCGTGATGATCGCGGCTAATAACCTGCGTGGACAGCGGGTCGTGAACCAGGCCCAGGTGCTCGCAGACATATTCCTCGACAAACGGCTCGATGGAGCTGTACGTGCCGACAGCGCCCGAGATGGCACCAAAGGCAACGTTCTTGCGGGCATCCTCAAGACGGTCCAGATCGCGCTTGAGCTCCCAGGCCCAAGAGCCAAACTTCATGCCAAAGGTCATCGGCTCGGCATGGATGCCATGAGTGCGGCCGGCGCAGAGCGTGTTGCGCTCCTCGAAGGCGCGACGCTTGCAAATCTCGCCGAGCTTCTTGACGTCCTCGATGATCAGGTCGCAGGCCTGGGTGAGCTGGTAGCACAGGGCCGTGTCGCCCAGATCCGAGCTGGTCATGCCATAGTGAACCCAGCGGCTGGGCTTGGGGTCGCCCTCGGGAACATCGGCATCGATGTATTCCTTCATGTTGGTCAGGAAGGCAATGACGTCGTGGCGCGTGACTTCCTCGATCTCATCGACCTTCGCCTTCTCAAAGTTGGCATGGTCGCGGATCCACTGGGCCTCGTCTTTGGAAATACCGATCTTGCCGAGCTCCGCCTGGGCCTCGCAGGCCAGAACCTCGATTTCCTGCCAAATGGCGTACTTGTTCTCGAGGGAGAAGATGTGTCCCATCTCCGGGCGGGTATAGCGATCGATCATAGCGGCTCCTTTTTGGTTATTGGCACGTTGGTCGTAACCCAACCATTGTACCGTGCGCAGGTGCAAGTATGGGCAGCAGGCATTAACCTAACATTTTGGAATTGGAGCGAGCATGGGGACGTCCGCGCATTTGCTTCGCAAATACGCACCGGCTGCGGTCGGCAGACCCGGTCCGCGCACACGCACGGGCACAGCGGGTTGGACCCGACGTTCCCGAGGTCCCCCGTACTCGATGGAGCGGGCAACGGGACATCCGCGTATTTGCTTCGCAAATACGCACCGGCTTCAGGCGCCTGTCGGCGCCTTCGCCTGCTCGCTACAAACGCTTCGCGTTTGCTTAACGCTCGCACCCTGGCGGGTTCGAGTCCCGGCGCTTGGTAGTAAAAAGCACGGCAACGTAACGCTGCCGTGCTTGTGCTTTTTACTGGAGCGGGCAACGGGACTCGAACCCGCGAGTGTCAGCTTGGGAAGCTGATGCCTTACCACTTGGCGATGCCCGCTTGTGTGTTGGCTAGTATAACGCGGTTGTCTTGTTCGATACAAGGGTGGCGATGCTTGTTTTAGCTGTGGAGATTCGTTTGAAAATCACGTCAATTGTGGAGATGAGGACCTTTGACCTCCTGTTCTCCCTATCTTCTACCTGCGCTTTTGCTTGATTGTTGTATTTGAGCTCAATTTGTCAGGAATTGGGCAAGCTTTTGGTCAGGCTCCGGTACTTACCCGCATGAACCTCGGGGGTAGCCTCATCCTACGCGTCGCAGCCTCCCCATGCGGCGCACGAGGGATAAGGAGCAGCCATGTCCAACGCACCCACGCACTCTGTCCACAGCGCAATCGCAACAGGTCCGCTGCTCCTGCTCCTCTTCCTGCTTTTCGGCTGCCTGGCACCGAGAGCCGCATTTGCCGTCGATGGCTACGACCAACTCGGCTTCCGCACTATTAGCGATGATTGTGGGCCCTTCTTCATCGGCAAGTATGAAGCTCAAGACGCCTCGATTGCCTACTGCATGAACCAGGAGCGCCCCGGCCCCACCAAGCCGGGCGGCCCATGGCTCAACTTTGATCAAGGCTGGGTGTGGCTCGACGACGAGTTCGCGGCAATCGTTTGTCACGGATATCCTACCGCCACGTCGTTTGGCGGTTACCATCTTTCACCCGATCGCGCCCGCGCCGCAACCCAGCTTGCCGTATGGATGCTCAACGGCACTACCCATGTCGACGGTACCTATTCCTACACGACCGCTCAGGGCAAAACCAAGAGCGGGCACTTTACCGCCGACAATGAAGTCGTGGCGGCTGCGCGGTGGCTCCACGACAACGCAAAATCAGGAAGCATCAAAGCCGCTCCGCACCGCGCGCGGCGCTATCTAGGAGCCGTATCGGGCGGCAGCAAACGTCAAGACATGCTCTATGTACTGCCGGCAGTCTCTGTTTCCTTCAAAAAACAGTCTGCAAACGCCGCCATTACCAGCGGAAACAATACTTATCAGTTTGACGGGGCAACATTCGATATTTTTGAGAGCGCCAGCGGCGCGCATGTCGGCACCGTCCAGATGGACAGCAACGGTCGAGCGCAAGCAACACTTCTGCCCAACACGGCATACTACCTAGTTGAAACGAAGGCGCCGGCCGGCTATGTCCCCCGCCACGATCGTATTGCCTTTACCACGGGGAATGACGGCGGGCGGGTCGCCATTGATGAACAGCCCGGCACCATCAACCTGCGTATCGTAAAACTCGATGCCGCGACGAATGCCGGCCACCAGGTGGGAGCTTCGCTCGCAGGAGCAGAGTTCACGTGTGTGTCGCAATCAACCCCTGGATGGGCACAAATCCTCACGACCGACGAAAGCGGTCGGGCCACCCTCGCCGATGTCCCCTTAGGAACCTTTACCATCTACGAATCAAAAGCCCCCGAGGGCTACCTGCCATCCAACGACAGCTGGACCTATACCGTTGGAGCCGACCAGCTCGGCGATTCAGGCGTGGTCGAGATCGAATCTCGCGTTTCCGATATCCCCATTGCGTTTAACCTTGAGATTTCCAAATTCAAGGATTACGGCAATAGCGACCAATCCGGCCTGGAGCAGCCGGCGGGTGGTGTTGTCTTTGAGGTTGTCAGCAACAGCTCTCAGCAGGTTGTTGGCACACTGACCACAAACATCTATGGCTTTGCCTCCACCGAAGATCAGCCCGAAGCATGGTTCGGCACAGGCAAGCGACCCGCCGGTGTCCACGGAGCCGTCCCATACGACCGTGCCGGCTACACGGTTCGTGAGGTTCCGGAAACCGTCCCCGAGGGTTTTAAACGTGCAGGGGAATGGACCGTCGGGGCAAATCAGATTTCCGACGACGCCGAGCTTCAATATATCGTGGACAACCACGCTCTGTCGACGCATCTCCAGATTGTAAAACGCGATGCCCAAACAGGCGCTTCTGTTCCCCTAGCCGGATTCACCTTCCAACTCCTCGACAGCAATCACGAACCTGTCTCACAAACTTGCTGGTATCCAGCACATAACGTAATGGACACCTTTACGACTGACGCGACCGGGACCGTCACACTGCCAGAATCGCTCGTGCCGGGCACCTATTATGTACGCGAAACCTCGGCCAAAGAGCCCTATCTTGTCAGCGAAGAAATCGAGGTAAACATACCCGCCGACATGAACCTAACGCCCGTTGCAATCGCCTCGTATTATGACCGCGCCGCGACCGGAAATATCAGGATCGTTAAAACCGATGCCGTAGACGGCAGCAGCCTCGCGGGCGCCATCTTTGAGATCCGTGCCTCGGGTGATATCGTGCGCCCCGACGGTAGCATTGCCGCACTCGACGGTGAGACTGTCGCTACCGTCACGACGGATGAAACTGGAGAAGCACGCGCGGACAACCTCCCACTGGGATCTGGCACCGCACGCTACGAGGTTGTCGAGACTCAAGCGCCGGCAGGCTTCTTGCTCGATCAGACAACCCATATTGTCGACCTTACTTATGCCGACCAGAAAACACCCGTTGTAGAAGCACGGCTTAACGTATCCGACGATTACACCAAGGTTGATATCTCCAAGGTCGATGCAAGCGGTGAGCAGGAAGTAGAAGGCGCACGGCTCACCTTATATGGTCCCGATAAAACCGAAATAGACTCCTGGACCTCATCCGACAAGCCACACCGCGTCGAACATCTTGCACCCGGCACCTACTCGTTGCGCGAAATGATGTCTCCGCGGACCTATGACCTTGCCGAGGAGATAACGTTTGAAATAAAGGATACGGGAGAAGTCCAATCCGTCGCGATGAAGGATGCGCCCATCGAGATCAAGGGGCAGGTCGACAAGCGTCAGGAACTTGTCCAACCTATCGAAAAGGGCCTGTTGGCTAACGGCGATGGTAAAAACCGTGCCGCGATGCAAACCAATACGGATGGGCTTTTCTCCTATACCATCGACGCTCGAAACGATTCAACTACCTGGGTTGATGAGTTTACAATTACCGATGATCTTGAGTGTGCCGAGGACGATACGGCGAGATTCGTCTCAATCGAAACCCCCGTCGCCATCGGCGACCTCAACGGTCTGTGCAACGTGTGGTATCGCACGACGCCGTTGGACTCGACAGACGTCGATGAGCCGGCAAACGCGACACTTGACGATGGGCACGAAAATCCTTGGCTTGAGTCCGACGAAGTAAAGGAAAGTCTGGGTGAGGATTGCCGCCTCGTCGATTACGACGGCTGGCACCTCTGGAAGGCGGATGTCTCGACCACGGAATCCACCACACTCGAGGCGAAAGAACTCGACCTTGCGTCCAATACCGTCGTAACGGGCATTCGCATTGAATACGGTGCGGTAGCCGCCGGCTTTACGACTCGAAGCGATGCGGATTCTTGGACCCGCGATGATCTCAAAGATGAGCACGACGACCTTGACTATGCCAAAGCAATCCTTGGCACAGACGCTCGGGGCGCAATCGTGCACATGCAGGCGACGTCGGCTTATACGCCCCAAACCGCACTCACCAACAGCGCACGCGTCGATCTTTGCCGCAACGGCGGCGGCGATAAACTTGAGTCACATGACGAGGACCGTGTCATTCAACGCTGTACCCTACCGCAGGACCTACCGGCAACAGGATCAGTTCCCATCGCCGCTTGCATCACCGCGCTCCTGACCTCGGGTGCCGCAGCCCTATGGTTCGCTCGCCTTAGGTCGATCCCAAAGAAGCGCTAGCGCGATGAAAAAGCGGGCGAGCCAGTCCCCTGGCTCGCCCGCTTTCAATCATGTAAATCGCCGTATCTACTCTGCAGACGAAGATCCACCATCAACGATTGCCTGCTCGGACTCAGGAATCCCATCGGCACCCGTACTCTGTTCTTGCTCCACCTCTTCGCTGATTGCGGAGGCGGGGGTCGAGCCCTTTGCACCCACGATGTAGGCAGCCCCAAATCCTAACGCAATGGCAATCAAGGTCAAAATCACGTAGACAGGCCAATGGCGCTTAATATACGAAAACACGTTGACTCCTTAGAGCTCCGTCTACGAACGGCGGATAACCTCGGTCACGACCTCGGATACCGTGGCAATGTTCGTCGGGTTGACATTGTGGGGCAGGTCGTCCTCGGTACGAGCGCAAGCCAGACGCGTGCCGTCCACGCCGGCGATGGTGAGGGCTCGGCGGCTCGCCTCGAGCGCGGCATAGGCATCGGTCTTGGCATAGGGCATCTCGAGCACGCCACAATCGACATGGAACGACTTGCACACCTTGCTGACCAGGTTCATGATGCGGCGATCGCCCTTGAGCAGCTGCTGTTCGCCCTCGACCGTCACCACCGAAAGCCTACCGGCGCCGACGGATTCAAGATTGATGAAGAATACGCCGCGGAGTTTATCGCGATGCGAAGCCAAGAAGGCCTTCATGCCGGCGCCATCACAATCCGAGGCGCCCGTTGCCACAAACCAGATATCGTGACCGAGCAGCTCATCATCGCCCATAGAGGCGACAGCCGAGAGCATATCTTCGGAAGAAGCGCCATCGGAAGACGTAGCGCCGCCCTTCCAGCCATCGTTATCGTCCTCGAAGTTATCCCACGAACCGATACCGCGACCGGACTTCTTGGCATCGTAATCGTCTTCGACGCCCAGCCAATCACTCATGCTGTCCTGCTCGTTTTTCCTTTTACGACCGAACAGGCCACCCAGGCCGCGTTTGCGAGACTTGGGTGCCGCCGGGGCGGGAGCCGAAATGGTCTCGATCGGCTGCGCGCCCGACGCAACGGGCATAGAAGGCGCAACGGGTGCCGATGTGGGTTCGGGACCCTGGGCAGTAGCAAAGGGGTCGTTGACCTGGGCAGAGGGATCGGGAAGGTCGAACAGCGACGTGCGAGACGCAACGTTTGCCTGCTTCATAGACGGCAGCGACGGATCGGGGACCGAAGCCAGCGGAGACGAGGAAGGTGCAGGCGACGGTGCCGACGCCGGATCGGGAACATTCATCTGCGGACGCGGCGATGCCTGGGAGGAAATCTGGGCCATAAGGGAATCGACCGTTTCGTCCTGGGTGGGAGCGACATTGGCAACCGTGGCACCGGAACCACTCGGGGTCGGCATGGTGAAAATCTGCGTGGAGTAAGGCCTCGACTCATCCGTCTCGGGAGTCTCGGAAACCGCAGGCACTTCCTCCTGCTCGACCTCGGTCGAATCACCTTGATCGGCTGCCGCGTATTGCTCTTCGTCAGAGTTGGCCTCGACGGACTCGTCCTCGGCGGCATCTTGGATTTCGGCAGCATCAATGGGCTCGTCATCGTCTGCCGCGTCGCCCTGCTCATCGGAAACAGGAAGGGGCTCGGCAATTGCGGTGCCTTGCTTTTCAAACGTTATCGTGGAATCGAACTGCGCGGCATCAAACGACATGGTGCTATCGACGTGCTGCTGAGCCTCGAAAGACGTTGTTGCCTCAACAACATCCGCTGACGTCGGTTGCTGGGACTCAAAGGACGTCGTAGCTTCGGCAGCGTCGACGGGCCCGGACTGCATAGCCTCGTTCTGCTCGAACTCTTGCGCCGCGCGCTCACGTGCCGCCTCGGCTGCCTGCTGCTGAGCGATAGCCTCCTGCTCGGCAGCCTCGCGTGCGGCAGCGCGCTTCTCCTCGAAATCGTCGACAAATTTCCTGCCCTTTGCAAGCGCACCCTTAAAGAAGCTGGAAGCGCTGGCGCCAATCGAAGAGAACGCGGATGCAATATCGGCATGGGGCGTTGCCGCGGGAATCTCGGCAGAGAAATCAGTATCGCTCTCGTAAGACACGCGCCTCGGCTGTTCAACGTAATCGTCGTCAGACTCGTCCGCAACGTCTTGCGCCGGCGCGGCGGGAGCCAAAATGTCCAGTCCTGCCGCGGGATCGATCGCGGACACCGCCTCGGGCTCGGCAACGGCAGCGGTAACCGCGGCAGACTCATCATCCGCAGTGACAACGGGCGCAGGCTCGGGCTCAAACGTCGGCTCCTCGCCCTCCTCGTAATCGAGCGTGCAGGACTCGGGAAGCATTCCGAGTGCACGGATGGCATCCGAACCAAAGCGAATGTTGCCGGCGGCGTTGCGATAGAGCTTGGGCTCGGGCTCGGCCGCGGCAGGCTCCTCCGCCGGCTCAGCAGCGGGAACCTCGTCATTGAACTCTTCGGCCTGGACAGCCTGATTCTGATCCTCGGGCACGATGGCGCCAATCAGCGTCTCGTCGGCAGACGCACCCTCAAAGCCCTCAATCTGCTCGTCAAAAGCCTCGCCCTGTTCGGGCTCGGTTTGAGCGTCGGGAGCAATCGGCTGACCGAACTCGTCCTCGGCGTAGGTAGGCTCTTCGTACTCGATGGTGTTGCCGTAGTCGTTTTGCTGCTGGGCCGCGGCATACTCCGCCGCCGCGCGCGCCATTTCCTCGGCACGACGTTTCTGCTCCCCAAAATAGGTATCGAACGGAACATCGTCGGGAAACTCGTTCTCGCCCTGGAAGGGAGCAACGTTGTCCATAACGCCGAGCATAGCGGCGACAGAAGACTTGTTGCACACCGCGCCGGACGTATAGGGAAGAACGTGGCGGTTAGAGATGATGTTTGCCGCGTTGGCAAGTGCAACGAGGGAAGCGAGGATCGCGACAATCCACAGCAGAACCTTGAGCGCGCCGGGGAGCGGCAGGATACGCAGGATGGCAACGGCAGCAGGGGCAATCGTGGCAACGGGCAACAGCTTGGCGATGAGCGCACGATACGAAGCATAGGGCTCGCGGGCGAGCAGCTCAGCACGGGGAGAGTCGTAGTGTGCGACAACGACCACCGGGCGGTTGCGCGGAGACGCGAGCGGGCCCGAGGCCTTGTGGTAGGCGATGACATTTTGGCTCACGCCCGTCTTGCCCAGGCGCGAAACCACGGGGTGGCCCGTGCGCTCGAGCACGTAAAGAACGGCGCCGACAATGGCCAGCAAGGTGCCGACCAAGCCGATACCGCCGCCGATGCCCATCAGCAGGGCGCCGGCAAACGCAAGAATACCGGTAACGGCAAATGCCAATCTACTGGGCGCCGGGGCATTGAACTCCTGAACCTCGGGGTCAAAGCCGTGGTTGCGGAAGATCTGAGCGATATCCTCGGCAGCCAAGCGCTCTTCTTCGCTGCATGCCGGCGTAATGCCGGTGTTCTGCAGCAGGTGGTTAATATAGTTCTGGGTGTTCGCCATGTGCGCTCCACATCCATAATCCGACAAATAGGCCCAATGCATGCACATTAGAACCGTATATAGTCGAAAGTATACCCCGAGCGAGCGCAAACGACCGAATTCGGGCCATCTTAACGCCTCGAGCGGACAAGGATATAGCCTAATCTCCATATCGGACTAAAATCATGGCAGCAAACCACCTTCTCATGCGAGGACTCTATGACGGCAAGCGACGCGACCGCGACAATTAAAAAGGGGAATTCGGAGCCCGGTTTCGATAAAACGGCTCAGCGCATCCTCAATCTTTTCTTTGTGCTCAACAGCTCCCCCGAACCGCTGACGACCGAGCAGATCGTCTTGGATTCTGACCTGGGATATGGCTCGGGCAATATCGACTCGGATAAGCGCAAGTTTCGGCGCGATCGTGACAAACTGCTCGAGCGTGGCATCTTAATCAAGGAGGTTCGCCCCGCCGGTGCGCAGGAGACCGAGGAAAGCTCGTGGACAATCGACCGCGAGCACACGTTTGCTGCAGGCGGCCTCATCACCGCAGACGACACCGATATCCTACTCAACGCCATCGACCAGACGCTAGCGGCCGGCTCTTCCACCTTTGCCGCGCCGCTTGCCGATATTCGCTCCAAAATTGCCTACCTCACCGGCAGGACGACGGTGGACGAAGTACCGATCCGCCGCTCTCCCACCGTCGATGCGGTATGGAGCGCCTTTGCCGAGCGATGCGCGCTGCGATTTTTATATCAGAACGGACGCGGCGAGCAGAAAGAACGTACCGTCTGTGTCTACGGCATGTTCGAACGCGAGGGCGTGGCGTACTTCTGCGGCCTCGACATTGTCACCGACGACATCAGGACATTCCGCTGCGACCGTATCGTTCGCGCATGGCGTCCTTCGAAGGCCTACGCCATCCCTGCGGACTTCAATCTCAACGACTATCTGTTCTTTGAATTCGATTTCGCCGACCGACCGCCCGTTGCAGCCACGTTCTCGTTCGCCCCTCAGACGCAGATCGATATGATCAACGGCCTCACGCGCGGGCGAGGTGAGCTCACACACACCGATGCGGGATGGATCTGGACCGTTGACGTGCGCGACCTTGAAGCCGCCGCCTCATTTTGCATGGCCCACGCCATGGACGGCATGAGGCCCATGGCCCCCAAATCGCTCAAGCAGGCGTGGAACCACCTCATTGAAAGGACGGTGCACGAGTATGCCCGTGCGTAAACTCACCAGCGAGCAGAGACTCTCGCGCGCCATCGACATCATGGAGGCCCTCTACGCCGCCGGCGAGAGCGGCATGACACGAACCGAGATTTGCGGCCGCTTTGACATCACGGGAGTATCGCTCGACGAGATTCTCGAGATCGTCTCGACGCTCGCGGACCGAGAATCTGGTGCGCGCATCATCTGCGAATGCCACGGCGAGCGTGTGGTCCTCACTGGTGACGCCGGGCGTGTGCTACCGTTGCGCTTGAGTGCAGCCGAGGGCGCTGTGCTCAACCACGAACTTGAATCGTTGGGGATCGAGCCGCAGACGGCAGCTCGGATTCGACACGCCCTTCTACCCGAAGAGCTCGGCTATAACCAGCGCGTCTTTGACACCGTCAACCACGGGTCGCACTGGCAGCAGCTGAGCTGTGCCATTCAGGACGGCGTTCGCTGCCGCATCTCATATCGCTCGATGGACGATGCACGGCCACGCGAGCGTCTGGTCGACCCCTTGCGCATTACGGCAAACGGCGACCAAACATACCTGATTGCCTGGGACATCACAGTCGATGAGCAGCGCACCTATCGCATGGATAAAATCGAGGGACTCGCCTTGACGGAAGACTCCGTCGTGCCTCACACACCGGACGTCGCATCCCTCCACGATTCCCTTGCCCGGACGCAGCGCAGCGCAAAGCTCTTGATGCCATTCGATATGGCGGAGCATCTGGACTGGGCCGGCATCACCCTAATCGAGCGCGGCGGGGCAGACATGGCAACGGTAACTGTGCATTACGGCTCCGAGCGTTGGCTACTGAGCCAGGTAATCGCAGCGGGCGGAGCCATCCGCATCTTGGATGACCCCGCCCTGTCAAAGCGCCTGTGCGATATGGCAAAAACCCTCGTCTGTCCGCTTTAGCGCCGCCGCTCGTGGCGTGCGCGCCACAGTTGCAGATAGTGCCCGATCTGCGCCGATTCGATGCGCTGGTAGGAGCTCGTGGGCAGCGACGTTAAGAACTTCTTTCCGTAGCCCTTCGTCACCAGGCGCGGGTCGGCCAGAATCAGCACGCCGCAATCGGTCGACGAGCGGATAAGGCGGCCGGCCGCCTGCTTGACCTCGAGCACCGCCTCGGGCAGCGAATAGCGCGCCCAAGCGCGGTCTTCGCGCAGGTTGCGCTCGCACGAGAGCGGGTCCGTGGGACTCGAGAACGGCAGCTTGGGAATGATGACGCAGCGCAGCGTCTCGCCGCTGGCGTCGAACCCCTCCCAGAAGGCCTTAAGCGCAAAAAGCGATGAAGTCGGCTCGTTGATAAACCGATCGCGCAGGCGACGAGGAGATGAGTTGCGCTGCTGGCAGTTGAGCTCCAGACCCGCACGGGCCATCTTGGGCTCAACGCGGGCGTACAGGTCTTCCATGTCGCGCCGATTGGTGAACAGTGTGAGCACCGATCCGCCCATGGCAAGATGGGCGTCGACCAGCACGCGCTCGAGCGCCGTAAGATAGCTCTCGCGATCGCGCGGATCGGGGATATCGCCCGCAACGACTACAGCCATGTTCGAATCGAAGTCGTAGCTCGAGTCCAAGTGCAGCGATGAGGATGTTGAAGCGCCGATGCGATCGAGGCCGACCGCGTGGTTAAAGTGTTCGAAGCTTTTGGACACCGTCATGGTCGCCGAGGCAAAGATAGCCGTGTGAACCTCGGGCAGCCACTCGGTTGCCAAGGCCTCGCCAATGTCGATGCGCTCTGCGGTCATTGACTCTCCGCCGGCACGCAGCCTGCGATTGACCTGCAGCGAATACACGTAGTGTTCATCGGTGCCATCAATGATGAGTTTGAGGTTCTCGGCCAGCTCGTGCAGGCGGCGCGAGATATCACCCAGGTCGACAACAACCTCGGGCTTGTCGGCGGCGACGGCTTGCACCAGCGCGTCGACGCTCTTGTCAGCCTGTTCCAATACGTCGATGGCAGCGTAGGCCGACTGTAAGAAATCATGCCAGTCGTCAGATTCGCGCAGCTCGGGGCCAATCCATAGATTGGCATTGTCATAACCCCCACGGGCACGGCGGCCGAGCTCGCGAACGCCATCGAACACGTCGGCGATTGCCATGCTCGCGCGCGCAACCGTCGACGTCGCCTTGGCAGTAAGGCCCAGATAGAGCGTAGAGCCCTCGGAGGTTGCCAAATCACGGGAGACCTGGCTTAGCGCACCGGTGCTCGAGCCACCCAGGCGCTCAAACAGAGCGCGTGATTCGTCCGCCGACACCACGCGCGCCCACTGACGGCGCGCCTCGCGCTCGATGGAATGGGCCTCGTCGATTACCCAATGACGAATCGGAGGTAAAATCCTGCCCTCGGCCGCGACATTGCGGAACAGCAGGGAATGGTTGGTGACCACCACGTCGGCATGCGCTGCACGACGGCGAGCGCCGTGGACCAAACATTTATCAGGGAAAAACGGGCAGAGGCGACGAGCACACTCGCGCGAGGCCGTCGTAAAGTCGGGGCGGTTGACGCTGCGCCACCGAATGCCGAGCGAGTCGAGGTCGCCATCGGCTGATTGGCAGACGTACGCCATAATGACCGCGACCGCCGTGAGCGTGTCCGCCGGATCGCGCTTGGTGGTAATCTCGACCTGGCCGCGGCTCATGCGCTCAAGCTTGCGCAGGCATGGATAGTGGTCATACCCCTTGAGAGCGCAAAATGACAGACCACCGTCCAGTTGCTCGGCAAGTTTTGGCAGCTCATGGTACATGAGCTGGTCGGCAAGATTATTCGATTTGGTCGCAATACCAACCGTGATGTTGTTACGGCGCGCTGCCTCGGCAAAAGGCACCAGATAGGCCATCGATTTGCCGACGCCCGTGCCCGCCTCAATTACACGATGAGTGCCCGTGACCAGCGCATCGCGGACCTCGAGCGCCATCGCGATCTGCTCATCACGCGGCTCGTAGGTGGGATACATGCGATTGACCAGGCCACCTGGCGCATAGTCTGCCTCAATCTCCTCACGACTCGGCATCTTGAGGACCGGCAGTTCGTCGGCGTCCACCCGATCGTCGGCGCGATCGGCCTTGAGAACGTCAGCACGAGCGGCGCTGAGAGAGAAGATAGAACCAGGGTTCTGCCCTGCCAAGAATGAGAAGATAGGACGATAGGACCAAGGCACATCCGGATGCATGTCGGCTAGGCGCGCCATGAGGCCCTGAGGCAAGTCGGTGAGCGCCACGAGCAACACGCGCCATACGCCACACAGGGCGTCGACGTCGGCATTGGCACGGTGTGATACCGAGTCACAGCCAAACAGATCGGCCATAAAAGACAACTTGTGCGATGCCAGGCGCGGAAGCGCGATGCGCGACAGCGCCAGCGAATCGATCCAGATATCGCTCACGTTGACGCCGCCTTTGACCGACTCGATAAACGAGCGGTCGAACGTGGCGTTATGTGCGATTACCGGGCAACCACCGACAAAATCGGCGAGAGCGGCTACGGCCTCAACGGCCGACGGGGCATCTGCCACATCGGCATTTGTAATGCTCGTGAGCTCGGTGATCTCGGCGGGAATCAGCTGCTTGGGATGCACGAAGGTATCGAAGCGGTCGACGACCTCGCGGCCCGAAAGACGGGCCGCCGAGATCTCGATCAGCTCATTGTCCTGCACCGAAAGACCTGTGGTCTCGGTATCGAGGACAATCACATCTTCCTCGATAAGGCCGAAGGACTGCGTTTTGGCGCGTTCGGCAAGCGTGGCATAGGAGTCGATGACAAACTGCGGCGTTCCTGACGAAACCGCGTCCTCGATTAGCATGCAATGCCCGCTCGACGAAGGCCCATACGAATCAGGCTGTCACAGACCTGCGGGAACGTCATGTCGTCGGTGTGGCGGATCTCGTCCGGATACAGCGACGTATCGGTCATGCCGGGAATGGTATTGGTCTCGAGGATAACGGGGCCGTCCTCACTCACGATAAAGTCGCTGCGCGAGATACCCAGGCAACCGAGGGCCTTGTGAGCAGCACAGGCAAGCTCCTGAGCGCGAGCGTAATTCTCGGGTGAAATCTGCGCCGGAATGCGATGGATGTCCGTAGGGTCGACATATTTCACGTCCAGATCGTAGAACTCGCAGTCCTCGGGTTTGCGAATCTCGACAATCGGCAGAGCGCGCACGTCGTCCTCGCCGTACACACCGACGGTGATCTCGGTACCCTCGATGCACTTCTCGACCAGCACTTTGTCGCCGTACGCAAACGCCTTGGCGATTGCCGCGGGCAGCTCGGAGGGCTCATGGACCAGGGAAATGCCATAGCTGGAACCGTTGACGGCCGGCTTCACAAAGCAGCGCTCGCCACAAACCTCGACGATATGATCGATATCGACTTCATCGCCCACCTCGAGCGCGAGGCCGGGGGCAATGGGAATGCCCGCCTTGGCGTACAGGAGCTTAGAGACCTCCTTGTCGGCACCGCAGGCGCTGGCAAGCACGCCCGAGGCCGTGTAGGGGATACCCAGGGTCTCCATGGCGCCCTGCATGGCGCCATCCTCGCCGCCGGCACCGTGCATGGCGATAAACGCCACGTCAAAGCCGCCGGTCGCCATGGTTACCATAAAATCATCGGCAGCCGTGTCGAGCAGCTCCACCGAAGTGTAGCCGGCCTCCTTCAAGGCAACCACGACGTTCTTTCCCGAATTGAGCGAGATCTCGCGCTCAGCGGAATGACCGCCCGCCAAGACCGCTACGTGCATGTTCTCTAGGCTTTTACCCGGCATGGGCAGACTCCTCCTCTATAATTTCTGCAGCTGATACCATATTGTAGCGATACCCTCTACGTTTCCCCAAAATCGAAAGGCT
Organism: Collinsella aerofaciens; assembly: GCF_020181355.1. Taxonomy (NCBI): domain Bacteria; kingdom Bacillati; phylum Actinomycetota; class Coriobacteriia; order Coriobacteriales; family Coriobacteriaceae; genus Collinsella; species Collinsella aerofaciens. The sequence goes on from NZ_CP084004.1 coordinate 744,290, forward strand.
TCCATGAATCCCAGGACTAAATCTCAGGACATTCGCGACTTGAGCCAAAACGATATTCGCGAGCTCGTGGCCGAGCTTGGCCAGCCCGCCTTCCGCGCGAAGCAGCTCATCGAATGGGTCTTTGAGAAGAACGTTTGTTCGTTTGACGATATGACCAACCTTCCCAAGGCTTTCCGCGAGCAGCTTAAAGAGGCTTTCGCCTTTGACACGCCGACTGAACTCACCAAGCAGGTTTCCAAAGATGGCTCTCGCAAGTATCTGCTCGAGTACCACGACGGCGTTTCCGTCGAGACCGTCGGCATGCCCCGTCGTAACAAGCTTTCCGTCTGCGTTTCCACCCAGGCAGGCTGTGGCATGGGCTGTGCCTTTTGCGCTACCGGTCTCAACGGCCTCAAGCGCTCTCTGACCGCTCAAGAGATCGTCGACCAGGTACTTCATGTATCCAACGACTTTGGCGAGCGCGCCACGAGCGTTGTCTTCATGGGCCAGGGCGAGCCGTTTGCCAACTACGACGAGGTTCTCAAGGCGCTGCGAATCCTCAACGACCCCGATGGCATCGGTATCGGCGCTCGTCACCTCACCGTCTCTACCAGCGGCGTTATTCCCGGTATTCGCAAATTTGCCGACATCCCCGAGCAGTTCACGCTTGCCGTTTCCCTGCATTCCGCCATCCAGTCGACGCGCAATAAGCTCATGCCCGGTGTTAAGAAGTACACGCTGCTTCGCCTTCACGAAGCGCTTCAGCTCTACACCGAGAAGACCGGCCGACGCCCGACCTATGAGTATGCCATGATCGAAGGCGTCAACGATACGAATCCCGAAATGCAGGCGCTCTGCGACTTCTGCGAGGGAACGCTGTGCCACGTTAACCTCATTCAGCTTAACGACATCGAGGGTAGCCCGCTCAAGCCGTCGCCGATTCATAAGGTTGAGGATCTTCAGCGTCGTCTTGAGTCCCGTGGCATCGAGACCACGATTCGTAACTCCCGTGGTAACGATATTGACGCCGCTTGCGGACAGCTGAAGCAGCGCTTCAAAGTTCAGAAGAACGCATAGGGGAGTCGCATCCCAAAACGTTTCATGTGAAACATCGAACGACCCCGGTTACAGAATATGCAACCGGGGTCGTTTCATTTATTGACCTTAATTTTGAATCAGCTGCTACCTGTCCCATTTTTACGGCCAAAATAAGGGGTCCTTGTCTCATGAATCAGACAAGGACCCCTCAAAATATGCTGAGTAATTGTTAGGTACCTAATAGCCTACATTTTCCCATTGGTTGCTGACCCAACCTTGATTAATCTTGGGATTCTTCGTTACCTGAGCAGTACGCATGGCAACATCTTCTGTCATAACATCCATTTTCTTTTTGGAAGTATCGACGATATCTTGCGCGCTACGAAGCAAACGACCTCGAAGTTCATCGTCTGTAGCGATCCTATAGCCAGCAAAGGCACCAGCCGCGACAGTCGTCACCAATGCAATCGCTGTTAAAATCTTATTCCTCATCTTGGCCTCCTTGATCAAACTGAATCATTTCGCCAAGAATACGAGAGAGCTCTTCCTCGTCTTTAAACTCAATCTCAATCTTATTCTTTCCACGCGAGCTCTTCACACGCACGTTGGTATTAAAAACCTGACGAAGCACGCGGGCAGCCTTTTTAAAAGACTGAGGCGTTGCAGGCCTCGGCGTCTTAGGTGTCTCTCCGGCAGAAAACAACGGAGCAAGATTTTCTGTCGCTCTTACGGAAAGGCCCTCTGTAACAACTTTCTCTGCAAGTCGAATACGCGCGTCCTCATAGGGAACTGCAAGAATCGCACGTGCATGACCAGCAGTAAGTTTACCCTCAAAAATCATCTGCTGAACTACTTCGGGGAGATCGAGAAGACGCAGCGAGTTTGTAATTGCAGTGCGTGACTTGCTTACTGCCTTGGACAATGCCTCCTGGGTCATCCCGCTGGCATCAATGAGTTGGCGATAGCCCTTAGCCTCTTCGACGGGATTCAGATCAGAACGCTGAAGGTTTTCGATAAGAGCAAGAGCCAGCATCTCTTCATCATTTACCTCTTTAATGATGACTGGCAATTCTTCAAGGCCAGCAAGCTTTGACGCCTGGTAACGACGCTCACCAGCGATGATCTCATAGCCGTTTCCATGTTTGCGAACCAAAAGCGGCTGCAAAACGCCATGTTCTTGGATTGACTCGCTCAACTCGCGAAGTTCAGTTTCGTTAAAGTGAATTCGCGGCTGATTAGGGTTGGGAACGATATCCTCAATAGGTAGTTTTGTTTCAGATGCGGCATTTGAAGCCGATGCAGCCGAACCGCCGGTCTCATACTCGGCCTCTGAGACCAAAGCATTGAGTCCACGTCCCAATCCGCCACGTTTCTTTACACTAGGCACGCTTGATCACCTCTTTTGCAAGGTTCATATATGCTTTTGCACCCTTATTTTGAGGTGCATAGGTAATTACCGGTTCTCCAAAAGACGGAGCTTCGGAGATTTTAACCGTACGGGGGATTAGCGTCTTAAACGCCTTATCACCAAAGTACGATTGAACCTCCTCAACAACCTGATTCGATAGTGAAGTACGCGAGTCATACATGGTCATAAGCACACCATAGGTGTCTAAGCCCTTGTTCAGCCGTGATTTGACCATCTTCATTGACTCAAGCAGCTTCGTAACGCCCTCGAGTGCGTAATATTCGCACTGGATCGGAATCAAAACGCTGTCTGCTGCGGTCAAAGCGTTGATAGTAAGCAGGCCGAGCGAAGGAGGACAGTCAATGAAAATAAAGTCAAACTCGTCCTGAATCGGCTCAAGCAAATCTTTGAGGCGGGTTTCACGAGCAATTGCGCTTACGAGCTCAATTTCCGCGCCTGCAAGTTGAATTGTAGCCGGAATAACGAATACCTTTTTACAATTTGTATCAAGAACAAGCGATTCTGCCGGCACATCATTCAACAATGCATCATAGATGCAGCGATCAAGATCTTCTTTTTCAATTCCGAATCCACTGGTGCTGTTTCCCTGCGGATCAAAATCGACAATCAGTGTCTTACGACCCTGCTCACCCAGTGCTGCTGCAAGGTTTACGGCCGTCGTTGACTTACCGACGCCGCCTTTTTGATTGATGATTGCAATGATACGCGTGTCTTTTGCGCTCTTAGAACGCTTAACGTCGCGAAATCCCACGGTCCCTCCTGGTGTGTATTAAAGCTGTCAAACGGAGGATGTTTCACGTGAAACATTCCGAATCGATATCAACCGCCATGTTTCACGTGAAACACTGCAAGTTGTTAGTATCCATTATGTTTCACGTGAAACATCTAGGCAAGCGGATTCTTCTTTGCCACGCCATTTGCACGAGGCAATGAGACAGATGCTGGATGACTCTTCTTAAGAACAATGAACTCCCTGTGACCCAAGCCTTCAGGCAAATCAATTGCGTCATTCAGAAGCAAAGTGAAGCCGCAAATCTTAGCTGCTGACATGCCGGAAGCAAGCTCCTCATCCGAAGGATTGCCCTTGGTTATAACAAATAGACCTCCATCCTTCAGATACGGAGCCGCATATTCAACAAGAATCGGTAGAGGGGCCAGTGCGCGGGCGGTTACAACAGAGAACTGCTTCTTATGGCTCCGAGCATATTCTTCAAGACGATCATGAACCGCATGGGCATGTTTCAATCCAAGAGCATGGACAAAGGAATTTACCGCATCAACCTTCTTGCCAACAGAGTCAATATAAGTAGCTTTACGATGCGTGGTTATGGTTAATGGAATACCAGGGAAGCCCGCACCTGTTCCCATATCGAGCAAAGCTCCCTCAGGAGCCTTGTTGATATAGGGGAGCAAAACAAGTGAGTCGAGGATATGAAGTACTGCAGCATCTTCTACGTTAAGAATACGGGTGAGATTGGTTGTCTTATTTGTTTCTAGAACCAAATCCAAATGCTGAATACATTTCCTCAGCTCAACATCAGTTACGCTCAAGGAATACTCTTTGCAATAGAAAGCTAGACGACTCAACATCTCGTCAGCTTGCTGATCAGTAAGTACTAACAACGAAAGCTCCTTTCTGACAAAAATCAGCGTATCGAGAACTTTTGACAAAAAAGGGGACGTGGAAACCACGTCCCCTTAGCATAAACTCGAGTAGATTATCGAGCAACAATCACCACATGGCGATCAGGGTCAGAACCCTCAGAATGAGTATCGACGGCATCATTGCCACGAAGTGCAATGTGAACC